>DATNLE010000032.1:0-33629 GCA_035603035.1 Candidatus Acidiferrales bacterium | reverse complement strand
GGGGCTCCGGCGTCTATCGAGTATCAATTTCGGATAACGAACTAAGCGCTACTTCCGTGGCCATGGTGCAGGGGAAGACCTACACGATCCGGGACACAATGACGGGCCTGGGTACTGATCGCATCAGCTAAGTCCAGGAGTACTCGGAAGACGGAAAGGTGTGGACGGCATACTTCCCTTCAACAGGTACTACAGTGAACTAACGCTTGCTGTTCGAAAAATCGCGGTCCCACTCATTGACCGGGCGAAGGGGTGTGGTTTACTAGTCGACAATGACTCCTTCGTTGATCCTGCAAGCACTGTTGCTCGGCTGTCTGTTGTGCACTTTCCCGGTAAGAGTCTTTTCGCAGACTCTGGTGGAGCGACTGGGATACCCTCCCGGCACAAAGCTCCTGGTTGTTCATGCGGACGATCTGGGCGAAACCCACTCGGTGAATGCTGCTGCCATCCTAGCTCTGCAAGGCGGGACGATCAATTCGGCGAGCCTGATGGTGCCATGCCCATGGTTTCCAGAGATTGCCGACTATGCCAAATCCCATCCAGACGCAGACTTTGGCCTGCACCTCACATTGACGAGTGAACGAGTTTATTACCGCTGGGGTCCCGTTGCGCCCGCGGACAAAGTGCCGAGCCTGGTGGATCAAAACGGATATTTCCATCACGAGTGGGAAAAGGGCGAGCATATCAACCCCAAGGAGGTCGAGGTCGAACTGCGCGCCCAGATCGAGCGCGCGCTCGCGATGGGCGTTCATCCCACGCACCTCGATTCACACCAGTACCGGCTGATCATGAACGGCAAAGAACTGTTCGACACTATGCTGCGGGTGGCTCACGACTATAAGCTGCCGGTTTTCGTCACCAGAGATTGGTTCGCCGACCACCCATATTTGCAGGCCAGCCTCGGTCCGAGCGATGTAGTGCTGGACCATACGGTTACGATTGAACCGGAAATTCCGCCGGAAAAATGGGCGGGATTTTATCTCACTGCGTTGCAGAACCTCAAGCCGGGCGTGACGGAATTCGTCATCCATCCCGGTTTCGACGATGATGAACTACGGGCCGCCACCAGGGAACGCTCCACATGGGGCTCGGCCTGGAGGCAGCGCGACTACGATTTTTTCACGAGTGACCAGTTCCGGGAGCTTCTGGCTCAGCAAAAAATTAAGCTGATCACTTGGAGGGAACTGGCCCGCGCTGCCGGAGTAAAGTGATCTCTCCCAGATTTCTGGCAAATACTGCGGGCTGCTCGCCCGGTGGTTCTGGAACCATCGAAAACGAACGGCTGGAATCCGGGTGGCTCCCACGCCGAGGGGTCTGCAATTCTCAGTTGGATGGCAATTAGGGATACCACTCATGTGGTACTTCGAGTAGGCCCGGGAAATTGCACCCCAAGCCCTCACAGATCCGGACGTGAGCCTCTCGACTCATCCAGCCCGTGCCACCCAGTGAAGGCTGTTGCCTTCACCGCCTTCCATCAGGATAAGGAGTTCCTCCGGTTTCCCGTTGACCCCACCCCGACGTGGGTGACCTGCTCCCTTTGCTCCACGAGCATTACCCCGTTTCATTGCTCTTACAAAGCAGTGCGCCCCTGGTCGTCGCGTCGGTACTTTCGGCCTCGTGGAACCCGCGCTTGTGCCTTTTCCCTTCTCATCACCGACCCGGTTCTCAAGTTCAGTACAAAAGCCCGGATAAGACTCACGCCGCCTCTACACTGGACACCGCATGACCAGGGCGGGCCTTTCACCCGCTGGATTCCTTTAAGAGGTTTCACTATCTCATCGCAGATCCTCCTCTTCCAAGCTTTTTCCCAACGCGATAGCGGCTTGAGTCCGGCAATGCGGAAGTTTACTGACGCTTTCGGTCGATGAAGGGTCGCCCACTTTCCCGAAGAATCCATCGTCATTTCGGGATTAAGCAGCAGGGACAGGCCGGCACCGCTTTCTACTGCAATCACTGTGCGCCTCCAGCTACTTTTGCCATCGCCAACTTGGCAATCAAAGACTACGACTCTGAGAGAGGCAACTAGCTTGGCGGTTCTACGGAGGCAAGCTCCTCGAAGCCCCGTCCCATGAGTAGCATTGGCAGCCATCCATTGCGGATTGTTGCACCGAGCGAACGATAAAAATCTATGGCAGTCGCATTCCAGTCCAGCACCTCCCAGTGCATGCCGTAGCAGTTCTGTTCATGGGCGACAGAGGCTAAATGTTCAAGAAGCGCCTTGCCAATCCCTTTGCGGCGAAATTGGGTTCGCACAAACAGGTCTTCCACAAACAGGCTGGGGCGGCCCGCCCACGTCGAATAAGTGAAGAAATAGAGCGCGTATGCTGCCGGTTGGCTGTTCCACTCTGCAACAGACGCGAAGAACCTTGGATTGGCTCCAAAACCGTCGCGCAACAGGTCCTGCGGAGTGGCATCAACCTGTTCCAGTTCATGCTCGAAATCGGCGAGTTCACGAATCATATCCACGATTAGAGTTGCATCGGCCGCCGTAGCTTTGCGTATTACTAGCATGAATGGTCCTCCGCACCAGCCTGTTCTTCAAAAAAAGAGCACACTCTATTGCAGTCATTGTAGGTCAGAAATTCAACCGGAAACCAAGCATTGGAACCGCGCGCACGATGCGTCCAGAACCGTTGAACGGTCGCAGTAAAGGCTCTACTTTGGCGTGTCTGACCACGGTGGAATTATAGTTCCCAGTGATCACTGTTGATCCCGACGGAGACAACCATTCCTGGTTTGCCCCCTCTCCTTACGGGCGCGGCGCCATTGTTGTCGAGCGATGGTTTTGGATTGCCGATTGATACAAACGATGCCCGTTCTTGATAACTGCTTAAGGTCTACATTCTCTCGGCAGGTTGGGGCTTGATCTGCGCCGACCTTCTGACTCCATACTAGACATTACCTTAGCCCGAGCGCAGCGGGATACAAGCGCCGCAGGAAATCAGATCGTTATCGGGATTTCTCCATGCTGCCGGATCATGCGGAAGAAGAAATTGTTTTTTTGGCGGCAAGGATTACGTTCCATTGCTGCTCGCTGACGGCCGAGGTGAGGAGCCACAAGATTTTGTTCTATAACTCCGCGCGCGCACCTGAGGCGGCTGGCTTGACGCTTAAAAGATTTGATTCGCGCACCAGAACAAACTGGCACTAACTTCAAGATGGCAGAAAATGACGCCATTTTGTCATTGCTGCCATCGGTTTCTGCCACTAGCATCGTGCCATGAAGAGATCAAGAAAGCTGCTTCCCGCGAAGGATTCATCGAGAACCATCGTGTTTCTCGCGGCGCCGAACAGTCAGATCCTCGACGTGGCGGGCCCATTTCAAATTTTTGTACGGGCAGCGGAGCTTTTCGTCCAAGAGTACCCGACGCGGAAGGCACCTTATAACGTCGTGCTGGCAAGCACCACCCGCAGCAGGTCTGTAGCCACAAACTGCGGATTAATGCTGGCCGGAAGTGAAACCTTCCGCACTCTCCGCGGAGCGATCGATACGCTGCTGGTGGCGGGTGGAAGCGGCGTCGAAACGGCTTCCCGCGACGAGGAATTACTTCGCTGGCTGCAAAAAACCGCACAACGAGTGCGCCGCATCGGCTCCGTCTGTACCGGCGCCTTCCTGCTTGCTTCGGCCGGGCTTTTGGACGGCAAGCGCGCGACGACGCATTGGAAGTGGGCGGCGGAGCTGGGAAATAAATTCAAGCACATCACTGTCGATCCCGACCCCATCTACATCCGAGATGGAAACACGTATACCACCGCAGGAGTCACAGCCGGTATGGACCTCGCGTTGGCTCTGGTTGAAGAGGACCTTGGGGCGCCGATGGCCCTGAAGGTGGCACGCGAGATGGTCTTGTACTTTCGCAGAGCTGGAGGTCAATCGCAGTTCAGTACTGCATTGTCTCTGCAGGCCTCCGACCGGAAACAGATCGCAGAGATTCGTTCCTGGACCCACGACAATCTGGGCCAGGACCTGCCGGTAGAAAAGCTTGCTGCCAAGGCCGGCATGAGTCCGCGTAACTTTGCGCGCGTGTTCCACAAGGACACAGGCACAACCCCAGCTCGGTTCGTGGAGCACCTGCGGGTTGAAGCAGCCCGGCGCCGATTGGAGGAATCGCGCGACAAGCTCGAAAAGATCGCAAACGACTGTGGTTTTGGCTCGATTCAGAGTTTGCGCCGATCGTTTCTTCGTGTTCTGCATGTTCCTCCGAACGACTACCGGCACCGCTTCACAGACTTGACCACGAACTAATTTGGCCGGACTGGGTTTTGTGTCACGCGAAACCCATTGTTGTGACGCTATTGCAATAAAACGATTGTTGATTAGTTTCGACATCGGAGCCGAGTTCACGTAGAGAACGAAGGCACCGGAATCTATTACCTAAAAACAAGGCAGAAAACGTCATAAAAAGCAGTGAAAGGATATTATGAATCGAAGAGAATTGCTCAAGAGAACTGCAGCGCTCGGTGCGGCCGCTGGAATTCCATCCCTGTTGGCCGACAAGTTGTTTGCCGGGACGGACGGAGTCCAAGTCAAGAGTGCCATAGGCAAGACTAAACCCATTTCCAACCCCCTGACGCCTCCCGCCCAAGGCAGTATCCCGGTTGCGTTTCCCATTTCCGAAGGCGCGGTGATCATCGACTTCTGCGGACCTTGGGAGGTGTTCCAGGATGTCCAACTCCATGGCCACAAAGATTCTCCATTCCATCTCTATACTGTGGCTGAGACGAAAGAACCGATCATTGCAAGCGGGGGGATGAAAATCACTCCTGAACACACCTTTCAAACGGCTCCCGTACCCAAAGTGATCGTCATTCCGGCGCAGAAAGCAAACCAAGCGATGCTGGAATGGATTCGCACATCGACAAAGAGCACGGATGTAACCATGTCGGTTTGCACAGGTGCATATGTGCTGGCCAAAACCGGCTTATTGTCGGGGAAATCGGCGACCACGTTTCACATGGCGTATGAGGATTTCGCTGTGGAGTTCCCGGATATCGACCTAAAACGCGGAGCCAGATTCGTGGAAGATGGCAATCTGGCGTCCTCGGGCGGACTTACCTCCGGCATGGATCTTGCTTTCCGCGTGGTTGAGCGCTATTTCGGCCGTGACGTAGCCGAGGAAACAGCCTACAACATCGAATACCAAGGACGCGGCTGGACGAACCCGGACTCGAACCTGGTCTACACCAAACCACACCGTTTCGCCGCCGACAAACGTCTCTGCCCGGTGTGCGGCATGGACGGCGACCCTACGATTACCTCCATCTACAAAGGCAAGACTTATTTGTTCTGTATGAGGGACCACAAGGAGACCTTCGAAAAAGCTCCCGCTCGGTTTGTCAGCGCAACTCCAGGCCAGTGACCGTGTGCTTCGGCAGAATTCAATTTCTGAGTAATGTGCAGGTGATACCGGGTCGCCTAATCTGTCAGTCCCCCGGATGAAGGGATGAACTGGGTGCTGGCAGGAGCTTCGGTAGCTCCTCCAGCGCCACCCGCTTCGTTATTGCGGACTACCCACTCGGAAGCAACGCAGCCAGAAAACGCAGCACACTTATGAGGGTGACTGGAGCCCGAGCATTCGCGCTGCTGACGATCGCCTTGTTGTGGGGATCACGCCAGCCATTGCGCGGGTTCTTCCGGGTGTGACAATTGAGGTGGAAACCTCAAAAGCACAAAAACGGAAGCATCTGCAAAACTGCTGCCGATGCATCCAAGCTTGAAGTCGCTGGGTTCGATCAACAACGGAGGGTAAAACTATCGATGCTGCCGACCAACCCGCTTCGAACCCAGAATTGATGTGCAATCGCAATCATTTCCAGAGCGCTGGCCGGTCTGGGAGCATCCTCAACCGCGTGGATGACGCGCGAGGTGGCAAGAAACAGAACGGCTACGATCAGGATGAATGACCGTCCAGGCCGGGTCATTTGTGCTTCCGTGCACCTAAGCGGCTCGCGGCCGGCATCCCGTGCTTGCCCACGGAAGTCAACGACGGAATAGATCAGTAAGGTAAGAACAACGACAAACATGATTCCGGTCAACGAGAAGTATCAAAGACTGATAAGTCAGCTTTGATATCGACATTTATTTTTCCGTTCTTCCGTTCATCACTTCCGAAGTGGTGATTGCCGCCAGACTTCACACTGTCTTCTAATTCCTATTGCAAAGCGCGCCACAATTCTTACTACCCATAATTTGACTGGGCAGTCATGAAGTGTGCCGTCAAAGAAACAGGCATTTGTATTTACTACATAGCGACCGCGATGCAAGCCAAGCCTAACGAAATTCCGATCATTTAACTTCGCAAGGCAATTAATATACGCTGGGCCGCTCAGTGTTATCTCTATGCCTCTTGCGTCAGATGCCATCTGCGGCGTCACGCAATTGCAAAACGAATTCCAGCCCGATGTACATAAAGCGTGATTTGTCCGCGCAACTCTCATGGCACCGCAATTGCATGAACGCGATGGGTGCGCTTGTAAAAGAACGGATGTGGCGAGAAAAACAGTGGGAGAGTTGCTGGTTGACGTTCTGGCTGGAGCCGATGTCGAGGTGCCCGGTTAATCACCCGTGCGGCTCCCACGGATTTCAATTTCCCTAAGCAGCTCTCTGAAATCAAGCCTGAACCGGTAAATGCTCCACGTTGACCTTCTGGGCTCCCGTCGGCAGCGATACAGATGTCTCAAGGCGGGCAAGTATGCAAATTTGGTTAGCATCAGCGGTCGCCAGTCATCCCCGAGTTCCACCCTCAATCCCGTGGCTTTGGGCGGCTCCGTATTGCATCATCCGGTACAATTTATCCGGCGTTGTCAACCGGCGCTGATCGGCGACGACAGAATGAAGTTCCCGACATTTTGATTTTGACTTCCTTCTGATTGAGGCGGTCGTTATGAGCATGCGGGATGTGCCAACCGTATTCATTGTCGATGATGATAGGGATGTACGTGAGTCTCTCCAGGAACTGCTGGAGTCTGTGGGCTTGCACCCTAAGTCTTTCGGAACTGCACGAGAGTTCTTGTCGAGTCCGCGCAGCGACGGCCCCAGTTGTCTAATTCTTGACGTGAGACTTCCCGGCATTAGCGGCTTGGACCTTCAGCACGAACTGAAAAAAGGGAAACTAAGTATTCCAATCATCTTTCTCACGGCACACGCAGACGTTCCGATGTCGGTCAAGGCCATGAAGTCTGGCGCGACTGAGTTTCTCACCAAACCATTCCGGCACCAGGATCTGCTCGATGCGGTTCAGCGATCGCTCGCTCAAGATCGCATCGGCCGCGAAAAGCAGCGTGACATTTCTGAACTGCGACAACGATACAACACATTAAGCGTCCGGGAGCGCGAGGTGATGAGCCGCGTTGTTACCGGGATGCTTAACAAGCAAGTTGCGGCTGAGCTGGACGCCAGTGAAGGCACTGTCAAAATGCATCGGAGCCAGGTGATGAAAAAGATGGAGGCTCAATCCTTGCCTGAGCTCGTCAGAATGGCGGACAAGCTGAAATCCATCACATAGTCCACTTTTCTCGAATCGATGATACCTCCACCCGATTGTCGAAAGTAAGGATCCAACATCTAAAGTCTGGTTCAGTCTGCCTAAAGTTTGATTGTTCCAAGTGAGGTAATGACGTTAATCTTGTCACATGGCGATGGAGCGAGCGTCAAACTTAATAGCGATCATTGATGACGACGAGGCTATGCAGGAGTCACTGCACGACCTAATGGAGGCGGCTGGAATAGTCGCACGCTGTTTCGGATCTGCGGAAGAATTCATCGAATCCGATTTGCGTACTCACGCTGCATGCCTAATTGTTGATATCCATATGCCGAAGATGTCGGGACTGCAGTTGCAGGCCAAGTTGAAAGAAGAGGGATGCAATATTCCGGTCATCTTCGTGACGGCTCATGGCGACGCCAGGATGAGAATTCGAGCGATGAGAGAGGGTGCAGTCGAGTTCCTCGCAAAACCGTTCGATCATCACTTGTTACTCAAAAGAGTTCGTGCTGCTCTGAATATGAATATGTGAAAAGCCTGCATTTATCGCAGTCGCGTGGAGACGTAAGCCTGGAGGTTTCTGTGGGAGATGCTGCAACAATCACGGACCCTGTGACGGATCACGCCGACCGTGCGTTCGAGCGGATCATCGGCAATAGCACTGCCCTCGAATCTGTTCTCGAGCAAGTGGAGCAGGTTGCGCCCACAAGCTCGACTGTCCTCATCGAAGGCGAAACCGGTACTGGGAAGGAACTCATCGCCCATGCCATTCACAATGCAAGTCAGCGCTATGGGCGCGCATTCATAAAGCTGAACTGCGCGGCCATTCCGCTGGATCTTTTGGAAAGCGAATTGTTCGGTCATGAGAAGGGCGCCTTTACCGGTGCGATTGGGCAGAAGATCGGGCGCTTCGAAATGGCTGATAAAGGCACGCTGTTTTTGGACGAAGTTGGCGATATCCCCTCGGCGCTCCAGCCGAAGTTACTGCGTGTGCTGCAGGAACAGGAGTTCGAGCGACTAGGCAGCGGTCACACGCACAAAGTGGATGTCCGGCTGGTGGCGGCAACCAATCGGGATCTGGTGAAGTTGGTCGCTCGCGGTCGATTTCGCAGTGACCTGTATTATCGGTTGAACGTGTTCCCCATCTTGCTGCCAGCGCTCCGCGAGCGCCGGGAAGACATTCCCGCTCTTGTCACGCATTTCGTGAAGCTGTTCAGCCGCCGCATAGGGAAGCAAGTCGACAGTATTCCTCTGGAAACCATGTCTGCCTTCCAGTCGTATTCCTGGCCTGGCAACATCCGCGAGTTGCAGAACTTGGTGGAACGCGCGGTGATCCTTTCGCGGGACGGCGTGCTCCCAAACCCTCTTCACAAAAAGCAAACAGAGCTCATGATCCCCAGTCTGCATCCCAGCCGAACTTTCCACACATCGATGACCTTGGAAGACTCAGATCGCGCTTTGATTTTGGAAACGCTTGAGCAAGTGGGCTGGATCGTCGGTGGACCTCGCGGCGCAGCGGCGAAACTGGGATTGAAACGAACCACCCTCCTTGCCAGGATGAGGAGACTCGGAATTTCCAGACCTATCCCCCAGGAGGGAGCAGACGTTTTCAGCGAGTCACGTGACGAAGCTCAAGTTTGAAAGCCTAGTGGGGCAACCACCTTCCTTGTTCATATACTGGTGATATTCCGAAGCTGGATAATGATGGAAAAAGCTCATCAGCGGACTGTTAGCCACCAGAGGGACAATCCGTCTGCCTCATAGTCGGCGAATTTCAGCCCGCCGCTCCAGCACAAGACGATGATCAGTCCCAAGCGCGGCAGGCTCATGCCAACACGGTCGAGTCTTGCCGCCTGCTCGTAGTGACGCCTCACCACGGACTCCGGCGCCGAGTACGTGTCAACGCCATTACTGACTTGCGTAGACACCGCGGTTCTCCACTTCTCGCTGATCGGTAAAGTCGACGAGGAGTTTTTCTACTCAAATACCCCGCCGCATCGCCATGGGAACGACAATTCCGATCCACCAAACTTACTCTCTTCAATTCTGAACACGCCACTGCAAATCGCTTGCCACTCAGTCCAACATCGCCAACAGACGACAAATCAAGGAATTATTGGCAATTAGTGAACCGGCTGGCCGAGCACTTCCCTCCGCGCACACGCTTGTGCGCGCGCGACGGTAGTTCGACAGCGGCTGCCAGCCAGTGGTCGCCAAAGCACACGGTCTTTCTTCGCAAATCGACGCCCGATGGTGAGAAAGCCAGTGCAAACAAGTGCAAACACAGCGGATTCTGGGTATGACTGCCCGTGGCACTGGAAATGCACAAGATCAAAATAATCGAACCGGATTGGAGATTGCGATTTGTCAAGGTGAAACACAAAACCACAAAATACGATCTTAAGACACGCATCAAGGAGGCAGTCAGTGAGGGATCAGAACGACAACAAACCCATGAAGGATCTGTCAAGAAGGAATTTCTTGGGCGTCAGCTCTACAGCGCTGGCGACAGCAGCGTTTGCTGGAATCACTGCGCATGCGCAGGAGGTGCAAGATACACGCCAAGCCGATAAGGATCATTCGGCAAGCGATCCGGGACAGGAAAACAAGCCATTGCTGGACGAGAATCCGAGTTCAAACATGCCTCCTCCAACCGATAGTGGCGATATCGGTCCGGTCTGGTACTCGTTCGATTTGGCGCACAGACGGGTGCAAGAGGGTGGCTGGACGCACGAGGTGAATGCGAAGGTGCTGCCGACCTCTAAGGATCTGGCTGGCGTGAACATGCGGCTTACTGCCGGTAGCTTTCGCGAATTGCACTGGCACACCGCCGATGAGTGGGCGATCATGCTCGATGGCAACGCCCGTGTCACGGTCATGAATCCGGACGGCACGATGTTCATCGATGACGTGAGCGAGGGCGATCTGTGGCTGTTTCCGGCCGGTTTTCCCCATTCCATTCAGGGACTTCGTCCAAATGGTTCGGAGTTCCTGCTGGTGTTCGATGAAGGGGACTTCTCCGAGGACGGCACTTTCCTTCTCTCCGAGACGGTTGCGCACATTCCGCGCAGCATTTTGGCAAAAAATTTTGGCCTCGACGAGGAAACTGTCGCGAAACTGGTAAGAAAAGAGCAGCTTTACATTTTCCCGGCGGACCTGCCTCTATCTCTCGCGCAAGACAAAGCGGCAATTGGAGGACAGCGCGTTGAATCTCCCTTCAAATACACGTTCAAGATGAAGGACATGGCTCCCACGCGGAAAACACCGGGAGGCGAAGTTCGTATTGTGGACTCGCGTAATTTCCCCGTTTCCAAGAATGTTGCCGCGGCGCTCGTGACTCTCAAGCCCGGTGCCTTGCGCGAACTGCACTGGCATCCCAATGCCAGCGAGTGGCAGTTCTGGCTGGCAGGCAAAGGACGAATGACCATAGCCATGAATGAGGGTAAAGCTCGAACCATGGACTTCAATGCCAACGATGTCGGCTTTGTTCCCAGGGTTGCGACCCACGCCATCGAAAACACCGGCAAGACCGATTGCATATTTCTGGAAATGTTCAAGGCCGATCAGTTTGTCGATGTTTCCTTGAACAACTGGCTCAGGCGTGTGCCCCCCGAAGCTGTCGCTGCTCACGTGAATCTTAACCAAGAACAGATTGCGAAAATTCCTTCGGGAAAGGAACTCGTGATTGCAGGCTAACGGGTACTGGAGCATCGCTGCGCCCTGCTGCCTGGCTTGCGCCAGGAAACTGCGCAAAGACATTGAATTCCTCCTAAGGCTTGTACTTCGAGTTGCATTGGCCAAGTTACGGAAACGCGGTTACGAAGAGGTGACGCGCAGATAAATTTCTCGTGAAAATAAATTCACAATTCACTTCAGGTTTGGAATGCGGAGCGCGCCGAATTTACCGCGAAGCGCGAGTTTCCACGCGCGAGGTGAAGCCCAAAGTAAGAAATCAACAGGTTTGCCAAGTTTCTACGGTGCTTTCTGTAGGAGCCGGTGCGCGCGCGAACAGGATAGACTTGCGTGATCTCTGAGGGGAGGCGCGGTTCGCATACCAGCGATTTCGGAAATTCCGATGGATGCTTCGGTATCAGTGGGGACGCAGTCCGAGAAAGTGGCCGGACCGGCTCTTATTATCCAAGGTCGTCAGCCCGTCCGGGTTGTCGATTCGGTCCCAGACTCCTGGGCAAAGGGTTTGGTAAACCAATACAAGACGGCGGCGCCGTCGGTATTTTTACACCATTGTCAGTCTTCATGTTTTCGATATCCAGGCTTTTCGCCAAAGACCGCTGCCATGGACCTGCTCTCTAAATGCGTTTCTCCTGCGCTCCTAAAAGGAGAACTTAAGCGCTCCTTGCAGAATGCGCGGTGACGCTGCGCTGATGACCCGCCCAAACGTCGAACTGCCAATGTTGCCATCGACCGCCTGGGGACCGAAAAACTGGGCATGATTGAAGACGTTGAATGCCTCTACGCGAAACAGCAGGCTCTTGGACTCAGTGAGAGGCAGGTTCTTGGCCACAGCCATATCGTAGTTATTCTGACCGGGCCCATAGAAAAACCGCCGCTTGGCGGTACCGGGCTCTCCCAGTGAATTCATGCTGAATGCGGTCGTATCGAAGTAGCTGTTTCCGTTGTCGCGGGGATTCCTGCTCAGATGAAGTGACCCTCCGTTGTAGTCCGGCTCATCGATACTCGAGTTGTTCACTCCATTCGGGTTCGTTCCGATCAGAGAATTGTCACCGTTGTTGATCATCGTAATCGGGAAGCCCGTAGAGAAATGAGTAACCCCCGACAGCGACCATCCGCGCGTCAGGCGGCTGGGATGAAAGAGCTGATCGAAGGGCAGCTGATAGTCGTAGCTGAGGACGAAGTTATGCTTCAAGTCGAAAGAAGAGATCGCATAGCTGCGAGCCGGATTGAAAGGGTAGACCTCCTCTCCGATGTTGGAAGACCGGTCCAGCGATTTGCCGTAGGTATAGGAAGCCTCGAACTCGAGGCGTCCGGCGGTGTGGCGCGCACTTAACTCCAGCGCGTTGTAATTGGCCTGGCCGATGTTGGACTGGAGGGCATTGCTGCCGAAATTCGGCCCCAGTTGTTGCCGTGTCCCGTTCACGCCCCCGCCTGCGGCTGGGAAGTAGACTGTGTCCTCGCCGAACGGGCCGCAGGTAAGCGTTCCGGACATCACGTCGCTCGGCTGGCTCAAGCTCAGGCAGAGAGCGGGGTTGCCGGGATTCTCCGCAATCAGCACACGCTGTCGGTGCGTCGAAGAGCCGATATAAGTTGCGTCAAAAACGGTCTTGGGACCGGCCTGACGCTCGATCGAAAGCGACCATTCTTCGGTATACGGGGTGTGGTTGTGAATGTCATATCCGGGAATGCCGCTGATTGGCTCGTAAGTGGGCCAGTTGATGTTCGGATCGGGATGGCTGCGTGAGGAGTTGAGCGGCGCAAAGGTATAGGGAAAGGGCTGCCCGTTGTTAGCCCCATCCGCAGCACCGATGAAGGGCGTTGCAAAGAGCGGCGGCTCCGGACTGCTATAAGTGGTTCCGTAGGGGGCGTTGGCTGCGAGAATGCCGATCGAAGTAGCATCGATGGCCGTGTAGAAGATCCCGTAACTCGCGCGGACACTGCTGGAACCTGGCGCGCCGAGCAGCTTTCCAAGAAAACTTTCCGCCTTTCCCTGCGGCGCCCACGCGAGGCCCACGCGTGGCGAGAAATCGCGAGCATCGATGGGGGCTAGTGTGTTGGGGATGCCGCGATCGCCCGGATAAAGAATGCCCGGAGGTGCACCGGGGAAGACGACGGACTGAGCACCCGGCACAAAGGTTGAAATCTGGTTGTACCTCTCCGACCATGGCGCAATGTGGTCCCAGCGCAGTCCGTAGTTGAGCGTCAGATTTTGGAGTACATGCCAACTGTCCTGGGCAAAGAACCCGACATATTTGTTCCGGGCGTAAAAGGGGTTCAGCTGGCTTTGGTTATATTGGGCGGGTACGCCGATCAGGAAGTCGGCAAAGTCCACGCCGGTCTCCTGTCCGGCGAAGACAAAGCTTCCGTTGAACTGAGCGATGGGCGCGGCGTTGACCTGGTCGGCGTGAAACTCTCCGCCGAACTTCATGGTGTGATTGCCGAGCACCTTCGAAAAGGTGTCGGAGATCTGGTACGTGTTGTTGACTTGAATGAGCTGATTGGCTGCAGCGCCAGTGGAATAGGCGTTGAAATTCAGATTCTCCACACTCTGTCCCTTCGGGTCGAGTGCCACGATGCTGTCGCTTCCGTCCGCGTTCACAAAACCCTGGGAGGCCAGACTGACTCCGCGTCCGCCGATGGGCTGACCGAGGTTCGTATTGTCGCGCATAAAGCTCACGTGGAATTCATTGACCATCGCAGCGCCGAAGCTCTTCGTGTCTCCCAGTGTAAACAACTGTGCGCGGCCCGTAGTGTCCGCCGAAAAGCCGGGGACGCTGGCGCCGCTCTGCGCGACCGGATAGGGATTGACAAGGTAGAAATCATCGAGGAAGTAGTATGCCGACATCAGTCCCCACCGTGTCTGTGCGTCAATTCTTGCGCCGGCTTTGTCATCGCGCAGCGTCTGGTTATCAGAAGAGGTTGCGAAGGTTCCGAGTGGAGTATTCGGGGTCGGGATGTACTGTAGCATTTGCTGCGCTGGCAGCGACCAGGCGGTTTTCGGAATCACGGCATTGGGAAAAACGCAGGTGGAGGAAGAGGTGCAACCGGGCAGATAGTACGGTTCGCCGGCGGCCACCTGGTAACCCAGTCTCTGCGTCAGGATGTTGGCAAAATTTGACCCGCTTACGAGGCCGCTCAATTGGTTTCCTGTCCTTTCGGTTGTGAAATCCGAAAGATTGCCCGCGCGGTCAGCGTTTGAAGGCACGGCTATATTACCGGTATCGACCCCTTGTGTCTGTCGGGTACCCTGATAGTCGAGGAAGAAAAAGAGCTTGTCTTTGCGGATCGGACCGCCGAAGGTTCCACCGAACTGGTTCTGGCGAAACGCTCCGCGGGTCGGTGAGAAGTAATTGCGGGCGTCGAGATCAGTGTTGCGGAGAAACTCGAAGGCGTTGCCATGATATTTGTTGCTTCCGGATTTTGTGACGACACTGACCTGTCCGCCGCTATATTCGCCGTACTCAGCATCGAAGTTGCTGGTAATGATACGAAACTCGGAGATGGAGTCGAGGTTGGGTATCACCGCCGTGCCGGCATTGACGTCCTCCTCAACGTCGCTTCCGTTTACGCTGAAATAGTTGGCGGTCTCTCTCTGGCCGTTCACGGAGAGGTTACCCGGGTTGAGCGTTCCTGAAGGGTTGAGGACGGTAGCTCCGACGTCTTGCACCGTAGTGTCGGTGATTGCGGTCTGGGGAGTAACCCCTGGCTGCAGGGACAGAAGGTCAGTGTAGCTGCGCCCGTCAAGAGGAACTGAAGTCATCTGCCGCCCGGTGATGACCTGGCCCAGTTGCGAACTGGCGGTTTCAACATGCAGCGTATTGTCGGTAACCGTCACACTCTGGGACACGCCGCCGACCGCAAGCGATGCATTAAGCGTAAGCGCAGCGTTGGTATCGAGGGTAATGTCCCTTCGTTCGTAGCTGCCAAAGCCGACAGCGTCGACCTCGAGCACGTAGCGGCCCACGGGAAGAACCGCGAAGGTATAGTGCCCTTTGCCGTCTGTGTGCGTTTCATAGGAAAGTCCCTGGTTCGTCTCCTTAACGGTAACGTGAGTATTGGCAATCACATTTCCCCCAGGATCCTTGATCGTGCCAGAGATGCTGCCACCCACGCTTGCTAAAAGAGCGGTAATTGACAGAACAAATGCAATGCAGGGGAGTGGTACGGTCCTGGCAAGAAGGCGAACAATTCTGCTGAACATGCTTCCTTTCCTTTCATCTTGTTCTCTGGGCCAGAGGCCCTCAAGAGCCTCCTTTGGACTTACATGCGACTGAGTCGCAAGTAGCGATTAAGAAAAAATGCAGAACGCTCAAACGGTTGCCTGACGGGTATGGCATTTTTCACAGACGCCTCCGACTTCCAGACGAATCGCGCGAATCTCGAAGCGGCTCCGTGTGGCCATTTCTCTCTTCAGTTTCTCAAACAAATTGCTCGTAAACTCCATGACGGCACCGCACTGAAAGCAGGCCATGTGGCAATGATCATGGTTGGTTTTGACTTCGTAATAGTGCTTCTCGCCCTGGATATGCATCAGGTCCAGCTCATCGATCAGGCCACGGCGCTTCAGCAAGTCGATCGTGCGATAGACCGTCGAGCGATCGATACGCGGATCTTTTTTTCTGGCAAGCTCGAGCAGGGTCGCTGCGTCGAGATGCCGGGGCGAATCCTGGATAATGCCGACGATCAGCCGCCGTTGTTCCGTGATGCGTATACCGCGCGTCGTCAACTCATTCATCAAGGAAGATCGCGTTACTTCCCGTTGACTGCCAACCCGGCCTAGTTGCGACTCATTTGCAAGAATAGCGCCAGTAAGCATAGTACTTAAATCCCTCTTCACAGAAAAACGGTTGCGGAATCTAGTTGCAACTCAGTAGCAAGTAGGCCAAAAAAATATTAGAAACGGTAGTCGTGTATTTGTCAATCTCTGGTGGGACAAAACTGCGGGCGATCTCCGTCTACGCTTCTAAGGGGCAGACATTATTGCGATTTCGGCTTTGCTTCAACCGAGCCTTGAACCGGTTGCTGCGACGTTGATTTAGATGAGACGCCAGTGCCCGTTTCTTTGCTAGGCGGAACTTCGGTTCCGGTTGGATAGATGACGATCCGCACGGTACCCCAGGGAGCGTCCCCCTTTCCCTCCGCTTGCTTGCCCATCCCGAGAGTTTTCAGTTGACTATCGTCAAATCCGAAGTTTTCAACTAAGTATTCGCGCACAACCATGGCCCTCGCCTCTGTCAGCGTCAAATCCTTCTGGGTGTCGCCTTCCATGCCAGCCGACACCACAACCACCGCAAAACCGTACTGATTATCAGCGAGGAACTGACCGCCGGCGGTCAAAGATTTTTGATTCTTCAGCTTGGCCGTATTCTGCTTTTCGAAAAGCTGCTTCGCTGAATAGGTGAATTCCTTGATCGATGTGCTTTGCGGCAGCCTTTCGATCTCATACCTTGCGAGCTCCGCTGAATCTTCGTAGCCGCGGCTTTTGAAATAGCCGCGCACAAAAAAATTGTGTTTCAGAGCTTCCATGTTTTCCTGGAAGTCGGTAACTCCCGCTTGCGCCGCGACCATGGTGTCGTTCAAGGTGGTCGTAGTCTGCGCCAGATTGTTGTAAAGTTTCTTGTCATTCACCAGCGCTCCCACAGTTCCTTGCCCCCTGTCGATTTTGGCGCTGATCGAGTTCAAATTCGCCGTCGCGCGAGTGGCATTCTGGATGGCTTGCTGGCTGCTATCCAGAATCACACTCGTCTTTTCCAGTAGATCTGCCATTTGCAGGGGCGGATGGCTGGCGATGAACTCGCCATCCCGCACGTTGGCTGTCCCAGCCGACCCAATTGAGATCGCCAAATATTGATTGCCCAACAGTCCCTCGGTTTCTATGGTGGCCACGGAGTCTTGTTTGATGATCTCGTGCGTGGAATTGTCCAGATCCATGATTACCGTGATCTTATCGCCTGGTTTGTGCGGTAGCACGATATTGCGTACGGTGCCAACGTGAACCCCGCCGACGCGCACATCGCCTCCCGCATCCAGTCCCACCACATCGGCAAATTGCGATTTCAATCGGTACGTGGAGCTGAAAAGATACCGCTTGCCCCCGATGATGAAGACGCCAGTCACCAGAATTGCTAGGGTCGCAACTATGAAAATTCCCAGGCGCACCGCTCTCGACATATGTTCTCCTACGAATGCTTCACAAACTCTCTGACAAACTCGATGTCACTCTTCTGCAGTTCTTCAAAAGTGCCCTCGATCACTACATTCCCGTCATCGAGCAGAGCCAGACGGTTCGCAATCGTCTTTGCACTGTGCAGATCATGCGTCACCACAATGGACGCGATGTGATGTTCTTGCTGAAGCTTGAGAACCAGATCATCGATCTCCCCGGAACTGATCGGGTCCAGACCTGCCGTGGGCTCGTCGAGAAGCAGAATATCCGGTTCCAAAATCAGTGCCCGCGCCAGTCCTACTCTCTTCTGCATGCCACCGGAGATATCCGCGGGCATTTTCTCTAAGTGACCTTCCATTCCGACGTCCGCCAGTAATTTTTGCACTCGGTCTGCCTGCTCAGACTTTGACATCTCCCTTTTATGATGTAGCAGCGGAAAAGCCACGTTCTGCGCGACATTGAGCGAATCGTACAGAGCGGCGTGCTGAAACAGAAACCCCATCTTCAACCGGACGCTGCCGAGTTCGTCGATTGTCAGACCCGTAATTTCTTCCCCTTGGATGCGCACCGATCCAGAGTCTGGCTTTTCCAAGCCGATGATGATCCTAAGCGATACGCTCTTGCCGGTGCCGCTCCGACCTAGCACCGCCAAGGTCTCGCCGGTTGCCACGTTGAGGCAGATGCCGTTCAAAACCTTCTGACTTCCGAAGGATTTGTGCAAGTCCTTGACGGCGACCGCCAGCACGCCTGTGTCTTTCCTGCCCTCGCCTGGCTTCATCTCGGGTTGATTCGCAATTCGTTGAATTGTATCCATACGTATTTCACCCGCTAAGCGTTCAAGGGAAGAAGATGAGAATGACTTTCACGAGCACGACGTCAGCTAAGATGACGAACAGGGAAGACAAAACCACCGAACTGGTGGCCGCACGACCCACGCCTGCGGCGCCTCCTTGGGTCCGCATCCCTTGAAAACAGGCAATTGACCCGATGATTAAGCCAAATACAGCCGTCTTAAAAGTGGGTGGCAGGAAATCATTGAAATCGGCGCCCTTAAAACCGCTATTGATGAACTGGTGCAATGAGAGCGGCTCCACCAGAGCCTGTGCAAACCAGCCCATCACCAAGCCGCATGCGTCAGCGGCGAGAGTCAGCAAAGGCAGCATCAGGATGCAAGCCATGATGCGGGTCGCAGCCAGCAGGCGATAAGGGTTTACTGCGGATGCTTCGATGGCGTCGATCTGCTCCGTCACCTTCATCGAAGCCAACTCCGCACCAATCCCCGCGCCTACCCGGCCACTCACCACCAGACCGGTAATGATCGGACCGGTCTCGTGGATCACTGAAAACACGATTGCGGCGGGAAGCAGCGATTTGGCGCCAAATCTAGTCAGGCTGTAACGCGCTTCCATGGAGAGTACAACTCCAGTGGCGGCACCAGCCAAAGCTACTAAAGGTAGAGATTTTGATCCAATTTCGTCGAGTTGCAGAAACAATTCGCGGAATTCAAAAGGGGGCGTCACTGCAGCTCGCAAGACTTGCCAACAAAATATGCCCAAATCTCCGAACCACTCGAAGAACTGGCTAATCAACCCGTTGGTAGAGGCGACGCTAGAAGACATGATGGGGTTTGAGCTGCCATATCGCGGAATATGCCTGCGATTCCCCTCGATTTCCCGTTCAGCAACCGAGCTGATCCGCCTTGGTACTGCGCGGGCACTACTTAAGATGCATGCGAGAAAGCAAAGGATGGGGACCGTTGTAGCGGAATTCCGGGGGCGGTATTCGCCCATGTACCCCAGCTTGGTCTGGTCGCACATCCGGAGGACATCCCCGCCGTCGAGGCGACCGGGATACCACGCGTAAACGTCAGTCTCATCATACGAAATAGCCGTCTTTCCTGGAAGATGTGCTTTCCCGCTAACGCAGGCAGTCGAAACCGTGTATAGTTGTTGCGCTTTTCTTTACACCAATCTTGAGGACCGGAAACAGTTCTGCGCTTCCCCTGGCCCAGAACCTGTACCTGACCGAGGATTCTGCCTGGAGCAGCCCCCTAGGAATTCAATCGCAGATCTGAGAACTGAGGAATAATCCCGAATGCAAAGCACACGGAACTGGCCGTCAATGACGAAAGTAGCCCTTCTGTTCTCTTTCGCCTTCTTCAGCATTCCCATGGTTGCCGGCACGGTCGCGACAGCTGATTGCTCGTCCTTGGCAATTCCCCGCGTCACCGAAAACGTGAATGATGACGTGCGGACTCCGCTCAAGGGCGGCGTCCACCGGCTTGCTCGCGCCGAGTTCGACCGTGGCAGCGTCGATGACAGCCTGCCGATGGAGCGCATCATCCTGATGCTCCAGCGCAGCCCCGAGCAGGAACTGGCTCTGATGACGCATATCGACCAGATGCACAATAGCCTCTCACCACAGTTTCACCGATGGCTCAGTGCAGAACAATTCGGCGCCTGCTATGGGATAGCGGAGGCAGACCTTTCCGCCGTGACCACGTGGCTCGAAGCTCACGGCTTCAGGGTGGATACGGTTCCGGCGGGCAGGACGTCAATCATTTTCAGCGGAACTGCCGCACAAGTGCGGGACGCGTTTCATACCGAGATTCACAAGCTGAATGTGAATGGCCGGCAACACATTGCCAACATGAGTTCGCCTGACGTACCGGCGGCCCTCGCACCCGTAATTGCGGGCTTTCGTTCCCTTCACGATTTCTTCCCCAAGCCTATGGTGCATGTGGACGGTCCAATCCGTCGAGATGCAAAAACACATTTGTGGCAGCACGTGGGAGAGAACGGTCATGAGTCCAGCGGCAGTCCCCTGCTCACTTTCGCCGTCGATGGCACCGAGTTTCTGGCCGTTGGCCCGCAGGATTTCTACACGATCTACAATGAGGATCCCCTGCTGAAGGCAGCGAAACCGATCAATGGCGCGGGACAGACACTGGCGGTGATCGAACCCACCAACATCCAAAAGACGGACGTTACCACGTTTCGATCTCAATTTGGGCTCCCCGCGTATCCAGCCACTCCCAACAGCACTCATGGCGGGGTCAACTGGATGTTCGGCATCAGCGGCTATTGCAACAATCCAGGGGCGTTGGGTGGCGACGCCCAGGCTGAAGCTTCCCTGGATGCGGAGTGGGTCGGGACGACAGCGCCGGCTGCAATCATTGACTTTGTTGCTTGCGCTGATACCTCGACCACTTCGGGGGTCGATCTTGCGGGTACCTACGTTGTCGATCATCTTGCCAGCTCCGTTTCGGCGATCAGCGTCAGCTACGGAGTTTGCGAGGCGCAATTGGTGACCAACTCCACTGGTTTCGAGACGAACAGTTTTTACAAGACCCTGTGGGAACAAGCGGTCGCAGAAGGGCAAACCCCGGTCGTCGCTGCCGGTGACAGCGGCGATGACACCTGCGATCGCGGCGACGCATCTGGCGTCGGGGAGACCGGTATTTCGGTCAGCGGATTGGCCTCGACTCCTTACAATGTTTCGGCAGGCGGGACTGATTTCTCCGATGTCTACGAAAATGGCGGAACTATTCCCACTCCATACTGGAATAGCAATGACAAATCGCCCTATGGATCGGCGCTTTCCTACATGCCGGAGAAGTCATGGAACAACACCTGCGGCAGCACCGTGGCGGCGGCATTTGTTGGGGTAACGCCGGCAGAGTTGTGTAACGTTGACGGAATAGGCGTGACGTTAGACGGCGGTGGCGGAGGCGTCAGCACGATTTACCCCCTGCCGACCTGGCAGAGCGCGTACGGCGTTGGCCTAGGCAGCAATTTTACGTCTAAGTCTTTCCGGAATCTGCCCGACCTGTCGTTCTTTGCCTCTGACGGCGGGTTCTGGAATCATCTCCTGGTTTTTTGCGATTCGAATATAGGTTCGTGCGATTATGCAGTTGGCTCGGACGCGGCCGCATTGTCGGCGGGTGGCACTTCTTTTGTCGCTCCCATGCTCACTGGCATCATCGGGCTCATCAATCAGGCCAACCCATCAGGCAGTCCTGCTGAGCTCACGCGCCAGGGACAGGCAAACTACACGTTTTATGCCCTTGCCCGCAACGAATATGGCACCACGGCCGCCGAGAACACTTCCACCACCAAGCCCAGTGTGTACACGTGTGAATCAAACCCTCTCGCCATCAGCACCTATAGCTCGGTTGCTCCCAATTGCATTTTCCATGAGTTGAACCGGACGCCGGTGGTGCACACGAGCACCTGTGTCGGCGCGAACAATACGAATTGCATCCAGGACAACAATGTTCAGCCTTGTGTCACGGGCACGACCAAATGCTTTACCGGCACCCGAGGTGATGAGGTCGGATTGCTCTCCCTTTCGACCTCTGTGTTTGATCCCGCCTTTCCGCAAAGTGCAGGCTACAACAGCGCGGCCGGTCTCGGCAGCGCCAACATTGCCAACCTGGTGAATGGCTGGAAGACCGTCACCACCCCGTTTGTTAGTGCCACTACGCTGGCCGCCAGTCCAACGTCCCTTGCGGTTACGGGCACAACCACGGTAACGGCGACGGTAACTGCAACCGGCCGGGGCAGCCTGGCGCCGCCTCTCGGGACTGTCACCTTTTATTCCGGAACCGCGTGCAGCGGCACACCGTTGGGCACCTCCGCGTTGAAGCCGGCAAGCGGATGTACCACAAGTTGCCACTCTACCGCGTCGTTGTCAGGCGTCAAGGGAATTGAACTGGGCGGAGTCGGAACCAAAAGCGTGGAAGCGTGTTTCAGCGGAGACGGTGCCAATGATGCGGCCTCGAAGGGAACTGCCTCCATCACTGTGAACAAAGCAGCCTCGACCACTACCGTGGTCTCGAGCAAGAATCCGTCCACGGTGGGCGGATCGGTGACGTTCACTGCGACGGTGGTGCCGGCAGGCCCCCCGGTACCAACCGGGACGGTGAAGTTCACCTCGAATGGTACGACCATCTCCGGCTGCTCGGCGGTGGTGGTGACTTCGTCGCGCACTGCAGCGTGTACCACGACATCGCTGACGGCAGGCACGGACACCATCAAAGCCAGCTATTCAGGCAACAGCGATTACACGGGCAGCAACGGCTCGGTAACGCAGACCGTGAAAAAAGCCGCCTCGACCACAGCTGTGGTTTCGAGCAAGAGTCGGTTCGCGATGTGAATCCGCGCCGGAGTTTCGGAAGACGTCGCAAGGGAAATCAGCGGGCACAAAATCCGCTCCATGTTCGACCATCGTAGCCGCCTTTGTAGAAACCATGCCCCTGCGGGCCGGTGTCGTCGTTTTCGATCGCCAGGGACCATGGTGGTTGAAAACCCGTTCGTCACGGCCGCGCGAAGCGGCAAGTCTGGAGGATGCCGCTGCCATCGGCGCCTGCTCGGAGAGGGATGTTCGCTGGGGTTGAAATGGTTCGGCGTGGCACTCTATGCCTGAGATAAAGATAGCGATTTCTTTCTCTTGCGTGAGATTGACGGTTTCTTCGAGCCCTTCCTGTCCTTACCTGCTACATCCTTAAAATCAAGACCGGCCGCCGTCAAGATCGCCCGCACCTCATCCATTGCTTTCTGCTTGCGCTCCTCATCCCGTCTTTCTGCGACTGCGAATAGGCCTCCAGCTCGCCCGGTTCCCTACCGCTCAATGCGTCGAGTAGGCCGCAGGGCGACATGGCCCGAGAGACGCCCCTCTCGCGGCGAAGCTCCTTCATTGCCAGCTTTCAAAAGGGCATTCGACGCAAGCTCAACTGACGACAAAGCGGCCGATGTCTGCCCATTTTGAGGCTGTGTAAAATACTGTGCTTTGCAGGGTCGATCGGCCTCTATCTTCACCTCACGACGGCCACCATCAAGGTCCGCCATCCCGAGTTCTCGCACGTCGTGAAGATTCAGGATTTCGAAAACTGGCTGAAGCGGGGATGCAACAGCCCCAAGGACCTGGTCTTGAAAGGCCGGCTGCGCCGGATGCAGGGCCTGCCGCAATAAGGAGATAGCAAATGCAAAACGTCGCGAACCATAACGTCACTCGGAAGATTCAGTACCGACACGGAATGATGCGCAGAGAAGACAGCCTCGGCGTTGTGACAACACCTTCTATCGCAGATATCGCGAACTGCGAAACGAGGGGGTTACGTCTACCCCAATCTGATCGAGTAGAACGACCTCTTGTTCGTCACGTGGTGCAAGCTTCGTCGAGCTTCCCCAAAACGAACTCCTGAATAGCATTGATGCTGCGAAAATTCTCAACCGTGATCTCTTCGTCGCCGATCGCCACCGAGAAGGTCTCTTCCACGAAAAACACCAGCCGGAAAATCCCCACCGAGTCCAGCACACCTGTGCTCGTAAGGGAGTCGTCGTCGGCGAGTTTCGGCACACCACGGCGTACGGCGATTTTCATGATGAATTCGCGAACTCGGTCTTTCAGGAGTGCTGGTGCCATCTTTACCATTCCGCCCCCTTTTTCCCCTAGCGCATCCTGCGGATGAGTCAAAGTCATACGCAGTAACTCCTCGCTTTCTCCACAACCTCAAGAACTGGTGGGTTGTACTTCCGCTTTCAAGCGCTCGCGATCAATCTTTCCCGTGGAAGTCCTGGGCAGATGCTCGCAGAGCTGTATATTACCGGGCACCATGTAGCGCGGCAGGTGAAGAGCGCAGTGCTGCTGCAAGTCGCTCTCGCTTAATCGCGATCCGTTGTGCAGGGCGACGACTGCATGGATGCACGAACCGTTCAGCGGATCCGCCGTCGCGAAGGCTCCCGCCTCGGAGACCGCGCTGTGGCGCAGCAGGGCTGCCTCGACTTCCCCAAGTTCGACACGATAGCCTCTGACTTTGACTTGATTGTCGCGGCGCCCCAGGAAGTCATAGTCTCCATCGCTGCGCAAAACGACGACGTCGCCGGTGCGATAGACGTTCTCGGCAAAGTTCGGCTGGAAAGGATTAGGTACTACCATTTTTCGAGTCTTCTGCGGATCGCCCCAATAGCCCAGCGTTACCGACGGACCGCGTACATAAAGCTCACCCTTTCCACCCGCATGGATTACACGCTGGCCTTGTTCGTCCACCGCGAAGACCTCGGTGTTTCCGCAGGCGCTTCCGATGGGAAGCGCTTCCATTTCAGCGAGGCGCGAACGGTCGACCCGGTAGTAAGTACAGACGTTGGTCTCGGTTGGACCATACAGATTATAAAGTTCCACGTCAGGGAGAAGCTCCGCCAGCCGCTGCAGGTGCTTGATCGGGAAAACCTCGCCGGCAAAAAGAATGGTCCGCAGCTTGGGAAAGCGCTCTTTGGTCAACTTGCCATGCAGCGCCAGTTGGACTAACGCGCCTGGCACCGAATACCAAATACTAATGTTATGCGTTTCGATGAACTTCGCCACACTGGCCGGAAAAATCTGGATGTCTTCCGGAACCATGTGCAACGTCGCACCCGCTTCGATGGTGTTGTAGATGTCGAACACCGACAGATCGAAGTGCAGCGGAGCGTGGCCTGAAAGTTGATCCTCGGGATGTACATGGAACGCGTTGGCGCACCATTCGACAAACGTGAGCGCATTTTGATGCGAAAGCATCACGCCCTTGGGCTCGCCGGTAGAGCCCGAAGTGTAGAGAATGTATGCCAGATCCGTGGTCACAGGCTGTAAGTCGAGTGAGCGGTCGCTACGATAGCTCGCCAGCGATTCCCAGGAAACCGAATTTCCCAGTTCCTTTTCAGCTGGCTCACCGAAAACGATTTGCAAAGCGAGGCGTCCGGTCGTCTCGCGATCCAGCCTGCCCAAACGTAAACTGTCGGTGACCAGCCCCTTCATCTTGCAATTGCCGATGATGTATGCCGCCCGCGCCGGTGGCTGTTCCGGATCAAGCGGCACATAGCCCGCTCCCGCTTTCAAAATTCCGAACATGGCGACCAGCGATTCCACCGACTTGGGGAAATAGAGCCCGACCCGGTCGCCTTTTTGGATCCCGCGCTCGCGCAGTAGATGAGACAGTTGGTTGGAACGTTCCTCCAGTTCGCGGTAGGTCAGAGTACAGCCTCGGGCGCAGACGGCTGTCGCCTGCGGCCGCTGCTCTGCACTTCGCCGCAACAGTTGAGGAAGATGGTATGCCATGTCTTACCTTGGCCCGCGGCACAACTCAAAGCCCGTGGAAGCCCGCAAGGATCATCTTTTGGATCTCGCTTGTCCCCGAATAGATCTTGCCCGCAATCGAGTCCCGCAACTCACGCTCGATCTGGTAATCAGTCATGTAGCCATAGCCGCCGTGGATCTGGATCGCGTCCAGGCAACTCTGGATGCAGGCCTCGCTCACATAGGTTTTGGCGATGGCAGCTTCCCGCAGCGGGTGCTTCCCCTGCTTCTTTAGCCAGCCCGCTTTGTAGAGGATCAGGCGCGCGGTCTCCAGGCGGATATCCATGTCGGCAATCTTGCTGGCAATGGCAGGGAACTGGCCAATCGGCTGGCCGAATTGCTCACGGTCGGTAGCGTATTGCAGGGAGGTCTCCAGCAGCCGCCGCATCATCCCCAGATGGCTAGCGAGAATGCAAATGCGCTCCCACTCCATCGAGGCGGTAAAGATCGCCTGGCCGAGGCCCTCGCGGCCCAGCACGTTCGCCGCCGGGACCTCGCAATCCTCAAACACCAGCTCGGCCATGGGGGAGGTGCGCAGTCCCATCTTGTCCAACTTCTTGCTGATAGTGAAGCCAGGCGTTCCCCTGTCGACGATGAAAGCGGTAATGCCGGCCGGGTCCTTGGTAGGATCAACATTGGCAAACACGATTACGACATCGGCGATCGGCGCATTCGTAATGAAAGTCTTGGTGCCGTTGATGACATAACGATCGCTCTTGCGTTCGGCGCGTGACAGCAGCGCGAACGCGTCCGATCCAGAAGCGGGCTCCGTCATTGCGTGCACACCAACGATCTCGCCGCTCACCAGCTTCGGCAAGTACCGTCGCTTCTGTTCCACGCTCCCGAAACTCTGGAAGGGAATTTCCGAGCTCCACATGTGAGCATTGATGGAGAAAATCAACCCGTTGTCGCGGCAGCCGTAACCCAAGGCCTCCAGGGCGCAGACCGTCGTCAGGATGTCTGCTCCGCCCCCACCGTATTCCTGGGCCACGGGCAATCCCTGGATGCCAAACGCGGCGCACCGTTTCCAGCCATCCCAAGAGAATTCCTGTTTCAGGTCGCGCGCAATCAGATCCTGGTTCAGCTCCTCAAGCGCAAACTTGATGATCGACTTCTGCAGCGCTAGCTCATCGTCACTCCAGGCGAAATCCACGATGATTACCTCTTTGAACTGAATCGCTGCGCTAAATAAAGATGCAGGCAGGTTGTTCTGAACCGAGACATACGAGCGCAAGCAGCTTGGCCGAACAGTCGCGGGCGTCTACCCGTCTGCGTTCAAGAGCCGAAGTGCGTCAGGATATGACAGCACCGGCGCCTTCCCGCTTGGGCGTTGCCGCTTCCGCAGTCTCAGACGCGGCGCATCTCCGCTGGTACTCCGCTTTTCCACCCAATATGAGTGACGTAGAGATGGAGCGCCCCATGCTGATCCGTGCCGGCACCCCCGCTACGGTAGTGTCGTCTGGCACATTGGCGATCACTAGGCTATTGGGGGCGATAACTACGTTGTTGCCGATCGTGATTGGCCCCACGATCTTGGCTCCGGATCCGATCAGCACGTTGTCCCCAATAGAGCGAACACCATAGGCCAGCACGACACCGGTCTGCACCGTACAATTCGCGCCAATCTTGGTAGGGGGAATAAAGATGCCGTACACCGTGTGGACGACAAAGCCGGGCCCGATGGCAGCCTTTGAGGAAATGTGGACGCCCGTCAGTAACTGACTAAGTCCCCGCACTAACAGGACCGGCATCCAAGCCAAGTGCCGGACCACGGGCAGCCGGATACTCCGCATGAAGTGGCAGAAACGATAACATAGTACCGCAAGCGTACCAGGCTGAAAAAACACCCGGAAGCGCCGATCTCGATCACTGCCGACATTCACCTCGCGCGCCATCGCGATATCGGCGCGAACGTTCTCTAGCACCGCACCACCTCCGAGCCACCGAGGTTGCCTTCAGGTGGTCCCCAAGCCGCTGTAAAAAGATGTTGGCCCACAAAGCCCACAAAGTCAAGCGCCCTGGCTGATTCGGCTGATTCGTGCTGCTTCGTCTCATGAAGTGTCCCCATCTTCCCCACACAATAGAAAAATGTCGTCGGTTTTCGGTGTCGCGGGCTAAAGCGGACAGTATTGCGAGAACTGCCACGTGGGCACCTCATCCCGTCTCTTCTTAAACGACTGCGAATAGGCCTCCAGCTCGCCCAGTTCCCTGTCGCTCAATGCGTCGATAGATCGCAGGGCGACATGGGCCGAGAGACGCCCCTCTCGCGGCGAAACTCCTTCATTGCCAGCTTTCAAAAGGGCATTCGACGCAAGCTCAATTGACGACAAATCTCCAATGGGAAAAGCACAAATCCGCCGCACGCCGCATTCATACCCGGCTGCTGATGGGCGGTTAAAGCTGACCCTCTCTCCTCGCCTGCTCCCGGCTTTCGTCATCAAGTAGAATTGCGCCATGAGCCAAGAACAGTTCGCGTTCTGGAACGATGCCGCCTCGGTGATGAAGGACTGGAAGGCGCACAAGGCGAAGTCGAGGCTGCAAGAATACTGGATTGGGTTTGCGCCTGGTTCACCGTTCGATGCTGTGGCGGCGACGATTTCCCTGCTCACGCGGGTTGAACGCTACGAAGAAGCCCTTCGCGTGATCGCGCGCGGTGATGGGGGCGCGGCCCCGGCACCTTTCGCGGCGCTACGCCGCGCATTGGCCAGGTGGGAGCGAGGCTGACTTTCTAAAGTGAGCTACTACCACATAAACATGCTGGAGTGCGCTTGCGTGAAATCGCGTCCTCTTCTGCTCGTCGTCCTATTGACTCTTCCCGGGATATCCCAAACCTCCGGGCTCAACTCCGATCCGATTGGCCAATACGTGCAATCCGAAATGCAAAGACAGCAGATCCCGGGATTGGCGCTCTTGGTTGCTCGCGACGGCAAGATTGTCAAGGCGCAAGGTTACGGCCTGGCCAACGTCGAGCTTCAGGTTCCAGTCAAACCGGAGACCGTTTTCCAATCCGGCTCCGTTGGCAAGCAGTTCACAGCGACTGCTGTCATGATGCTAGTTGAGGAAGGCAAGATCAAGCTCGACGACCCGATTTCGCATTACATGAAAGACGCTCCGAAGAGCTGGAACCAGGTGACCGTGCGCGAGCTGCTCAGCCACACTGCAGGCTTCACCGACTATCCCGACAATTTCAATTTCCGCAAGGACTATACAGAAGATGAATTGTTCAAGGTGATAGCTGGCATTCCGCTTGCGTTCCCGCCGGGTACCAAATGGCACTACAGCAATCTGGGATACGCGACTTTAGGCATTCTGATTCACCGAGTCACGGGCAAGTTCTACGGTGACTTTCTCCAAGAAAGAATATTTCAGCCTTTAGGAATGACCACAACCCGAGTCATGACCGAAGCGGACATCGTCCCCAACCGCGCCGCCGGGTACCGGTTAGTGAAGGGAGAAGTGAAGAACCAGGAATGGGTGGCGCCCACGGTGAATACGACGGCCGACGGTAGTCTCTATTTCTCAATACTGGACCTGGCGAAGTGGGACGCTGCGCTTTACACGGAGACGCTTTTGAAGCGATCTAGTCTTGAACAGATGTGGACCCCTGCCAATCTCAGCAACGGTCAACCCAACTCGGGTCACTACGGTTTCGGCTGGGTCATCGAAAACAGACGCGGGCACCGCGTGCTCGACCACGGCGGTGCCTGGCAGGGCTTCAGGACCCACATCTCCCGCTATGTGGATGACAAACTCACGGTAGTCATCCTCACGAATTTGGGAGACGCTGATCCAGGGCGCATCACGGAACACGTTGCTGGAATTTATTTGTCCGCCGGTGACAGTGCGATTACTCGCCGTTAGCCGGCTGGGGGCGAGCAGCCTACCACCGTCCTCGCCTCGCAGTGCAGTTTGCCCCGTTCGTCTCCAGGCGAAGTTAATACTACAATCGACCATTCTGTTACACGCCTTTCTGGAAGCTGTGTCCTGTTAGAACCCTTTGCGCGATTGCAAACAGTGATCCGGCGCACCGGCCTTGCCGTGAAGGAATTTCGCGCGGCGATAGTGCGGCCCCTCCTGAATGGGCGGTTGGACGCCGGTGTTAATTTCCTTTTCGCAAGCGGCTAGACCGGCCCACGCTCTGCGATCATCAAGTCTGCCAGCAGTGCCAAGCACGTCTTCTCGCCGGCAACCGGGAAAACATATCCGTCAGGAAGTTCTCTGGCTGCAGTCAGAGCGGACTTGAACTGAGCAGAATTACAAGCTCGTCGATTCAACTCACGTAGAGTCGGGAAGAGGCGCAGTGGCGGGAGACGGAAACGCCACCAGCGAGCAACTCGCCGACCTGATCTTCGGAGCGGGTCATTAAGTGTAAGAGGCCTGTTCTCGTCAGCAATGCGCCTTCAGCCAGTTTTGCTGCGGGACATCGGCGGTATATGATTCCGACCACTATGGAAGGTCTCGATGCGGGGGCGGAATGGCGATGAGCGCAAACGCCTGGGGCTGTTGAAAAACTCCATTTTTATCAAAACAGCGAAAATTTGTAGCTTCGAGGTGTTCCTGAATGGCAAGAGCGTTGTTTCCTCTGACCATTCTCCAAACGCCCAAGCGGCGCTCGCTGTGCACACGAACAATAAAATCAAGTTGATTTTGACGGGAGAACCAAGCTCCAAGTGTTCCTACTGATTGTCTACGACCCGCGCCAATCAGAATACGTCAAATCGGCTCTCCGCCAGTCGCGCACCCCGTGGAGCAAAGACCCCACGGTCCTTGCCCGGCTGGCGTCTCTTTAGGCCCTAACAACTTCACATTTGCACGACCCAGAAAGCTATAGGCCACGAGTCTCCGATACACCATGGTTGGCAACGCTGCAACCACGTTAGCTTGTGAGTTTCAGAGAACCGAATGGCGCCGTCATGACGGAACATGAAACCCCCACCGGAAGGAAGAAACACTGGGGCCCCGTCGCTCCGCTGCTTACAGGGCCGTTCCGCGACCGGGATGAACCGTCAAGCTGCTAAAGAAGAAGTGTCGGCATTATGGCGAGGTGGCTGGACGCCGGAAAATACTTCTGGCGTTCCGGTAGGGAAAAGTGTTTTTCACTCGACATCCCCTCTCCAAGAACTGAGAACTCCTGTCGAATCAACAAACCGGTCCCGCCAAGTTCTTGGCACCAGCGACTGTGCCCCAGGCACTGTCAACTGCTTTTATAGGACTCCTGGCCCGAAACATTTCCGGATTGCTGGTTAAACGCAAGTGTACCGCTCGGCGTGCTTCGCCCAGAACTGCAACGCGTTGACTAGCCTCGACCCCGTCCTTAAGATGAATGCTCCGGCGACAAGCGTCTCCCATGATCGGCCAAACCATCTTGCACTATCGCATCATCGAGAAGCTGGGCGCCGGCGGGATGGGCGTAATATTCAAAGCTGAGGACACCAAACTCGATCGCTTTGTTGCGTTGAAGTTTTTGCCCGACGAAGTGGCCAAAGATGCTCAAGTCTTGGGCCGCTTTCGCCGTGAAGCAAAGGCCGCTTCTGCTCTGAACCATCCCAACATTTGCACAATTCATGAAATCAACGAGCAGGATGGGCAGACGTTCATCGTGATGGAGTTTCTGGATGGCGTCACACTCAGGCACCGCATCGCGGGACGACCATTAGAGACTGAGACGCTGCTGGAGGTAGCCATTGAGGTGGCGGATGCGCTGGACGCCGCGCACACCGGAGGTATTGTTCATCGCGATATTAAGCCCGCTAATATCTTTATCACCAAACGGGGGCACGCCAAGATCCTGGACTTTGGGCTGGCCAAAGTTGCCTTCCTGCCGAAAGCGCAGTCGGTCGGGCCCACAGCGGCCAACATGGCCACCATCGCCGACAGCCATGAGCTTCTGACAAGCCCCGGCGCGGCGGTTGGCACCGTCGCTTACATGTCCCCGGAGCAGGCCAAGGGCAAGGATCTCGATGCCCGCACCGATTTATTTTCCTTCGGGACAGTGCTTTATGAGATGGCCACAGGAGCCTTGCCTTTCCCGGGAGAAACTTCAGCAACCATCTTCGACGGTATCCTCAATCGAACTCCGCTGCCGCCGATACGGTTGAATCCGACAATACCACCCAAGCTGGAAGACATCATCAGCAAGCTGCTGGAGAAGGATCGCGATCTGCGCTATCAAGCCGCGGCCGAACTTAGAAGCGATCTCAAGCGGCTCAAGCGCGACACCGAATCGGGAAGGCTCCAGGTTCAGGATTCCGCGGCCGTTCGCGTTTCGAGTGCAACCGTGCCCGTCGCAGGAGCCGAGCGCGGCTCCAGTGGTTCGGCCCTGGTCGAGGCCGCGCGCCAGCATAAAGCCGGCGTTGGAGTCATGCTCGCCGTCGTACTGCTACTGATCGCCGCGGCTGCATTCGGCATATACAGCTTGGTTTTCTTCCCCCGTAGCCAGCCTTTCCAGAGCCTCAAGATCACCAAGATCAGCGGCACTCACAATGCGCGGATCGGGGCCATGTCTCCCGACGGAAACTACCTGGCCTACGTATTGAATAGCGAGGGTAATGAATCATTGTGGCTGCGCCATCTGGCCAGCGAAAGCAACGTGCAGATCATTCCGCCAGAGCATGTGCAATACTCCGCCCTGCGCTTCTCTCCCGATGGCAGCCACATTTACTTTTCGCACACTCAATTGGTCAGCGGTCCTGCGTCTCAGGAGTACGATCTATACCGCATCCCCGTGCTGGGTGGAACTCCACAACTTCTGGTCAAGGATATAGACACGAATCCAAGTTTTTCTTCCGACGGGCGACGCTTCGCTTTCATACGCGCCAACGATCCCGACCCTGGCACCTACCACCTCCTCCTCGTAAATGCCGACGGCAGCAACGAAAAGAGCATTTTCGCCGGTCCAATGGCCAATGTGATGTCGGATTCAGCCTGGTCGCCGAATGGAAAGGCGATCGTCGGTACGATCTTCGATCAAGCGCAAGACAGCATAAGCGCAGTGATATCGATTGATCCGGACACCGGTGCCCAGAGGAAGATATCCAGGCCGCCCTACACAGTGCTAACCAGCGTGTCCTGGCTGCCCGATGGAAGAGCCTTGGCAGTAATTTTCTCAAGCATGGAAACAAACTTCAGCCGGCAGCAGGTTGGGCTGATCAGTTATCCGGATGGCAAGTTTCGTCCAATTACCGCCGACACGAATGACTATGCCAACTTGAGTGTTTCCGCCGACGGCGCAACCATTGCCACTGTCATGCGCCAGTCGGTGCGCGACGTTTATGTGAGTTCAGGCCTAAAGGCCGATTACTCCGACGCGAGGCAGGTTAGTTCGGGAGACGCCGTGCCGGTGGTCGCGTGGGCGAGTGACAACAATCTGCTGACGGAGCAGGGGTCATCCATTCGGGAGATCAGCCCGAGCGGCGAACTCAAGGGGGAGATCGCTTCCGAAAAGGAGTCTGCGGCGATGCAGCCGAACGGCTGCAGCGACGGCCACCTTGTTTTCGCGCGCGGGGTGTTGAAAACCCTCTCGATGAACATCTGGCGCAGTGAAGCGGATGGCACCGGATTGCACCGTCTCACCGAGGGCAAGAGCGATATGTTTCCGATGTGCTCCCCGGATGGCAAAACCGTCTTTTATATGGATATGACCGTTCCTGCCTATATGAAAGTGTCCATCGACGGAGGTCAGCCGGAACGGGTTACAAAGGATTTTGCGGAATTCAACGCCGGTTTTGACGTTGCCCGCGACGGAAAGACGGTTGTGCTGGGCACCTACGATTTCAAAGCCCAGAGGCCAACCATCTCCCTGGTTTCTCTTGATTCCGGCCAGGTCCTGCGAATGTTCGAGTTCGATCCGCGGCATCAGGGGCAACTCCGCTTCAGCCCCGACGGCAAAGGTATCGTCTTCCCTGTCCGTGAAAAAGGAGTGGACAATTTGTGGCTGCAACCGCTTGACGGCGGCCCCGGCCGACAGTTGACGAACTTCGGTTCCCTCAAAATCTACTCTTATCAGTGGTCGCCCGATGGCAAGAGCCTGGCTCTGGTGCGCGGAGATACTCCGTCGGATTTGGTATTGATTCAGAATTCTCCAGGGAAGTAGTCAGAACCCGCTTTGGCCGACTCCGGACGAGTTGCTGGCCGTACGGAAACTATCCATAAACGGGCTTCGGGGAGATCTCCTC
>DATNLE010000272.1:0-4618 GCA_035603035.1 Candidatus Acidiferrales bacterium | reverse complement strand
TGGCGATCTCGTTGTGCGCAGCGTGAACCAGGAACACGGCATCTTGGCGATACGAGAGGGCTCGGACTGCGCGCTTCCTGAACTTGGCGTGGGAACTCTCGTGCGCATTCTGCCGAATCATGCTTGCGCGATGGCTGATCACTTCGAGTGCTATCACGTGTTGGACGAGTCGGGGCGAGTTAGCGCGAATTGGCCGAGATTTTCTGGATGGTGAAGGGCAGTCTTGCTCGGCATGTGCCAATGCCGCGCCGGAGGACAAAAAATGCATCGCGGTAGTTGCCTTTGCGGTTCAGTCAAGTATTGCGTCGACGATGATTGTTAAAACGCTGAACTCTTTGAGGGTGTTTTGTTGCAGATGTGGAACTCGTTTGTACTTGGACGACTGCGTGGGGGTGCTACCGCCATTGCAGACGGTGGCGTTTAGGCACACAGGTCATGGGATTGGCTCAACCAATAGGGAAGGATCATGAAGATTCAATCGAGAGTGCGTTTAGTGGTCGTGGCGGCCTTGGTGTTGGCGCTGTGCGCATGCTCGATGGCAACCTCGATCCAACGTGATGCACTGGATTACAACGCTGGAGTTGCCAACTACAACGATCAGATGCTGATCTACACGATTCTGCGGGCACGGGACGAGGCGCCCATTAATCTTCTTGCGCTGAGCACGATCAACGGAGCGGTATCGATGCAGGGTTCGTTGGCAGCAACGACGGGCTACAAGACCGCATCGGGGACAAATTTCAACGCGAGCATCACGCCTGGCATTCAGGCGAGTTCCTCGCCGACGTGGAGTATGGCTTCACTGAATACGCAAGGCTTTACTCTCGGTATTATCCAGCCGATCTCGCCTGTGTATGTCGTGAGCAAATGGAGCACGGGGCTGGATCGGGAATTTCTGCTGCGCCTGTTCATCAAGTCCATCAATCTCAAGGACGCCAATGGTTATCACGAATACCTCAACGACCCGAATTCACCCATAGCGATGGCGGCGTTCTCCGCCAAGATCCATTCCTGGTTCCCGGGCATCAGCATGCGGGCGCTCACGGTGCTCGAGCCGCTGGGACCGCCTCTGGATCCGTCGACCGTGACCTCCGTCAGCACCACCTCGGAGGGGAGCACCAAGGCCGTGCCCTCGAGTCGCATTGAGAGAACCGATGTTCCGAACGCGGCTAACGCGGCGCTTCTGGGGGCTTACGAGTATTTGATGCCGTTGGGAGGTGGATCGTTCTACGTCGGTAATGCCGCTCCGCGAACCCCTGACGGCTCGCTTCGGCTGCAACTGTATCGCGAATACCCACAGCAGGTAGTGCTGTGCGTGAGTCAGTCCAAGCTCACTACAGACGGCCTTGCTTCACCTTCCGCCCCGTTGGGCGAAGAGCGGGAGGAAGAGGTGGCGCTGAGCAACTACGCACTGGCACTTAAGGCCGCGGCCAAAGGGGGCGCGGGCAAAACTGGCGAGATTTCGCAATCGAACACCAGCGCCGCGACAGGCGCCGGAGCGAATGCAAATACAGGCCCCCGCTCGCCACAGAACGGCTCGCTTGCTGCCAACCTCAAGGTCGACCGCGTGGCCGCGGTCCTGCCCAAGGGGGCCTGTGGGCAACACGAGCTGGTATTGCCGGCGTACACCGAAGAGGACAATGCCCAGGACTCGGGTACGTACAGTCACGTCGAATGGCGCTCGATCGCCGAAGTGATCGGTTATCTGGGCGCGTTGCTGCGCGCCCGGAATACCGCGGCGGCCCAGTGGACCGATACCGACCCGAATGGCGCTACCGTATCGCACACGCTATTTCAACTTTCAAGCGATTCACAACCGGGATTTACCCAGGTCGCTTACCGCGGTACGCGTTTCGCGATCCACACCGACGAGGAGCGCGACCCGGCAGCCCCACGAAACCACAGCCTTCAGGCACTATCGCTCTTGAATGAACTCATCAGTGCGGCGAAGGTCTCGAGCGATATTCCCAATAGCCAGGAAATTCAATTCGTTCCCTAACACTCGCCAAGTGTTAATGGGTCGGAGAGAACGATGAGCTTCGGCTAAAGTATAGCGGTACTCATACGGAGCTTCCTTGATGGACATCGTCATTCCAAGCGCTGCGTCGATTGAGGTGTTTGCCGTGGCGGCGACTCTGCTGCTGCTGACTCCCGGTCCGGCCGTTCTTTATATCGTCGCGCGCAGCGTGGAGCAGGGCCGCATTGCCGGTCTGGCGTCAGTTTTTGGCATTACAACCGGAACGCTGGTGCACGTACTGGCATCGACGCTCGGATTATCAGCGCTGCTGGCTTCCTCGGCGTTGGCGTTCGCGCTGGTCAAATATGCGGGTGCTGGATATCTGATCTATATCGGGCTGCGGCGGATTCTTAAGCGAACCGACGCGCCGGTGTCGCCACAGAACCTACCCAGGCGAAGCCTAGCTAAGCTGTATCGCGACGGTTTCATCGTCAATGTTCTGAATCCGAAGACGGCGCTGTTCTTCTTAGCGTTTTTGCCTCAATTCGTCGATCCCGCGCGCGGCGCGGTCCCGATACAGATCGCCTTCCTCGGTCTGCTGTTTACATTGATGGGTCTGACGAGTGATGGTCTCTACGCATTGGTCGCCGGCACGGCCGGGCTGTGGGTGAAGCGCCGGAGTCGCTACTTGGAGTGGGAACGTTATGTTACGGGAAGTGTATTTATCGGTCTTGGCGTGACCGCGGCATTGGCGGGTGGCCGCAGGTTGACGTAGCGCAGAGTGCGCCCAAGGCGGTCGCACCTGCGCTGGTGGCGCCGACCGATCACTTCTCGGTCTTCTCATCTCGCAGACCTCTCGAGGCCGCGAGGAGATCCTCTACATGGACTTGCAATCGGCTGGCGATCATTTGAATTTCGGTCGCGTTGATGGGCCGTCCCTCTATTTCTCTATTTTCCAGGTCCAGAACCAATTTCTTAATCGAAGTTGCTGTTTCTTCCAAAACTTTACGGTGATGTTGATGCTCTGTCTTGGTCATCCTTTGATGATTCCTTTCTTGCGAACCAAAACAAAGTATCCCGGGTAATAGCGGACGTCTCCAGAGCGCCTGGCCCCTAATGCACCGGCATGAATTCCTACATGGCGTCGGTTCCTTCTGTCGGATCCTCCATGCGCGAATGATCGGAGAGCTTGGCGTGCAGGGAGGGAACGAGGATATCTGTAAGGTAAGACAGCTTTTCATAAAGCGATGCGATCAAAAGGAGTTGCGCTCGTGCTTCAGCATCATGCACGTCCCGCGCTTTGGCTCGAATGTTTCGCGCCTCTTGCCGGTAATCCTGATTTTTTTCTGGCCGCTCGGGACACATTTCTGGGAGCGTAGCAGAGAGAATTTGTAGGAGACCAAGTGGGCGAAGCGGTGAACACTCGTAAGAATTCGCCTACGGGATAGTATGCGCGTCAACCCTTGTCGTACTCGTCGCGGCGACGCCACCAGATGCCGGCTTCATTACGGCCCAAAGGTCCACGATCAAGCCACTGGTACGCACCCCACAGCGCATCGAGGCCGCGCGCGTAGGTCGAGTAGGTGTGATAGACCGCTGCGTCCTCCAGCACGAACGCGCTCATACCGGGCCGATCGCGCGTGTAGGTAGGCGCATCGGTTCCGCACATGGCAGCGAACTGGCGAACAGGCTCCGGCGTGCTCTTTGCGTCCATCGCGTGGCCGCCGCGCCGGAAGTTGTATTCGATGCCGCCCGCGCGCTGCTCTTCCTGCGTGAACGAGACATTAAAGTCGGCGTTGAACTCGCTTTTGATCGACGAGGCCCACGGAAATGTCCATCCCATACGCTGCTTGTAGGGCTGCAGCTGCGCAAGCGGCGCCCGCGAAACCGCCCACAGCATCACGTCATGGTTCGCGAGATGCGTCGCAAAGCCGTTGAAGCCGTCTGCAATCATTGAGCAAGACGGACAGCCGGCGGTGTAGTCGGGTCCGAACATAAAATGGTAGACGAGAAGTTGAGAACGGCCCCGGAAAAGGTCTGCCAGCAATGCGCTCCCTTCGTCCGTGTCAAATCGATACTTCTTATCAACGCGGACCCACGGCAATGCTTGCCGCTGCTGCGCCAGTTCATCACTGCGCCGCGTCAGTTCTTTCTCCGCCTCGAGCAGCTTGAGCCGCTCGGCCAGCCACTCTTGATGTGTGCCAGTCTTGTGCTTCGTCACTCCGTTCTCCTTGCGTTGATTTTGGATTAGGTTACGCGCCGGGTGCCCAGGGGTGGGAGTTACAAGTGTGGCGGGATTATTGCGACGTCGTCCGACCGAAGTCCTTAAAGATGCGACAGCGAATTCATTGACGCATTGCGAATTGAAAATTTTCTATATGTCGCCGATCGTGGTCAGTTTGATTTTAATCAAGTATGCGCGACACTAGGCTTGGCCATGTGCGCGCATCGAGATTCTGTCTCGCAGATCCATTCTAAATGCCTAAACCCAGTGAGGTACACGATGGACAAATCGACCATTTGTTTTCCCGTCACATGCCCGTGCTGCAGTCAGGAATACCTGGTGGTATCGAACCGCAATATGATCGTACATGCCCTCGTCACCAAGCGGCGGCTGACACTGTCTTCAAGTTGCGCGCACCATCGCGTGATGTGGGTCGC
>DATNLE010000255.1:0-18411 GCA_035603035.1 Candidatus Acidiferrales bacterium | reverse complement strand
ACTCCTACGGCGGCCGGCAAGCCAGCATGCTTTGCGCCGAACCAACCGAAGCGAAGCTCGTGCCGGTTCGCGCCCTGCTCCTGATGTCTTATCCCCTGCACCCACCTCGCAAACCTGCGCAACTGCGCACTCAGCATTTTTGCAACCTGCGAACTCCCGCTCTCTTCGTGCAGGGGACGCGCGATCCTTTCGGCACCGTAGAGGAAATCGAGCAGGCTCTGAAGTTGATTCCGGCGAGCACAAAATTGCTGACGGTGGACGGCGCCGGACACGATCTGGGATTCAAAGGGAAGTCGAGGCGAGAAGGTCTTCCGGGGACGGTGTTAGCGGAGCTTCAAAGTCTTCTGTAGAGATGTTGCTTGAAACGCCGCTGTCCATAGAAGGAAGACGTCTTAAACGCGTATCCCGCCGTAAAGCAAGTCTCATGGCGTCAAGATAGGTTGAACTCTTAGTTCACCCATCCCGATTTCGAACCACCGTTGCCCTTGCGCGGCCCGTCATCCGGTGGAATGTAGTTGCCATGCTCGTCGAATTCAACTTTGCGATCGTGCTTGCTCATGTACACTTCAAACTTCTTCGCCGCTCGCCGCCGCTTCCAGCGGTAATACTCATTTCGAATGCTGAAATAGCGTTCGGAAGTAGCGAACATTAGACCCTTACGCGGCAGGAATCTGAGGTAGAGATAACCGAACAGCAATCCGCCAAGGTGGGCAAAGTTCGCTACGCCGCCGGTTTCCTGAATCGCCCCCACCAGGGTCAGGAACACGATTCCCCACACGAAATACTTGGCCTTGATACGGAAGGGCAGCGGGAACATCATGATTTCGCTCTCGCCGTAGAGCACGCCGAACGCAACTAGCAAACCGTAAATACCGCCCGAAGCCCCGATGGTAGGCGTCCCGGGAGAGAGTCCCGGAACATGCATATAACTCACCGCCACCGAGGTGAGGCCGGCTGCAACTGTGCAAAAGAAATAAAATTCCAGGAATCGCTTCGATCCCCAATCACTCTCCAACTGGGAGCCGAACATCCACAGGGCCAAGGCGTTAAAAAGTAAGTGCAGCAACTCGAGGTGCAGAAAGGAATATGTGATCAGCTGCCAGATCATTCCCTGCATTACCAGCTTTGGTATCAGCCCGAGATAGACAACGACCCACTCACGGGCGAATGGAGAGGCGAGCCGCATCACGGCCATTAGCAGGTAAATCCCGGCGTAGGCCAGGATCAGACGCTTCACCCAACGTGTGAACGGAGGCAGGCTCAACGAGATCGTACGTCCGCGATTCATCGGCACGCTGGGGCCTCAACTACCGCAAGGGAAAGAATTCTATCCATTTATGGTATCAGGTTGCACGATCGGCCGGGCGATCCTGAACAGCTGTACTTTTTGCTTATTTCTTAGTTCTAGCGCAGCCGCTGCCGGCCGAGCCTACCGCTCCGGGAGTGGCACGACCGGCAAACTCCGATGCCCCTGCGCGTCCACCGCCCTCACTGCAAAGATGACATTATCTTTGGAAAGTTTCAAAGTCGCGCGCGTCCCGTTCCCGACTTTTTCCACATGTTCCCATTCCGGACTCGAGGTTGCACGCCAGAGAATCTCGTAACCGGAAGCCGCTCCTCCCGGGGACTTCTCCCAGGTGAGTGTGGAGTCATTCTCGAGATCCTTGGTCAGCAGGTGCACATTCGCCGGAGGCGCTGGCGCTGAGGCCAGTGAGGCCAGTGAGGCCGCATTCAGCCGCGCCACGTGCGCGACATAATCGAAGTCCACAAACCTCAGAAGGTCGCCATATTCGATGCCACCCTCGGTGCGTACGTTCTGATGCTGGTGATGAAAGTCTTCGCGAAATTCCGTGAAGCGCACGGCGGCAAATCCCTGTTGGTTGAACGAAGAATGGTCGCCGCCGCGGAGATATCGGTCCAGCCGGAAAACCAGCACAGGGTTTACGCCCACAGTGTAGGCGCGGCCAACATCGGCGATGTAGCGTGCCAACTGCCGCGAGGCCGAGTCGTTCTCACCTCCTAGTCCACGAATCCGGTGGATTTCCTGCTCGGTCGCCGCGGCGGGTAGTCCTTCAGAAAATACGCGCACAATGGAATGATCCTGCTCCGCGCTCTTGTCTCCGCCGACGATGTCATTATTCAGCACCGCTTCGATGTTCCAGCCCTGGTCTTTGGCGAGTTTGGCAAAATGATGGCTGCCGTTCAGTCCTTGCTCCTCGCCCGCCACAGTCAGGAAGATAATTGTCGCGGGAAACTTCAGCTTGCTTAAGACGCGGGCGCATTCCAGGCTGACGGCGGTTCCGCTGCCATCGTCGTTGGCTCCCGGAGCATCGCCCTTCAGGTCGAGAATGTCGCTGTTGCGCGAATCGTAGTGTCCGGTCACGAGCACGATGCGCTTCGTGTTCTCTACCTCGGTGCCCTTTAGAACCGCGTAAATGTTGGTGATTTCCGTGGGCTGCGGGATACGGTCTGTGGCCGGCTCGGTGAAAGTGTCCGTCTTGACTTCCAGGCAGCCGCCGCAATCCTTCGAGTAGCGCTCGAATTCCGACTTGATCCACTCCCGAGCGGCACCAACGCCGATTCCAGCTTTGATCGCGGCGGGATCCTGCGCCGATATGGTTGACCGCGTTCCAAAGCTCACGAACTTTTCGAGGTCAGCCCGGATCCGCTCTGCGGAAACCTGCTGCAGGGCAGCCGCGATACTTGAATCCGCAGGCATCCCCTGGGCGGCATTGGTTTCAGATGCAGCACTTTCGTGGCTTTGCGCCATCGCTATTCCGCTCAGGCTCAACCACGTCAAGATGACCACAGACCACGATTTCTTCTTCAGCGTAGGAATCATCTAGTCTCCGGCATGCGAATTGTCAAGCCAAGGAGGCGGTTCCAGTCGAAATTTTAATCTCGTCTCTACAGCACCGCCCCCTTGACACTGCGGCGGGGGAAGAATCTAAATATTATCAGGTGTATCTAAGGAGTGATGTGAATGGGAGAGGAGGAATCATGGTTCTTTGTCCTGAATGCGAAACTGATCTGAATGTGGAAGAAGAAGAAGTCGATGAAGGAGAAATTGTCTCCTGTCCGGAGTGCGGCACCGACTTCGAAGTGGTCACAACCAGTCCACTGGAGTTGAAGGCTGTCGAGGAAGGCTACGTGGAAGAAGAAGAGGAAGTCGAGGCTGAAGACGGTGACGACGCGTAGCGCCTGCCGTCTCCGTCTCCCCGCCTGCCGGTCCTCAGTTTTTCTCCTCCTGTTGCCTGTCTTCTGCGTCATTGCCTCGCAGCTTTCGTCGGTGGCCGGCGCCAGTCCGTCGTCCAAGAAGTTGAGACCAACCGATCCCTATGCGCTCATTTTTGGCACGGTTTGGGGACCGGACGATCACCCTGTTTACGGCGTGAAGGTTATGATCCGTCGCGCCTCCGACAAGAAAGCGAAGTGGGATCTGTATTCCGATCATCACGGCGAATTTGCCCTCCGCGTGGCCGCCGGCAAGAATGACTACATAGTGGGAGCGGATCTGAAAGGGATCAAGACGCAAGACGGCCATCCCGTGCACCTCGTCGAGGAGGTTCCGGTTCACGTAGAGTATGATGAACGCGTGGATATTGGATTACATCTAGCCCGATAGCTCCACGTCGAGTAGGGCAGTAAAGAAGGAACCAGACCAGGATGATTCCCAGACCATCTTTCAGGAGCTTAGCGCTCTTTGCTTGCGCGGTTGTGCTCGTAGTTCCCGTGACCGGTCGTGCCCTTGACAAGAAAGATAAGCCGCCGGGCCGGTTACTTTCCGGCAAAGTGCTCGATCAGCAGGATAATCCTGTGGTGAGCGCCGTCGTCTATCTCACAAATACGCGCACCCATGCGGTGAAGACCTACATCGTCGGGCAGGACGGTACATATCGTTTTCCGGGACTCTCCACGGTGGACTATGAGGTCTATGCGCAGTACAACAATGTTAAGAGCGACACCCGATCCGTCAGCCAGTTCGACGACCGATCCCAGGTTTACATCGATTTACGAATCGACAAACACTAGATCCCGGGAATACTAAAAACATGGAGCATTCGCTTCTTGTTTGCCGGCGAGCGCGAAATATACCCCCCATGCAACTCTTATCCGCTTTCCGGGTTCAATATTAAAGGATGCTCTCGCGTCGGGGAGGAAAAACTTGAAAGGATTGGACGTGCTCCAGAATAAGAAGTGTTTTGGTTCGATCGTGGCGGTGAGTCTGCTCTGGACGGCCGTCGTGGCCTTCGCGCAAGAGGCCAGGATGAGTCCGTATCAGGATGAACAGGACGGCGTCAGCGCCGGCGGCAAGTGGACCGCTTTCCGCTCAGAGGATAAGATGACTGGCGCGAAAAAAGTTCGCTTTGAATTACTGGCAAACAACTATTTTCGGGAGGACCCGGATTACAAGCCTCGAGTTGAAGTGATATGTACCGACGGCAAGTACCAATACGCTGATTTCAATCCTGGCGCAAGGCTGGGACGGCCCGATTATCCCGGCTTCTGGGGTCAGCCTAAAATGGAGGTCATGGTGCGTATCGATGGGAGCCACGAACACAAGGGATGGAACTGGGTGCGTGGACATTTCCTCGCCATGGACAAGGGCACGGTTCGCGGCGCCATAGGGGCCCAGGTGTTCAATGTGGAGGTGAAGACCCGGACCGGTTACGCGATCGCGGAGTTCTCACCTGAAGGTTTGAACCTGGACGAAGTAAAACATGCGTGCAACCTGACTCCGCATAAACCGTAACAGTTTATTTTTCTGCGTCAACGGCTGAGCCTGCGGGCTCAGCTTTCTTAATGGGATACGGTCAGCCCAAGGTTCTAGAATTGCCCTACCGGTAGACTGGCCGCCAGGGTGGGCGGACCAGTCCTTCTTCCAGTAGCGTTTCGCCCAACCTTGCCCGGCTATGCGTAGCAATTCCGATCCAAGGGCGGCTCTCTTTCTCTGTACCGCGCTCTGTACCGCGGCGGACTCTGGACGTTTTTCAAGGGTTTCCGGGTCTTGCGCGAATGCAAAATATGGAAGACATTCCCCGCAGAGCGGTTCGGAGTGTCCCTATGGGTTTGTTCGCGTACGCGGCAAGAACAAGAGCGAGCAAGTTCTCTCCCGTCCCGTCAGTCACAGCTTGTGTTGTTTTTACAAAGTTGAGATCGGCCAGTGGAACAGTTCTGGGCAAGTCCCATTCGTGACAACGCTGTTGCTGGCTTCCGCTTCTATCTGGCGGACGAGACTGGGACGGCTCTGACGGGCACATGCGGAGTACGACCTTCCCCGTGGGCTCAACCCGCGAGGTCAATTCTTACCAGGGACGGCTACTTCGGCGCCAGTCACGGGGAGTGGAGGCATCAGCGACGGCGATCGGTTGCGATCTGTGAGCTGCGCGCAGGTACGAGGGGTCACAGCGAGAGTCGGCCGGTTCATGACAAGAGGATCGAGAAGACTGTAGCGTCGGCGAATCCTCAAGTTCAGGCCAAACCGGAAGCGCTGAAAGAACTCTTTGCTGCCTTTCCGGCGATGGCCGCAAGGCGGCCAACCGTCAACCGATGTCATGGCGAAGTTAATCGCCGCCAGTGGTCCGGTGAGCGATCCTGAAAGGGAACAGCAGCGGCAAATGTTCCTGACCCATCTGCAGGAAGTAGAACTCTTGCGCCAGGGGGAACATCTCCGGGGCGATGAAGATGCCTTTGGCGCAACCGGCTAGGGGCTGCTGTCGCCTGCGCGAATATCTGGTGGCGTCGGGACAGGAGTAGTTAATCAGCGGAACAGGCGGGGAGGACTCCGCCTCTGCCGGCGCCCCCGCGCCTTAGCATGATCGGCAAGGGCCAACAGGAGCCGACTTTTGTGATCTCGACGCGAAGCGCTGCCGAACTCAGTAGCAATCCTCGTCTTGCGAGACGCGCCGGGCTTATGATTCTGGGCGGGGCGGCACTCGCTCTCGCCTGCCTTGCGAGTCTATTAGTTCAGTTTCACTTATTCTAGTGGCCATCTGCAAGCTGTCTCACGGAGGGAATGACACATGGGAAGCAGCGTGATCACAGGGGCGGCGTTTCTTTTATTTGTCGTGGGCGTGCTGGTCTATGTCGTCATCCTATACAACGAGTTGGTTCGACTGCGCAACGATAACGACCGTGCGTGGGCGAACATCGATGTGCTGCTCAAGCAGCGTCATGACGAGATCCCAAATCTAGTGGAGACGGTGAAGGGATACATGCAGCACGAGCAGCAAACGCTGGTGGCGGTCACGCAAGCGCGGGCTGCATCCATGAATGCGGCGAGCATCGGCCAAAAGGCGCAAGCCGATGTAATGATGACAGGCGCACTCCGCGGGCTGTTTGCGGTAGCGGAGAACTATCCCCAGCTCCGGGCGAACGAAAATTTTCTAAAATTGCAGACCCGGATCAGCGATTTGGAAGAGCGCATCGCGGATCGTCGCGAGTTTTTCAACGACGACATCAACACATACAACACACGCATTGGGCAGATCCCCGAGGTGTTTGTAGCCAGCTTTATGAACCTGAAACCGCGGGCGATGTTCACAGTGTCCGATGAGGACCGGCGGTTGGTGGAAGTAAAGTTTCGGGGCGCAGCGGGGGCGTAAGCGCATATCTCGACGATGGACTGTGGGCAGAAAATAAAGATGGAACCCCAAAACATTCCGGGGTTCCATCCCCTATGGACTATCTGAGGTTAACTAAGCTGACATCGCTCGGCGCTGTCCCCGGTTCTCGCGAATCGAGGCGACCCCCCGGCGGATGTTCAACCAGTTGTTTTCCTGAAAAAGATGGAAGAGATCATAGGTGTAGGGCACCTCACCGGTGATGATCTCTTCTTTCCCTTGATCATCAGTGACCGCAAAGGCCACTTGTACCGGATCATCAGGCGAGTTTTGCTTCGTGAAATGGACGAGCTTTACATTTAGGGTAGATTGCTCTTGAGGTTGCATAGGCATATGTTTCCTCCTTAAGTAGGTTTGTTTTTTGGTATTGGACGTACTCCACGAGAACGAATTAAGCGGCGAGTAATGCAAACATTTTTGTAAAGCTTTGTTGCCCCGGTGCCGCTTGCGTGGCTCTCGCCTTGATGGCTGCAGTCCATAGATTAAGGGCCCTCATCAGTTGACTTTGTACGCCTTCTCTCGCGAATATGTTCAACCAGTGCTGTGAGTTGCTAGACGGCTCGGCGCTTCGGAGCTTCAATTCCCCCCTTTCCCAGCCTTTATTTTGGGTTTCTGCACAAATAATTCAACTTAAGTGCAAGCCCTGGTCTCGTTTTCGGCAACTAACTCAGATCAGATAGGTTAATTTCGCGAACCCGATGAAAGGTGGCTTATGATGAACAACTTGATTCGATCAATTCTCAAGACTGCAGTCTACTTTCTGGATCAGACGAGCAGTTTCACAAGTGACGTCCGGGACCGCGTTGCAGACGGCGTGGACCGCGTGGCGGACCGGGTATCAGACCTGCGCGGGCAAGCTGAAGATATGTACTCAGGGGACGATCATACCGTCCGCAATGTACTGACTTTCGTGGCTGGAGTAGGAGTGGGTGTAGGCCTCGCGATGCTGTATGCCCCAGCCAGTGGTGAGGAAATTCGCAGCCAGATCGGCGATAAGGTCCAGGACATCGGCGATCGGGTTCGGGAACGTTTCTCGACGCGGACATCAACCGGAACCGAAGGCCGCTAGCTAGGCCTTGCAAGATTAGAACAACGAACCCAGCCGGAGGCGCTTGATCCGCCCTTCACACGCTCCGCTGTGTCCGGGCACTAACGCTCAAGCCGAGCGACTCAAACCCAACGGAGGACTATCCATTTATGAAACTTGTTTTGCAAAAGGCGTTCCGCATCGCACTGTTCGCGCCCTTTCTGCTCAGCGGCTGGGCCGTCGCCAGCGCTCAACAGACAACCGATCCCCAAGCTGACAACACCAAGGTGAATCAGCGGGACCGCAATTCAAACGAAGCTACGGCCGATCAGCAAAAGGCAAACCGGTCGGATCGCGACATAACTCAGCAGATTCGTAAGTCCATCGCTAGCGATAAGTCCCTCTCAACCAACGGGCATAACGTGAAAGTCATCACGCAGAACGGGATGGTGACACTCAAGGGGCCAGTGCGTTCCGAGGAAGAAAAGAAGGCGGTGGAAGAGAAGGCTGCAGAGGTGGCAGGCGCGGATAAGGTGACGAGCGAAATCGATGTCCAACCGAAACATTAACCGGCAAGCATCCTAAGGAGGATCCTATATGGCAGGAAAAAACACAGCAGTTTTTGGAATATATCCGGCGTACGCAGACGTAGAAAACGGGGTGGATGCACTGAAGGCGGCGGGTTTCCGCAATACAGATATCTCGGTGCTTTTCCCTGAAAACGTAGGCACGAAGGATTTCGCCCACAAAAAAGAAACCAAGGCACCGGAAGGAACCGCTGCCGGCGCAACTACTGGGGCAGTGATTGGAGGCGGATTGGGCTGGCTGGCCGGCATTGGTGCGCTGGCTATTCCGGGACTTGGGCCCTTCATTGCCGCCGGTCCGATTATGGCGGCTCTCGCCGGCGTCGGAGTGGGCGGCGCGGTAGGCGGTATCACCGGAGCCTTGATTGGCATGGGAATTCCGGAGTACGAAGCCAAGCGCTATGAAGGCCGTGTGAAAGATGGCGGCATCCTGCTCTCGGTTCACTCCGATGACTCCGAGTGGACCAAGCGGGCCAAAGAGATACTGGAGCGGACCGGTGCCCAGGACATCTCTTCCTCAGGTGAAGCGGGCGCTGACTTTTCCAAGTCGGACCGGCCAATGCGGCGCGCCAGCTAGTTAGAGAGAAACAAGGGGAGTCTTCGGTCTACATCCGAAGGCTCCTTAGTTTTTCGCCGCATGCAGCGATTTCGAATTATCTTTTACCGGGACATATTCAAACCTCACTTTGGCGGCCGTCCCTACTGATACTCAGACAAAACTCAGCGGTTAAAGCCGATCGCTTCTCGGCCGGTTTACGGCATCACGGAAGCGATGCCCTGATAAAAATCGCTGTTCCCCAACCGGACCTACCCGATTGCCGACTCGACGCTCGCTATTTCAGCAATCCTACTTTGGTCTCCAGTTCGGCGAACCGTGGATCGGAACGCAAAGGATCAAGCTGGAACATCGTCTTCAAGCCATAGAGCGGCCATTCGTGTCCCGCTAAGCGATGTCAAGCCACTGGAAAGCGTGCTCCTTGTCGCCAAATCGGCGTAGAAGCGGCAATCAACAACGGGGAATAGTAGCTGGTCTTGCGCCGGATTTGCCGAGTTCAAGGGCCTGGGTGAGGGCGCCCTTCCATCCCGCGAAACGGAACCCTCGGTTGAGCCCATTTCCGAATTCGGCATCCTTGGGGTCGGCGGTCATTATGCCCATCGGTCTTCCACTCCTCAACAACCTGCGGGTCACATGTGCTTCCCCCAGTAGGCTTAGGCCAGACAGTCGTGCGCGTAGGGTAAGGTCGGGTTCTCAACCTCCAGCTCCTGGCAGACGGAAATCGCTTCATCGTACTGTCGGGCTGAAACACGAACGCTTCCGATCACCTGGGTGATGATGGGGGACAGCGGATCCAGCTCATGAGCCAGAGTGACTTCCGCCAGGGCCTCCTGCTCCCTGCCCCCGAGAGCACGAATGTTTTCGGCGTACCCCGGGTGGGCCGTGGCAGGGTTGGGGTCGAGCTCAATTGCCCTCTTGAACTCAGCCTCCCCTGCGGCAAAATACCAGTCGTACGCAAACTCGTTGGTGCCCAGAACGGCATGGGGTTGAGGCAGGGTCATTCGATCTGGCTCGATATTCGTTGGGATTAGCCCCAAGAAAAGGCATTGCGTAATAGCGTCGGCGAGTCCGGAATAGGCCAGAGCCGTATTCTGGGTCATCGGCTGTGGCTTGATTGAAGTCGGAGATAGCCGTCTGCAGGGCTGTACGCGTCGGCTTTTTCCCATGCGTAACGCCCTTTAAAACAGCGGGAGTAGGCTCAACCTGTTGCCTTGCAGGCTGCTGAAAGAGTCGTCAAAGGTGCATAAAGCTTACGTCAGGCGCTGAAGCGCAGTCATAGTCCAATCACTTGTCGGCACGATTGAAGTCGTGCCCTTCCCAACTCCCCTCACACCGGAATTGTTCCGCAGCCTGCTGGGCTAGGGAAGTAGGCCGTAAACGTCCAACTCGTTGGAGGTGGGAACGAAAACTTTCCCTCCTGCGATGGTTGGGACGGTGAACTTCAAAGCCTGGCCTGCGGTGTCGCGCGAGCCTGCCTGCAGGCTGTTGTAAAGTTCGTTGGCGACATTGGTGGCGTCATAAGCATGCAGCACCGACGGCCCGCTGCCGGTGCCCGTGTTGTTATAGTTCGAGTTGTCAATGTCCCAAATGATGCCATTGGCGGAGCCATTGGCCGAAAGCGATGCAGTCGCTCCGTGCTTCTGGTACGCGGTCGCGGCGGAAGAAATTGGTGCTGTCGAAAGCAAACCGTTGCTCCAACTGAAGGCATGCAGGACGTCACTATCGGGGTGGTAGTAAACGAATCCATTCCAGTAAACCGGGGTCGAAAAGATGTTGTCGAATTGTTTGGTTCCGGTAAGAACGGTTTCGATGACGTTGTTCGTCGAGGAGGGATTGTACCCGCCCATTTTATCGCGGTTGACGACGAAGATGTTGCCGTCTTTTCCCCCTCCGATGGTTTCATGAGGCGTGCTGGAGCCGTTGTCTGGCATGAGGACGTCGGATCCGCTGCCCAAATCGGCGTCATTCTGCGCGAGCCAGCTGTTGTCATCCGGCGTGAAAAAATCCAGCACCGACAAATTGTCAGGATCTAACCGCAGGAACGAATCGTTGTAACCGTTTGTCACCGGATCACCTACGCCGGGCGACAACTCGTCGACCCCACTCATGAGATACAAGTCGCCAGTTCGGTCATCGATTGCTGGGGCGCCTCCACTCGCCCACAATCCGCCACCAGCGCCATCCGGCGTGTCGTTGAAAATTGCGGTTTGCGTGAGCTTGGTCTTGTCGTAAGCCAACACCCAGCCGTGATCGCAACTGCCAAAGGCTATGTAGATTGCGTTAGAAACTGGATTTAGAGCAAGCCCCATGCGTTGATAGCAGCTGTTTGAAAGAGTAATGATTCCATTGGAGCTATCCAAACCGCTTCCTGGATATGTGCCGGTTATCGTAGCCGGGCCTCCGAATTTTTCCACGCCGCTGGTTACATCGAGCGCATGCAAGGTAAACAATGGACCGGTTGAGCTCTCGGCGACCAGGTAAAGCGTATTGCTTGTCGAATCGATCACCGGCGTCGCGAGGATGCCGACATTAGGCGATACCCCAGAGTAATCGTTCTTGGGGACGGAGCTTCCAAGGCTCTTCTGCCACAACGGAGCAGTCTGCGTACCACTCGCGTCGAAGGCGTAGACGGTATCGCTCTGTGTGGCAACGAAAACAACGCTGTAGGTGTTGACGCCAATCGTGACTCGCGGCAGATACAGGGGCTGGGCGTAAATCTGACCATCCACGGGATAAGAAAACAGCTTGCCGAAGTGGGTTGAATTAACATTCGCGGGCGTTAGGGAAACCTCTTCGAGGTAGGCGCCATCGCGAGCGTCGTCATTGTGATAAGTGAGCACCGCAGCTTGGGCAACGTTGACGACGGTAATGGATGCGGTCACGCTGGATGAAGGATCTGCCGTGCTGGTCGCTCGAATGCTGTGGGCTCCTGTGGTGGGGGGAGCGGTATACAAGCCAGCCGACGTAATCGTGCCGGTGGTGGCGCTTCCTCCAGCCACTCCATCCACTGACCAGGTGACCGCATTGTTGTTCAATCCTTGTATCGTGGCCTGGAATTGCTCAGTGGCGGATGGATCAACGGTCGAAGCTGAGGGCGAGATCGTGAAGACGAAGACGCTGACCGCGGCATTCGCCGCCGCCGATGAGTTGGCGAGGCTGGCGGTGATGGTATGAGTTCCCAGCTGTGCCGGAGCGGCGTAGAGTCCAGCAGCATCGATGGTGCCGGTCGCCGAACTTCCGCCGCTGATCTGATCCACCGACCAGATGACGGTGGGGTTGGAAAGCCCGTCAACCGTCGCAGCGAACTGCTGAGTCCCTCCCTCAGCCAGCGTGACCAGCGATGGTGCAACCGAAAGCGTGAACACTGAGGCTGCGGCGCTGGCGGTAATTGACGGGGCGGCGACGCTGGTGGCGGTGATGGTATGAGTTCCCACTTGGGCGGGAGCGGTGTATTGACCGGCCGCAGTGATCGTCCCGACGGCAGCGTTTCCGCCACTGACCTGATCCACCGACCAAGTCACCGCAGCGTTGGAGACTCCCTGAATCGTTGCGGTAAATTGCTGAGTCGCGCCGGCGACCACGAATGCCGTCCCAGGCGAGACCGAGGCGGTGCCCGTGACGGTGACGGCAGAGGTCGCATTCTTAGCGGTGTCGGCGACACTGGTAGCCATCACCGTGTGGCTTCCGGCCTGGGACGGCGCGGTATATAACCCTGCCGCGGCTATGGTTCCGACACTGGAGTTTCCGCCGGTAACCGAATCGACGGACCATGCCACCGCGGTGTTCGAGGTTCCCTGCACGGTCGCAGCAAATTGCACCTGTCCGCCGACCGGGAGACTCACGGACGACTGGTTGAGCGTGACGCTGACTTCTGGGGGCGTTGGCGCAGGGGTGGACTTGCCTCCACAACCCGCCAGTGCGAGGGTGATTGACAAAGTTACACAGCGGCCAGAGATTTTAGACGAAGGGCCCTTCATAGTTTGCTCAGTAGCGCAAAAAAACCAAGCTATAGATGGCATAGGCCATGAAAGAGTTGCTAGTCGTTGGGCGCGACCCTCCGAAGGACAACGCGATGGAATGGGCAAGGAGCTACAATGCTCGCCTTGTGAGACCTACAGTATTTACTTCAGAGCGGTTGCGCGTTCGAGATTGGCAGCACGATCATGCCAACAGTCTGGCCGCATCCTTGGCGTAATAGGTGAGGATAATACTGGCTCCAGCTCGGCGGATGCTTAGTAAAGACTCCATCATGACGCGGTCGCGCTCGATCCAGCCGTTGCGAGCAGCGGCTTCAATCATCGCGTACTCCCCGGACACCTGATAGGCGGCCAAGGGAAGATCGAAGCGGTCGCGGGCGGCGGAAATGACATCGAGATAAGGCATCGCAGGCTTGACCATGATCATGTCCGCGCCTTCTTCGATGTCGAGTTCGATTTCGCGCAGGGCTTCGCGCAGATTGGCTCCATCCATTTGATAGGAGCGCCGATCACCGAATTGCGGAGCCGAGTCGGCGGCCTCGCGAAAGGGCCCGTAGAAGCCGGAGGCGAATTTCGCCGCGTAGGAAAGAATCGGAGTATTAAGGAAACTCGCCTCGTCGAGGGCGCGACGAATGGCGGCGACGCGGCCATCCATCATATCGGAAGGAGCGATAATGTCGATGCCCGCACGCGTGAGGGACACAGACGTGCGCGCCAACAGCTCGAGACTGGCATCGTTGTCGATTTCAAACTTGGACTCAGCCGCGCTGGCCACGATCGCTGCCAGCTCGTCGATAAACTTTAACTTTTCCTCCTGGTTCTTGACCGCGACAGTTGGCCGCCTCGCCTGCAAGCTGTCTCTGGCGGCCGCTCCCAACGACATCGGCGTCGATGCAGACTTCACGATCCCGCAATGTCCGTGAGACATGTATTCGCACAAGCAGACATCCCCCATCAGGATTAAATCTGGGACCTCCCGTTTCATGGCCCGGGCAGCCTGCTGCACGATGCCGTCGTCTGCCCATGCCCCGGTGGCGACTTCGTCTTTCTTCTCAGGAAGCCCGAAGAGAATCACAGAAGGGATGCCCAAAGAATGAATCTCGCGAGCTTCCTTCACCGCCTCATCGACGGAGAGATTGAACACGCCAGGCATAGAGCGAATTTCCTTGCGGACACCTTCCCCGGGGCAAACGAACATGGGATAAACGAAAGCTTCGGGACTAAGGCGGGTCTCGCGCACCAGGTTACGGAGTTGCTCGGTTCGGCGAAGCCGGCGAAGACGGGTGACAGGAAAAGCCATAAGGCACCGGAATTCTGAGCGTGACGACCTGCCAAAGGAGGTATAGGGTGAATAGCCGTCGACTCTTCCATGATTCTAGCAGGATGAGTCTCAGAGAGTTACAGCACGCGGGAGGTTGTCTTCGAAGACACGAGTATGCGTCCCACGCCGGCCCAGGAGGAGGGTGACGAAAGTAACCTCTTTGAAACCGAAAGCAATCTGGGAATCACTCGTTTTGTCCATAAAATGGGGGCGGATGAGTCTGTTCCAAAAACATCGATGGTTTGTGCTCGCAGGTGGAGTCGCGCTTGCCTATGGCGTAGTGTCCGTTGTGCTGCCGCGAGGCTCGCTATTGACCGCCATTACCGATGTCGGATATCTGGCTTTAACGGTTACCATCGGCATCGCCATGCTGGCGAATGCCATGTCGGCAAAGGGCGCCAGCCGACGCTTCTGGGCGCTGATGGGAGCTGGCTGTATTCTCTGGTGCTGCAATGAAGCCGGATGGTTGTATTACGAAGTGGTGCTCCACGCGCCGGTGCCGGATCCGTGGTCCATCGACATGTTTTTGTTTCTTCACTTGATTCCGATGATCGCGGCGGTCGGACTGCGTCCACATCGGGCCAACGGTGAACAGAAATCTCGCGTCGGGACCCTAGACTTCCTTCTTCTCCTGGTTTGGTGGGTTTTCCTCTATGCGTTTCTTGTTTTTCCTGCGCAATACGTATCTCTGAATGTTGCGGAATATGACAGGAACTTCGAGGCGCTGTATTTGGTGGAGAGCGGTGTGCTGGTCTTGGTGCTGGGCATTGTTGCTCGTGGAGCCACCGGCCAGTGGAGGAGAGTGTATCTGAACCTAATGGCCGCCAGCGCCGTGTATGCCGCGGGTTCTCAGGCGGTAAACATCGCGGTCACGAGTGGACACTATTACACGGGAAGCCTCTATGACATTCCGCTGATTGGAGCAGTAAGCTGGATGGCGGCCACCGTCCTGAGCGCGCGGGCATGGGAGCTAGAATGCACTCCGCCCAAAGGCAACGATAAATGGAGCGCCATGACATTGCGTCTGGCAATTCTTGCCATTCTTTCCTTGCCGGTATTGGGACTGTGGACCTTGCGTTGGGACAGCGCGCCACCCGCGACGCGGATGTTTCGCACGTTTACGGTGCTGACGGCGATGCTGGGGTTGGGCGTGTTCGTATTTATGCGCCAGTATCTTCAGGACCAGGCATTGATTCATCTGTTGGAGGATTCGCGAAGAAGCTTCGAAAATGAGCAACGTTTGCAGAGCCATCTGGTGCAGAGAGAAAAGTTGGCCTCTCTAGGCCAGCTGGTTGCCGGTGCAGCGCATGAAATCGAGCATCCCTTGACTGCAATCATGGGATATTCTGAGCAGCTGTGGTCGAATCACGGGTTGACGGGCGAGCAGGATACTTTGGTCCGCAAAATTGTGCACCACTCCCAGCGAACTCGCGAGCTGATCTTGAGCCTTCTGAGTTTCGCGCAACAGAGTGCGGGAGAGAAGGCGATGGTGGACCTGGGCACCCTGCTGCAGCGCAGTGTGCAAATGCGTGAACTGCAGCGCCACGATCAAAAAATTCGCATCGAAACTGCGCTGCAGCCTGGCCTGCCGAAAGTCTGGGGGGACGGTCACCAATTGTTCCAGGCATTCGTCCAAATCGTTGAGAACGCGCTGGACGCGCTGGAAGACGCTGGCGGAGGATTGCTCCGGGTCAGCGCTCAAGTCGACGGTGGAGAAGTGATAGTGCAGTTTTCCGATGGTGGGCCAGGAATAAAAGAGCCGAATCGAGTGTTCGATCCCTTTTACACCACCAAGCCGATCGGCAAAGGCACAGGCTTGGGACTGAGCGCGGTGTACGGAGTAGTGCAGGAGCATCATGGGCAGATTACCTGCCAGAATAAACCTGAAGGTGGCGCAGTCTTCGTTTTGCGTCTGCCTATTGCGATGGGGTATGTGGCGCCAGCAGCGGAAGCCAAGGCGTAGCTCATCCGCCGCGCGGATCGGCGTGTTCTCGGTTCAAACCGGGCGCTTTTCCTGCCCCTGCCTTCTTCGCTTCTACGACCCGGACTCCTCCCGTACGCCCCTTCCTGTAACATAAATTGCGATGTTCCAAGCGCTCATCCACAACTCCGAACGAGTGCTGGAGTTTGAAGCTCTGCGCGAGTTGCTTCGCGGATACGCACCATCGCCGCTCGGCCAGGCGCGAATCGGGACGCTTGCGCCGTCGCTCGATTCCGCATGGATTGCGGAGCAGCATGGACTCGCGGAGGAAGTGCGCGAATTCCGCCGCGTGGGCGGGCGCTTCGATTTTTCCGGACTGCTGGACATTACCAAATTAATCGACAAGTCTCGAATCGGCGGAGCCGTGCTGGAAACTACGGAAATCCGAGATGTTGTGCTGGTGGTTGACCGGGCCGCGGAGTGGCGCGAAATTGCACTGCAGCCTCCAGCGAGCATGCGAACACAGTGGCGGCGCACCCAGGCGCTCTCGGAAACTGTTCCCGACTTCACGCAGTTCCTGCGATTCTTCCGCAACAAGATTCAGCCCGATGGCACCCTGGAAGATCGCGCATCAGCCGACCTGGCGCGGATTCGCCGCGAGATTGAAAAGCAAAGGCGCGTCATCCAGGAAGAGCTGCGCGGATATCTGCGCAAGCTCGCCGAAGGCGGCGCGGTGCAGGACGAATTGGTAACGATCCGGGGCGAGCGCTTTGTCATCCCCGTGAAGATTGAACATAAACGGCGGGTGCACGGTGTAGTGCATGGCGCCAGCTCCAGCGGACAAACCGTGTTCGTGGAGCCGCTGGAGACGATCGAGCAAAACAACGAACTGGTGCGGCTCCTGGACGAGGAACTGGCGGAGATTCATCGCATCCTGCTTGAGATGACGCGTCGCATCGGCCAGCAGGCGGAATCGATTCTGGCATCGGTCGACGTGCTTGGCGAACTCGAGCTGCTGTTTGCCAAGGCGCGATTTGCAGAAGACTACAACTGCGTTGCCGTGCAGCTCGCCGGCGTCCCTGAGATACCAGAAGGTTCATATGAGGACAGCCGCGCCCGGCGGTCAGCGAGCGAAGCTCGCCTTTTGCTGCACAACGCCAGGCATCCGCTGCTGGAGCGAAATCTAAGACTAAAAGGAGCAGCTGTAGTACCCATCAGCGTAGACCTTGAAGGCGAGCGCCGGCAGTTAGTGATCACCGGTCCCAACACTGGGGGTAAAACTGTAACTCTAAAGACCGTGGGTCTGCTCGCGCTAATGGCGCAATCCGGAATTCCGGTTCCTGCCGATCGTGCGGAAATGCCGGTCTTCGATTCTGTGCTGGCCGACATTGGTGACTATCAATCGATCGAACAAAATCTCTCGACTTTTTCCGCGCACGTCACCAACATCGATTTCATTTCACGTACCGCGACCGCTCAGTCGCTGGTTCTGCTCGACGAGCTGGGTTCGGCTACCGATCCCGAGGAAGGCGCAGCGCTGGCCGTAGCGATTGCAGGATTCTTTGGAAGCATTGGCTGTATGACCGTGATTTCGACCCATCACACGTCGTTGAAGGTCTACGGCGCCAATACGCCGGGGGTGGTCAACGCGTCGGTAGGATTCAACGAAACCAGCTTGCAACCGACTTACGAATTGAAAATGGGCGTGCCGGGAGCGTCGGCGGGCATTAACATCGCGCGGCGGCTGGGATTGAATCCGGCGATCATCGATGCGGCGCGGTCACGGCTGGGTACGCAAGCTCGTGATGTCGGCGAATTTCTGGACAGACTTCATGCCAGCCTGCGCGAAGCCGACAACGAGCGACTACGGCTAAAGTCCCGTGAACAGGAATTAGAAAAAGAGAAAACACAGCTGGCGGCCGAGGGGAAAAAAGAACAGCAGAACAAGATCCGCGAGATGGAAAAGAAGCTGGAGAGTGTGCTCCGCGACTTCGAATATCACGCGCGCGAGGCGGTAAACGCGATTCAGGATCGCGCGGCGGCGCAAAAAGTTTCCAAGGATGCAGAACGTCGCGTAGCCAAGTTGCGACGCGAATTTCGCGAACAGTTCGATTCCACTTTGGTGGCACACACCAGCGGAGCCGACCAAGGCGATCCTGATGCCGAGCCTCAGCTCGTGAAGCACGTCTCTCAAGGTGACACCGTGAAATTGAAATCCACTGGACGCGTGGCCACGATCCTGCGCAAATTCGATGATTCGCACTTTGAAGTGGCCATGGGCGCGATGAAGATGAAGATTGGGCGCGACGATATCGCCGCAGTGATTTCTACCGCGCGCCTCGGAGATTCTCCAGTACAGGCAGCCCGGGCACGTGGGATTTCCGTAGCGCTTGAAAACGAAG
>DATNLE010000211.1:0-23113 GCA_035603035.1 Candidatus Acidiferrales bacterium | reverse complement strand
ACCGCCAAGCCTCGTGCCGAGGAGACCGCGCTAATGCCCAGTCCTGCCTTCGCCGACACATCCGTAAACGTGCCGTTGCCGTTGTTGTGATAAAGGAGCCGCGGCTCCATGTATCCGCTGCCCAGGTGAAACTTATCCACCTCAGGATAGACATGCCCGTTGGCGAGGATGAGATCGGGCCAGCCATCGTTGTCAAAATCCAGGAACATGGTGCCCCATCCTAAATATTGCGTGTGCAGGCCCAGTCCTGCGGTAAAAGTGACGTCAGAAAAGACTCCGTTCCCGTCATTGCGGTAAAGGGTCGGCGTGTCATCGGAGAAATTGGTTTTGAAGATATCCAGGCGACCATCGCCGTTGTAATCGGCGATCGTCGTTCCCATCCCCGCTTGTTCCCGACCTTCCTCGTTGAAGGCCACTCCAGCCATCACTGCGACATCCCTGAAAGTTCCATCGCGATTGTTGTGATAGAGCATGCTGGGGGCACTGTCGGAGGCGACATAGATATCCGGCCATCCATCATCGTCAAAGTCGAATGTCGACACGCTGAACGCATAGCGACCCTCGGTCTGATCGATGTGAGACTTGGTGGTTACGTCCGCGAAAGTCCCGTCGCCGCGATTCTCATACAAAATGTTCTTCGCGCGCGGCAGACCGCGTGGTCCGCACATCACCGCTACACCCTTCCACACACAAGAGCTTCCCTCGCCAGGGATTGGAGTGGTGGATTGGTTGAAGTCCACATAGTTGGCCACCATCAGATCAAGCCGACCATCGCGGTTGTAGTCGACGAACGCACAGCCCGTGCCCCAGGCTTTTCCCGATCCCGCCACCCCGGCTTTTTCGGCTACTTCAGTGAATACCCCGTGATCGTTATGATAAAGACGGTTCTTCCCGTAGTAGGTGACGTAGAGATCCTCCCACCCATCGTTGTCGTAGTCTCCGACACAAACCCCTTGACCCCATCCCGTGGCCACTAAGCCGGCTTTCGCCGTGACGTCGGTGAACGTGCCATCATGATTGTTGCGATACAAATGGTTGGTGGGAGCCTGATCGGATGGAAATCCTTCCAGCCTTGTGCCGTTCACAATAAAGAGGTCTGGCCATCCGTCGTTGTCATAATCAAAAACTGCCACTCCGGTTCCGGTTGTCTCGATAATGTATTTCTTGGTGTCCACTCCGCCAAAAACGGTCAGCGCTGTCAGGCCTGCCTTTTCGGCGACGTCCTCGAAATCTGCGATGCTGGGATCGGAGATTGCTTTCTGCGCCGTCTGAGGGTGCAAGAATCGGGGAAACAATAAGATCAACAAGCCCAGCGACAAGAGATAGGTTGTCTGTCCTGGTTTGCTTTCGCGTCGGAACCTGTTCACGCCTGCACCCCAAAGCGTCGAGTTGAACCGTGTACGGGGCAGAGCGTGATCCTCGACAAACGCACAACCTCCGAAAAATGTAGATGCAAGGATGAATCCCACCACGAACTGGTTCGTGGTAACAGGGTAGGGTTTGATTCCGAACCGGTCAAGGAGAGATAACCGCTCGAACGGCGGCTACGGTCTTGCATTCCCGGGAGGCACCTGCAAATGGGGAACGAAGAAGTCACCCAGCAGGTCGCCTTCTGGGTCAGGCGGCGCATCAGCAGACGCTTCTGCGAACTTCGCTGCACTTTTCGGGTCGCCGGCGCGGCGATAGGCTTGGCTCAAGAGTCGCCTCGCCTGCACCTGGCCCGGGTTCAAGCGAAGCGCCTCCTGCAGTTCGACAATTGCGTCACTCACGCGGTTCATTGTAAGTTCGGTTTTCCCCAAATTGAGATGCGCTTCCGCACTGCTCGAATCCATTCGCTCCGCCGCCTGAAAAGCCAATAGTGCTTCTGAAGGCTTGCCCGCACGAGCCAGCGCCAGCCCCCGAAAATAGCTGATGAGGAAGTTGGGGCCCAACTTCTGCTCGGCACGGCCCAGCTCGGAGGCCGCTTCCTCGGCGCGGCCCGTTCTCAGCAACGCCTGCGCTAATCCGATGTAGCCGGTGGGCAGCGGATCGCCTGCGACCACCAGAGCGCGAAACGCGCTCTCAGCCTCCGCATAGTGGCCGGCTGCGAGCTGCGCTGCTCCCATTCGCAAATGCAAAGCGTAGGACCGGGGATTCACCGCCAATCCAGTCTGAACGGCAGTAATTGCGTCCGAATAGCGGTTCAATTCCATCAATTCGCGGGTTAAGTTTAGCCAGTGCTCCTCCTCGCCGGGAGCGAGCGCAGCGGCCTGGCCGAGAGCGTTGACTGAACACTCGGCCTGTTTCAGGTGGGCACAGGCGAGGCCGGTTAAAGACCAAGCCTGCGCGGCCTCAACTGATCTTGTGCCCGCTTGCGAAAGAGATTCTGCGTAAGCGTGCGCCTGTTCGACCGCTTTTTCGTCGCTTCCGGCCAACAGGTAAACCAAAGCCAGATCAAATTTCAGCCAAGCGGCATCGGCTGCGGATGGATGCTTGCTTAATTTCTGAATCAGGTTGATCGCGTCGTCGTTCCGGTGCAGGGCCAGAAGCAGGGAGACGACTGCGATCGACTGGGTGTCGTCTAACGGCAGGTTCACGAGAACATCCAGCAGCTTACGCGCATCTTCCCCGCGCCCGAGTGCAATGTATCCGGTCGCAAGCTGGATCGAGAAGGCAGTGTCGGCTGGCAGCGGCCTGAGCGATTTCTCTAATTCCCGGATGGCCTGCGAGTAATGTTGTGTCTCCAGCTGCACACGTCCGAGATAGTAGTGGGCAAAAGAGTCAGTGGGAGAAAGGTCGACGGCGTGCTCCAGGGCCTCGCAGGCTGAATCAAACTGGTGTTCGGTCCATTCGAGGAATCCGAGATTTCGGTATGCGTCTTCCATACGCGGATCCAGACGAATCGCTTCTCGATACTCGGCGGAAGCCTGGGCGTTCTGATTGAGACGGGCAAGGGCGATTCCGCGAAAATCGTGCACCCGTGGGTCATCAGGATGGTCGCGCTCGGCGGCGGTGAGCTCTTCGAGGGCATCCGCATACCGATTCTCCTTCAGCGCCGTAAGGCCTCTGGCAAAGGCATCGCTTTGGTCTGATGGTCGGGCGAGCACACTGGCTGGGAAAGAAAAAAAGAGAATGAGAATTAGGAGGCGCTTCATGCTAAGGATTCTCGTTGGATCTGGTTACCTCTGCCATGCGTCCTGTCAGCTTCTCAAGCTTGTCGTGCGATTCACGATTCAGAGCAGTGGAAAGCGCGAATTCACGCGCTGCATTCTGCTTGTCTCCCAACGCTTGGTAAACCCTCGCCAGCTTGTAGTGGATTGAACCATCGTGATCGGAAGGGAGAGCGATTTTAAATTGCTCCTCCGCTTTCTGGTAGTCGCGGAGTTCGGAGTAAGCGGTCCCGAGATCACGGTGTATATCCGGATTAGCGGAGTCGGCGGCAACCGCCTTTACCAGATAGGGTAACGCGCTATCGGGTTGATGTTCGAGCAGGTAAGTGTCCCCCAGATCGTTCAGCGCCCCGGGGTGATGCGGGTTCAATTCGAGCTCAGCATTGAGTTCGACGCGCGCCTCCGGCACCTTGAGATCTTTCCATAACAGATGTCCAAGGCTGTAATGCAAATTGGGAAGGGATGACTTTAGGGCAATGGCGGCGCGGTACTCTTCGATGGCCTTTCCGTCGTTTCCTTTCGCCGCCTCCAGGTCTCCCATCAGCTGATGTAAACGATACGAATTTGGGTCGGCCTGGTAAAGGCGAAGATAAGCGGCAGTCGCCAGTTTCTCGTAGCAACGCGCCCGCCAATACGATGCCTCGGCGGAACTTCGCTCCGCCCGCGGCAATCCCTCAAGCGTCTGCAGTGCTATTTGATACTGTCCCGCTTCCAGCAAAGCGCTGGCTACCCGTATGCGAATTCCAGGGAAAGTTCGTGAAGCAAGGATCCTCTGGCTGCAGGCTGCGATCTCGGCAACCCGATCGAACTGGAGCGCCAGCTTGCCGTCGTTTTCGGTGCAATTTGGGTTCGCGGGATTCGTCTTGACAGCGGTCGAAGCCGCGAGAGTAGCCTCGGTCGCGGCTTGCGATGGATTCCCGTTTTGTTCAGCGATAAATGCGGAAGCCAAATGCGCCGCCGGTGAATCCCGACCTTGCAAGTCTCCCGCTAGCTTTTGGATCTTTTCCCGCGCGGCGTCAGGAAGCTGTTCAAGAGCGGCATCGCCGAATCCCGCTTCGCGAAGACCAAGCAGCCGCTCGGTTTGCTCCGCATCGATAGCCAACGCCTGTTTCCAGTCCGCAAGCGCGGCTTCTATTTTCTCCTGTATCAAACTTCCTTCGCCGCGTCGTGCCAGAGCGCGCAGGTTGTTGGGATCGCGCCGTAACTGCTCATCGAATTCTCGAATTGCTGGATTCACTTTTCCCGCGCGCAGAAGTACTTCGCCGAGTTCAGCGTGCAAACTGTCGCTATCCGGCGAAATGACAAGAGCATTTTGAAAGTGAATGACTGCCGAAGGCCACTCGTTGCTTGCGGCGTAACTCTCGCCCAGCAACTGTTCATTCCGCGATGAGCCGGGAGCAATTTCCGCCAGGTGTGTCACCTCTTTCTTCCCCAGCCGCTCGTAGGCGTTGCCCAGAATATAAAGAAGATCAGCGTCGTTCGGTTGCAATTGCAGCGCCCGCAATGCGGTTCGAATCTCGAGCTGAAGCTGGCCGGAGATTTCTTGTGCCGTAGCCAACCAAAGCCAGATGTCGGTGCGCCCGGGCTCTGCTTTGAGAGCAGCCCTCAAGTAGGGGATAGCTTTGGTTCCTTCACCCGCTTTGCAGTAGTCGACACCAAGAAAAAAGTTTGCCCCAACCAGACCCGGCTTGAGTTTAAGCGCGCGCTGGAATTCCTTTATCGCCTCGGAGAGGCGGTCCTGAAGTTGATATACCAACCCGAGGTTCATATGGGCTTCGGCGAAATCAGGCGCAATCGCAACTACAGCCTGATATTCCCGTTCGGCGCTGTGGTAGTCCTTATCGTGTTGCGCTTGCTCGGCAGCGGCAAAGTGTGCCGCAATGGCCGAATCTTGCGGAGCGCGTGAGGGATCGCTCTGGGCCGCCAATTTCAAAGCGATAGGCGCGAGCATGAACAGCACGAATAACAGATTGCGAAATCGAAAGACGATCCTTGCCGCCGCAGTGGATGGTCCGCTCATGGGTCAAGGCCCCGACGGGGATGCTTCATTCTAATCTGATTGGGCGCCGGTTTTTTTGCTGGTTCCAGACTTGAAGAGAATTCAAACCGCGGGAAAGCGTGCTGGACGGCTCCGGCCATCGAAGGCGTGACTAATGAATCCGGCGGACCGCGACCAGAGTGGCAGAACTGGGCGCTCCCGAGCTGGCGCGGGATCGAATCAGTGCCTCGAACCATATGTTTTGAGAGACGGCGTCGGCGGCGGAAATTCCCAGTGCGCTCATAAGCTGGTGACGATTTTCCTCATCCGCGAGAAACCGGCCAGCCGATTCCGTTCCTTCCTGCTGGAGACCCTGGAGTGCCAGCACACTGCCGTCGTGGGTCTCGTTCGGAAGAAGGGAGATTGTGGCGTAATCTTCTCCGAACGTTCCCGTCCACCGCAGGCCTTCATATTGCGGTTGTTCGCCGGGCAAAGGGTGCTTGTTGACAAAAACTTTGGCGCTCTTGCCCACGGCGGTCTCACTCTCCAGAAAGTTGAGCTTATCCTGGAGCAGCGTTACCCACGGATTGGAGCCGGGGCTACCAATGAAAATGTAATTGTTGTGGTCCAGATCGCGCATCCTCAAATCCCTGGGATAGCGCACCGACACCTGCGATTGCAGCGCGCCCGCCATTCTGTAAAGGGAGACGACGTTGGCTACGTCCGCGAAAGAAGTGAGCGCAGAGTTCGACATATACTCGCCCAGCCGGGCATCGACTTCATCAATCTTCCCCACTCGATTCGGGAGAAAATCCCGGCGAACGTACTGATCGAGAGATCCAGGCTGCCCGGCAAGGATACGGGACATCCCATAGTTGCTGTCAGCCACAACAATAATCGTCTGGTGCCGCGCATCGAAAATCTGAGAAGACGGCCAAGACAGAGGAATGGGACTTGCTGCCGCTCCGGCCGTGAGATGTGAGCTCGGGCGGAACCATAAAATCGCGCACAGGATAGTCAGTAGTCCGCAAAGGGCCCAAGGAAGCATCCCGCCGGGGCGCCAGGCAACTACCGGAATCACGGGCGGTGCAATCGCCACCGGGCCGTTCGGAGTGTTCAGGACAGTCCTGAAGACCGGGGCATATGTGCCTTTCGGTATGTCTAGTATGAGCGACTCATTGCGGCCGTCTTCATGGAAATACTCGTGCAGTTTCAGCCGCAACTGGCGAACATGGACGCGGACCGAGCTGTCCTCGAGGGGGCTGTAGTCGGATGGTTTGTGGAACAAAGCGTTGCCGATGTGTTGCTCAGTCAGCTCGTGCGCTTTGCCATGGATGGTCTGTTCGGTGATGAACTGCAACAGATCCCTCAGGCGGGTACCTTTTTGAAAGGGTGGGCTGGCGACGATTCTTTGTACGAGTTGCCAACGCTCATCATTCAGGAGATCATCAGTGGCTTTTGGCGGTGGAACCGATGGTTGCGGCGAGGACATACGAGTATCGGTTCTTGAATGCGCTCCCATGAAGCGAACGAATTTTACCACAGGGGCTTTCCCTGCAATCAAGTCCTAAACCGTTTCCTTGGATGGTGTTCCGGTGTTTTGAGTCTACGCTTAGCAATGTGAATCACATGTGAGGCCCTTCCCGTGAAAAACCGTGGGCGGGTGAACTGAACCTTCTCCCCGACTGGCTGGGGCTGGAACCAATCAGCGTGATCAAGCGAACCATTTCGCGTCGTCGTTTCCTCGAAGGAACAATCACGGGCGGGCTGGCCGTCGGCCTCGAGTCGAGGTTAAGGGCGCTGGGGGCGGCTACAATCGAAAGCCCGCAAAGCGATGGGTTGGCGCTAAAGATTGAAGGTGATCCCAAAGGCGGCTACAGCGTCTCTCTCCTTCTCAATGGCGAGCCCTTTGCCAGCAATGATCGAAGTGGCGAATTCTCGGGATGCTTCCAGAACGAAGAACGAAGCCTGGAAGATCGCGTGAATGCCTGGAGGGCAACCTCGTGGAACGGCAATTCCAAACACCTGGTGCTCGATGGTGAGTGCAGGCTGAGGAGTCTGAACACAACCGTGTTCGCGCGCGTGGACTATGAAGTGGTCACTCCTCATGTCGTGCGAAAGAAGATTCGCTTGGAGCAGGCCGATATGTTCATGCTGTTCTATCAAGTGAGCAATCGTCTGGAGCCGGTGGAGAAACCAGCGAAGTTTTGGAGTTTCGATCAGTTGAACTGGAAAGGCGGCCCGCTGCACGAGTATTTTCCGGCCGCCGGGTTCCGGACAAAGAATAGCCTGTGCGTCGGCTTGCTGTCAGATTCCGGCTATCGCAACCAGTGGACGCGAATCATACGCAGGGATGGCAAGCCGTTGAAGCCGGCGCCCCGCCGTATTCCAGATGCACGGTTATATTCCGGTGTGAGCCGTGGGAGCGGGGCGGAGAGCGATTTTTTCATCCAGCAGAACTTCGGCGAAGTCACCGAGCAGGTAGTCGGGGAACAAAATCGGGAAAGCATTGTTCTGCCGAACATTTCTTCATGGAAAAAACACGGGCAGGTGACTCTAGACGAGCGCGAAGGTGTGGCCATCGTCTCCACCCGGAGCTCCGATGACGGAGTGGTCATTCCTTTTGCGGCGAGTGCTTGCGAAGTGTTTTCGGTGCGGCTGCAGTATCGTTCAGCTTTCCCGGTGGCGATTGAGATTTGGGATGTAGATGACGAACTGCGCAAGCTCGCCGACCTTACGCTGTACAACGATGGGGTTCCAGAATCAGCCGGAGCTTGGTTGGAATTTCAAACCACCGTATTTGTGGCGGCATTGCAAGGCAATGGCTGCGCGGTCTTCGTTTCCGTAGCACCATCGGAGCAAGGCAAGAAAGTGGAAGCGCTCGGAGGTTTCGCAAGGGTCGAGGTGCGCGGCCTGGAAGTTCACCGCATTCCCACTCGCAGCGAACCCTACCATCGGCTGGAGATGGGCCAGGCAGCGGAGAAAACCGTTTTTGTGTTTGCGGCCGAAGAGGTGCCGGACACGGTTCGAGGTCACCGCCTAGCCAGCCAGATCTATCTGGCTGATGCTCTTGGTTTCAAAGGCGGGGAGACGGAGAAAGTCGTCTACGCCGACCTGATGATGCTTTGCTGGATTGCAGAACCGCAGAGCTTCAGGCCGATATGCGCTCCGAGCATTTGGTATTCCGCCGCTGGGGAGATGTATCTTCGTGACAGTTTCTACGCACTGAATGGGATTCACAATCGCGAATTGAACGAGGAAGTCTTCCGTGTGTGGGCGGAGAATCAGGGAGCCGACGGGGCCATCAACACTTTGGTGGAACCGAATCTCGCCAATATCGAGCGCAAATCGAACGACTCCACGCCCTTGTGGCTGATGTGGGCACTGCTGAATCGTCGGCGGTTTGGTACTCAGTTGCCCATGGAAAAGGTGAGGAAAGCCGCGGAATACTGCCTTCGAACTTACGATCCTGGCCACGTCGGCCTCTGCTCGGCGCAGTTCGTCATGGGCCAGCTCGACGTAATCCGATATCCCGAGGGCACTTCTGCAGTATGTGAGAATCAGGGAATGTTGGCAGTGATGGCCCGAGCGATCAAGGAACTGCAGATAGCAGGCGTGAGTGAGACGATCTCCGATGAGTATCTTGGTAAAGCAGAGGAACTCTATCGCAACTATTACGATCCCACGAGAAAGTTTATGCGTCCGGCACGGGATATCGGAGACGCCATTGGATTTGCTGAGATATTCCCCGAGTTTCTTTCGCTTTGGCTGTTTGGCCGGAAAATGCTCTCTGACGAGATGGTCGGGAACCATCTTGATCGCATACCCACCATGATGCAGCGAAAGGACTGTCCCCATCCGGAGGCCGGCGGCGCGGTCCGTCCGATACTCATCGGACTGGCGGAAGCGAAAGCAGGAGGGAGCAGCTGGAAGTATTTCACCGAGAAGTGGCATCCGATGGTTAGCGATGCTTTCGCGGCCGGTTATGCCAATCAGGGGATGGACGGCATCTATTACAACGGTGGCACCTGGATGCGGATTGAAGTCTGCGGCTACGTGACCGGCCAGCTGCACGGATGGAGCGGTGCCACAAAGGCGATCGCTAACCGCCTGTGGGCGGAACTTAATATTGATCCCGAGTTTCCCACCAGCCAGGAATATCTGGCTACCGATCCGGCTCACCCATTCTTCGGCTATCACCGGGTTTTTGCTTGGAACTCTTTCATTCTGCTAGCCTTGGAGTTGGCGGGCTTGCGCTCTGCGGACATGGATCCTGACTATCGAAAACTGCTTGCACATAGATCCGACATGCCTCGCCCTCCTCAAGCCCCCTAAAGGGAAAGCCGCGCAACAAGCCGGTTTCAAAGACCTGGATTCTCCGCAGTCGAGTTGTTTCGGGATGTTTTCTTGCTGTGAATCACAATGAATTCACGTGTGAGACCCTTCCCTGAAGCCCTGGCAGGGGTTAACCATTTGCTCACACTTTCGGCATAGTGCAAAAGCACTAGCCGGTACCCGGAGTGGTTTGGGGTTCCAATCAGCTTGGGGCTCGCTTACAGGCGTCGGCTGTCAGGTTGCCAACGTCAGGGTCGCGATTTGATCGGATTCTGGGGAGAAAAACTTTGAAAAGCCTGATCTGCACTTGTGCTTTGCTCCTGCTGGCATCGACCGTATGCGTTCTCGCCCAGACCACGAATGGCAGCATTCAGGGCACCGTAACCGATCCGAGCGGTGCAGCTATCGTCGGAGCCAGCGTAACGTCTCGAAACATGGATACTGGCCTGACGGTCGCGACTACGACTACGGGTGCCGGGCTTTACTCATTACCGAACCTTCCTCCCGGCCGGTATAGCATTACTGTCCAAGGCCCGAATCTTAGGAAGTACAGCCGGGAAGGCGTTACCGTTCAGACGGGCGCCACAGTCGGCTTGGACATTCCGATGCAAGTGGGTGGCGTCTCCGAGAGCGTGACGGTTGCCGCCGACGCCACTCAGCTTGAAACCGCAACCTCCGACATTGGAGCCACTGTGCAGTCGTCCCTGACCGAGAACTTGCCGCTCGAGGTGAACGGCACGGTCCGCAACCCAGTTCAGTTCATAAGCTTGGTCCCGGGATTCGTAGGAACTGTCGGGAACAACCCTGGCGACAACGCGACGGATGATTTCAAGGTGAACGGGGGACAAGAAGGCGGTACGGACATTCTGGTGGATGGTGTTTCGATCTCGTTGGTTTCGCCTAATACACAAATGAATAAAGGCGTTTCGACAGAGGGCGTGCAGGAATTCAAAGTCCTGCAGAGTAACTTTTCTCCTGAATACGGTGAATCCGGCGACGGCATCGTGAGCCTCACCCTGAAGTCGGGCACGAACGATTGGCACGGCTCAATTTACGATTATCTCCGCAACCGCGTGCTGGACGCCAACAGCTGGGCTAATAACACTCAAGGCTTGGAGAAGTCTATCAATACCCAAAACGACTTTGGCGGAACCGCAGGCGGACCGGTACGTATTCCCTACCTTTACAACGGGCACGACAAGACTTTCTTCTTCTTTGATTATGAAGGCTTCCGGTTCAGAACCGGAGGCACTTCACCGATCAGCGTTCCTCCAGCGGCCTTCCAGAAGGGCGACCTTTCGGGGCTTTGCACCGCCGGATTCACCGGGGGCATCTGTAACGACCCGACGCACCAACTCTACGATCCCACGACTCACGCGGCTATACCCGGCGATGTTTTGACGAACGATCCGAATTTCACTCCAAGCGCGGTGATGACAAAGGTTTTTGGGCTGTTGCCGCCCACCACCCCAGCCCTCACCAACAACGTGATTGATACGACGATTTCGAGCACCACGGCGAACATCTTTGACATCAAGATCGATCACACTATCTCCAACAAGCAGAGGATCTCCGGCGGCTTCGATTACGACAACACCAACACGGGCGGCACCTCGAACCTCGGACCCATCTTCGGCAGCGTGACCCCGCAGAACACCCGATACATACGTTTCAGCGACAACTACATCTTCACTCCATCGGTGGTGAACCAGTTTCTGGTTGGATTCAGTCGTCGGTTTCGGGGAGAGGTCTCGAACGGCCTCGGTCAGGACTATCCCGCTAAGATCGGGCTCACCGGCGTATCGAACGTGACTTTCCCCTGCATAAAATTCACTGGAACACCGTACGAGAACTTGCTTAACAATTGTGGAGATTCGCAATTTGCGGACAACGTCTACCAGACCAATGACTCGGTAAGTTGGGTCAAAGGTAAGCACAACATGAAATTTGGTGGCGAGATTCGCGCCTTGGAATTCAACGTGCGGCGGCTCACACAGGCCTCTGGCGAGTTTGATTTTAACGCCCAGGAGACTAGCACGACCGGAGCGGGCGGAGCAGGTGGGGCGGGCGGAGACCCCGTGGCCAGCTCGTTGTTCGGCCTGGTGAATACGTCGACCCTGAATTACGGCTCATTTAGCGGGGTGCGGTACAAAGACTACTCCCTCTATGCCCAGGACACATATAAAGTCACGAACCATTTAACTCTGAATTACGGCTTGCGCTTCGACTTGGATATCCCGGCTAGCGAAGCACAAGACCGCTTTTCCATGGTCGACCCAACTCTCCCGAATCCTGGTGCAGGCGGCATTCTCGGAGCCTACACATATTTTGGAAGCGGGACGGGTCGGAACGGAAAGACGCGTCCGCAGGATATTTACAAGAAAGCGTTCGGACCGCGCGTAGGCTTTGCCTACAGCATCAACACCAATACGGTACTGCGTGGCGGTTACGGAATTTTCTATGAACCGCTTAAGGAGGGATCGTTTGCCGACCAGGATGGCCTGGGATTTTTCAACCGACAGACGATTACGCCAACCAATGGCGGCCCTATCCAAATTGATCAGGGCGTGACTCGTATTTTCCCCGACTCTGGACCATTTACACCTGACGGTCAGAACGGCAGCAACGGTGTGATTACCGTTCCCGCAAATACCGGGCGTCCTGCCGATATCCAAACCTGGAATCTCGACATTCAGCGTCAGATTACGTCGAACTTGTTTGTCAGCGTGGCTTATGTGGGGTCTAAGGGCACGCACTTGCCCGCCCTGAACATCATTCCCAACCAAGTGAATCCCACGTTTCTTTCGCTGGGTACTGACCTGTCGATGGATATCTCCTGTCTCTCACTCGGGACCTGTCCCAACGCGATCGCTGCGGGAATCAAAGTGCCCTACGCCGGATTCACCGGAAATATTAATCAAGCTCTTCGGCCCTTCCCCCAGTATGGTGATTTCAACCAGGAAGATAACTCCTTCAGTCCCGATCGCACCGGCAACTCTACCTACCACGCCATGCAGATGCAGGTGGACAAGAGGTTCGCCACGGGCCTGAGTTTTCTAGTCTCCTACACCGTATCGAAAAATCTTACCGATGCGGATTCCTCAGGGCCGGGAGTCGCGGGGTTCATCGGCACCAACGAATTCATAGGTCAGAATTCGTACAATCGCGCAGCCGAAAAAGCAGTCAGCGAGCTCGATATTCCGCAAAGCCTGGTCGCCAGTTTCTTTTATGAACTACCAGTTGGACACGGGAAGCGCTACCTCAGCAGCAACGGAGTCCTGGACCGAGTAGTGGGCGGTTGGTACGTGGCCGGGGTGGGCCAATACAAGTCAGGGATACCGACGGAAGTATATGGGCCCTGCGGCGGCACGGCCGGCGACGTTTTATTTGCCGGATGCCACTTTACTGGCTCTGCGCGCGTGAACGTTGTTCCGGGCGTATCCCAAACCAACAAGAGCCATTTCGATCCGTTCACGACCCCATTCTGGAATCCGGCCGCATTTGCAGCCGCAGATCCATTGACGTTTGGCGACGAACCCCGGTCGCTTGCCTCTGCCCGCACTTTCGGAACGCGAGAAGAGGATTTCACGCTGGGCAAGAAAACCAGAATCTTCGGGGAGAGGGCCGTAGTGGACTTTCGGGCAGAGTTTTTCAATATCTTTAACCGCCATGTCTTCAGCGTAGGTACGGGCAATCTGAGTAGTCCATTTATTCCTCTCGGGTCCCCTGGATGCAGTGGCCCCGGCCAATTCTTCGCCTGTGGTTTCGGCGCGATCACCGGGACACAAGATCCGCGAAGAGTTCAAGTTGCCTTGAAAGTTCAGTATTGAGGGGGCGATACTCTGCCTCGGATTTTTCCGGGGCAGAGCTCGACTTGGCACTTCATGCCGTGGTTCCAGCCACATGGACGTTCTCAATCGACGAATTTTTGTAAAAACGCTGCTGGCCACGGCTGCGAGTACGTCCCCGGCCTATGCAGCCTTTCACAAAGCATCTTTTCCCAAAGCATCTTTTCCCAAAGGAAGACGAGCCGTTCTCCCGCCGCGTAAAGCTGAGGATGACCGCAGCCCCGCGGATATTGAGTTCGGAGATCAGCGAATCCGGCTGTCTCCGACCGGCACACCCCTCACCTACCAGAACTTCGTCCGTGTTGGCGGGGACTGGAAGCCGTCGACACTGGCAGGAGTGCCACTCATAACCGGCTCTTCTTTCCTTCTGGTTACCTCGAGCCTGCGACGTGAAGGAGCGCGGGTTCGGTGCGAGGGCAAGGCTGAGGCGGAAGGTCTGGATGGAAAACCCTTGAGCTACGATTGGGACGCCGAGATCACGGCATTGGGCAACGGCCATCCGGACCCGTGGACCCGGTTCCGCACAACGCTTCATCTTCCGGCGCCGCTGCGACTGCAGCGAACGGGCTCTTTGGAACCTCGAATCATCACGTGGCTCAGTTCAACCTCGACTTTGATGGAAGGACAGTCGGGCAGCTGGCGCCGCGTGCTGCTGGCGCAGCCAACGAGGAACTCACTCGGCACCTCGGGCAATGATCTTCCCGCCGTCTATCTTCTCGACCAGACGGTGGGCATCGAGAGCATGATGTTTTTTGATATCGATGACATGGGCTGGATGTCTCCGGAAAGTCTCGACCGTTTTCTGGTTTATCGATGCTCCAGCATCTCGCAAATTGAGAAAGATGGCACCCAGCGTCTTGGCATCGGCTTGTTAGCGGACCAAGCTACCGGGAATGTACTTCCCGAGGGCGACGTTTGCTTCACTTACTACCTGTTGCAGCGGCCGCTCACGCGCCTGCTTACTGAACAGGAAGCGGTAAAGAGGTGGATGGAGGCTCTGCTTCCGCTTTTCGAGGAAAAGCTTTCGTGGCCACCCTGTGCGACTACCTGGAAGGAATTTGCCGAAGGAACGGTGAATGACTTGCAGCAGACAAGCGCGACCAGTCTTGAGGCCGACGGACATACTGGGCTTAGCGCCTACGTCAAAGAGAGTTCTAAGATCTGGAAGCAGCCGGCTAACAATTTTGAGTTGATGACTCAAGCGGATGTGCTGTGGCCTTCACTTCTCTATATCCAACTACATCCCTCCCCCCATTTCGAACGCGAGTGCAAGGATCTTCTGAGCGATCTCCCTGGTTTCTACCATGCGGATACCCACAGCATCAGCAATGATTTCAAACGGTCATCAGATGAGAGGGCCGATTCCTGGTACCCCTTCGAGAACGCCTTAATCAAGTATCCGATGATCGGTTCCCTGGCGGGCTTAGGAGAGGTGACGAACCACTTTCTTGACGCGTTCGAGACTGCAAAGAAGATGGCCCACAAGTACAACTATCTTTTCCCCATCTATTATCAGGTCGCGACCCTCCGAGCCGAGGGCGCCGGCACGAATTACGCGGTCGGTGGCTTGTACGCCTGGGCCGCGATCCTGGCAAGCCGGTTGACACGAGACCAGCGCTATCTCGAAGAAGCGCGGCGAGCCATCCAAGTGTTGTACACAGTTCCCTCCGAACGCCTATTTCATGAGCCCCAGGAACTTGCCTACGCTGCGTTGGCCGCGGCGGAACTGGGTATGGTGGAAGAGTCGAAGTATCTGCTGTACGAACAGTTGCGGATGTTTTACTGGTACACCGATCCCAGCCAGAAGAACCACGATATCCGCGGCATGGTGCAGGCTGCCGCCTCTATCCTTTATCCCGCTTTCAAAGAAAATGTAGAGGCGATTCTCCCTTGGACCGGAGTCATGAAGCGCGGCATCATCTTTGAAGGTCTCTTACGCTTCATGGACCAGCAACGGCGAAACAACTTTTATTTCTTTGAGAACTGCTCGGGCAACCGCACTCCGGATTCATCCGCATTCATCCCTTACGAAAATCTCGGTACCCTGGAACTTGGCGGCATGACCGGGAATGTCGGCAAGGAAATCTACGGTGCGGGTGAATCGATTTGGATGTACTTGATGTTTGAAGCGCTGGGCCGGGTGAGCGACCGGGAACTGATGCTGGTGAATCTCGACCTTCTCGATGCGCTCCATACCAACGCGTTTCCGCCACGAAAGTTGAACTTCGTTCTGTATAACCCCACTGCCATTGCCCGGGCGGCAGATATCAAGATTCCCGCGGCGAAAGAAGCCGCAGTTCGCTTGCAGGTGAACGGCAAGTCCAGCGATACGAGATTCCAGGTCCCGGGACAATCGTTCGTCCAGATTATGGCCGAGCATTGATGGTGCAGAGATTGCTTCGAATCGTTTCTAGCGCGCCACCTGCGGTAGGCTTCACGTCCAGCCAGTTCGTAAGGAAGGATGTCCCCTGATGGAGATCAAAGTGCACGGTTACTCAAAGAATATTGCACATAGCGCGACTGCATGCGCCTTGCTGGTGATTGCGCTTGCTGCGGCGGCTACCGTTCTGTTTGCTCCTCCATTTGGCAGGTGGACCAGAGCTGGCTCCGATCCCGTTTTGTCCCCGAAGGGGGACGCGTTTGAGTCGGCTGGAACATTTAATCCCGCTGTTGTGAAGAAGGATAGGCAGTTTGTGATGCTTTACCGCGCTCAAGATCGGAAAGGTACTTCATCGCTCGGCTATGCCAGCAGCGAAGACGGTATTCATTTCACTCGCCGAACTGAACCAGTCATGGCTTCCGAGGCCCCCTATGAAAAAGGCGGCGGTGTGGAAGACCCGAGGTTGCAAAAAATCGGTGAGACCTACTACTTGACCTATACCGGGTACAACAATGTGGACGGGGCGGCCGCGGACAAAAAAGATGCTCAATTGTGCCTGGCAACATCCACTGACTTGCTTCATTGGACGCGGCAGGGCGTTATCATCCCAAGTTTCAGGGGAAAGTGGAATGTGAAATGGACGAAATCCGGTGCCATAGTTCCGGAGAAAATCCAAGGCAAATATTGGATGTATTATCTGGCGGACGCTAAAGGCAAAGACACTCAAATGGGAGTGGCATACTCGGAGGACCTGCTTCACTGGACCGAGGCCCTTGACCACCCAGTCATGGCGAGCCGTCCCGGATCGTTTGACTCGCAGGTTGTAGAGCCCGGCCCGCCGCCAATCATAACCAAGCAGGGCATTTTTCTGATTTACAACGGTGCCGATGACAAGCAGGTTTATTCAACCGGTTGGGTTCTATTCGACAAGAACGATCCCACCAAAATCGTTGCCCGCTCGGAAACACCAGTATTTGCGCCCGAGAAAGAATGGGAAAAGGTGGGGCAGGTTCCGAATGTCGTGTTTGTCGAGGGTATGGTTCGGGACGGCAACCGCTGGCTCTTTTATTACGGAGCTGCGGACAAACACATTGGCGTGGCAACCGCCCCGGCGAACTAAGAATCAATTCGAAGCCTGGTGAAACGCTGGTTCTAAAAGGGGTCATTGACGACACAGAACTGGTACTGAACCGCGCTCGGTGGGGAGATTCCCTGGCTTCGCGCGCCCTCGCGGCCTTCGGTAATTTTAGGCGCGCGCCCCGAAGTGAACTCGGCGTTGATCGCTGAGCCCGGGGCTTTGTCTCCCATTACGAACCCCGGCGCCGCCGCTCTGCAGGCGGTCATGATCTTGTTGGACGAAGGCGGCATTTTGAGCGGGGACGAGTTTTATCGCATTCGGCGAAGAAGCGAGAATTCGGGATGAATGAACAGTCTTCGCTTCTCAGTGTTCAGTTTCCTCCAGGGCGACGCGCTAATCTGCGCGGCTGGCGTATTACTTTGGTTTTGCTATGCGTGCTGATTTGACGGGGCACAGGCGCGAGCCAATTCGTTAATTTCGTTATGATGAAAGTCTATGGCACTTTATCTCATCACGGGCATCGGCGGCTTTATTGGATCATCTTTGGCGCGCGAATTGTTACTGCGCGGGGAGCAAGTTCGGGGAGTCGATAATTTTTCAACCGGCAGGCGCGAAAACCTAGCCCCCATCATGGCGCAGATCGATTTTCGCGAGGCCGACATTCTCGATCTGGAAGCCATGAAGCTGGCGTGTGCCGGCGTCGACTACGTTTTACATCAGGCTGCAATTCCGTCGGTACCGAAATCAGTGCTGGATCCGATTGGCAGCAATCAGGCGAACGTGGATGGCACGGTGAATGTGCTGGTGGCAGCGCGCGACGCCAAGGTGAAGCGGGTAGTTTTCGCGGCTTCGTCCTCCGCCTACGGAGATACTCCGACGCTGCCGAAACACGAGAACATGACACCGGACCCGATCTCGCCCTATGCCGTGGCGAAGCTGGCGAGCGAACGTTACATGATTTCGTTTTACCGCTGCTACGGATTGGAAACCGTGGCCCTGCGCTACTTCAATATTTTCGGTCCGCGGCAGGATCCTTCGTCGCCTTACTCAGGCGTGCTGGCAAAATTTATTACGCTGATGCTCACTGGGCAGCAACCCACAATGTTTGGCGATGGCGAGCAGAGCCGGGATTTCACCTACATTGACAATGCCGTCGATGCTAACCTTCTGGCATGCAAGGCCCCCGCCGGAAAAGTGGCTGGCAAAGTATTCAACGTGGCGACTGGTCGAAGAGTCACGCTCAACGAGACCTTCAAGTTGCTTCAAACTCTTACTTCGTACAACGGCTTCCCCCTCCATGGCGCCGAACGTGGCGGCGACATCAAGCACTCCCTGGCCGATATCTCGCAGGCCGAACAGTTCCTCGGCTATAAACCGGCAGTGGGTTTCGAAGAGGGACTGCAGCGAACCGTCGAGTGGTATCGGAGCCAGCCCAAGGCTGCCGGCGCATAACGTTGAACTTAGGACTCAATTTCTCATCAGCATTACGTTGGTGACCTACATCCCGATTACCGGTGTGGATAGAGTAGAGTCATGACTCTTTCCTCGATGGTAGTTTCGCGCGATTGGCAGGAAGTTAGTGTTCTGGAATGCATTCTTGGCAGTCTGCACATCGATGTCGCTGTCGAGACCGAACCGCAACGGGCCCTGACGCGGCTCACGCACTCCAAAATCGATGCACTGATTGTTGACTGTGATCTGAACGGCTCCGGACAGTTTTTTCGCGAGCTGCAGCGCGAAGCCACGCGCGTAAGCACTGTGCCGCTGGTAATTATGGGCGCAGCGAAAGGTCGGCTCGATATGCAGACGACCGGAGCCATGTTTGCATTCGACAAGCCGATTTCCGTGGAGCAGGCGGTACGCACGCTCTCCGCGGCCCGTAATATGATCCTTGATGGCCGCTTGCGCTACCATCGAGCCGGACTCGATTTGCCGGTAACTCTAACCGGACGCAACCAGAAACGGGTCGAGGCAGAACTGATCAACCTTAGCCAGGGCGGCCTGCAGGTTCGAGTTGACGATCAATTCAATGCGAGCGACCTGACCGGTGCATCTTTTGCACTCCCCGGAACCAAGTGCGGCGTGAAAGCCGACGTGGAAGTGGCTTGGTCAGATGACCGCGGAAATGTTGGGATCCGATTTGTGAAGATTGCGGCGGCGACGCAACATAGCTTGCGGCTGTGGCTGGCGCAGCAGTATTTCGCGAACTAGGCAATCGGTTTTCAGTATCTTGTTTCAATCTTCCGGTTAATCTATTTCTTTAGCAGGCTGCTCAAAAACTCGGACTATTACCCGGGTTTGAAAGGGCGCAGCTTCTAGCTGCGCCGTAAGCGCCGCAAAGTCAACCTCGGCTTTTAGGAAAGATCTGCTGCGGATTAGCGGAAGCGGGCTGTCTCCTCGTCCTCTTCTTGGGTAAAGGCCGATGTCGCATCGGCTAAGCGGTCGCCCAGGCTGGCTCCGCCAAACACAGCGAACAGGGCCCAGTACGTGGCAGCTATCAATACCGCGGCCGAAGATACCGCGCCCACCGTGAGGGGCCAGGGCGGCAGTTCGTGAGTAATCGAAAGAAAAATAAAGGCGAACAGGAGCAATCCCGCGATCATCACCAGACTATCCACCAGCCATGCTAGAGTCTGCCCTGAGATCGGACGGGATAGCCAATTCAGTTTCGTATCGCTGGGGCAAACGGCATCGGCCAGATTTTGTTCGCGGCGCCGGGTGGGAACTTGCTCCTCATTTCTAGCGTAATCGGGTTCGATGCGGATCAATGGGCGTGGTGCGGCGGATACGGTGAGCCCGTCGTTTTCTTTTGCGATATTTTCTTCCACGGCGTGCGAAGGCAAGAGAGTAGCGAAAATCGAATGGTCACGAGCGGTATCGAGTGCGAGCGCTTCGAGAAGGTTAGAGAATATCCACCGGTCGATCTGGCCTGCGGTCTGGGCAGGCAGGTTCAGGAAGCGGACGCCACACTGACCGGAAGAGCCCGCCCAGCTGACCTGCCCGTAGGTATCCACACGCAAGCGCGGAAATCGCAACTCGAAGCGTATGCGAACACGCTGCTCGTGGCGCAACGGTGCAACCGCCTGCACCGCCACACCCTCGCGATTGAGATTGCGGACGATGCCACCGTTGGCTGCATCGAGAGTAACGTAGGTTAGCGTACGCACTTCATGTCGATAGTGGGTGCGCATTTGCCGTGCGGGAAAAGATACTACGTGCATACTCTCAGCCAAGTTCGTCGGATGTAACCGGATTGGTCAGATTCTAGTTTCCGACAAAGGCTGGCTGGCAGTAACTACGTTGAGTCTCCGACCGAGTCTTAACGAAGTTAAAGGCACTTAGTCTTCGCTGCCGCGCCACAAAATAGACGACGAGTTACGAAAGTCTATGGCCGGATGGGCATGTACGCATCATTGCAACTGGAGTGAAATCCCGCTAACTTACTGTTAAACCGATAAGAAACAAGATTCGGACTATTCTGCGTTCCAGCCTGGCAAAGCGCGAGCTGCCAGGCAGACTAGTTAAGACGACAACAGCTGTGCCGGATAGCGAAGCTCACAAGTAATACACAAAATAACAAGAGAGATTGGCCGGTCGGAAGCACCAAGGCGATGGCAACGACTCCTACCAAACCGATAAGCGAAATTGACGACCGGCTCGCGGATACGGGAGTGCCGTCATGGCCGGTGCCGCAGAGTGCGACCACTGAAGCGCAAGGCATTTTCTATCGACCGTCCACTCACGAGCCTTATCCAGTGAATGCGGATGAAGGCTGGCCGTCGCGGCCATCGGGAAGAAACGCTCTGCAGGGACTCCTGGCATTTTCGGCGCTGCATCAGCAAGTACGGCAGCGCCGGGCACTGGCTTCGCGGCATAGCGGATTTGAGACGATTGCGCCGGCGGCCGAGTTCGAGCAGGCTGAGCAATTCGTTCTCGATGAAGTGCTGCAACTGGTCGCGGAACGAGCTATCGTTGTCACCGGAGCGGACGGGCTGGGAATCGCTCTGGCCGAACACAACGAAATAGTTTTGCGGGCGTCGGCGGGGGCGATTAAGCCGGACGTGGGCGCGCGCATCCAGCGGGATTCAGCTTTCTCGGGAGCATGTTTCCGCACGGCAAAGATTATCCGCTGCGACGACACCGAGATGGACGAGCGCGTCAACCTTGATGCCTGTCGGAAGTTGGGAGCACGGTCCATGGTCGCCGTACCGCTGTGTGGCAGGCGGCGCGTGATTGGGGTTTTGGAAGCATTCTCAGCCGAGCCCTTTGGCTTCAATGACAGCGATGTGAACAGTCTGGAATTGCTGGCAGAGCTGATTCTGGGAGCTGTCAAGCCCGAGGACGAAGACCGCTTCGCGGAATCTGCGCAGGTGGCAGAGGCGCAGCTGGTCGCGCCCACGATTCCGGCTCCAGCATCTCCGCCGGCTGAACTTCTCCCCGAGAAGATCGCCGCGCCTGCATCGGTGCTGCCGGTTGAGAAAACGCCTGTAGTTGTGGCTCCGGTGGTTGCTGCAACACCTGCTTTTGCGCTGCCAGCGCTGCGCAATGCTCCAGAGCGTATTCCTGACGATGCACCTGCAGCCATACAACCTCCACAACCTGTCGGCGAGCACCATCCAGGAATCGTTCTCGTATTGGTCCTGCTGGTGGTCTCGGTCATGGTGGCGGGCGGGGTGTGGTGGAAGCTGAAGACTGCTCAGCTCGGCAATGTCCTGATTCATCCTGAACAGAAAATGGCCACCAAGCCGGTAGCAGTTGCCACGCATGAAGCATCAGCTGCTCCGCCTTCGATCGCTCCACCTGGTCCAATCCTCGATGGCACACGGAATTCAAGCACTAATTTCGGAGAACCGACGAATGTCGGTACGCCAGTTGGAGCCTCTAGCGAAAACCTCCCGCAGGAAACGCCGAAGCTGACACGCATCGCCGGGATTCGCCATTGGTCGTCCACCGATTCGAGCACGGTTGTGCTCGATCTCGAAGATCAGGTGCAGTATGAGGCGCATCGGCTGGCAAATCCTGATCGCATTTACTTTGATTTACATGACACTTCGCTGACCAGCGAACTTGCAGGAAAGGCAGTCGACATCGGGGACAGCCTATTGGCGCGGGTTCGGGTGGCGCAGCCGGCACCCGGGTTGACGCGGGTGGTACTAGAAACCAGAGGTAACTCGACCTACTCTGTGAGCCTCGAGCCTAATCCCTACCGTCTGGTGATGCAGGTCCGAAAGCTGGGAGGGAGCAGCAAAGCACAAGAGAATCTTTTCCCAGCGGTGCAGCCCGAACGACCGAAGCTGGACATTGTTGTTCCTCCGCCCACGAGCGAAGACCTGCAATTGCGCATGCGCGTCCCGAAGATGCGCATCGTAGTTGACGCCGGCCACGGCGGATGGGATTTGGGTACAGTGGGGCGGCGAGGCTTGCTGGAAAAAGATCTAGTGCTCGAGATTGCCCAGCGATTGGGCAAACTTCTCGAGAGCCGCCTGGGAGCGGAAGTGATTCTCACGCGAAACACCGACAATTACGTACCTCTCGACGAACGCGCTGGAATGGCGAATCAGTCGCAGGCGGATCTGTTTGTCTCGGTGCACGCGAACTATAGCGATTTGCCTTCAGCTCGCGGTGTGGAAACTTACTACACAAATTTTTTCGCGGCGCCCAACGCGAAAGATCTGGAGACGCGGGAAAATGCATCCGGCAAGAAGAACGCTGTGACGGCGACGCTATCGGCTGCTGACCTCCACGAAAAGATCGAGCAGTCGCGGCGGCTTGCCGCCAGCGTGCAGCGCTCACTGTACGGAACTTTGTCAGTGCAGAATCCGGGTCTGCGCGACCGCGGCGTGAAAGAAGCCTCCTACGTGGTGCTGACCGAGACTGCGATGCCGGGAATTCTGGCGGAAGTTTCCTTTGTCAGTAGTCCCACCGACGAGCAGAGGCTGCGCAGCGATGGCTACCGCGAGCGGATTGCGGAAGCGCTATACAAAGGCATCGCGCGCTTTGCAGCGAACTCGCACAGTATGAAGATGGCCGCCCGATAACATTTCTCCCATCCGCGCCCAACCCCTATCCTGATCCGAGCTCTATCCTGGTTCGACTCCCGCTTCCGCCCCACGGTCTGAGGCACAAAGCTCCGCATGATGTTCCGCGCCCATATACGCAAGCATGGAATTGTTGTTGCGTATAGATGATTTTTAATTGCGCATATAACTTGATTGTTGCGTATAGCCATCACGCAAAACAGCCCATGACAGGCGGGGCTTTGCCGATGGACGCGAACAACTGGCGGATCAAGGATCAAGACTGCAGGGCTAGATTCTGGCGGGACGCCGGGGCAGGGTTGAACTT
>DATNLE010000202.1:0-54086 GCA_035603035.1 Candidatus Acidiferrales bacterium | reverse complement strand
GATCGAGATCGTTGCTTGATGAACGTCGAGCCCAATATACTTTTCGCTATTCATGGAGGGTGTTCCTTTCCTAGGAGATGGTGCTTGCGCTCATAACCTACTCCAAAAGGGACGCCCTCTTATAATGCGATTTCATCAACTACAATCGTGCTGGTGTCACATGCGGCAATAAGTCGTCGAGTTGGGCAAGGTAGGGCCGAAGTCCGCCGGCCTGCGAAGGACACCGTGTTGGTAGTCAAGGCCTCCTGGCCGCGAGATGGGGCTAGTGGCGAGGAGCAGCGAACCGAAATACCAGGCTTCCGGTCACACGAATGTTGTTTTGCGGCTGCACGGCAAGAGACGAGCTCACAAATCTCGTGCGCAGGTAATCAACATTAACGCGAACTGCAAATGGCCCGGAAATGTTGTGTTCGATCCCTGTTCCTACCGCCCAAGAGAAGCGCGTCAGCCATCCCCGGTAATATAGTTGACCCACTGGAACCGAGCCGTCCACCAGGCTAACGCCGGCGAGGGCACGAACGAGCACTCGGGTGTTCTCGTTCTGAGCGGGAACAAACACTGGACCCGCGAGAAAATCAAGGTTGTAGCTGCCATGGCCGGAGCGGGGGTTCCTACCCGCGCTAACATAACTGGAATCCAAGGTCGCTCCCCAGCGCGGAGTGAAGTCGATCGCTGCTCCAAGATCAACGCCCTGCATATTGACCGTTGGCTTTCCTGAAAAATTCAGGCCAGCGTAGCTGTAACCGAAGGAGACATCACATTCAGGCCCCTTGACCGCTGGAATCGCGCCATTGAATCCAGCTTGTCCCAGTAACGGGCTCGCCCACAGCAGCGACACGATGGACAATCTTGTTGAAAATCGCAAAGCGCCCAATTTGATCCCCATCTTGCGGCCTGTCAATAAACCATCAGAAAAGCTGTTCCGCTCAGATCATTCATCGTGGCTGTCACAGTAGTCATCCCCGAACCAGTGCTCGTCGCGACGCCCGTTGGAGTGACAACTGCCACGCCTGCATTCGAAGACGTCCAGGTTACCGACGATGTGACGTCTCTGGTCGTGCCATCGCTGAACTCGGCGAGAGCAGTGAACCGTGTGACACTGCCGTGTTCGAGATTTGTGGCGGCGGGCGATACCCGCAGCGAAGTGGCCGTCGCGCTGGTGACGGTCAAAGTTGCCGTTCCAAGCTGCCCGCCAAAGAGTGCTGTAATCGCTGTCGTTCCAGGTTCGAGTCCAGTGGCCTCGCCCATTGTTGCCGGCAGGTTGCTGATGGTGGCTACCGAGGCCGGCGAGGACGTCCACAGAACCGACGTCGTCAGGTCCTGAGTATTGCCGTCTGCGAAAGTGCCGGTAGCCACGAAAGCTAATTCAGTCTGCTGGGGGATGCTTGCGGTTTGCGGTGAAACTCGTATCGACGTCAGTGGGGAACCGTCGACCACAATGGCACAGTTCGCGTTGAGCGATCCGAGTTGTGCGGTGATAGTTGCATTTCCCTGGGATTGTGCGGTCACTTTGCCGGCACGGTTGACGCTCGCGAGGTTCGGCGCGGACGACGTCCAAGTGACGATGTTGGTAATCACCTGAGTGCTGCCATCGCTGAACGTTCCGGTAGCGACGCAGTTTGTGGAAGTGGTTGGCGCGAGTACGGCACTTGCCGGGGTGACAGAGATCGAAGAGAGCGTGGCGGAGCTGATATTCAGCGGCGCCATACCCGAGACTCCGTTAAAAGTGGCGGAAATGTTGGCCGTACCAGGCCCGATTGCGGTCGCCGTGCCCCCCGCTCCGACGGTGGACACTGCATGATTGTCAGAGGCCCAAGTGCAGTCTCCGGTAATGACCTGTGTCGTCTGGTCGCTAAAGACGCCGGTCGCGGCGAAGGTCAACCTGGTGCTCGGGGCAATGGTGCGTCCTGAGGGAGTGACAGAGATGGATACGATCGTGGCATTGGAGACGTCGAGTGTGGTCAATCCGCTGATCGAATCCAGAGTCGCAGTAATTGTCGTGGATCCCGGGCTTACAGCCTTCGCCCGGCCACTGCCACCGATCGTCGCGACGGCAGTGTTGGATGAAGTCCAAGACACCAGTGCGGTCACATTGTGAGTGCTTCCATCGGTGTAAGCACCGATTGCCTGAAACTGCTGGCTCGTGAACGGCGCGATTTTTTTGTTTACAGGGCGGACCGTGATGGAAGATAGCACGGCAGGCTGGACATTCACGGTCGTGCTTCCGGTGACAGAGCCAGACGTAGCGGAGATCGTAACCGAGCCGAGAGTGAGCGCTGTTGCCAGTCCGCCTCCAGCGATCGACGCCACACTTATGTCCGACGAGGACCAAGTGACGGACTCAGTAATGTCCTCCGAGCTGTGATCGGAATATGTACCGGTAGCCGTGAAGTGTTGGAGTGCGCCGAGGAGCAAGGCCGCATTGGCTGGTGTTATAGCGATCGAGACCAGGGATCGTGATGGACTTGGTGACGGACCTGGTGATGGACCACCAACGCCCGGACCGAGGCTGCCGGCGCCACAACCAACCAATAAGCTGAGGCACACCAAGACAATTGGAGCTCGAAGTGGTTTCATGGGGTAGTCCGTCTTGTTGCTTGGGCATTTGCAGGAGGCGTGCCAGTTCAATTGATCGTCTCCTGATGCTAACTAACGCTCTTACTGCAGGTTGGCTAGGCCGCATGGCGATCAGTGGCCAAACACAACCGCAAGAGTTTTCGCTTTATAGGTACTGCAAGGGAAAGTCAGATCCTGAGCACGGCAAGTGGTCCAAAAGACAAGATCAAGGATCAAGGAGGGCCAAACAAGCGCACCATGCAGCGCCGTTTCGCGCCTCCTTGGCCCTATCGGGTCGGCAGTGGTGTGAATTGGTTCGGCAACGATAGGTTCTGGACTCTGCTTCCCGCCGACGTTAATTAAGTGGGGTCGGGGAGAAGATATTCTGGTTTCGACCCTGGGGTACTACGGCCCGCGGCCATGGGTACCGGAAAAGGATGCTGGCAAGTTGACGGTTACGGCACGCAGGCTAGATGGTCCGGCACCGCCCGCTGCGATCTTGAAAGCCAACAGTTCATACCGAGAACCTAGACTGGAGGCCTTCCTGGTGGGGGATCGAATTTTCGACAACAGGTTGTTGGGAAGTCTCCGGGCGCTACGAAAATGCCGAATTGACCTTTGTGGTATGGGTCTCTCCGTAGGCGTTCCACAGGCACCACCAACCCACAGTTGACGAAAAATCGCGATACCACGCTTTGACCCGGACAAAGGCGAAGAGAAGGCGCAAAGTTGTGAGAACGCCTGATAGCAGAAACTGACTTCCGAGTTGAGAATTATCCTAGGAGTTAATACTTGTCGAAACGAAAGGGTTTCGGTTGAGACCTGAGATGGGAGTCCAAAAGGTTCAGTGGAACCCAGATACTAGAACCACGTCGCTGGTCGCGTTGCCGCGTGTCATAAACAGCCGCTTTCGATCTGTGGACCAAGCGAAATCGAAAATTTCCCCGGACCTAAAGTGGGTCAGCTGTCGTGGTGCTCCTCCGTCAAGCGGTTGCTCCCAAATGTTGCTGACTCCATCGAGAATTCGAAGGTACTGCAATGTACTGCCATCCGCGCTCCAGTAGGGTCCGGCGTTCCAGCTAGAGCCAGGCAAGTCAAACTGAGCCACAGGTGTTCCGCCTTCAGCGGGAATTATCGCAAGATGTCGACCTGGTGTGGTTCCGGTATAGGCGCTATAAGGATAGGCAATGTATTTCCCATCTGGCGAGGCAGTGATATTACCCATAATGGAATCGCCAAGCACCTGAGCTACCTCTACCGCAGCACCACCCTCAAGCGACATTCGCCAAATCTTTTCAGGTTGCTCCCAGTTGACGTAATACACGAAGTGATTGTCTGGCGAACAGGCGGGAGACCACAGATTGCCGTTTGCAAGCTTTGTAACACGAGTTCCATCAGCATCCAAACGAAGCAGCGTTGTGGAATTCCCTTCGTTAGAGGTAAGGACCACAGTGCGGCCGCACAAAGTGAACCAACTGACGCCACGGGCACTGCCGAGACTCGACTCCTGTGTACCGTCCTCATTCATCATCCGTAGTCCGCCGTCCCAATCCGTTGTCAGAACCTTCCCATCTGCTGCGTTCGTCTTTAACTGGAAGGCATGGGAATTGCCATGAGTAACTTGTTGGAGATTTTCAGAATTGGACGAAGAGACCCAGACCTCGGATTTCACAACGTTCGTGATCGTACCTGCGGTCGCCCCATCTCTGGTAAGATCCAAATCCATCGAATAATCCGAGATGTCGTGTGTAAGTCTGCGAGCTGTGCCCGAAGGAAAAGAAACCGTCCACAATTGGCTGCGATGAGCATTCTCATCGAAGTGCGGTACTAAAAGAGTATCCCCTGTCGGCAACCATCTGGGTCTGCCAATGGCGCCGCCATCCGAGTACAACTCTCGAAAGCGGCCATTCGCCACTGAAACAGCGAAGAGAACCCACCGCCGTGGCTTCCCTACAAGCAACTTGGAGAAGGTGATCGTGTGGCCATCCGGGGACCAGGTAGGGCCGGGGTCCCCTGGAGATAAGAAATTCGCGTTGTGGATAACTGTTAGGAGCTGTTGGCCGGTTCCGTCAGGGTTTGCGATCTTGAGCTCCACATCATTACGATTCCAGTGCTCATAGGCAATCTTTCGCCCGTCCGGTGAGAAGCTGATTCCAGAGTCAACATCCGTGATGAGCTTCCGCGGTGCGCCTCCCAGAGAGGGTATCCTGTAGAGATATCGGAATGAGATGTCGTTCCTGTCCGACCGCACAAAATAGACGTAGTTCCCATCAGGAGAAAAGGCCAGTCCCACGAAATTGCCAGCATCGGCAGGCAACAGCTCTACGTCACTACGAGTAGCCACTTGGCGTAAACGAAGCCCTTGTTTTTCGCCAAGGTCTACAGCATAGACAACATAACGACCGTCCTGAGAAATTGCGACATTCTTAGCTGTTCCGACCTCAGTTAGTGTGTTCATCTCCAGAGTCTCTAAACTAACTGGGTGGCTCCTTGAGAACCGATGCCATGTCACTACCGAGATGGCGATCAAAAACAGTAGTTCTGCCGAAATTACAGGCTTCGCGAATCGTTCCCACCGCGCATGAACTGGCAGTTGCGCGCTGCATGCAGAGACGGGCATAGCTGGGCTTCCTCGCCCCGCAAGAGCCGGTTCACCCAGTAACCTTTCCTGGTCATCGCTGGTTACCGGAGCGATAAAGCGGTAACCGCGGCGAGGCAAGGTTTCGATGTAAGAGGGCTTGTCCGCTGAGTCGGCAAGCGTTTCCCGCAACCGGTTCACCGCCTTGTTCAAACTGTGATCGAAATCGACGAAAGTGTCTGCCGACCAGAGGCGTTTCTTGAGTTCCTCGCGCGTAACAAGTTCGCCGGGTTTCTCTAGCAGGAATGCCAGGACCTGGAACGGTTGGCCCTGAAGGACGAACTTGTGGCCGTTCTGCCGCACCTCGGCGGTGCGCATGTCGATTTCAAAATCTCCAAACCGGATTTTCCGGCGAGATTCGGCCGGCGAAGACATTACAATCCACCCCAAGTTTTGCGGAGCAGTCTAGCAAATTACCTACCGCCGCGCTATTGGCATGCTGCCAGTTCTTCCACCTGGCTCATTCCATGGAACTTAGGTGGGGGATAAACGTGTCCCCTCTAAGTCACCCTCCGGACATTGCTTTAAGAACCGAAATCCGTCAGGGTTTCGCCGCACGCAAACGAAATTTGAGTTCTCTATCGGAGTGAGGCCATGAATCGAAAATCCGTATTAATCCTCATGCTGAGTTTCCTTGGTAGCGCAATACTTTCTGCCCAGCAAACGACCGCGGTCGGTCAACCGGAACGGCACCACGCCCATTATGCCTTCGTGGACCTGGGTACCCTTGGCGGCCCTGCCAGTTACGGTTCCGCCTCGGGCTTCGGCAGCGTCATCCTGAGCAATCGTGACGAGGTCGGCTCCTACGCTGACATCAACGTCCCTGACCCGGAAGCTCCTAATTGTTTCAACAACGACTGCTTCCTTAGCCAAACTTTTCGCTGGAAGAACGGTCACCTCGTTGCGCTCGGTGCGAATGGAACGAATCCGAACGCAGCCGTCGGTATCAACTCGCAGGGATGGATCGCCGGGTTTTCGCATATCGATGCAACCGATCCGATCACCGGATTCCCCGAAGCACGAACTGTGCTATGGAGAAACCATTCACCAATTCTGCTTGGTACGTTCGGAGGAAACGAGAGTATTGCGATTTACCTGAATGATCCTGGACAAGTAATCGGCATCGCAGACACGGCTGTAGACGATCCGTTCTCCATCTTCGGGACTGGAAAACAGGACCACACTTTTGTCTGGGAGAACGGACGGATGCGGGACATCGGAACGTTGGGCGGACCCGATGCTGTTCCTAGCGCCATCTGCGAAAACTCACGCAAAGATTTCATCACAGGCCAGTCTTACACAAGTTTCATTCCGAGTCCCACGACGGGCGTCCCTGAAGTCGCTCCGTTCTTATGGGATCGAGGTGTTATGGCCAACCTCGGAGGTTTCGGCGGCACGTTTGGCTTCGGCCAATGCGCGAACAATCGCGGTCAAGTAATCGGTGGGTCCAACCTCGCCGGAGATCAAGAACAGCACGCATTCCTGTGGGAAAACGGCAGAATGCATGACCTGGGCACATTAGGAGGAACATACTCACTGGCTGGTTGGTTGACTCGTTCAGGGGTCGTCCTGGGCGGCGCATCCACAGCGAATGATGAGTTTTTTCATGCCGCGATTTGGAAAAACGGAACCATCAAAGATCTTGGAACACTCCCCGGCTATGATTGCAGTTTCGCCACCGGTCGCAACTCAAGAGGACAAGTTCTCGGTCAGTCGTTTGACTGCGTCACAGCGCTGCAACACGCGACGCTTTGGGAAGACGGCGCGATGATAGACCTAAATTCCCTCGTTGCCCCAAACACGAACCTGGTATTGGTGGACGGGGTCAACATTAACGACCGGGGGGTCATCCTGGGAATTGGCGTTCCGCGTGGAATCCCGCCAACCGGTGAGGAGGAAGATCTCGTCGGGCATTTGTTCCTCCTCATTCCCTGCAGCAACCCGGACAGCACTTTCGGCACTGGTTGCGAATCAGGCGATGATGCCTGCACCCTTTCGGGCCCTCTGTTGTCTTCCCAGCAACAAATCCACAGAGGGTTGACAGCCGAATCGTTTGTGGCTTTGCGCAAGAGACTTGCCCGTTCACATCGCATGCTGGGAGCAGCGATGAAGCCCGCAAGCGTGCGCTGAGGTCAAGAAAAAACCCCTTATCAGTCAAAATGCCGAGTTCAGGGGTTTTGAGTGCTTGACCGGCCAATCCATTGGAAACCAATCAATAGAGAGATGAGAATCGGGTTATTCTTCCGCGGTTGAGGCATTCCTTGCCGGTGCTCTGATCCGATAAGATTTCCCGCATGGAACTCAAGGTGCTGTTTAGCGAAGATCCCGGCTTTGTCATTAGGAGGGCTGACAAGTTCCTTTCATCGGAACCAGTTCTGCATAATCTGATTCTGTCGATTCTGCACTCCCGCGTCGCTCAGGGCGACCCAGGTCGGTATTGGATCGCATTGCACGGAGAGGAAGCCGTTGGCGTGGTCGTTCAGTCACCTCTGGAATATCCAGCGACGTTGACACCCATGGAACCGCGTGCCGTGCTGGCAATAGTGGATGCAATTGCGGAAGCCGGAGTGACTCTGGTGGGTGTCAATGGCGACGCTGCGACGTCAGCCCGCTTCGCTGGCCAATGGAGTGAACGATGTAAGTCGGCGGCCACACCGTTCCAGGGGACGCGTCTGTACGAACTCTTGGAACTGGGAGAAGTTCCCCCCACCGTGGGTCATTTACGCCAAGCGGGTCCGAGAGATCGCAGGTTGATGGTTGTCTGGACTCGTGCATTCCAGGATGAAATTGGGGAGTCTGCAAACGACACCGAGCGTCGAGTAGACCGGGCGTTGGCCACTGGACAGATCTGGCTGTGGGATCAAAACGGAGAGACAACTTCTATGGCTGTTGGCCGCGATCCGGCGCAAGGTGTAGTTCGCTTGTCTGGGGTCTATACGCCACCCGAGAAGCGAAAGCACGGCTACGCGGCAGCCTGCGTTCATGCTCTGTCAAAACATCTTCGCGACTGTGGGTATCGGTGCATCCTCTACACGGACTTGGGCAACCCCACATCGAATTCGGTTTATCGGCGAATCGGATATAAGGCTGTGGCCGAGGCTCTCCGTTATCGCTTTGAGTGATTCAGCAAGAGTAGTCCAACCCCCGCAGGTATTTTGCCGGTAACCGGAAAACTGCGCTCAGTTGGTGAAAAATCGCTTTTGCAGTGCGCCGGGCTAACCGGCATGAAGTAGAGGATGAAAGTTCCTTACGAGAAAGGAGTAGCGATCCGCTCGGCCTCGAGTCTTGCGCTGGGTATCGCGAGGTACACGGCGAAGCGTAGACAGAGGATAGGCGGGGTGGGTATTCAGCTCCGAAAAGATGCAATCCGGACGCCGACGTCCTTGCAATGCGCGGAAGGCAACATGAACAGGCGCGATAGCGCGAGCACCTGTTCAGTCCGGCCTAGTCGAAGACCCCAGACACGCCTAGAAACTTCATGCACGAGAACCGGGAGGCCTCGGAGACACCTGCGGCTCAACCAGGCCGCAGGTCGGCGGGAGAAGGCCTGAGCCACAAGGCCCGCGCGTACGTCTGCGAGGAGTCACACAGCGGCATACTACCTATGAACCATTCGAACAAAGACGGGACATCGCCGGCGGAGAGTGGGGAGGGAAGGCCGTTGATCAAGGAGAACGCTGGTCAACCTAACACGTACCCGACGCAGAGCGGGAAGGGCGTGTCCCAAGGGCTGGCTGGCGTGCGGAAAGCAGCAAGGGAAAATAAGGAGATGAAATTCACCGCCTTGCTCCACCATCTGACCGTTGATCTGCTGCGGGAAAGCTTTCACTCCCTGAAGAGGAAGGCCGCACCCGGAGTGGACGGCGTTACTTGGCAGGAGTATGAGGTCGGGCTAGAAGATCGATTGATTGTTCTGTCGCAGGATTACCACCATGAGGTTAGAGCAAAACTGAGCAGCGAAATCTCTAATTGCCGGTCGCTTCGCCGCCATGTATTGTCTGGCAGCAGATGAAACAACCGGAAGCAACTATGCGATGCCGGTGCGTAAAGTTTCACGGTTGCAAGTACTCCAAAAGACTAAACTCGATGCAACCATGAAAGCGGCTTCGAGATAATCAATTAGGTACTGTGTGCAATTGTGCATGACCTATATTGACCAGCCCAGCTAGATTCCTGAGCCATATGATTTAGCCTGTTTTCTGCGAGGGAAAGCGCATTCCCCCGCGAATTGAATCGTGCCAAGGAGACAGGTGGCGAAGCAAACTCTCGGTTTCAGTTCCGCAGTTTTCCGCAAAAAGTTTCATTCTGGGATGACTGAGCGGAGCTACCGAAACAACGAGGCCGCTTTTTTACAAGGGGATGCTGCCGATGCAGTTTTCTACGTTCAGAGCGGTACGGTTAAGCTCACGGTAGCCGCTGCGCGTCGCAAGAAAGCCATAATCGGCGTCCTGCTGAAAGGGAGCTTTTTTGGCGAAGGCTGTCTAGGAGGTCAAGCTGTGCGGATGTACACGGCGAGATCAATCGGACAATCCAACGTCATTCGTTTGGAGAAGGAGAGCATGGTTCGCGCCCTCAAGCGAGACCCGCAGTTTGTAGCGCTGTTTAATGGATATCTGCTTTCCCGCGTCATTCGAGTCGAAGAAGACTTGGTAGATCAATTTTTCAATTTCAGCGAAAAGCGACTGGCGCGAGTTCTGTTGCTGTTTGGGCAAATAATCAAGGAGTCAAAGCCGGAGCGCCCCCTGAAGGTGAGCCAAGCAACCTTGGCGGAGATGGTTGGTACCACCCGCTCAAGGGTAAGTAAATTTATGAATGCGTTCAAGAAGAAAGGCTTCGTCCATTACAACGGCGGCTTGCAAATCAACAGCGCTCTTATCAGCAGCTTTCTGCTAAATCGGCCCATGTCCGTTGTCCGGAGAGCATAGACCGTCGAGTGTCCGTGTTCATGGGCGCACAGTTCTATGCTTAGATCGACTGGCTTGCCGCAAATTGTACAGCGTATTTCTGGGCAGGGGTGACCACCCATAAATGCCTCCTCGGACGGTCACAAGTCAGCTTAGGCGAAACGCTGAACAATAACTTATCAATACCGCTCGCTCTTGTGCGATAGCGCACACAGATGACTGTCGCTCGTAGCTTATGGGGCCGCGGCGGAATCATTTCATCGTTGAGATTTCAACGTCAAGCTGCGTACGGCTTCCATGAGTTGCGCGTCCGCCTCGTCCGCGATGACCACTATCTCGAAGCAACCGTCTCTGGTCGAGTTCGCTCCGGTGAAGATGCAACATGCCGAATGTGACAATCTGAAATATCCGTGACTCTTCGATAAGCATGGCGGGAGAGTAGCCCTGTTCCCGCCGCTTCTGCCCGTGCGCAGTAGCGTTGGCGGAGATGGGTGGTCTGACATTCTTAGGGAGGCGAAGACGGGAAATTAAGTCGAAGTATATCAGGGGCAGATGGCGAGCGCGATCTGCATCGCTGAGTGGAATGTCGGTCAGTTCTGAAACCAGATTCACCTGCCTCAGCCATTCCCTAACCGTTGGTTCGAGTTCCCGCTCAAGTATGGCCGCCACACTCCCCGGCTCCGACTTCTCAGACTTCTCGACTTCTCGACTTCTCGACTTCTCTTTCATTTCCATCATTGCAAAGCAGTACCACATCTTTGCATAGATGACGATTCAAGAAGTGTTCAAAACAGTACACAATGGGGCCCAGAAAGCGCCACGGCCGGAGCGAAAACGGCCTACCATCTGAAATCATCAACGAGTCTCTGCTGACTCAGTAGACTCGTTGCATTTTCATTGGAACATTCGCCGCTGCCCCTTCTGTTTCGCCTTTTTTCGCGCCTATTTTTGATGGAAACTGCTTCCGGGGATAGCTTGGCGATCAAAAGAAGAAAACAACGCTCAATCGTGACCGTCGCTCTCGCTACCTGAGCTACTGCGCCACTTGGCTTAGTCCCCGCAAAAAAGTGTCTACAGCGCGGCGGAACATTCGGTTCGCCTCATTCATCGAATCAATACTTGTCAGGTGGCAGCTGGAAACGGGAAACTATTCTCACATGAAAACCGTCGCCATCATTCCCGCTCGGCTAGCTTCGACTCGTCTTCCGCAAAAGATGCTGCGCGAGATTGACGGGAAGCCGCTGGTGGGTTGGGTGTACGAGGCGGTTGCGTCATCGCGGCTTCTCTCCGACGTGGTTATCGCTACGGATTCTCAAGTGATTCTGGATGCTTGCCGCAGACATGGGTGGAAGGCGCAGCTCACTTCAACCGGTCATCGCAGCGGTACGGAGCGCGTCCACGAAGTATCCGACGGGCTCGCAGCTGATGTTTACGTCAACGTGCAAGGCGACGAACCGTTGGTACGGCCGGAACAAATCGCTACATTATTGGATGTGATGAAAGATGAGTCCGTCCAGGTGGGTACCGTGAAGACTGCTTGCCCGCCGGAGGATGTCCATAATCCCAACGCGGTGAAAGTGGTGACGGCGGCCGATGGACGCGCTCTCTACTTTTCCCGCGCCACTATTCCATTCGATCGGGAGGGCGGCCAGTCCCGCTACTTCAAGCATCTAGGACTCTATGCCTACTGCAAGTCCGCGCTCGATTTTTTTGCCACCCAGCCCGAATCCACGCTGGAGAAAAGCGAGCGGCTAGAACAATTGCGTTTCCTGGAAAACGGAATCCCAATCTATGTCGGCGAGACACCTTACGATTCTGTGGGTGTGGATACCGAAGAGGATCTGCAGCGGGTGGCCGCAATTCTGCTTCGGCATTAACCTCTCTTTTTTCGGCGGACAACAAAAGAGTTTTGCCGTTTACGCCTGCGGGCTTACACTTTGCGCGCGTCCCCACTCTTCCGCAGCCGCCACTCGTCGCGAAATTGCAGGGTGGGAGTGGAACAGCAATTCTATCCACTTCGAAGGAGTGCGCTCCGCCAGGTTCTGCTTCGCGAGCTTATTCATCGACGAGATGAACGGCTCGACGCTGACGATCGATTCGAAAGCATAGCGATCCGCTTGCCGCTCGTTATAGCGCGAGAAGGCATTGAGGGCGGGCATCAGCAGAAGTGACAACAAGGTCGCAGCCACAGCGAGCAGTGGCAGGTTTGCGAAATCGGAGAGCTCTTCGAACATGTGATGATCGACCGCATAGTGAAGGACAAAATTCGCGATCCAAAAACCTAACAAAGTAATTCCCGCTTGTACCAGAATGCTCTTCAAAATGTGTCGATGAACATGGTGACCGAGTTCATGCGCGAGGACGGCTTCGATTTCTTCAGGAGCGTAGTTGTCCAGCAGCGTGTCCGCGAGAATGATCCGCCTCGTGCTGCCGAGCCCGGTGAGAGCGGCATTTGCCTTCTTGCTCTTCTCCGAAAGTTTCCAGCGGTATACTCCGCGCACTCGCGTGCCCGCCCGCTCCCCCAACTGTACCAACCGGCGCCGAAGGTCTTCATTGTCCAGCGGTTCGAACTTGTAGAAAATCGGCAGCAGCACCACCGGCGCAAGCTGAGCTAACAAAATGAAAAGTCCCATGAAGAGTGCCCAGGTGATCAGCCACCAATGTTGGGGAGATTGGCGAATCATGAAGTAAAGCAGCTCCACCACAATCGTACCCATCCCCAATCCCACCAGAAAGCTTTTGGCTTCATCCCAAAGCCACGAGCGAAATTTTTGCGTAGAGAGCTGGAAACGTCGCTCCAGCCGGAATCCGTAGTAGTCAAGACCGAAGCCCAGCACTTTGCTGATCAGGAGCAGAAAGAATAGATACAAAAAGACGGCGAGCGTGTAGTTCTGAAATCCGCGCCGCAAAGCGAGATCGCGCAACCAGGCTGACCAACCCGTAATCAACAGCACGACGAGAAACACGGAACCGATAACAAAGTCGGCGATCCCGAGCCATCGGTGGATCCTGTTATAGCGACGCGCTTCCGGTGAATCGTCGTGACTGGAGGATGTGCTTCCGGCGAAATTCATGATCAATCTAGAAGTATCGCACTATCGCTGCAAGAAATGTGGAGTTCCGCAGGGTCCGCTATCCGCCGGTAACAAAACTCTCTGCAGTTGTCAGGATCTCCGTCACCAACTCCGGCGAAGCAGCCTCGGCGTAGGCCCGCAACAGTGGCTCCGTTCCGGAAGCGCGGAACAGGATCCACGCCTCTCCGCCGTTGCCGTCCGTCGGAGCATCAAGAAAAAATTTGATGCCGTCAAGACTCTCTTTTCTCAATACGCGATAGCGCCCCAGGCTCTTCGTGCTTTCCGACCGAGCGCGTTGAATGGCGTTCTGCTTGATTTCTTCTGGAATGTGCAGATCGCGCCTGCCGTAATAGTGCGGACCGAAGTCGCGTTGCAGGTCCGCGACCAGTTGGCCCAGCGGCTTGCCTGCTTCCGCCATTGCATTGGCCAGTAGCAGACAATTCAGTATCCCATCCCGCTCCGGCAGAAAACGCGAGTAGCCGATGCCACCAGATTCTTCTCCGCCGATGAGGATGTCGTGCTCCATCATGAGATCGGCGATGTACTTGAATCCGATCTGCGTTTCATAAAGTTTGCGGCCATGTTTGGCGGCGATTCGATCGAGCATGCGCGTCGTATTGAAGCCACGCACCACGTCGCCAGACCACCGCTTGCGCTCGAGCAGCCAGCGCAACAGCACGCAGAAGATTTTGTGCGAGTCCACAAAGCTGCCATCTTCCGCGACCGCACCAATGCGGTCGGCATCACCGTCGGTCGCCAGTCCGGCATCGCACTTCTCGTTCACGACCGTTTGTTGCAGGAGAGCGATGTGGGGCTCGATGGGTTCGGGATTAATACCGGGGAAAAGTGGATTCAGTTCCTCTCGGATCGTGATGTGCTGGACCCCGCGCTCGCGGAAGATTCCCGCCAGAATCCCGCGTCCGGAACCAAACATGGAGTCGATGGCCACCTTGAATTTGGCTTTGCCGATGAGATTCAAGTCGGTAAAACCGCAAACTGCCGCGATGTACGCGGTCTTCAGGTCAACGTTTTCGATCGCCGCTTTCGCGCCTCGCGGCATCACCCCTGCCCGCAGTTCCTCCTCCACCTTTTTCATAATGCCTGGAGTGGCGGACCCGCCGAATTTTCCTTTGAATTTCATGCCGTTCCAGTTCCAAGGATTGTGACTGGAAGTGATCATCACTCCGCCCGCGGCACCGTTGGTTTTTACGGCATAGGAAACGGCCGGCGTGGGGGTGTAGTCGTCGGCAAGTTTCACCGGAACGCCGGCACCGGCGATCACATCCGCGGCTACTTGGGCTGCGCGCTGCGAGGCAAAGCGAGTGTCATAACCGATGAAGACTCCATGCGCAGCGTCCTCGTATTTCAAAACATAAGAAGCGATTGCACCGGCAACTCGGCGCACGTTGTCGAACGTGAAGTCGTCGGCGATGATGCCGCGCCAACCATCGGTTCCGAACTTGATTTCTTGATTCATGGAGATAGTTTTATGCGCTGGCGAACGACAACCGACTAACCGTTCAGGTCAGTTTGTATAGCTTCTTGCCATCCAAATACTTCACGACCTTACCAACGTCCTGGGCGTTTTGCCGGGTGGTGATCAGCAACGCGTCGGGAGTATCGACCACCACCAGATCGCTCACCCCGACGGCTGCGACAAACTTGCCGGGTGAATGCACGTAATTGCCGCTAGCATTGAGCAGGAACACGCCTGCGCCCTGGATGATGTTGTCCTGCGGCGGACTACTCTTTGCCGTGTGATGTTCGTGCAGCGCGGTCCAGGAACCGAGGTCGTTCCAGCCGAAATCTGCAGGCAAGCAAAAGATTTTTCCTTCCGTCTCCCCCTTCGCCGAACGCGGTTCGAGAACGGCATAATCAACGCTGATGCTTTCACACTTGGGATATAGTCGGCGCAAAATCGTAGCAAATTTGCGGCTGCCGAAAGCCGCGGCGATCTCCTCCAGCAGGGGGGCGGTTTGGGGGAGATGCTCGCGCAAAGCATTGGCCAGCGTGCGGGCGCTCCACAGGAACATTCCGCTGTTCCAGAAATAATTCCCTGCGGCCAGAAAGCCAGCCGCTTTCTCGGCGTCGGGCTTCTCGGTGAAGCGGCGCACGCGCAAAGCATCGCCGCTGGCAAGGCCGCCGGCTTCAATGTAACCGTATCCGGTCTCAGCGCGATTTGGCCGGATGCCGAGCACAACAATATTTTCCCCCGCGGCCGCGATTTCTGCGCCGCGCTCGATGGTTGTCCGATAGCTTTTTTCGTCGGCGATCACATGGTCGGAAGGAAACATTCCAATCACCGCATCCGGATCTTGGCGCAGCAAAACAAAGGCGGCGAGTCCGATGGCGGGGGCGGTATTGCGTCCGACGGGCTCGGCAATCGCTTGCGTCTTCGGCAACTTTGGAATCTGCTTCAGGATCGTGGGGCGAAGGTCGTCGTTGGTAATGATCCAGAAACGTTTAGCAGAAGCGAGCGGCAGAAGCCGGGCCACAGTCTGCTGGATCATGGTTTGCTTGCCATCCAGCGCGAGCAACTGCTTGGCGCGTTTCTTCCGGCTTAAGGGCCAGAAACGCGTACCGCGGCCGCCGGCAAGAATGACAGGATAGAAATTTGATTTCTTGGTCACGCTCTTAGAATCTCATTGGCTACATTCGGGCTTCGGGTTCTGGCAGCGCTGCTCCCGGCACGCGCGCTCTCAGAAACTCCAGAGTCCATTGCGGACGTACCGTGAATTTCCCCACTGAACCTGGGATCACTACCGCATCGCCCCGGGTCATAGTCACCGGTTCCGATCCCCCCGTTTCCACTATGCCACAGCCTTCCGCGGCTACCAGAATCTGCGCGGAGGTTTTTCCAACATCGTCACAAGTGGTAAGTTCCTGCGGGTCCTTGGTCTCGAACATATCAACCACGAAATAGGGAGCAGCCACCAATGAAGCCTGCCGGTTGCGGCTGCCGCTAATTGGCGTCGGTGCCGGGCGAATCACTTTTCCAGAAGAGACTTGCAACCTTACCGCGGCCAGTCCATCTTTCAGATGCAAGTCGCGCGGGCGCCCGTAATCGTACAACCGATAGGTGGTATCCGATTGCTGTTGTGTCTCGATAATCACCGAACCGGGTCCTAACGTGTGCACGGTTCCGCCGGAAACATAAATCATGTCCCCGGTGTATACATTGAGCCAGTTCAACAAATCCTCGGCGTGCTTTTCATGGATAGCCTGTTCCAGTTGGGCGACGGTCACGCCGGGTTTCAATCCTAGAGCAATTTGCGCTCCAGGCTTGGCGTGCGCCACGTACCAGCACTCCGTTTTGCCCCATGGCTGATTCACGCGCCGAGCCTGCTCATCATCGGGATGGACCTGTACGGAGAGTTTCTCGTGGGGAAAAAGAAACTTCAGCAATAACGGAAAGCGGCGCGCGTCGCGGGCAGCATCGCCCACAAGCTCCCGCTGATACTGCGCCGAGAGTTGCGCCAGCGTGTGACCGGTAAACGGACCGTTGGCTACTTTGCACTCGTCGCCCGTGAGCCAGGCCTCGCCGATTTTTTCCTCGAATTGGCGATTGGGATAAATCGGAGACAGATCATGAGTTCCCCAGGGGCGCGGATCGAATCGGGGAAGCATCAGTAACGGATATAGATCGCTCATGAAAGTCTATTCGACGAAAAAGGCCGTTCGAAAAGCACGGCCTGGACGAACGATCGGGTCTTTGACTACAGCGCAGCGAAAAACCTCCGCATGCGCTCCAGTCCGCGATCCAACTCAGCCTTCGAGGTCGCATAGGAAACCCTGATGTGGTCAGTGGTGCCGAAACCTTCTCCCGGAACAGTCGCCACGTGCGCTTCCCTCAGGAGCCTTCCCGCCACGTCAGACGCCGAGTTCACATGGCCGCGCCCGAAAAACGCCGAGATGTTGGGATAGGCATAGAACGCGCCTTCCGGCAGCGTGCAAGTGATTCCCGGAATCGAGCGCAAACCTTTCACGACGTGATCGCGCAGTTGGATATATTCGCGCCGCATTTCTTCGACGCACTCCTGCGGACCTTTCAGCGCTGCTACCGCCGCCTTCTGCACAATCGAAGTCGGATTCGAAGTGGACTGGCTTTGCAACTTCGACATCGCGCTCACCACCGCTGCCGGACCTAGCGCATAGCCCAGACGCCAGCCGGTCATGGCATAGGTCTTCGAGAGCGAGCCCAGCACCACGATGCGTTCTTTATGTTCACGCAGCGACCCCACGGAAAAATTCTTTCCCGTGTAATTCAGATAGACATAGCACTCGTCGGAGAGCACCCAGATTCCGCGCTGGTGCGCCAGGCGAACCACTGCGGTAAGATCCTCCGCGCTCATCACCGCGCCTGAGGGATTCGAAGGCGAATTCAGAATGATGACTTTAGTCCGCGGGGTGATCAACCGGGCGACCATCTCGACCGTGACCCGAAAGCCCTGCGACTCATCGGTTTCGAGCAACACATTCTGGCCACCGGCATAGCGCACGATATCCTTGAACGAAACCCAGTAAGGCACCGGGAGAATCACTTCGTCGCCGTGGTCGACAAGCACCTGGATGGCGTTGAACAAAGCATTCTTGCCGCCGGTCGAGGCGATAACTTCTTCCCGGCGATAGTCGGAATCGAAGTCGACTGCATGGCGATATACGATGGCATCGCGCAACTCGGGTGTGCCTGGGACCGCTGTATATTTCGTGAAGTTGCCCTGGATGGCGGCGATGGCTGCGTCTTTGATGTGCTGCGGCGTGGCAAAATGTGGCTCGCCGGCGCCGAAATCCACCACGTCGATACCTTGTGCGCGTAGCTTGTCGGCCTCGGCGACCACTGCCATCGTGGCTGAAGGTTCGATGCGGTTGATTCGCTCACTGAGCCGGATTGCTTCCCTGGTGGCCGTGGTCATGATTTCCTTTTCCTTTTCTTTTCTCTTGTGCCTGGAGCGCGGGCTTCTTGCATCTCGTCGTGGAATCGGTATGCGGGCTCGAGCTTTTCGCGCAGCTTCTGCTCGACTACTTCCGGCACCAGGCCCTTCACCGGGCCGCCGGCCTGCGCCACTTCCCGCACCAGTCGCGAACTGACGTAGGAATACTTGTCCGCGGGCATCATGAAGACGGTCTCCAGCGTGGGCTCGAGTTTGCGGTTCATGAGGGCCATCTGCAACTCATATTCGTAATCACTCACCGCACGAATTCCGCGCAGCACGCAGGTTGCGTCGATGGACTTGGCGTACTCGACCATCAGTCCGTGGAAGGCTTCAATGCGCACATTTTTCAGGTGTGCGGTGAGAGTCTTCAGCATCTCCAGCCTTTCGGCCAGGCTGAACATCGGGCTCTTTTCCGTATTCCTTAGAATGCCGACTACCAGTTCCTCAAAAATCTTGGCGCCCCGCTCAATCAAGTCGAGGTGCCCGTTGGTGGGCGGATCGAACGAGCCGGGATAGAGGGCGCTGACTGGCTTCAATGGTCCTCGCAGGAACAGTCGTGAATAGACGATTCTATGCGGGCAGGAGTGGAGATGGCAATTGGGGAGTGTTTGTTCTTAAAGTTGCCATCCCGCGCGAAGCGGGGGATCTTGGGTTTCTGGCAGCGGACCCGAGTAATCGGAGCCACCGCGCTTTACGCGATCTTGGGGAAGAAACGATAATGTCTGCGGCTGATCCCAATCTCGGGAGAGATCATTCCAGCTGGGATCGTCGATTCGATCAAAGCAATCTGCTTGGCGCGGGTCCAAGCCTTGATTTGTTGCTCCCGTTCAATCGCATCACGCAGCTGTTCGAAGCTTTCCAGCCGGGTGATGCTGCACTTCGCCGCCAAAACTGGGAGTCAGTTTCAGCTTGTATTCACGAACTGGTCGCCCAGTGCTGTTTGTCATTCCCGGGTAAATTCTCCTGGAAGCATTGGACATGAGGCGGACGAAATCGCGTCGCTCTTCACCTCATCCCGAAATCCCCGCCCATTGTCATCCCGAAGGAAGCGAGGGATCTTGGTTCTGGCTGGCTTCGCAAATTACTGCCGTGCAGGCAAATATCAAGGTCCCTCGCGTCCTTCGGGTGACAGAACTTCAAAAACCGCCCTAGCGCTTCGCTGCGATGGGGACCTTAACGGCCTCCGGAGGCGCACTCGGCATTGTGGTGACGCGCCCACCAGACGACACCGGAGTTTGCGCTGGCGTCGTCGCGGCCGGTGTCGCTGGTGTAGGAGTTGCAATCAGTCCCAGCGCCTTGCGCACTTCGGTGTCGAGTTTGGCCATGGTGTCTTTGTTGTCTTTGAGAAACTGCCGGGCATTTTCCCGTCCCTGACCGATGCGCTCGCCCTTGTAGCTGAACCATGATCCAGACTTTTCGAGAAGGTTATTGTTCACTGCGATATCGAGCAAGTCGCCTTCGCGCGAAATGCCTTCACCGTAGAGGATGTCGAACTCGGCCTCGCGGAATGGCGCCGCCACTTTGTTCTTCACTATTTTGACACGGGTGCGCGAGCCCGTGACCATATCCCCGTCCTTGATGGCGGCGATCCGCCGAATGTCGATGCGCACCGACGAATAAAACTTCAGCGCGCGGCCGCCCGTCGTGGTTTCGGGATTGCCAAACATCACTCCGATCTTCTCGCGGATCTGGTTGATGAAGATCAGGCAGGTGCGCGATTTGGACACCGTTCCTGTCAGCTTGCGCAGCGCTTGCGACATCAGCCGCGCCTGCAGGCCCATGTGACTGTCTCCCATCTCGCCGTCGAGTTCAGCCTTTGGTACCAGCGCCGCGACCGAGTCCACGACCAGCACATCGATGGCGTTTGAGCGCACCAGCGCTTCCGTGATCTCGAGTGCCTGCTCGCCATAATCGGGTTGCGAAACCAGCAGGTTGTCCACGTCGACGCCCAACTTCTTGGCGTAGCCGGGATCGAGCGCGTGCTCGGCATCCACGAACGCGGCCATGCCGCCAGTCTTCTGCGCCTCGGCAATCACCTGCAGGGTGATGGTGGTCTTACCGGAAGACTCCGGCCCGAAGACTTCCACTACGCGTCCGCGGGGAAATCCGCCGACGCCGAGCGCCGCGTCAAATGAGATCGCGCCGGTCGAGATCACCGCGATGGGGACGATCGCTTCCTTGGAACCCAAGCGCATGATCGAGCCTTTGCCGAACTGCTTTTCAATCTGTGAAACCGCCAACTCAATTGCCTTGCCCCGTTCATCCGCCATGGGAGTGTGGCTCCTTTAAAATTCTCTGAACTAAATCGCAAACTAATCTGGCCGGATTATACATACAGCGCGAAGCGAATAAAAGGCGAATCTTTAAAATTAACATGCGCCCACCTACCTCTGCAGCAGGTCCACCGGCGCCGTCACATCGTGGACGCGGAAATACTTCGCCAGCGCCGGATACTTCCGCGCCACTTCCTCATACATCGCATAAGCCACGTTGCGGTAGGAAACATGCCCCGCCGGGGTGGTGCGCAGTTCAGAGATGTAGACGGCCTCGGCGAAGTCCATCTTGAACAGGGCGCGCTTGCGATAGGCCAGCGGAACCGCGTACTGCGAATTCTCTTCCGCTTCGGGCGCGTTGCGCGCGGCCAGCTTCTCTACAGCAGCTTGAGTGCGCCGCATGACGGCGTCGAAGCGGCCGCGCATGCCGGCGTCTTCCACATCGAGCAGCATCTCGTAGCCGTGCTGCGTGGTGAATCCCTGCATGACCTGGATGCAGCGGCGGTGACGGTGCATGTCGCGGAAACCGCCCGTGTCCATGAGGATGTCGAAGCGGAACTGCTGTCCGGCGCGGAAGCCGCGCAACATCTCGTCGTGGCTGCCGCGATGGCGCAGGCCGAGGTCGATGATCTCGCGGCGGTAGCGCTCGCCTGCCACCTGCAGCGCCTGCCGAACTTGTCTATACGGATGATGGCAATGCTCGTACAGCAGGGTGGTCGCGATTTCGACTTCAAGCGGTTCCTCGTCGAGCAGATCGACGATGGCTTTCGACCGCGCTACCGGCTCGCTCTTCATCAGTTCGCGCGCGGCCTGCCGCAGTTCGCGGCGTGTTTCGACTTCGTAGGTGTTCGGATCGGCATACTTTACCAGCGTGGGCGCGACGCGAACTTCGTGCAGCAATTCCTGCTCCGCCCGCGCGCCCAGCTCGGGATTCACTGCGCGGATCTCCTCGACCAACTTCTTCAACGACTCGGCATTCACGTTGTAAGCCGCCGAAGTTGCCGCCTTCTTCAACGATTCGCCCAGCACTCGCACTTCTTTGTGCGTGTGCGAAAGCAGGCGCGCAACTTGGCTTTCCAGTGTCCGCGCGTTGACGATCTCGCCGAGCGAAGTGTTCGTCGCCAGCGGCAGCAGATAACGCGTGATGTCGAAGGCTCGCGCCTTCAGCGTGCGCTCGTACGCTTCCTGCTTCATGTCGGCGGGCTTAGGGGTGATGCCGATCAGATGCTGCGTCATGTGCGCCGAGAGCGCGTCATATTCTTGAAACAGACTATTCAGCGTCTCGCGGTAGAGCGTGCGCGCCTCGTCGTCCGTGCCGAAGTCGGGGATGTAGTAGCCACTCTTCTTGAAGTCCTGATAGCGGGTCGAGCGCTCCTGGCCGTCCCAGCGCTGCTCGTCGGCCAGTTCGATAGCCGCGAGAATCGATAACCTCTCGACCGCCAGCGCAACATGGGCCAGGTCGGCAATCGAGCGGTGACCGTACTGAAAGTAAAAAGTATTGAGAAACTTCTCCGCCTTCTGCGAGCTGATCTCGCGCAACGACTCCTTCATCGACAGGGACGAGCGCGAATATTTGGCCATGGCGTAGGCCTGGATTTCCGGCTCGACACCGTAGACGGCGAAGACCTCGGTCGAAGGCGGTTCCTGGCGAGGCCTTTCCTCCCAGTCGCCATGCAGTTGTTGAGCCGCACTTTCGGCAGCTGAAGCCTTCTGCGGAGAACGATGACCAGCGCTCGCGGGCACCGTCGCCATCGCGGATGATTTTTGGTTGGATGGTTCAGGCATGGCGGTTACTGCGTCGGTCGCGATTGGAGTCATGAAAGTGCTCGAATGTTAATCGGCTAGGCCGACGATGCGCAATCCATTTTTTTGCGAGGATACTCGGCTGGCTGTGGATAAACTGTTTGGTGGACCCGCTGCTCCAGTTGATTGAACATCGTCCGTGGCGGTTGCCTTCAGGCTCATGGCTGATGAAGCAGATCTGGCACGATCTGCTGTTTGCGCACTGGCCGGTTCCGACAGTTGCCATGCGACCTCTCGTCCCCGCACGACTCACGCTCGACACCTTCGATGGGCAATGCTGGTTGGGAGTCGTTCCCTTTCGCATGAGCGGAATTCGAGCTCGCTGGTTGCCTGCGTTCCCCGGCCTCTCGCGATTCCCGGAGCTGAATGTCCGCACCTATGTGACCTTTGGAGGCAAGCCGGGAGTTTATTTCTTCAGCCTCGACGCAGCCAATCTTTCGGCAGTCTGGGCTGCCCGCACGTTTTATCATCTGCCCTATTTCCAGGCGGCGATGAGTTCGAAGGAGAATGGCGAAAGCATTCACTATTCCTCCCGCCGTCTGCACGGTGCCGCGGAATTTCGCGCCCGCTACCGTCCGAGTGCCGAAATACGCTGGCGCGAGAAAGGTTCGATTGAGCATTGGTTCAGCGAGCGCTATTGCCTTTATACGACCTATGATAATCAGGTCTTTCGCGGGGAAATTCACCATCTGCCGTGGCCGCTGCAGGAGGCGGAAGCCGAGTTAGAGACCAACACGGTTGCTACCGCCGCCAAGATCTCGCTCCCTGACTCGCCTCTACTGCACTTCGCCCGCCGGCTCGAAGTTCTGATTTGGCCGTTACGGCGCGCCGAATAGCGTCAGTGGGCGGGTATAATCTCACGTTCTGCTGTAGAGCTTTCTTAATCGATACTCGAGGAAAAATTCTGGAGAAACTCATGTCCCTTTCAGGACGGGTGGCGTTCGTCACAGGCGCGTCGCAAGGTATTGGACGGGCTTGTGCATTAAAGCTCGCCACAGAAGGCGCGACAATGGCCGTCGCCGCGCGCAATCACGAAAAGCTCAACGAACTCGTGAACGAAATTATTGCCACCGGCGGCAAGGCCGCGGCCTTCGCTCTCGACGTCACCGACGAAGAGCAGGTCAAGTCTGTAATCAAGTCGGCGATCGCCCAGTTCGGCAAGATCGACGTCCTAGTCAACAATGCCGGCATCACCCGCGACCAGCTGGTCATGCGCATGAGGCGCGCTGACTGGGACGCGGTGCTGCAAACTAATCTTACGTCTGCCTATCTCTGCATCCAGCAGGTCAGCAGTTCAATGCTCAAGCAGCGGTGGGGACGCATCATCAACATCACCAGCGTCTTCGGTCAAATGGGGCAGGCGGGACAGGCCAATTACGCTGCATCGAAAGCCGGCTTAATCGGGCTCACAATGGCAGTCGCCCGCGAACTGGGGTCGCGGAATATTACTTGCAACGCGGTGGCTCCGGGCTTCATCGAAACCGCCATGACGGAGGCGCTGGGCGATGAATTCAAACAGAGCGCCGCCAAACAGATTCCGCTGGGGCGCGTGGGTACACCCGGCGATGTGGCGAGTGCAGTTGCTTTTCTCGCGTCGGACGCCGCCGCCTACATTACCGGCCACGTGCTGAACGTGAACGGCGGGCTGCTGATGGGTTAGGAAACCCTTCAACACAGAGGTTCACAAAGGACAATGAAAGCGGATCAAAGAATTCCTGCGGGTTACTCTGTGCCCCCCGTGGTGAAGGGTTTGACCTTCTCTCCCGCAGCATCGGTTTCTCGGATTGCGCAAGCCCGCGAACTATTTCTGGAGTACGCACAATCCCTCGGCTTCAGCCTGTGCTTTCAGAATTTCGATCATGAACTGGCCGCCCTTCCCGGCGACTATGCTCCCCCGGAAGGTTGTTTGCTGCTCGCAGAATACGAAACTCAACTTGCCGGCTGCGTCGCCCTGCACAAACTAGAACCGGGCGTCTGCGAAATGAAGCGTCTCTACCTGCGTCCACAGTTTCGTAACCGGGGACTGGGACGCGCGCTGGCCGAGCGCGTCATGACGGAGGCGCGTCAGATCGGATATCATCGCATGCGCCTTGACACGGTCGAGCCTGTGATGAGAGATGCGCTTGCCATGTATCGCAAGCTGGGCTTCAAGGAAATTGCTCCCTACCGCGCCAACCCGATCGCCGGCGCGATCTATATGGAGTTGCACTTATGACGAGCGCAAGACTGCTCCGCGTTGGCATGGTCTTGCGTCTGCTAGACGTCGGATGTCTGGCTTTCGGGAAGCCGCAACGCTGGTTATTCTCTTGGGATGCGGGGCGTCATGATAGATTTTCTCGTGCTGCTCATTGGCTGTGGTTTATATCGGCTGTGGTTTATATCGTTTTCGAGAGAGTGGAGGATGATGAAGACACTTTGCTTGCTATGGATGGTGTTTCTTTTGGTTGCCTCTTCGTTTGCGGCTGATGGAAAATCCGTTTCCTACAAAAGCGGTGACGAGACCGTGCAGGCCTTGCTCTACGCGCCTGCGGGCAAGGGACCATTTCCCGGGCTCATCGTGATCCACGAATATTGGGGACTCAACGATTGGGTCAAGCAGCAAGCCTCCAAGCTGGCGGACCAAGGCTACGAGGCGCTTGCCATTGATCTCTATCGCGGCAAAGTTGCCACCACCCCTGACCTGGCACACGAATTAATGCGCGGAGTTCCGGACGACCGCGCCAAGCGCGATCTGCACGCGGCTTTTGAATTTCTGCAGTCCCAGCCCAACCTCAAGAAAAACCGCATAGGCGCGATTGGCTGGTGCATGGGCGGGGGGTACGCGCTCGACGTCGCGCTGGAAGAGCCGACGCTTGCCGCCGCCGTGATCAACTACGGCCATCTCGCGACCGACGCCGACTCCATCAGGAAAATCAATGCGCCCATCCTCGGATTGTTTGGAGGCCAGGATCAGGGCATTACTCCCGATGACGTTCACAAATTTGAGGCGGCGATGAAACAGCAAGGCAAGAAGATCGACATCAAAATCTATGACGACGCCGGCCATGCCTTTGAAAATCCCAACAATAAAACCGGCTACCGCCCCGCCGATGCCGAGGACGCATGGAAGCGCACCGTGAGTTTTCTTGCGGATAATTTCAAAAAGTAGCTCCCCCGCGGCGCCGAGAGGACCGATGCGCAGCCAGTTGGGGAGTCCTCGTTCCTTATACGCCGTCTAAGTATCAAGCTGTTTCCCTTGCCTCAAGCACTGATTCGCAACGGGTTTTTTGTATGGCACTAATTTCCACTTGCCAGAAGGTACTGATCTGGTTACTATGTCGCATCCCGCAATGCTCCCCACCATCAACATCGGCGAGATTATTAGAAACTACCGGCTGCAAAAAGGCATGTCTCAGGGGGACATTGAGAAGCGCACTGGCTTGCTGCGCTGCTACCTGTCGCGGGTGGAGAACGGGCACACCATCCCTTCGCTCGACACGCTTTCGAAAATTGCCGGGGCAATGGAGATTGCGCTCTCTCAATTCTTTTCGGAATCGGGTCACAGCAACGGCTCCAAGGGGCTGCCGCAACTTTCAGATGATGAAGTTCGTTTCTTAAGTCAGGTCCGCCGCTACGCCACCAACCTTAATGAAAGCGACCGAAAGCTGGTGCTCGCCATGGTGAAGAAGATGGCGTCGAATTCGAAGTAGCATCGAGCTGTTAGCCTTTAGCTGGTTCCGGCGTTCAGGCTGCCTCTGCCCTGGCGGTATTGCCCCGCTTCTTGTCCTCGCCTTAGGTGTGCCCCTCAGATCGGCCAAAATCGGGCAATAAGATCCGGAAGTTTGAGCGAAGAGCTAAAAGGCTGAGAGCCAATAGCTTACTTTCGTACCATGTCCTGTGGTGACCGCCAGGCACCTCGCGGCCCAGGTTCATTCTCAATACACTGTTGACTGGAGACTCTCCGTGACCACCGATGAAGAATTAAACGTACTCGAAACCCAGCTGCGTCGGCTGAAGATCGAGTACGAAGTGTTTTTCAGTAATCCGACCAAGCGCCCGCCCACCGACGTCGAGTGGAAGGTACTCTCGCTGCTGCGGAAGTTTTCCGACGGCGGACGCATGAGCTTCTCCCAGCGCTACCGCTACAACGAAATGGCGCAACGCTACGCGGTGTACAGCGATCTGTGGCGCAAGAAATCCCGCATCCGCGAAGAAGGCTATCGCCGCCCGCAGGACGCGCTTCTTTCCGTGCAAGGAGTGCGGCCCGAGGAGGAGCATAAGCCCCAGCACAATCCGGTTTACGGGCTGAGTCATGCGGCGGCAGCATCGGCGGCGGCCAGTTCGCAACCTTTTACTCTGCATCAGGTAGACCAGACCGAGCGCGAGCAAGTGGAGCGCCTCTACAACACGCTGGTCGCAGCTAAGAAAAAGGCGGGAGAGAGCGTGTCCGGAAATCTGGATTCCTTCTCCAACTTCGTGCAGAAAAAGACCGAGCAGATTCGCAAGCAGTATGGATGCGAGGGCGTCGAATTCTCGGTGGAACTCACCGAAGGACACGTCAAGCTGAAGGCTAAGGCCAAAGCGTAGCGGAGACCGCCATCAGGCTTCTTCGACGCATTCTGGTTACTGCAGTGGTCAGGCTCGTGGTCGTCTTCGCAGTGCTGCCTTGGGCCGCGGACGTGGCCCTCACTTTTTACGCCGCGAAAAAGGTCCCGGCGATCGCCAGAGTCGTTCCAGCAGAGCTAGGAGACCATACAGTTTCGCAGACTCCTGGAACAAAACTCTCATACCTCGGTTATGAGTTTGAGACTCCGGAAAGCGATCTCGATCAGTCCAAGACAGAACTGTACCCGAAGGACAAACCCGACAAAACCGCGGTCGTTCTGATGTTCCGGTCAGGCCGGAGGCTTCGGCAGACAGCTTTTCCAAATGGGGAATGGGAGAGCCTATTCACCACTGGGTTCAGGTTGTCGCCGCCGCAATTCGAGCAGTTCGTCGGGCACGCGGCCGCGAAGTCCCACTAAGCCTTTCAAAAAAACCTCTACGAATTCACCCCTCAAAGAATGCACTACTGGGCGTGGTCCTGATCTACTCATGCCCACGATAGGATGGTGCTTATGCTCAAATCTATCGCGCCAGCGAAGGCAGCCGAGAGCGGAATATTCAATCTTCAGAACGGGAGCCTCAGAGGGTTCCAGCAGGGCAGCCCCGGAGCTCGTCCTGACCAACTGCTTGTCACTCTGTATTGGGATGAGGGAAACGTCGAATTCACGCTTTGGCAGAAAGGTTACAGGAATCCGGCCGGCGTCACCCAGCCGGAAAGAAACCGGATATTACAGTCAGTCCGGAAAGTCGGGACGCCCGAAGTGGCAGCCTAGGGTAGACGGCCCAGCCCTCGATCAACCCGCTCTAAGACTTCTTGCTAAAATCTGATTAGCCTTTCAATACACAAGGTCCAATGTCCAAAATTCAGCGCGCCATTCTGAGCGTCACCGACAAGACCGGCCTCGTGGAGTTCGCGCGTAGACTCTCGAGCCTTGGCATCGAGCTAATCTCCACCGGAGGCACCGCCAAACTTCTGCGCGACTCCCGCATCCCCGTCAAAGACATCTCCGACCTGACCGGCTTTCCCGAAATGCTCGACGGGCGCGTGAAGACGCTGCATCCCAAGGTTCATGGCGGCATCCTGCATCGCCGCGAGAATCCCGCGCACGCCGCCGCCGTGGCCGAGCACGGCATCCAGCCCATCGATATGGTTGTGGTGAATCTCTACGCCTTCGAAAAAACTGCCGCTAAGCCGGGTGTGGCTTTTGATGAGCTGATTGAGAACATCGACATCGGCGGACCGTCCATGATCCGCTCCGCCGCCAAGAATTTTCACGACGTCGCCGTCATTACGTCACCTTCCGATTACACGGCCATTGCCGAAGAACTTAGCCGCACCGCGGGCACGCTCTCGCTCGAAACCAAATGGCAGCTTGCCCAGAAAGCTTTCGCCACCACGGCTGCCTACGATTCCGCTATTGCCTCCACCCTCGAGCGCGTCTCCACCGATTTTCAAGTGCCACCACCCGCGAACGACTCCTTTCCGCAAATCCTTCGGCTTTCATTCCAGAAGACCGGCGACCTGCGCTACGGCGAGAACCCGCACCAGAGGGCGGCGATGTACTCCGATGGCTCGGGCCTCGGCGTGGCCAATGCCCAGCAGATTCAGGGCAAAGAACTTTCCTACAACAATATCGTCGACCTGCAGTGCGCCTGGGACCTGGCGCAGGAATTCGACGAACCGGCCTGCGCCATCGTCAAACACACCAACCCTTGCGGTTTTGCGGTCGGGAAGACGATTGCGGAAGCCTACCTGCGCGCCCTCGAGTGCGATCCCGTATCCGCCTTCGGCGGCGTCGTAGGGATAAATCGCGATCTTAATGCCCCGGCTGCCGAAGAGATGCACAAACTTTTTCTGGAAGTGATCGGCGCCCCAGAGTTTGAAGCAGCGGCGAAATCTCTATTTGCGACCAAGAAGAATTTGCGCTTGGTGAAAGTCACAGCGGCCCCTCATAAATGGATCTTGAAAAAGATTTCCGGGGGAGTTCTCCTGCAGGAAACTGACTTCCGTCCCTTATTCGATATCGACCTCAAAGTTGTGACCAAGCGCCGCCCCACGGCCGAACAAACGCGCGCGCTTCTGTTCGCCTGGAAAGTTTGCAAGCATGTTAAATCAAACGCCATCGTTTACGCCCGGGAAGGACAGACTGTGGGCATCGGAGCGGGACAGATGAGCCGCGTCGATGCGGCCAAAATCGGCGCCATGAAAGCGAAACTTCCGTTGCAGGGAACGGTCGCGGCCTCAGATGCATTTTTTCCGTTCCCCGATGGGGTGGAGGAAATTGCCAAGGCGGGCGCTACCGCTATCATTCAACCCGGTGGCTCGCAGCGGGATCCGGAAGTCATCGCAGCCGCCGATCGACTGGGGCTGGCGATGCTGTTCACCGGCGTCCGCCACTTCCTCCACTAAAGCCTTTACCAAACTTGACAATTTTCCAATGCAAGACCCCGGCAGTCCGTGTACTTCCGGGAGTGCGCGCGTCACAAGGCTTGCCACTGTTTTTCCCAATCAAACGTCTAATGAGGTTAGAATTAGAGCACCCCAGCCCCGGTGGTCTTGCATCCAATGGACATGTATTCTGTAAGGGCGTTCGGCTCTAATGGTTTCTTGCAATCAATTCCAGCGTCGTCAGGTCGAGCATGAATCGAATTTTTCGCCTCACTTTGGTGCTCTCGTTTTTCGCAGCGGCAGTATCCGCGCAAACCACCCCGTCGGCGCATGCTGAATCCAAGCCGGTGGACACCAAACCCGCGCCGGCCTCGGCCCGTAAAGTCGACCATGCCGCCGCGTACTACCATTACACGCTGGCGCACTTATACGAGGAACAGGTCACAGCCTATGGCCGCAGCGAGTTGGCCAATAAAGCCATGGAGGAATACCGGCTCGCCATCGACGCCGATCCGTCCTCCGAATTCTTAACCGCCGGTCTGGCGGAGCTCTACGTTAAAACCGGGCGCATTCGTGATGCGGTGCTCCAGGCGCAAGAGATCATCAAGCGCGATCCCAACAACCTTGAAGCTCACAAGCTGCTGGGGCGGATTTATCTGCGCTCTCTCGGCGATATGCCGGGCAACGGTAACGGCTCTGAGAACGTGCTGAAACTGGCGATCGAGCAGTATGAAGAGATCGTCAAGATTGAGCCTAACAATGTGGACGATCACCTGCTGCTCGGCCGGCTCTACCGCCTGAACAATGATCTGCAGAAGGCGGAAAACGAATTGAAGGTGGCAGTAAAGCTTGACCCTGATTCGGAAGAGGCCGTGACCACGCTTGCCCTGCTCTACACCGATGAAGGCGACACGGCTCACGCTCTGCAAGTGCTGAGCGCGGTGCCCGATGCCGGCCGCTCTGCCAAGCTCTATGCTGCGCTCGGCGCCACGTATGAGCAGCGCAAGGATTTCAAGAGCGCGATTGACGCTTACAAACACGCTATCCGCTTGGATCGCGATAATCTCGACGCCATCCGCGGCCTGGCTGAAAATCTTTTGAACGATGGCCAAATCGATGCGGCGCTTGATCAATACAAAGTCATCGCCGATGCGAATCCAGAAGACGCGCAGACCTATCTCCGCATCTCGGAAATCTACCGCCGTCAGGGAAAGTATGATCAGGCGCTCGATAGTCTGAAAAAAGCCGAGGCTATGGTGCCGGACGCTTTGGAAGTGCCTTACAACATTGCCGTGGTCTACGAGGCTCAGGGGCGCTATGACGAAGCCATCAAAATTCTGCAGGATCTGCTGAAAAAAACCGAGAAGGCTGATAGCAGCTACTCTCAGGCGGACCGCAACAACCGTGGCATTTTTGTCGAACGCCTGGGCATGGTCTATCGCGATCAGGAGAACTATCCTGCCGCAGTCGAAGCCTTCCGCAAAATGATTCCGCTGGGCGATGAGAATGCCAAGACCGGTTATCAGGATGTCATCGACACCTACCGCGAAGCCAAGCAGTGGCCGCAAGCCACAGCCGCCGCCAAGGAAGCCGTACAAAAGATGCCCGATGATCACGAGCTTAGGATGGTGCTCGACGCCCAACTCGCCGATACTGGCGATCCCGAAAAGCCTCTGGCTGACGTGCGTTCCCTGTTGACGGGCAAGCCTGAAGATCGTGAAGTCTACGTCCGGCTGGCCATCATGTACACGCGGCTCAAGCGCTGGAGCGAAGCGGAGGAATCTCTCAATAAAGCCGAATTGCTTTGCACCAAGGCCGAGGACAAGGAGAATATCTACTTCCTGCGGGGATCCACCTACGAGCGCGAGAAGAAATACGAGCAGGCCGAAACGGAATTCAAGAAAGTGCTTTCCGCCAATCCGCAGAGCGCCGTAACCCTGAATTATTTGGGATACATGAATGCCGATCGGGGCGTGCAGCTGGAAGAATCGCTGAGCCAGATCAAACTGGCGGTAAGCCTCGATCCCACCAACGGAGCCTATTTGGATTCTCTGGGATGGGCCTACTTCAAGCTGGGGAAATATGACCTGGCTGAGGAGACGTTAAACAAGGCGTCCCTGAGGATGGGGTCAGATCCAACCGTGCAGGATCACCTGGGCGATCTGTTTCAGAAGACGGGACGCCTTAAATTGGCAGCCGCTCATTGGGAACGCGCGGTCGAAGAATGGAATAAGACTGTGCCGGCGGAAGTTGACAGCGACCTGCTGGTGGCCACGCAAAGGAAACTCGACGCCGCCAAAGTACGGTTGGCAAAGGAAGAATCGCAGAACCAGTAACTAGCACCGAGTGCCGCGTGCCGGGCAAGAAAGTCGTCCTCGTTTACCCGGCACCCTCTGCTCGGCACCAGGTAGTCGCAACTCGGTACTCGTACCTGCTAAACTTCGAGCATGCTGGCCGGCTACGCGGTGCAGGTGGAACATTCCCGCGGACGCCGCTTCCCTGAGCCGACGCATCCTTACCGCAACGACTACCAGCGCGACCGCGACCGCATCATTCATGCCCGCGCCTTTCGGCGACTCGAAGACAAGACTCAAGTTTTCACGCGGCGCTATTCCGACCACTTCCGAAACCGACTCACTCACACCATCGAAGTGGCGCAGATTACCCGCACTGTCGCCGGAGCACTGGCTCTCAACGTGGATTTGGCGGAGGCCTTGGCGCTGGTGCATGACCTCGGCCATCCTCCATTCGGCCATGCCGGTGAAAAGGCGCTCGACAGCGCTATGCGTGAGCAAGGTTTGTTTTTCGATCACAACCTGCACGCCCTGCGCATCGTCGAAGATTTCGAACAGCGGTACGCAGCTTTTCGCGGACTCAATCTGAGCTTCGAAGTGCGCGAGGGTATCATTAAACACTCGCGCGACTACGATCCGGCGGAGTACCCGGAACTGGCGGAGTACTTGCTCGATCAGCGCCCGCCGCTCGAAGCCCAACTCGTCGATCTCACTGACGAGATCGGTTATAACACCGCCGACCTGGACGACGGCTACGAGGCCCATCTTCTTACCCTTGAGCAAATTCGGGAAGGCGTGCCCGTCTTCGAACGGTTCTTGCGGGAGGTCGAGCGGATTTATCCGGATGCAGCTGACAAGCTGCAATTTAACGAGGCGCTCAAACGCGTGTTCAACCGCCTGGCCGGCGACCTCATTACGAACACGCGGGCGCGGCTGAAGGAAGCGAAAATTGAAACTCTGGCTGAAGTTCGCGCCTATGAAGACCGTCTCGCCGCGTTCAGCCAGGAGGTTGAAGGAGAGTGCGCGCAGATCAAGACCTTCCTCTATGAAAATCTCTACTACAGTCCGTCGCTGGCAGGAGAAAAGGACGATGCTGAACGCATCGTCACCGAGCTGTTCGCTTTCTGGATGAAAAATTCCTCAGCCCTGCCCCTTCATTACCAGGAAAAAGCCGGGGAAGAATCGTTGCCGCGTGTGGTCTGCGACTACATTGCTGGCATGACTGATCATTTCATCGTTGAGCAATATGAGAAGCACTGCGGTGAAAAGTAACCCACATGCTGCGGCCCATCACTTCACAGCCGCCACCGCAGTCACCACATCAAACAGAATCCTCGGCCCGCGCCGCACCTCCTCGACCCGAATCCGTTCATCGTTTCCATGCTCCGTATTGCCTTCTTCCTCCGTGGCGGTGTAGGGATTGAAACCGTAAGCATGGATGCCCAGCGGCCGGTAGCGCTGGTTCTCCGTGTACCCGCTGGTGATGTGTGGCACCACGGGTGTCCCGGGAAAATATGTTCCGGAGACTCTGCGAATGGCGTCATAGAGTGCCGTATTCGTCGGGGAGTAATTGGCCTCGCGGAATTCAGCGTTCATCGGTTCGACGGTTACGTTAGGATCGTCCACCACTTTCCGGATCTGCTCCAGCAGTGCCTGGGGATTTCCTCCCGGCAAGATACGCACATCCAGATTCGCCCACGCCTCGGGCGGAATGACGTTGGTCTGTTCCGACCCACCCATCATGGTCAGCGAAATTGTGTCGCGCAGCAGAAAGTTCAGCGACGCGTCTTTTTCCACCTCCTGCTGAGACTTCGTATCCTCGATGGCCTTGCGGATGTTGCGATATTCTCCCGCCCGTTCCGGCGGCTGGTAGGGCGCCATCTCGCGCAAAAACTCCTCGACCACGGGTAAGACTTCAAGCGGAGTGCGGTAAGCAAGAATGCGGTCCAGCGCGTGGACTAGGCGGTTCGGGGCGGAATCGGGAATAGGGCGCGAAGCATGTCCTGGCCTTCCATGAGCTACGACCCGCAACCAGAAAGTTGTCTTCTCGCCCACGTCAACTCCGACATACTTCACGTTGCCGTTTTCGAGCAGATTCTCTCCGCCTTCATTGATCAGGAACTCCGCGTTCTCCAGCAAGTCCGGCTGATGTGCGATGAACCAGTCCGTGCCCGTGCCTTCGGCTTCCTCGTCGGCTACCGCGAGAAAGATTACGTCGCGGTCGAGTGCCACCCTCTCGCGCTTCAGCATGACCATCACAACCAGCTGCGCGAGGCCTTCATCTTTCATGTCCTGTGCGCCGCGCCCCCAGAGCCAGCCGTTCTTGATCTCGCCGCTGAAGGGCGGAACTTTCCAGTGTGCGGCATCGCTGGTGACCACATCCATGTGGTTGAGCAGGATGATCGGCTTCTTCGCTTCCGAGGTGGTATGCGATATGCGCGCCCAAACATCGCCGCGGCCCGGGGTAAATTCGAAAACGCGATTCTCAATCGCTTCCTGATCGAGAATCTTCTTGTAAAAAGAAACAGCGCGCATCTCATGTCCGGGCGGGTTGGTTGTGTCAATGCGCAAGTACTCCTGCATCCAGGTTAGCGCGAGATCGGAATATTGCTGCAGATGGTCGGCAGAGATGTTGGTGGAAGCCAAAGTGGCGTCCGGCAGTTCAGCCGTGGCTAGGGCCGCCGCCGCTTCCTTGCCGCCGCCGAGAAACACCGCTACAACCAGTAAATGTAAGATTCCATTGAGTATCTCTGCGCCGAGAGGTATCCAGCTGGAAATTCCAACGGTCGACAATTCCAAGATTCCACTCCCTGAAACAGGCCGCTCTACGCAGTTTTTATATCAGGTTTGCCAAAATTACCGTGCGCAAACCCGTGCCGGCGGACTCACCGCTTCCGATGAGGATACAATGTCTTTGGATACAAGCATTTGGCATCTCAACCCGAAAGTGGGTTTTGGCATCTGACCTGTAATAGGGATAAGCGGGTAGCGAGAAATATTCGGTACCTGAGTTTTGTTTCAAAGTGCGTAGCGTCAGCGCACTTTCCGTGTAGTGGCTTTAGGGGACGCAATCTAGAAACCCGCAACGCGCCGATTTTTGGCGTGCTGGAGTGGAGCCGACGATGCTCCCCCCAAAATGGAGGAAGTTTTCTATGAACACTCGCATGCTTGCTACTTTGCCTCTGGCCGCAGTGCTGGCATTTCCGGCTCTCGCGCAAAGTTCGTCACCAACCACCCAAGATCAGTCCAACCCGCCGGCGTCGTCGCAGACCAGCCAGTCCGATAACACGAACGGTTCGGGCAAGCAGCCTCTACAGGCGCCCGCGCGCGAGGGATTCTGGGGCCGGGTGAATCCGTTTGCCCGCAAAAGCTATGTGAAGCGCCAGACTGATCCCATTCGCGACCGCGTGAATGAACTGGATGATCTGACTGCAGCCAACGGCAAGGCGATTAAAGATACCGATGCGCGTGCCCAGGCTGGCATCAAGCTGGCTTCGGACAGGGCCAATGAAGCTGATCAGCATGCCGTCGATGCCGGCAACAAAGCGACCATGGCGCAGCAAAGCGCACAACAGGCGACGACACGCATCCAGACGGTGGAGACGGTGGTCGGCAACATCGACCAGTATAAGGCTTCGAATCAGACTGAAATCCGCTTCAAACCCGGGCAGACTGTACTGAGCAAGAACGCCAAGGATGCCTTGGACGAAATGGCCAACGGCGTCAAGGGGCAGCGCGGCTACATCATCGAAGTGCAGGGTTTCTCTTCCGGGAAGGGCCAGATCGCAATTACCAACTCGCAGAAGATGGCGGAGTCGGTGGTTCGCTACATGGTGCTTAACAGCGAAATTCCAGTCTACCGGATTTATCTGGTTGGTATGGGAAATGCCCCGGTGGCCAGCACAGATGATAATGGGAAAACCAAACACATGAGCGGCGGCCGCGTGGAAATCAGCCTGCTGAAGAATGATTTGGAACAGCTGGCATCGAGCGGTTCTTCCACTCCGAGCACCAGTCCGGATCAGCAACAGCAGCCAAAGTAGTCTTGAAGTTTAGTCGGGACGAAGTTTAGTCGGGACAAGGAGCGCTTCGCTCAGGTCCCTCCCCCAACGAAAAGCCCCTCGCGCAAGCGAGGGGCTTTCGTTTAGTGAGCAGAATACTCCAGGGTCGTTCTCCCCGCTTTCAAGCCCTATCCCGCGTTGTGGTGAAAATGAAGTAGCAACATGTGAGCTACGAAGCCGATGACAAACCAGACTGCCGCTTCGAGAATTCGCTTAAACCGCGTCGTCATCAGGAAAGAATACGCCAACTTCTACATACTGTGTCAGGTCTTGGCTGACTATTCAGGCGCGATATCCTCCAGGACTGATTCCGAAACCATTCAGCTTAGACTGAAGCGTGGTGCGCTTTAAGCCGAGGCGGGCCGCCGCGCCGTTGGGGCCGCCGAGTTGGCCGTTACATGCCCGAAGGGCGCGCAGAATGCGTTGACGTTCCTTGTCGCGAAGCATCTCGGGCTCGTCCGAATCCAACTCCGCATGCAGTTCGCTGAGCGGCACTTGCAAAACCAGCCCAGGAGTGAGAATTACCGAACGCTCGACAAAATTTTCCAGTTCACGGATGTTCCCCGGCCACGCCCACCGCACCAGCGTCTCCATAGTTCTGGCCGGGATGCTCAAAATGGATTTGTTCATCCGATTCGCATATTTCCGGACAAAGTGCTCGATGAGCAGAGGAATGTCCTCCCGCCGCTCGCGCAGTGGCGGCGTCCGCAGCGGAAAGACATTCAAGCGGTAATAGAGGTCGCTACGAAACTCCCTTCGGTTCACACTGTCCAGTAGCTCCCGGTTGGTGGCGGCCACGAGGCGGAAATTTACCTTTAAAGTCTGCGTGCCGCCCAGACGCTCAAACTCCTGATCCTGCAGCACGCGCAGCAGTTTGGGCTGCAAATCCAAGGAAATCTCTCCGATTTCATCGAGAAAGAGGGTGCCTAGGTCGGCCAGTTCGATCCGGCCCAGCTTCTTGGCGACCGCGCCAGTAAAGGCGCCCTTCTCATGGCCAAACAGTTCGCTTTCGAGCAAGCCCGACGGAATGGCGGCGCAGTTCAGCTTGATGAAGCTGTTGTCCTTGCGCTTGCTCATACGGTGGATGGCGCGTGCGACTAATTCCTTGCCGGTGCCGGTCTCGCCCAGCAGCAGCACGGTGGCGTCGCTGGGAGCGACCTTCGCCACTTTTTCCATCACCCCTTTCAAAGCGTCACTGCGTCCAATAATCTCTCCAAATCCCAATTCCGTATCGATTGCTTGTTCCAGATAAAGCTTTTCTTCGGAGAGCTTCTCCTTGGCCAGCCGAAGTTCCTCGGTAACTCCCTCGAGTTGAACTACATTCCGGCGCAAGGCTTCTTCGGCCTGCTGACGAAACTCCTCCAGCTTCACTTTTGCGGTTACGTCCCGCTGGATGCCCCAGGTCCCGACCAGCATTCCATTTTCTACTGAGCCGATCAGGCTGTTGACGAACACCTTCGGATTGCCGTGAATATCGATCTCGTGAGACTCCCGATCGAACACTCGAAACCCCGTGCGGATGTAATGTCGGGTGAGCTCGATATTGTGAGGATCATCGGGCAGCACCATTTCCGTCAAGCGTTTGCCCCGCAACTCATCTGCCGATTTCAATCCGTACATGGCGGCCATTGCGTCGTTGCACTCCCCCAGGTAGGAGTCGTGAAGGATGCGATAGATCAGTTCCTCCTCCGGCAAGTCGATGGGAATCGGCTCGTCGAGATCCTCTCGGAAGATACCCTCCGAACTCTGCGAGACAAACATGCGGTAATTTTCCTGGCTGCGCCGCAACATCCGCTCCGATTGTTTGCTCGCCGTAACATCCTGCACGATCGCTCCGATTCGATCCACCCCGGTGGGACCTTCGATGGGGAAATAGGTGACGTACAATTGCCTCTCACCGAGTTTCGGATAGGTAAATTTCATGTCATAGGCAACCACCTTACCGCGGAAACATTCGTCTAATTTGTCCTTGATCTGCGAGTCAAAAATCTCTTTGTTCAACACCTCGTCGATCCGCCGCCCGATGACTTCTTCTTTCCTCATGCTGCGGTAGTTGAGGAACGCGCGATTGGCGATCGCGTACCGATAATCGCGGTCAATGACCACGATCATTTCTTCCAGGCATTCCACTACTCTCTCGTATTCGCGCAGTCTTTTCTCGGCCTGATTGCGCTCCGTGAGGTCGCGGACGATGGTCACCACATAGTCCCGCTCAAGGTGAACCCATTTCATGCTGACCTCTACCGGGAAACTGGATCCGTCCTTTCTGCGGTGAATACTTTCCATCACAAGGAATCCGGATCTCTGTAACTCCGCTTTCATCTTCGCGACAGAGGTTTGCGTGATCTCAGGATCGACATCGAAAATTCTCAGCGACAGAATCTCTTCGCGGCTGTATCCCAAGCCTGTCCAGGCTCTTTCGTTCGCATCGATAAAACGAAGAGTTTCGGGGTCCACCACTTCTATGGCCTCGTTGCTGTGGTCGAGGAGGGTTCGAAACAGCTCCAGCTTCCGGATGGTCCGATCGCTCTGGCGTACTTCAGAAAGCAATCCTTCGCCAGTCTCCCGCAGCAGCTTTTCTGTCCGCATTTGCTCGGTAACGTCGTGGGCAATTCCGCGCACGATAGGCGCGGCCACACCGTCGGTACGCAACGTGTTGTAGTATTGCCAGATTCGCCGCTGTCCGGAGCGCGTCATCAGGGCCAGCAATCCCCGAGATTCGCCAGTGCGTCCGATCTCGCTGAGGTAGGCATCAAACTGCGGGCGGAACTCCGGAGGTACAAGGTCCCGCATCGGGATCTGCAGGAGTTCTTCAACGGTATAACCCAGAGCGTGGGCGGGAGCGGGATTAACCGACAGGAGCCGTCCTCGAAGGTCGTGGATGCACAGGAGATCGTGACTGTGCTCCACCAGATCTTGATACCAATCTTCGTTATCCTGCCGGGCGCGCCGCATCCCGCTCGTCTCATCCTCACGAGCGCGGCGCTGCTCTGGCCCAGGGCGCAAATCCATGGCTACTCCCCGCGGGCTGGGTAGATGCAGTGGCTGCGTGGATCCGTTCCCGGGATGATAATTCGCCGGATGAAAGCACGCCCAAGGTTTCGTAATGCTACCCAACTCCGATTGTCCGCGAAGTGTAGCAGAACTTAACTCTGTACGCCAGCGTACATAGCGTTTTAGACCCGGTTTAAGTACTGACCGGGAATTTTCGCCCCTGATCGGAACCTAGCGTAGCGATGCAGGATCGGCTAACCCGTCCACGACCTGCCATTCTAAGCACGCACGCTGGGATCCTTTTGACCAGCGATCCTGAGCGCGGCTAAACTTAGTTCTCACGGGGTTTTCATGAAACGAATTGTGTGGCTGCTGCTTGGTTCGTCTCTTCTCGGATTGACTGCGCTTGCTGGTGCCGCAGCTACCGATGACGATCAATCTCATCACCATGAAGAGTTAACCACGTCTCAACTCGGTACCGTGACCTTCCCGGTTTCGTGCGCCGTTTCGGTGCAGAAGCCGTTTGAGCGCGGCGTAGCCCTGTTGCATTCCTTCTGGTACGAAGAGGCGGAAAAAGAATTCACGCGGATCGCAGTGGACGATCCGCACTGCGCCATGGCGCATTGGGGAATAGCCATGAGCCTCTGGCACCAGCTCTGGAACAACCCCGACGCCCAGGTGGTCCAGCGCGGCCTCGACGAAGTTCACGAAGCCAGAACCACAGACGGACCGGCCACGCCACGCGAGAAGGCTTATATCGCGGCCATCGCAGCTTTCTACAGCGACTCCAAAAAGCTCAACCATGAAGCTCGTGCCCAGGCCTACTCGGTCGCGATGAAGAAGGTCTACGAGTCCTACCCTGACGATCATGAAGCAACCGTGCTCTATGCGCTATCGCTGCTTGCCTGTGAGCCGCATGACGATGCAACTTTTGCGAACCGCAAACAGGCGGCCGCGATCCTGGAAAAATTATTCGCCATCGAACCTGACCATCCCGGCGTGGCCCACTACCTCATCCACAGCTACGACAAGCCGCAGCTTGCTCAACTCGGCCTGCCTGCCGCTCGCCGTTACGCGCAAATCGCGCCCTCAGCCCCGCACGCCTTGCATATGCCTTCGCACATCTTCGCCCGAGTCGGCCTCTGGCAGGATGACATAAACTCCAACCTCGCCTCGATAGCCGCCACCCGCAAAACCGCCGCGATGCGCATGGGCGGTGAAGGCCATCAGTTCCACGCCATGGATTTCCTCTTTTACGCCTACATGCAAAGTGGACGCGACGCCGACGCCAAAGCTCTGATCGAAGAGATCCGCGCCATGCCCAACAAGAAAGACGATATGTACGGCAAAGGATACGATCCGCACGCCGCCTCGCTGGCGCACCTCAGCGCGCTGTATCCGATTGAGATGCACGACTGGCCCACCGCCGCGGCGCTGCCTGCCACGGAAGTTGCGGGCGCTGCGGAATACTCAATGATTTACTGGGCGCGGGCGATCGGGTCGGCGCATCTGCACAAGCCCGACGACGTGCGCAAGGATATCGCAGAGATCGAGCGGATTCATAAAAAGCGCCTGGCCGAAAAATCCGATTTTGCCGACGCCGTCGAAGATGATCGCAAAGTAGCCGAGGCCTGGCTGGCCTTCGCCGAGGGTAAGGATGACGATGCCGTCGAGGCACTGCGTCCCATTGCCGCAAAGGAAGATTCGCTGGGCGACGAACCCGAAGGCATTCCAGCGCGCGAAATGATCGCCGACATCCTGTTGGAAGCGAAGCGACCACAGCAGGCGCTAGCCGAATATCGGACGGACCTCAAGCTCCATCCCAACCGCTTCGATGGGCTCTACGGCGCCGGCCGCGCCGCCGAAGCCGCTGGCCAGCAGAGTGAGGCTTCGGGGTACTATGCTCTACTTCTGAAAGTTTGCGATGGATCAAATTCCACGCGCCCGGAGTTGAGCCGCGCGCGGGAATTGGTGGCGCAAAAATAATTACCACCGTCCCTAATTCCGAAAAAGCCGCATCTTAGCGATGAGCGCCACCATCATGGCCGTCGCTCCCAGCAGGGCTTTGTACTCGCGATGCTTCAAATACAAATCCCAAGAAAATCCTCCCGCCGCTTGGTCCGCGGCGTCGGAATGCGGGGCAAGTCTGGGCAACATCCTCGGCACTCGCCGCGCATATTCCTCGAACTCCGGAAACTTCTGCCGGAGAAACGCCTCTTCACCGCGAATCACGGGTAGATAGATGGCAACAAACATCACGACGAGCACAATGCCCACCCACCAACTGCGCGCCGCCACCGCGAATCCTAACCCCATCAGCAGTGATCCCAGGTACAGCGGATTGCGCGTATAAGCATAAGGACCAGACGTCGCGAGCGCTTCATTCTTGCGCACATGCCCCGAAGCCAGGGCGCGAATCAAGAGCCCCGGTGCCACCACAATCGCAGCCACTGCCAACCATCGCCACGAGGGCTGCGCCAGCCAGAAATAAAACGCGGCGAAAAGAAATCCCAGCGGCACCCGAATCCGCCGCGCGATGTGTGACCACTCCACCATGGGTAATTTCAAACCAACTTATAATTCGAGAAAATCATCCGTGTGCCCAGTGCGGAAAATATGCAAGGTTCGTATCAGGGTAGGCCTTCAGGCACACCACCGACATTAGATAAAGACGGGCTCTAGCCCCGGAGGGCACCCGACAGCAACGTTTCAGCAGCCGCTACAACCGCGTCATCCCCGATCGCCAACAATCCCTGGTCCGGCGCGGGTCGCCGGGCATGGCTGGTAACACTCTGCGCGCTGCGCAGCACGATACGGCGCGTCCCATAAGGCCCAGTGCGCACTGGATCCGTCGGTCCGTAAATTGCCACCACCGGAATTCGCAATGCCGCCGCCAAATGCAGAGGCCCGGTGTCCCCGCCGATGAACAGCCGTGCCCGTCGCGTTAGAGCTATCAATTCGGAGATGCTGCAACTCATCAGCCGAGCCGCCCCTCCGCTCGCAGCCTCCGCCGCGCGCACCAACTCCTCTTCCCCCGGACCATAGTTCAGAATCGAACGGATGCCCAGATTCCCCAGCTGGCGCGCGACTTCACCGTAGCGCTCAGGGGGCCAGCGCTTCGCACCCCACCCGGCGCCCGGATTTAGAATTACAAAGTCGCGCATCCCTAGGTCCACCATCCTCTGGTCGATGCGCCTCTCGGCCACGAAATCGCAAGGAATATCACAAGAAAAATCTGCCAACGTAGATTCCATCGAACGCTGCACAAGCGCTTCCGCAAGCGAAAGATTTTGCTCGACCACATGCCGGCCCCGCGCGACCGCCTTTCGCGTGTACCACAAGCTGGCCAGAGATTCTCGGGGCTCTGCTGCTCCGTAAATCACACGTGCGCCCGACCACCGCGCCAATACAGCGGACCGAATCGCCCCCTGCAAATCCACGGCAATCTCATAGTGGGCGGCACGCACGTCGTTCCAGACGGTGGCAATGCGCTCGACAGTCGATATCGAAAGCAAAGATTTTCGCCAGGTTTTCAGACTCACCGTGTGAACCTCATCCACCAGCGGTCGCAGCGCAGACTTAGTCCCGCGGCGCGGGGATCCCGCCGCACACAAAAGTTCAGACCAGCGCTCTTCAATCAGCCAGCCGATGTAGGCCTGCGGAAACGCTTTCCGCAAAACGTGAACCGCTGGCAATGTGTGGATCACGTCTCCCATGGCGCTGAGCCGCACGACCAGCAGCCGCTTGATTTCTTTCTCCGGCGCAGTGTCGAGCTGAGTCGACTCGAAACTCACGCTTGCCTCGGCCCGAGTCGCGTGCGAATAATCTCGCTGGTGGAATGATTCTTAGAGTCGCCAACAATCGCCACGCGCCCGCCGTATTCAGCGACCGCATCCCGCTCCGGAACGGAGTCCATCGTGTAATCCGTACCCTTTGCCTGGATGTCAGGACGAATCTCGCGAATCAAGGCACGTACATCGAGTTCGGAAAAAATGACGACCGCGTCCACGTCTGCGAGTGCTGCAACAATTTCTGCCCGCTCTTCCGCGGGCATCACCGGACGCCCGTCGCCTTTCAGTGCCCGCACCGACTCATCGGAATTTACGGCCACCACCAGTTTGCCGCCAAGTTCTTTTGCTCCCCGCAAGTAGCGGACATGTCCCACGTGCAGCAAATCGAAATTGCCATTGGCCAAAATGATGCGCTCGCCCGCGTGCCGCCACTGCTCCACGCGCTCGCGGACTTCGGGTCGTCCCAGAATTTTCTCCCCTCTCATTTTTGCCTTTGTCTTGTTCAGAATCAGTGAGGCCTGCTCGAAGGCGGAGCCTGCTCAATCGCGCGCAAGAGTTCCTCGCGGGACACCGTGGCCGTGCCGCGTTTCATCACCACAATCCCGCCCGCATAATTGGCCAACTGGGCCGCCTCTTCCGTGGTAGCCCCGGCCGCCAAAGCCGCGCTGAAGGCCGCAATCACCGTGTCGCCTGCGCCAGTGACATCGGCTACCTCGTCCGAGCCATAAATGGGAATGTCCATGGGCGCGTGTCCGTGATCGAACGCCACCATGCCGTCGCGCCCCCGCGTAATCAGCAGCGACTGCAGCTGCATTCGTTCCATGACTTGCTGCCCGGCTTGGGCCAACTTCTCCCAGTCCTGCCCGATGCGAATGCCTAGCGCCGCCTCCACCTCGGGCTCATTTGGAGTGGCTGCCGTCGCGCCAGAATATTCCAGCAAGCGGTACCGGGAATCGAGGATCAACGGTACCAGCACAACTCTTCTCCGTCCGGGCTGGCGCAAGGCATTCACGATTGCTGGACTCGCCGATCCATATCCGTAATCGGAGACCAACAGCGCATCGGAAGCGTGCAGATATTCGCGCGCTGCCAGAAACAACTCACGTGTCAAATGCCGGTTGGGAGGATCCTGAGGTTCTCGATCCACGCGCACCACTTGCTGGCGTGTGTTGTGTGTCATGCCGGCGAGAATGCGCGTTTTCGTAACCGTCGCATAGGTCTTGTCCTTCAGCACTCCGCTGGTCGGAATTCGCTTGTGACGGAAAAACTTGGTCAGCATTCGTCCCGGTTCGTCGTCCCCCACAGCGCCGACGGGCAGCACGTTAACTCCCAGGTCAGCCAGATTGTTGACCGCATTCGCGCCGCCCCCGGGCAGCACAGTGCGCTCGCGATGCTTCAGGATCAGCACCGGTGCCTCGCGTGACACCCGCGAGATTTCTCCATATACAAATTCGTCGGCGACCAGATCTCCCAGCACAGTAATGGTGACCTTAGGGAAGGCTTCGATAATTCTCCGCAGCCGTTCGACGTCCTTCAAATGTTTCGTCATCAGATATCGTGGCAACTTTCCTATCGTTGCTGTCTGCCGCATTTTCTCACGAGCAGCCGCGCCGTTCATCCATCACGCGCAGGATGGTATCGACGGCGTCAGCCGCGCCGGCAAGTTCCATCTTGACCGGGACGACTGCGAGCGGCGCGAGCGCGTCAAGATATCCGCCCAGGTTCACCGCATCTTTCTCGGTAGTGATGAAGCCTCCAGCTTGGCTGCGTTGTTTGAGTTGCAGCAGGTCGCGCACATCCTTTTCCGAGAAGGCATGATGATCGCGGAAGAAGGCTTCTGCGACCGGGGCAACCCCAGCGGCCCGCAATTGCAGCAGAAGATTCTGGGGTCGGGCAATACCGCAAAACACCACGGGCCGGGGCGGAATATTCTGCGCGATAATGGCGCGCCGCACGCGCCACACAATCTTGCCCTCCAGCGGAAGCGATTCCGGCGAAGCGCCGCTGGTCAACACCACAGCATCGGCTCGCCGCAAACCCCGCAGCGGTTCCCGCAGCCGGCCCAACGGCAGCAAGCGATCACGCGCATCTTCCGGAGTCACCAGCACAATGTCAAAATCGCGAGCCAGCGCACGGTGCTGAAAACCGTCATCCAGCAAATGAATTTGCGCACCGAATCGCGCCTCGGCGAACCGCCCGGCCTCGTAGCGATCTTCGCCGACCACCACGGGCGCCTGCAGTCGCCTCGCAATCAGCAGCGGCTCATCCCCGAAATCCCGCGGCAGGCCACCGGGATCAACCTGTAGTACGCCGCGCGTCCTGCGCCCGTATCCGCGAGAAAGAACATCGAAACCAATTCCGCGCGCCTTCAATAACTCGCCCAGCAGAATTACGAACGGGGTCTTCCCCGAACCTCCGACGGAAAGATTGCCCACGCTGATCACCGACCCTGGCAGCGTGTGCGCGGGCAACCAGCGGCGGTCGTATAGCGCGTTGCGCGCGGCGATGACCCCGCCGTAAATGGTTGAGAGAGGATTCAGGTTCATGGCAAGGCCAGCAGATCCTGCAGTCCGCGGGCCGTGCGGGCTGTAGCCCCAATCTGCGAGCGGATGGTATCTGCGCCCCGCTGTCCCAGGGCTGTTCGCTCCGCATCGTTCGCCAGCAGTTCCAAAAATAACAGAGGCAACTCTGCCGGACCGACAATCCGCACCGCGTCGTGGCTCTGAAACAAGTTCACGATGTCGCGGAAATTCTCCGTGTGATTGCCGACGACGATGGCGACCCCATGCTGCGCCGGTTCAATAATATTGTGTCCGCCGCGTGGTACCAGGCTCCCGCCCACGAAGGCAATATCCGCGAGGGCATACAACGGGGCCAACTCTCCGATTGTATCCAGCAGAAAAACTCCGCCGGCCAGGGCTTCACCCTTCCACACCGATCGTCTGCAGAAGCGAATCGACATCTGCTCCAACAGCGCGCCGACGACAGGGAATCTCTCTGGATGCCGCGGCGCAAGAATCATCACCGCTCGCGGATGTTGCACCAGCACGTTCTCAAATGCCTTCAGCAGCAGCGGCTCTTCTCCATCCACCGTGCTGCCGCATACCAGTACAGGCCCGGAGGCGCTGGTCCTAATCGACGCCCGGACGCTTGCCACAATCGGAGGGGGGAGGGGTGCAGGCATGTCGAACTTCAAATTTCCGCTCACGCGCACGCGTTCTGGCCTGGCTCCGAGATCTTCTAACCGCGCGGCGTCCCCCGGCGTTTGCGAAAGAAACAGATCGACGTTCGCCAACAGTTTCGGCATCCACTTGCGAAATCTCCGATAACGCGGCCAGGAGCGGTCCGAGATGCGCGCGTTCACAACTGCAATCCGCGCGCCGCTGCCATGAGCCAGTCGAAGGAAGTTGGGCCAGAACTCGGTTTCCGCAATCACCACCATTTGCGGCCGCAATGCCCGCAGGTACGGACGAATCGCGAATGCGAAATCCATGGGGAAGTAAAATACGTTAGCCTCACCAAAGCGAGTGCGTGCCAGGGCATGCCCCGTGTCCGTCGTGGTGGAAACAAAAATCCTAACTTGCGAGCGCTCCCGAAGTTCGTTCACCAACCCTGCAACCGCCAGTACTTCGCCCACAGAAACGGCGTGGACCCAAATCACACGCTCCTGTATTCCCGGCAATTGCAGCCGCGCCGGCACGCGCCCCAGCCTTTCGCCAAATCCCTTGCGGTACTTGCCATGGCGCGCCATCTGGAAGAGCCAATAGGGCAGGCTCACGACCATTGCCGCGGCCACCGCCGCGCTGTAGAGGAAGCCATAAAAGGAGGTGATCAAGTTGAGCCATTCTAAACAAACTCCGCCCACCAGCCACAATCGGGTTACCTTCTATAATTGGACTCATGCAACCAGTGCTGACGTCCTATCCGGTCCGTGTTTTCCTCGTCTCCTGCGCCGTTGCAGCGTTGGTGGTTGTTTTGGGCGCGAAGGACTTCGTCAAGCCCGTTGCCCAGCCCGCCAAAACCTATCCCGCCCACGACAATCACACGGACGACAAAGTCGCCATCGCTGCCGACCCTTACGACTCTCCCGCCAAGGCAAAAATTTTCTCCGTGAACTTTCACGAACACGGATTCCTTCCCATCTTCTTCGTCGTCACCAACGACGGCGACCAACCCATCTCGATGGCCAACATCGCGGTCACATTAACCACCGCTAATCGCTCCAAGCTGACACCCATTGCGACCGAAGACATCCTCCGACGTCTCAGCAATCCCCGCGCCAACACGCATCCGATCCCCGTTCCCATCCCGCAGAAGAAAGTAAAAGGCACCATCAGCCCGAAAGAACGTGACGAGATCGAAACCTCCCAATTCGCCGCCAAAGCCGTTGAACCTCACAGCACGCAATCCGGATTCTTCTTCTTCGATGTGGAAGACGTCACCGCACCCCTAGAAGGCGCGCACATCTACATCACCGGTGTTAACGACGCCAAAGGAACCGAGTTGATGTACTTCGAACTGCCGCTGGATAAAAAGTAGAGAGCCATTTGGGCTTGCACCACAGGCTAAATGGCCTAACCAGGTCGGATGAGGCCGAGTAAGAGGAAGTTTCCCCATCTCCGCCTTATAATCACACGATATGTTGACCACCGCGGACACCTCCGTCGCCGCTCGCACAGCCTACGAGCCCGTCATCGGCCTCGAAGTGCATGTACAGCTCCTGACGGCGACGAAGATTTTCTGCTCCTGTTCCACGCGCTTCGGTGCTGCGCCCAACACGCATGTTTGCCCGGTATGCCTGGGCATGCCCGGGGCCTTGCCGGTGCTGAACCGCAGAGCCGTTGAGTTTGCCACATTGGCAGCGACGGCCCTGAATTGCCGCATCAATGAAACTTCAATTTTCGCACGCAAGAATTATTTCTATCCCGACTTGCCCAAGGGCTATCAAATTTCGCAATACGACAAGCCGTTGGCCGAGCATGGATTCATCGAAATCCCCGCCGCTCACGGCAAGAAGAATATTCGCGTCACCCGTGTGCATCTCGAAGAAGACGCCGGCAAGAGTCTGCACGAAGGCTTTCCCGACTCGGACGAAAAAACTGCCATTGATCTCAATCGCACCGGCGTGCCTTTAATTGAAATCGTCAGCGAACCCGACATCGCCACTGCGGACGAGGCTTACGAGTACCTCACTCGCCTGAAAGAAATCATCCTCTACACTGCGGTCAGCGACTGCAACATGGAGGAGGGTTCGCTGCGCTGCGACGCCAACGTCAGTATTCGTCCGCACGGCCAGACAGAACTGGGAACGAAGACCGAAATCAAGAATGTGAACTCGTTCCGCTTCATCCGCGAGGCGCTGATCTACGAGGTTGCACGCCAGATGGACTTGGTCGAATCCGGCGGCAAGATTACCCAGGAAACCCGCCTTTACAACTCGCACGAAGGCAAAACCTACAGCATGCGCTCGAAGGAGCAAGCGCACGATTACCGCTATTTTCCTGAGCCTGATCTCCTCCCTTTAGTAGTCGATGGGAACTGGAAAGCCGAGATCACGAAGACTTTACCCGAGCTACCCGAAGCGCGCCGCTCGCGCCTGGTGAAGGAATACGGCATCACTGAATACGACGCGCAGGTGCTGACGGTTTCAAAGTCGCTGGCCGATCAGTTCGAAGCTGCGGCAAAAGCCGCGAAGAACGCCAAGCGAGTGGCGAACCTAGTGCAGGGCGAACTGATGGGCCGTCTCAAGGCTAAGGGCCTCGAAATCGAGCAATCTCCAATTTCGATGAAAGGAGTCGCGGCCTCCGCCGACTTGGTGGAAAGTGGAGCGATTTCTGGCAAGATGCTGAAGGATCTTTACGATCTCTGTTTCGCGCGCAATAAAGATTTCCCCGAGACCTATGAGGAAGAGGGACGCCCGCAGCAGTCGACCGACACCTCCGCGCTGGAAAGGATTATCGACGAAATTATTACGGCGAATCCCAAACAGCTCGAACAATACCGTGCCGGCAAAAAGACTATGCTCGGTTTCTTCGTCGGCCAGGTAATGAAGGCGTCCAAAGGCCAAGCTAATCCTCAGCTGGTTAATGAGCTGCTCATGAAGAAGCTGGATTGAACCTCCTCGCCCTGAAGGGCGGAGATTCCTAGACCACGCACAACGTTACTCCGCTCAGGTCAGCGTCTAGCGACCATGCAGACCACAACGCAGCCGTCAACCTATCGGCTCGGAACTAGCAAGGCGTCCTCTGGTCGCCATCTTACTTCGCTGCGTCTCGTGGTGGAGCCCCCATCAACATCTTGAAAACCTACATTGAGCAGCAAAAGACTCCCCGGTGACGTGGCTGCCAAGTCGCTTATATCCCCGCCCTGAACTGCGGGGTTTTACGCTCCCGAGGATAAATCCATTCTCCAGAAATTCCGCAGGTGACTTAAGTACCATCTCCATTTGTGACTTCCGCAATCTGATTCCCAGCCGCCGCATTCGATACCATGATGCCGGGCCTGTCTGTCCCGGGCTGACCGTTCGCGAGCTGTCATGAAAATCAAGCTGGACCGCATCATCAGCATTGCGACTCTTCTTGCCGCAGTGGTGGCTATTACTCTGGTGCTTAGGAAGACAGCTCCAGTGGTGCAGCAGCCGCAAACTCCGGCTGGAGTTGCCGCCGGCGCCCAATCATTCAACGCGGGATCGATCAGCCAGAAAATGGACCAACCGGAGCTGGCTGAGAGACAAACTCAGCCAATGCAACCGTCAGTGAGCAGCAGCGGAAACGCCGCAGTCTCCCAAACCGGTCAGAATTCGCCCGCGCTTCAAAGCCCAAAACCTCAAGCCAACACGGACGCGATGGGCGCCGCCATCAGTCAGATCTTAAGCGCTAGCGCAGGTGGAGCGGCAGCGCTGGGTCCTGACTCGGAAGTGGGCAGCGGGACTCCCAATATAAAAGATCAGAAAGTCGATTATGACGGAGACGTCGTCCACGGGAAGTTTCTGACGGAAATTGCGGGAAAGGACGTATGGGTCACAATTTCAGGGCACATGGGTGAGAAGGACGGGTATGCCACATTCGAGCCCACCGAATTCAAAGTTGGAGACATGAATGTGCCTGTATCGCTGGTCAATCCTCTGCTACAGAGGAAACTGGCCGAAGAACGGGATCGTCTAAAGCTTTCCGACCCTGCGGGCGCAAAGTAAGGATGAACCGGCGTGATCGTTAGTCTGGAGTCGCGGGGTTCGGCGGCAGCGCATTGCTCGCAGCCAGGTTCGCATACCATCGCCCTGATTCTTTGATTGTGCGCTGCTGGGTTTTGAAATCCACGTAGGCCAGGCCGAAGCGCTGATTGAAGCCTTCCGCCCACTCGAAGTTATCCATGAGGCTCCACGCGTGATAGCCACGAACGTCGGCGCCATCGGCGATGGCACGCGCGAGCGCCTGCAGATATTGCCGGTGATAGTCGATGCGGCGTACGTCGCGAATCACACCACTCGCGTCAGGGCCGTCGTTGTAGGAGCACCCGCTCTCCGTAATCTCTATCACCGGACGGTTGAAATCGCGAGTGATGCGCGTGACCATGTCATACAACGCCTGCGGCCAAATCTCCCATCCGAAGTCGGTTTTAGGACCTTGCTCGCCCCCCGCCATCTTCACCGGAAATAGCCATTCCTGGGAGTGAGACAGCCGTTCGAGCGTGCTGGGCGCGGACACAATTGTGCGGTAGTAGAGATTGATACCGATGAAATCGAGCGGTGCTCGCATCTTGTCCGGATCGCCTGACTCGATCCTCATTACGGTTTCAGGAAGAAACGCCAGAGCCTTTGGATAGTGTCCGTTGAGTGCAGTTTCCAGGAACCACAAATTAGTCATGGCATGAGCGCGCTCGGCCGCCAGCTTGTCCTCTTCGGAGCTGGTTGCCGGCTCGCATGCTGACATACTGAATGCAGTTCCAACTCGCGCCGAGGGACGCGTGGCTTTCAACGCCCGAAAACTGGTGCCCTGAGCCAGGTTCACGGTATGCGATGCGCGCAGGAAGTCGACGAGGCTCTTGTGCCCGGGAGCGTGGGTGCCTTCCAGATGGCCCAAATCGACGAATGCGGATGGTTCGTTGAACAGCATCCAGTCGGAAACGCGGTCGCCCAGCGCGTGCGCTACGAGTTCTACGTAATCGGCAAAGCGGGACGCGGTATCGCGATTGGGCCAGCCTCCAGCATCTTCCAAGGCTTGCGGAAGGTCCCAGTGGTAGAGCGTAAGCATCGGCCGGATGCGGGCTTCCAGTGAAGCATCAACCAGGCGACTGTAATAATCGATCCCCTTGGAATTCGCGGGGCCAGATCCTGAGGGCTGAATTCGCGGCCAGGAAATCGAAAAGCGGTAGCTGTTTAAATTCATCGCCCGCATCAGAGCGATATCTTCCCGCCAGCGATGATAGGAATCGCAGGCTACGTCTCCCGTGTCGCCACCGTTGATTTTGCCAGGAGTGTGCGCGAAGCGGTCCCAGATCGATTCGCCTTTGCCATCTTCTTTCCACGCACCTTCGATCTGGTATGCGGCGGTGGCCGTGCCCCAAAAAAAATTCCTGGGAAATTTTATTTCCAAGGAGTTGTCGAACTGGTTACGCGGCCTCGCAAGCGCCACAATGCTCGCCGTGTGCGCGGCATTCGACGACACACTGCAGGCAGAAAACAACCCGGCCGGGAGCGCGGCGGCCACGCTTGCGGCAAGGGCAGAACGCGCAAATTCACGGCGGGTCAGGCGCAAGGGGAACGAGGCTCCTCAATGAATGATACGGCGTGGTCGATCAATTGTGCTGGATGAACTTCCCGGTCCTCTGGCCGGTCAGGGAGTTGTACAGCGTTTCGAGAAGCGTAGGTTTATTCACGAAGTCTCCAGAATATTTCTTCCAAGGGTCGAATAGCTCAGCCTGCTTGCTCCGGTCGAGAGTCTTGCCCTCTTTCAAAAGCCTTCTGCACTGCATCGCGCGTTTAATTCAGAATTCCAAGACAGGCTCGCACATCGTCGAGGTTCGAGACCGGGCCTTGCCCTGGGATCACCTTAACATCTGGTCGCAGTTGCGATACGACTTGCTGCACGGCATCGATCATGCCACTGATGCTGCCGCCGCTCTCCAGGTCGATGAATGGGAAGCCGTAGGTGACAAAATCGTCGTCCATGTGCACCAGGTTTGAGTGCGGAAAGAAAACCATGGAGTCGCCGTCGGTATGTCCGGAGTATGTCCGGCAGGAAAGTAGAGAGCGCGGATATCTTCGCCCCTGAGGTGCACGGCAACATCATGATCGAAAGTGATGATGGGCAGGGCATCGTGAGGCGCCGGCTTAGTGTCCATCATGTAAATGTTGCCGGCCACTTTCGTGACCTTGAGCTGAACTTTGCTGAAATCCTGGTCCTGAGCGCTGACCAAGCTGCCGGCAGGCACACAGGCAGCAAAGAGGATCCCCAATTTGCGAGTGTTGTTTCTCAGTTGTATTTTGACTTTGCCCACGGGCTGACATTCTAAATCGGAATCGGGAAGCATGCAGGGTGGATGATCTGGGCTCATCTGGGCTAAGGATAAGCCGTCCGCGGCGACGGGTTGCGAAGAATTAGGGCCAGTTGCGCAGCAATCTTTCCAGGATACCGGCAAGGGCACTGAGTTGGGTCAGCTCGCTTGTGGTCAAGCTCCCGAGATGCTGCGCGAGGTACTCAACGCGGCGTTGCCGTCCCTGTTGAAGAAGGAGCGCGCCCTTGGCTGTAGCGCGGATGTGCATACGGCGTGCGTCGCGGGAATCGCGAGTGATTTCTATAAGGTGGCTGCGCTTAAGTCCGGCGACCACGCGACTCATGGTGGGGGGTTTGACCTGCTCAGCTGCGGCGAGTTCACCGAGAGTTTTGGGACCAGCGAAGACCAGGACCGAGAGGGCAGACAGTTGAGCTGGGCCCACTCCGGAGGCTGCGTCCTGCTTGCGCAACCGGCGCAGCAGGTGGATTGCCGCGGAATGAAGGCGATCCGCAGCCGCAATGGTTTCGTGCCGCGGAGCGATATTTTTCGACTTGACTTTTACCATCGAATATAGTTAGCTATGCTAACTTATTTAGCTTAAGGAGGTCAAGACGTGAGCGAAACTGCATCGGCGATTGGAATCACCCGGCTCGGCCAGATTGCCATCAACGCAAAGGATGTAGAGCGCGCCACCGCTTTCTACCAGGATGTGCTGGGGCTCAAGCTGCTCTTCAAGGTGCCCCCCGGTTTGGCGTTTTTTGATTGCGGCGGGGTGCGGCTGATGTTGGACCGGGCTGAGAAACTGGAATTCGATCATCTCAGCTCGGTTCTATATTTTGCCCTACCCGACATCAAGGCAGCCTACGGAAAGCTGAAGGACAGGGGAGTGCGTTTTGAAGACGAGCCGCACTTGATTGCGAGTATGCCGGCGCACGATTTGTGGATGACGTTCTTTCGCGATTCAGAAGACAATTTGCTGGCGCTGATGAGCGAAGTGTTACGATAGGTTACCCATTGTGCTTTTCCGGAACGTTGGTGGGATCTTGATTGCTAATTACCTGCTGACAATTAAGAATTAACGCGACCAGGCGATTCCTTGAGGCCAGCACCGCCAGCATTATCAACTTCGGGTTTTGGCAGCGCGTGGTTTGCGCTGTGCGTGGCCTTCGCATTGCACATCTTCGACGAAGCCACTACCGGATTTCTTGCTGTATATAACCCAACCGTGACTGCTCTGCGCGCAAGCTGGGGTTGGTTTCCCATGCCCATTCTCGACTTCCGGGAGTGGCTGTTGATCTTGATCGTGGCTTGTGGACTGCTGTTCTGTTTGACTCCGATAGCGACGCGCGGTATGGCCGGACTCCGGCCGCTCGCCTGGGTTTATGCTGTCCTCATGTTTCTAAACGGCCTGGGGCACACGCTGTTCTCGATCCTGGGGCACACGGTTTCGTCCGTAACATTTCCGCGTCCCGCCCCGGGTTTTTATTCTGCCCCGTTTCTGTTCGCGGCTTCGATATGGCTGATGGTGCGGCTTAGGCGGACAGCCTGTGTGGACTTCCAATTGCCAAGTGGCGTTTGAGAATTGAATGGTCAAGGACTCAACCTGGCGGCAAAGACGCTGGATCGGGTAAGCAACAGGAATGCCGAGTACGAGGGTGTGTTCTAGCACCCGAACAACCGAGGTGGGCAAAACGTCATCCAAGATCGCGCTGGTCCGGGGTGGCGCGCCATGAAGTCTCGTTTTCTACTCTGGTGGATGTCGTTCTCTGCGTCACTAGCTTTGTTTGTGGCAGAGAAGTTGAACACCGTGGGCCAGATTATTGCGTTGGGGCTGGAAGGTTCTTATCCGGGTGCGACGGGATTCACCACCTCAGGACGAAAACGTTGGAAATCGCCAGTGGGCTTCCTGAGGCTGATTAAGTGGCACAGCAAGCGCAATAAACTGGGGCAGTGATTCATGCTCCGGTCGATTGACCGGGCCGGTAATCGGCCGCGGTAAGACGGCGCATCCACGCGCACTTCTGCCGCGCGGCAGCCTGCTAAACCCTACCAGCTCATCCCGGCGGCAGCTACGTGCTTCCCCCTAAGGCCGAAAACCAACCGCCCAGCACGATGTTTCATCCAAGTCTGCGCATGTCAGGGGAGTGTTGTGCCATGACGTCTCGATATCTTTTTCGTTCAATAGTGTTGTGTGCCCTACCTACTCTGCTTCTGGCCGGTTGCGGCGGGGGGACGGGCTCGGGGACGGGCTCAGGCAACTCGCAGCAACCACCGCCCACCCCACCTCAGCTCACGCTGA
>DATNLE010000164.1:0-1595 GCA_035603035.1 Candidatus Acidiferrales bacterium | reverse complement strand
TGGCGACCGGTGTCCTCGCTTTCGAATGCGCCTTGAGTTCCTTGATGTCAGCCTTCGTCCATTCGCGACGTACTGCTTTGCCGTTCTTCTTTGCCTTCGCCACTTTCAACTTGTTAGCTCCTTATTTGATGAGGCCGCGTACTAACACATCGCAGGGCAGAGGCAACTAAACAAAAGCTCATTCGCGCCATTCCTATCCGAGGACCTTCGTCTTGCTGGACTTTCCGTATGACCGCTGTTGGGGGTGGGTTCAACCGGTCGGCGCAACACTCTAATCTTTTAACAAGGATGGAGTGTGGACATGAAGCGGCGACATCGCATTTATTATTCTGCGGTTCAGCGGTCTGAGATCTGGGATCGCTGGCAAGCTGGCGAGTCGATGAGTTCAATCGGACGTCGGTTTGACCGGGAGTCCTCTTCAGTCTTTTCATTGATTTCGCCAACCGGTGGCATTCGTCCACCGGTTCGGCACCGCGCCAAGAAGGCGCTTACTCTTTCTGAACGAGAAGAGATTTCTCGATGGCTCAGCCTGCGCCGTTCGTTGCGGTCGATCGCACGCCACTTGGGACGATCTGCATCGACCGTCTGCCGCGAGGTCAGCCGCAATGGAGGAGTGGACCGCTACCGGGCTGCCGGGTCAGATCAGGCCGCCTGGGATCGAGCTCGGCGCCCGAAGCTTTGCAAGCTGGCTTGCCACCCGTTCTTGAGGCGGACAGTATCGATTGGGCTGCGACGACAATGGTCGCCGGAACAAATAGCTGGCTGGCTCAAGCGCACATATCCGGGGGAGCCACAAAATCAGGTGTCACACGAGACGATCTATCGCAGCCTGTTCATCCAGGCGCGCGGCGTGCTGAAAAAAGAGCTGCTTGAGCACCTGAGGGCGAAGCGCACGATCCGCCGCTCCAGGCACGCCAGCCTGAAACGGAACGGGCTCGGCCAGATCAAGGATGCGGTATCCATCAGGCAACGACCGGCATCTGTTGAAGATCGTGCGGTCCCAGGCCACTGGGAGGGCGACCTGATTGGCGGATCGAGGAACAGCTATGTCGCAACACTTGTCGAGCGTCATTCACGCTACGTGATGCTGCTCAAGGTCGCTAACAAGGATACCGAAAGCGTCGTCTCGGCGCTCATCAAGCAATCGCAGCGACTGCCCAGCGAACTTTACCGGTCGTTGACTTGGGACAGAGGCAAAGAGCTCGCCGATCATCAGCGTCTGACATTGGCCACCGAGGTCGACGTCTATTTCTGTGATCCTCGCTGTCCCTGGCAGCGCGGGTCAAGCGAAAACACCAACAGATTGCTGCGCCAGTATCTTCCGCGGGGCACCGATCTGTCCCTGTACAGCCAGACCAAGCTCAACGCGATCGCAAGGCAGCTCAATGAAAGGCCGCGAAAGACCTTGCTCTATCAGACCCCAGCTGAGAAGTTCGCCGAATGTGTTGCGGCGATCAGTTGAACCCGCCACCCAACTCGGAAGTCAGGCGTCTTCATGGTTTGAGTGTAGCAGGCGCAAAGCAGCAGGCTTAACGCTACTCGCGCGACGACGTCTTTGTCTTCGACGACGAGGCGAAGGCGTCCTTCACGGCGCT
>DATNLE010000161.1:0-12882 GCA_035603035.1 Candidatus Acidiferrales bacterium | reverse complement strand
GGAACGTGTTCTTGGGATTATGTTTCGACAAAACCTTGGTGATAGCCGCCGTCAGCGTGGTCTTGCCGTGGTCAATGTGACCAATCGTCCCCACGTTGCAGTGCGGCTTATTGCGATCAAATTTCTCTTTCGCCATTTCTCTTGTCTCCTCGGCTTCCAGTTACGCCGGAACCAAATCATCGCCGTCGGCTTCGTAATATGCGCCGACGAATTGTTGCTTCTCCACCAATTCCCCGGCAATCTGCCGCTCGAACCGGCTGAAATCTTCCGCATACCGTTCGCGGAAAACCTCAAAGCCGCGATGGCCAATCCAGAAATCCAGAACCCGGTACCGGCCCTCGTTAACCGACTCGCACGTTACTGCCGTAGCAAGGTAACCCTGGGCACGCCGTAAGAACCGCGTCCAGATTCCCTCCGACCCAAAAACAATTGCAAACTCAACCCGCTTACCTTCTCTGACCCAGAATCTGCGGTCGACGACGAACCGCGGCGCGCGGAGTCACTTGGTGGTGCCCTGCACCTTGGCGATAATTTCCTCCGCCACCGATCGCGGAGCCTCCTCATAGCGCGCAAAGTGCATCGAGTATTCGGCGCGGCCTTGCGTCGATGAACGCATGTGGGTCGCGTAACCAAACATCTCCGCCAGCGGAACGATGGCTTTGATCACCTGCGAGCCAGCGCGATGTTCCATGCCTTCAATGCGTCCGCGGCGCGAACTCAGGTCACCCATGATCACGCCTGCATAATCCTCCGGAGTAACCACTTCGACTGCCATCACCGGCTCCAGCAGCACCGGAGAAGCCTTCCGCGCAGCTTCCTTGAACGCCATCGAACCGGCAATCTTGAAGGCCATTTCGTTCGAGTCGACGTCGTGATAGCTGCCGTCATACAGCGTCGCCTTCACGTCGACCATGGGGTAGCCGGCAAGAATGCCGCCTTCGAGCGCTTCCTGAATTCCCTGATCGATCGGCTTGATAAATTCTTTTGGCACCGAACCGCCCACAATGTCGTTGACGAATTCGTAGCCCGTGCCCGCGGGTTGCGGGTCCAGCTTGATTTTCGCGTGCCCATACTGGCCGCGTCCACCGGTCTGGCGAATGTATTTGCCTTCGGCTTCGGCGTGCTTGCGAATGGTCTCGCGATAAGCAACCTGCGGCTTGCCTACGTTGGCCTCAACCTTGTACTCGCGCATCATGCGGTCGACGATGATTTCCAGATGCAACTCGCCCATGCCGCTGATGATGGTCTGCCCGCTGTCGGGATCGGTGTGAACTTTGAAGGTGGGATCTTCCTGCGCCAGGCGGCCCAGGGCCATCCCCATTTTTTCCTGATCGGCTTTGGTTTTGGGCTCGACCGCAACCGAAATCACGGGAACCGCAAAGGTAATGTTTTCGAGCGCGATGGGATGGTCGTCGTCGCAAATCGTGTCGCCCGTGCTCACGCCCTTCAGCCCGACCGCGGCGCAAATGTCGCCGGCCAGAATCTCGCTGATCTCCTCGCGCTTGTTGGCGTGCATTTTCAGCAGCCGCCCGATGCGCTCAGTGCGGCGCCGGCCCGTGTTCAGCACGGAATCTCCGGTCTTTAACTGCCCGGAGTAGACCCGGATAAATGTCAGCTGACCGACAAACGGATCGGCCATAATCTTGAACGCCAGCGCCGAAAACGGTTCCTTGTCGTCCGCCTTACGGAAAATGGTTTCGCCGTTGTCGGGATTCAGGCCATGCGTTTCCGGTACGTCGAGCGGCGAAGGCAGATAGTCGACGACTGCATCGAGCAACGGCTGTATGCCCTTGTTCTTGAACGCCGTTCCTACTACCACCGGGAACACTTTCAGCGCAATTGTCGACTTGCGCAGCGACCCACGCAGCTCATCGGCGGTAATTTCTTCGCCCTCCAGAAACTTGTGCAGGATTTCATCGTCGTTTTCGGCAATGCTCTCAACCAACTGAGCATGGAACGCTTCGGCTTTCTTCTTCAGTTCGGCGGGAATTTCTTCGGTGACGTATTCGGCTCCCATCGTATCGTCTACCCACACGATGGCCTTCATGTTGATCAGATCAATTACGCCCTTGAATTTATCTTCCTGGCCGATGGGAATCTGAATGGCAACCGGCTTTGCGCTGAGGCGCTTGCGAATGGTATCGATGGCATGCTCAAAATCCGCACCCATTTTGTCGATTTTGTTGATGAAGCAAATACGCGGCACGCCGTACTTGTCGGCCTGGCGCCAAACTTTTTCCGACTGCGGCTGCACGCCGTGTACCGCGTCAAACACCGCAACCGCGCCGTCCAGCACGCGCAGCGAGCGCTCCACTTCCGCCGTGAAATCCACGTGGCCGGGAGTATCAATAATGTTGATGCGAATGTCGCGCCAGGTGCAGGTTGTGGCGGCGGACGTAATCGTGATGCCGCGCTCCTGCTCCTGCTCCATCCAATCCATCGTAGCTGTGCCCTCGTGCACCTCTCCGATGCGGTGCGTCTTTCCCGTATAGAACAGGATGCGCTCCGTCGTAGTGGTCTTACCGGCATCGATGTGGGCCATGATGCCGATGTTTCTGCAGCGTTCTAGTGGGACTGTTCTGGGCACGACTTTCTAACTCTTTCTGGGCTCCGAAAATTAGCTTTTAGCTGTTGGCTTCTGGCTCCTAAGTTAGTCGCCAGAAGCTAGCGGTCAGTGTTTCTACCACCGGTAATGCGCGAAAGCCTTATTGGCCTCGGCCATCCGGTGAACGTCTTCTTTTTTCTTGATGGCTGCACCTTTTCCGTTGGCAGCATCGAGCAACTCGTTACTCAACTTGTCGACCATGCCTCGTTCCGCCCGGCCGCGAGCATAGGTCAGCAGCCAACGGATCGCCAGCGAGGTACGTCGGTCAGCGTTCACTTCCACCGGCACCTGATAGTTCGCACCACCCACGCGGCGAGTCTTTACTTCAAGCAACGGCTTGGCATTTTCGACCGCCTTGGTGAAGAGCTTCAGCGCTTCGTCGCCGCCTTTTTCCTGCACCTTGGTGAGGGCTTCATAGAAAATGCCCTCGGCGGTCGAGCGCTTGCCCTGCCACATCATGGAGTTGATGAACTTCGTCACCAGATTCGAGCCATAAACCGCATCGGCTGGCACGGTCCGTTTTGCTGTATGTCCCTTACGAGGCATTCCGTTTCAACCCTCTTAACCCTTCTTCGCGCGCTTGGCGCCATATTTTGAACGTCCCTGCTGACGGCCGGCCACCCCTACCGCATCCAGCGTGCCGCGAATCACGTGATAGCGCACGCCTGGCAGGTCCTTCACCCGGCCCCCGCGGATCAGAACAATCGAGTGCTCCTGCAGGTTGTGACCGACGCCGGGGATGTAGGTCGTGACTTCAATCCCATTGGTCAAACGCACCCGCGCCACTTTGCGCAACGCTGAGTTCGGCTTCTTCGGCGTCTGCGTATACACGCGCGTGCAAACTCCACGCTTTTGCGGACATCCCTGCAGCGCCGGACTGGCCGTCTTGTAACGCGGCCGCTTCCGCCCCTGAGCTACCAATTGATTAAAAGTAGGCACTCTTTGCCGCTCCTTAAAGTTACGCCCCGAAAATTACGCGCTGAAGTTGCGCAACGCAATCTGCCCTCGCCAGGCGGGCAGCGCACAGCGTTATCAGCTTTCCCGGTAGGACTGAATGATCCGGGCTGGCAGGCTCAAGTTGGCCAGCCATACTTCTCTCCGCATACCAGTCACGGAGAGAAATTCTGGGTTCCCAATCTAGATTTGAACTGTCGACGGTGGCACCCGGCCAAAACTCCGGGGGTACTCCGTATCGCCAGCTCTGTCCTGCATATCCTTCCGCAGACCACCGTTGCGCCTGTATCAGGCGCGCCAGAAGCCCGAGGGCGAAAGGCAGCGCAGGAACATTTCAGCGAGGAATGTTTCCGAACTTAAACTCAATCCAGAAACGCATTTCTCAAAAGCTCAACCACAAGTCCCGGCAATACTCCGCGGAAACTCACGGCCTACAGCAAGCTTGGATTAACTCGCGGAACCAAACTACTATAGCAACTCGGGCGAAACATCGTCAACCCATGTTTTTGCATCCCACTTGCAAATGCGGGATAACCGATCGTATAGGGCGAGGCGCCGTCAGCTTGCTGAATCCGCCTCCAGCCTCTACACTACAAAAGTTTCCCGTTCAAATTCATTCTAACTTCATTCCTTTAAGATGGCGGCTCGCCTGACGGATGCTACGTGCGGCGACGAGAGGTTGCATGGGAAGGTTCGGTTGCGTTCACTGGGCAGGAGTCATCATCGTCATCTTTTTACTGCTGTTGCTGCCCGCTTGCGGAGGCAAGAAACCGCCCGGCGCTAATCCCTTTCCCGCAAAGATTACCCTGAATCCCGCCGTCAGCCTTTCGCTGCAATTGGGAGGCACCGCGACCTTCACCGCCACCGCTCAGAACGGTACGAACGGAAACATTTCCCCGACCTTCACCTTTAGTTCGAGCAATCCCGGAATACTGGACATCTCTTCGGCCGGCTTGGCTTGCGCCGGTACCTGGAACGCACCCTTCTTCAACGTCTGCACGCCTGCAGCCGAAGGTGTGGCGATGGTGACGGCCTCGGCACTCGGGCAAACTAGTCCGCCCACCATGGTCTTTGTTCACCCTCCGATCGACAATATTCAGATCAGCGTAGTTCCCCCGGTGAATTCTCCCCCTCCGGCCTGCCCCACGCAGGTCGCACTTCCCCTTGCTTGCAAGCTCGAGTTTAACGGCAATGCCGCCAACTACTGCCTCTCGCAAAATCAGTCGCAAACTTTGCAAGCCACCGCCTTCAGCCGAGGCGTCGACATCACCGCCGCAGTTGGACCTTTCACCTGGAGCCAGGCCGATTCGAACGTCGTCACCATCACTCCCATCGTTACATCATCGACCAATGTTATTACGAACCAGGCGACCGTGGTATCGAACACACCCGGCGAGACCCAGGTAATCGCCTCAGCCGCGGGAGTGTCCAGCCAGCCCTACATCGCGGAAACTTGCCCGGTGCAGTGCATTGCGCTGCAGGTCGGTTCCAACGTCGGCCAGACCAGCTTCATCACAACCAAAGGCACGTCGGAAACTATTGATGCTACGGCCGTTGACGTCCAAGGCTGTATCGTCCCTAAGCCCAATCTGACGTGGACGTCCTCTGCGCCAGCCGCGCTCACACCAGGCAGCGCCGCCGCCGGCACCACCACCACCGGCACTCCCGCCACCGGCACCGCCGCAGGCTGCTCCGGGGCCACAAGTTGCGTGATAGGAACCGCCCAGCCGGGGGCGGCAGCCATCATGGCCTCGTGCACACCCCCGACTTGCAACGTCGGCTTCCCTCTGGTACCCGCGGGCATCCCAGCACTTTTTGTTCCCCAGCCGGTTTATCCGGTCACTGCCATTTCCGGACTGGTCACCGGCGCCGCCGTCTCGACCAGCGTGCTCGCGGCGAGTCAGGATTGTTACAGCAATTCTCTCTGCACGGTCGCGCTCTACGACATCTCGACTACAAAAAATCTGGCGGCCAATCCCTCATCGATGCCGACTCCGCCCAATTCGCTCCTATTTGATCAGGCGGGAGACAAGGCCTACGCCGGCAGTCAGTTCGGCGCATTGCTCATCACCAACGCCAACCTGGGATCCTCCTCCACCAGCCCGTTCACCCTCTTGCCAAGCACCGCTACCACTCTGGGCGTCGTGACCGGCAGGGTTCTGGCGGTGTCGCCGAACGGCAATCTGGCCGTTTTCTCCGACACAGTTTCCACTCCCAATCAGGTTTATGTCGTCAACACCAGCAGCTCAACCGCGACCACTACGCCGCTGAATATCAATAGCGCAACCACGGCAGCGTTTTCGCCGGATAACTCGAAGGCGTTCATCCTGGGCAATGGTGGCAATACCTTATATGTCTATTCCCCTCTGCAGGCTCTGCAAACTTATTCGCTGACCGCGCCGGCTAACGCGGTCGCGTTCTCGTCCACGGGAACCTTTGCCCTGCTTGCCGGGGGATCTTCCGACCCAGCGACGCTCGCGATCTACAACACCTGCGACAATTCAAAAGCATACTTAACCCTGCCACCGCCTCCACCAGCGATTCAGCCGCTCCCGGCTTCCCCAATTTTCCTGAAGATGGTGCCTGCCGGCAGCGCGCCCGCGGGCAATGCAAGCATTCCAATCCTGTTTCAGAGTGATCTGAATAACCTCGATGTTTTCCTCGGCATCGACAGCACCGGCATCGATGTCATTGCCACGACCACTACGACTCCGCTCCCTCCGCCGGTGAACGCGCTCTGCCCAGTGCAGCAGATTACCTACGCCACAGAAGTCGCGAGTACCGGCCCGGCTTTTTATCCTCTCCACATCAATCTTCAGAGGGGCACTTTCCATCCCATCAATTTCTTTGTTTCGCCCGATGGCACGCTGGTATACATCGTCACCAGCGATCAGGGTGTTTTGATCTACAGCTTCAACACCCAATCGGTGAGCTCCATTCCACTCAGTGGAGGCGCCGCTCCCGTCGCTGCGGATATGACCGTGGACGGAACCCTGCTCTACGTGGCCGGTACTGACGGAATCCTGCACGAACTGAATACCGCCCTAGCCTTGGACGTGATGGAGATCCCCTTTGCCCAGCTCCCCAACTCGACCAGCAATTTCTGCTTCCAGAATTTCACTTGCTCGCTGAATTTGTTGGCTGTCAGACCGTAAATGCCCGAATCAATAGCGACTTCACCGGCTCCGGAAGGTGCCGGACGGATTGATTCGTGGCAGTGATTCGGCGGAATCGATTGCATTTCGAGTTGCCACAGCGGGATGGCATCAGGGTATGCCTTCAGGCACACCGTAATCGCCGAATAATCGGAATGCGCCTTTCGGCGCTGCGAACTTGCCTTGGGGATCGCGCAGCCCTTTCAGGCTGCGATTGAAATACCGCCAAGAGCCGGGCCTTAGCCCCTGAGGTAATTTACGCTACGCCGGCTTCTGCAGTTCCTTCGCTACGCTGTCGAGCACTCCATTTACAAACTGCACGGATTCCAGGCTGGAAAATTTCCTCGCGATCTCCAGCGACTCATTGATCACCACCGCGCGCGGCGTCTCCGGATAGGCCAGAAACTCCGCCACCCCCGCGCGCAGGAGATTACGATCCACCGCTGCCATGCGCTCCATGCGCCAGTGTTCCGCGTGGCGCTCGATCAATTTGTCGATCTCCGCCCCGCGATCCGTTGCCACCCGAAACAAATCTTCCGCAAAGCCGCGCACGTCCGCGCTGGCCCCGGCATGTTCCGCCCAAAACGTGCGCTGCACATGGTCCACCGTCTGCTTGCCCATGTCCGCCTGAAACAACATCTGCAGAACCAGTTCGCGAGATTTACGACGCGTACCCATAAAGAAATTGCCAGTGGCGAGTGCCCGTTGCCAGTTTACTGTAGGAAGGTTACTTGCGCCGCTTCGTCTTCGCGGAGCCAGGCGGAGGAACCCGCCTCTTGCTGACCGCTGAGGGCTGAGGGCTGATCGCGCGGCCCAGCGACGCCATCTCCACCGCCGCCAACGCCGCTTCGAACCCTTTATTTCCCATCTTCAATCCAGCGCGATCGATCGCCTGTTCCAAGTTCTCACAAGTAAGCACACCGAACGCATGCGGCACGCCAGTCTCCTGTGCCGACTGCCCAATCCCGCGCGTCACTTCGTTTACGATCACGTCATAGTGCGCAGTATCTCCCCGCAGCAAACAACCGAGACAAATCACCGCGTCGTACTTCTTCGTCTCCGCCAGCTTCCGCGCCGCCAGCGGGATCTCAAACGCCCCTGGCACGCGTACCAGTTCTATATTTTTTTTGTCCGCGCCCGAGCGCGCCAATCCATCAATCGCGCTCAGCAACAACCTCTCAGTGATAAAGGCATTGAAGCGGGAAACGACAATCGCAAAGCGCCGGCCCGAAGCGCTTAGCCTCCCTTCGATCGCGCGGAACTGCGCCTCAGGAAGAACTTCCCCAACAAAACGCTTATCGTCTTTCTTCTCCGTGACTCTGTATCTCCGTAGTGCGTTCGCTCTTACTACCCTATGGTAAAGCCTTGACTTACTTCCCCTTAAACTGAGCCGCCCGCTTCTCCAGAAACGCCGTCGTGCCTTCCTTCTTATCCTCAGTCGCGCAAGCCACGCCAAACAAAACCGCCTCCAGGTACAATCCCTCGCTCAAAGTCATCTCCATACCCTTGTTCACGGCCTCCATGGAGTACTGCACCGCCAGCGGCGCATTCGCCATGATCTTGGCCGCAATCGCCTCCGCCCGCGGAATCAACTCGGCCGCAACCGTGACCTCATTCACCAATCCGATGCGATGGGCTTCCTGCGCCGTGATCATCTCGCCCGCCAGCACCATCTGCATCGCAATGCCCTTGCCCACCAGTCGCGGCAAACGCTGCGTCCCGCCATAGCCCGGAATAATTCCGAGCTTCACTTCAGGCTGCCCAAGCTTCGCATTTTCGCTGGCCAGCCGGATCGTCGAAGCCATCGCAATCTCCAACCCACCACCAAGCGCAAATCCGTTAAGGCACGCGATCACTGGCTTCCCGAGATTTTCAATCAAGTTCAGAACGTTCTGCCCGCGATGCGTATATTCCTTGCCGGAGACCGCATCGTGCTTGGCCAGCTCCGCAATGTCAGCGCCAGCGATGAACGCTTTCTCCCCCGAGCCAGTAAGAATGACCACGCGAATCGCCGCATCATTCTTAATGTCATGAAAGGCCGCGCGCAGATCCTCCATGGTGGCCATGTTCAGCGCATTCAAAACCTTCGGCCGGTTCACGGTGACGTAGGCAATCGAGTTTTTCTTTTCGAGGAGTATGTTTTCGAAGTTCATAAATTAATCTGCCATGGATTTATGTTTTGGAACGCGACGGTCTTGCTCCGACCGATTTCGCCTTTCGAACCTGGCCAGCAGGAAGCAAGTCACTTACTGCGTCGAAGACGAAGTCCGTAGAGAAGGTCAAAAAGACGGTGAGGGCGCGCATTCCACCCACCAGGAGCTAAGGCGACGAGGTTCCCGGGCCATTCCAGAAGCAATAAGTACAAGAGAACCGCAACCTTAAGCTTGGTCAAAAGCCAGGGCAAAAAAGCGACGACCACCCTTACTGGAAGTCCAAAGCCCGGGCGCTGTTTTGTGAAGGCCGACGTGTATTATTTTTTTTGCGCCACCGCCGCCACGTCGTCCTTGCTCAACTCGCAACTGATGCAGCGCCGGGTCCACAACCGGTTTCCAAATATTTTCCCGCAGCGCGGACACTTCCATTCCGTAAGCCACCACGCCCCCGCCAGGTACACCCCCATCCAGCCCAAAAGAATGGCAAAATCGGCAGGTTCGCCCAGTTTTAGCTTCCCCAGCATTAAACCCAGGAAGACGAAACTCGCAAACAGCACCACCACCAGATTCCGCCGTGCGACATAGCTGTGCCATGCGCGGCGATAGGTTTCCACATCCTGTGGACCGCCTTCGCCCGGCATCCGGTCGGTTTTTCTCCGTCTGAACATGGAGCTCCATCTTATAGAAAACGATTCTACAGTTTATTCGCCTTCGGGCTATTCGGGTCCGAATAATCGTAGAATCCTTTACCTGTCTTCTTCCCGTACCATCCCGCCATTACCAGCCGCTTCAGCAGCGGAGGCGAGGCAAACCGCCGCTCCTTGAACTCGTCATACATCACGTGCGTAATGTAGTAAGTAGTATCGAGCCCCACAAAATCCAGCAGCGTAAACGGTCCCATGGGATAACCACATCCCAGCTTCATCGCGTTATCAATGTCTTCAATCGACCCCACACCCTCCTCGTAGGCGCGGATGGCATCGAGCAAATACGGCACTAGCAGCCGGTTGACGATGAATCCTGTTTTATCCGACGTGCGCACCGGTACCTTGCCCAACTTCTTGCCAAACTCGTAGGCCGTCTGGTAAACGTCGCCGGCCGTGGCGATCGTGCGCACCACTTCCACCAGCTTCATCAGCGGCACTGGATTGAAAAAGTGCAGCCCGATGAACCGCTCCGGCCGCTTCACCGCCGTCAAAAGCTCGGTCACCGAAATCGAAGACGTGTTCGAAGCGAAGATCGCGTCCTTCTTGACCACGCCATCGAGCGACGCATACATCTTCTTCTTCTCTTCCACATTTTCAATGATGGCCTCAATAATAATGTCGCAATCAGCCAGCTCCGCCTTGTTAGTCGTCCCCTTGAGCCGCCCCCGGATCGCTTCTTTCTGCTGCGCCGTGATTCCGCCCTTCTCGACCGGACGCTCGGCAAACTTCGCCAGGGATTTCTCGATCCCGGCAAAACCTTTGTCGAGGAATTTCTGATCGACTTCGAGAACCGTCACATCGAAACCGGCGGTTGCGCAGACTTGCGCAATGCCGCTTCCCATCAGGCCACAACCGAGCACGCCAACCTTACGGATTTCCATGATTGCCTCCTTCATACCCAAATTTGCCTAGTCATTCTGAGCGAGCGAAGAACCTACGCACTCTTGCCCACAGCCCCGCAATGCGTGGTCGGGTTCTCAATTCGGTTTCGCAGCCGACCTAGCTTTGTTCAACGACTATTCGCAATTCCAGCCAGCCGCAGTGCACTCCGCTCTTGGGGAGTTCGTATCGCTAGTAAGTCCGAACGATGCCATTGCAACCGGGACAGTAAGAATCTACAAAGGGGTTTTTCGTCAGTCAGTTTTGAAGCAGCTTGCGGCTCAACCGCCTGGCGGTCCTGGCCCATCAGATTCGAGAAGCTGCCGCCAACCTGTTTCCCAAAATCAGCCCAGTCGAATCCAGTTTCTGTTTTGCATTTAGGGCAACCGCAAACCGTTGACCGGGAACTTGGCGTTCGACAGGCCCTTTATCACCCCAGCGCAACAAGGTGAACCTAGTCTGCGCAGGCGCGATCATCTCAGTTCATCATCTCAGTTCATACTCTCCACTACCATCGCAATTCCCTGCCCGCCGCCGATGCAAGCTGTAGCCAGCCCATACTTTTTCTTCCGCCGACGCAATTCATACAGCAACGTAATCACCAGCCGCGTCCCGGTAGCGCCCAGCGGATGCCCCAAGGCAATCGCCCCGCCGTTCACATTAACCTTCTCGCGGTCTAATCCCAACTCCTTCTCCACAGCAAGATATTGGGCCGCGAACGCTTCATTCACTTCAATCAGATCAATGTAGTCGAGCGACAGTCCGGCCTTTTGCAGCGCCAACTTCGTCGCAGGCACCGGACCACGCCCCATCACCTTGGGCTCAACTCCGGCAATGCCCCAGCTCACAATGCGGCCCAGCGGCTCGATACTCCGCTTGCGCGCCTCCTCCAACGACATCAACACCACCGCCGCCGCGCCATCGACAATCCCGCTGGCGTTTCCGGCAGTCACCGTGCCGGGCTTTCCCGAGCCTTGGCTGAACGCAGCTTTTAGTTTTGCCAAACCCTCCATCGTGGTCTGCGGACGGCGGTGGTCATCTTCGGTGAGCGATTCTCCCGTAGCCTCGCCTTTCGAATTTCGCAGTGGCACCGGAACCAACTCTTCCTGAATGCGTCCTTCTTTATAGGCCGCATCGGCTTTCTGCTGCGAGCGCAGCGCGAACTCATCCTGGGCCGGTCGGGTGATTCCCTGCTGCTCGCCGTATAACTCCGCCGTATTCGCCATGTACAACCCGCAATAGCTATCGAGCAGCGCCACCATCAGCGAATCTTCCAGCTTGCCGCCGGGAGAGAGAGTAAATCCGTCGCGCCCGCGAATCACAAATGGAGCCTGCGACATGGCCTCCATCCCGCCCGCCAGCACAATCTTCGCCTCCTCCAGCTGAATCATCTGCGCCGCATTCACGATCGCCTGCATTCCCGAGCCGCACAGCCGGTTCACCGTCAGCGCCGGAGTCTCCATCGGCAGTCCGGCGCGCAATCCCACATGCCGCGCCCCATAGAGCGCATCCCCCGAAGTCTGCTGCGCATTGCCAAACACCGCGTGATCGAATTCCTTGGCATCGATCCCCGCCCGCTCGATTGCCCCCTTGCCAGCAACCGCGCCTAATTCCTGCGCGCTGAAATCTTTCAACTTGCCGCAATAGCGGCCAAAGGGCGTGCGCGCCCCACTGACAATAGCGATATCTCCCGGTTTCAACATGATTTCCTTACAGACGCGCTCTCAGAGCGGAATAAAAGTGATAGTCAAACTGGTTAGTTTAGCAGCGCGAACCGAAGTTTGACTACAGTTCGGTCCGCTGGACCGCTGGACACCAGCTCATTTCAGTGCATGAACCAGCTTCAGGCGGGGGTTGCCCTTGCGGCCCTGATTCCCGAGTAGGGAATTTCCGTACTCGGTTGGCGAGACCAGCGCCTGAGGAGCGGAAGCTGAGCAAACGACGCCCTGTGCTGGTAGCGTTTAATGCAGCTTCAGTAATCTAGATAAAGTCCGGCCGGCGTTGTTTCTAATCACCGGATCGGTAGCCTGCTGGCGCCTTTCGAGCACGCACCGGAGGGCGGTATTCACGGTTGTCCGCGGCAAACCAGCAGGGCTCCTCTATCCGCCATTCCGCGGACCTGCCCTCTCCTGTTTGCTGGTAATTGCTTTCCCCTCTATGCGGAACATCGTCCAGGGGGTGGGAGCAAGCACAAGGTGAAACACTAACGCAGTCTTGTAGGCCTCGCTTCTGGGCGGTGGCGAATACCTCAGAGAGGCATCTATAGTATCCGCATATTCCATGTCAGCTTCGGCGGTATCGTTTGCGCACCGAGGAGTGGACTGCTCGCCAACGGTTGGAAACGATTCCGCACCGCTCCGTTCGTAGGAAACGGGTCAGGTTGGACGAACCATCGCGAGGCTCGATTCCAGCCGTCTGGCGTCAGAAGC
>DATNLE010000147.1:0-9025 GCA_035603035.1 Candidatus Acidiferrales bacterium | reverse complement strand
GGATTTACCATCCACAATCATTCGCAAGACTTCAAGTTCGCGCGGAGTAAGACCGCTGCTGCGTTCGCCTTTGAGAGCCGATGGCTGCTCGACCTGGGGGTCAAAAATAGTTTCTCCCTTGGCCACGCGCCTTACGGCGGGGCCGAGTTCCAGATTCATCGCGTTCTTCAAAATGTATCCCTTAGCCCCGGCGTCGATGGCTTGCCGCACCCAGGTATTTTCCGAATGCATGCTCAGCATCAGTACCGCTGTTTCGGGCAGGTCTCGAAGAATCTGCCGAGTGGCATCCAGGCCGTTCATGCCGGGCAGAGCGCAGTCCATGACCACGACCTTTGGCTTCAACTGGCGCGCCAAATGGGTGGCCTCTTCACCGTCCCCGGCCTCCCCCACCACGACCATATCGGGTTCATCTTCCAACATGCGCCGGAAACCTCGCCGCACCAGACCATGATCATCCACCAGCAACACCGTGATCTTTTTTGTCATCGTGTTTTAACTCGTTGTTTTCAGATCTTTTCCCGAAGACTCAACTTTCTCCCGCGGCACGCTCAAGTGCAACACCGTACCGCCGTCGGCAGGAGTATAAAATGCGATCCGACCCCCCATCAACTCTGAGCGCTCGCGCATCGCTACCAATCCGATCCCCTGCTTTGCCGGTCGTCCGTTAAAACCTTTGCCGTGGTCCTCTACTTCCAACTCCAATACCGAAGCCAGAAAACGCAATCGCACCCAAGCCTGTTTTGCGCCAGAATGGCGCGCCACGTTGTTCAATGCCTCCTGCAGGATTCGATAGATCTGTACTGCCGCGCTGCCCTCCAGGGTAAAGGGCACGCCCTGCTTTTCATAGGATACGGCGATTCCAGTCTGCCGTTCCACGGTTGGAATGTACCAGTCAAGCGTGCCCTCGAGCCCTGCCTCATCCAGCATAACCGGATGCAGTGCCTGTGACAGGCTTCGCACCCGGTCGAGAGTGTCCTGCGCGATCTGGCGGACTTCCTGCAAGTCGGTGCGCATGGACGACCCTTCGGGAGCGTGCGTTCCGGCGCGGCCCAGCATCGCTCCCATGGCCGTCAAGATCTGACCAAACTCGTCGTGCAGTTCGCGCGAAATATAGCGCAGAGTCGATTCCTGCGTGGCAATAAGTTTCTGGGCGAGTTCGCTGCGGCGCTCTGAAAGCTCTTCCATACGCGCAAACAGCCGCCGATTCCACCGTATCATGGAGAATCCGGTCAGCAGAATCGCGGCCAGCGTCCCGGCCAGAAACACATACACTTGCCGCTGCACGCGATCGTAAATTTGTATGATGCGTTCTGCCGCCTGTTCTTCGTTTTCACTATCTTGCACCAGCAGCCGCGCCACCGTCGTAGCCAGGGCCGCCTGTCGTGCCTGCAGCGAGAGTTGTATCTGCTCCCTCGCGTCTTTATCCCTGCCTGAAGCCGCGAGACTAAACACACGGTCGACCGCATCCCAAAACTGCGCCAGAGAACTACTTAGGGACGCACTCTGCTCATTCCTACGGGTGGTAGGAGCCAGACTGGATTCCAGGTGCATGGCATCCTCCAGATCAGTGCGGATGCGCTGGAATTGCGCCGACCACGCGGTCAGAGGATACGGTTCGTCGTTGTCGATCATGTCGCGCATGGCAACCGCCAGCAGGTTCAGGTCGTTCTGGATGCGCAGCAATAGCAGGGAATCCTTGCGATTGCGGTCGATCAGTTCGGACTGAAGTTTACGCAGACCTGCAACTTGCCAGGTGATGTAGGCTGAGTAGGCGACGACGGCGGCGAGCGTGATGATCAAGCCAAGCAACAGCCCCGAGGTTGGAGAATGCTCCAGCGAAGACGGACGTGCCACGCCCCGAGCATACAACGGCTGGCCGGGACGTGCCACAAATGCGGTAGCAGTAATAATGAAGCGAATTCCACTCCGGCGGAGTCCAACAAGAGATTGAGTACAGACCCTAAACCAACCCAGAAGATAGCTAAAGTCGAGAGGCTCCGCGTCATTCTGCCGGAAGTCTGGAAGCTGATGCGGCCGCGGCGTTGGCTGCTCGCGCTCGGCTTTGTGCTCATGGTGATCAACCGAGTCGCAGCCCTCGTATTGCCCTATTCAAGTCGATTCCTGATCGATACCGTCATCAACAAGCACCACATGGATAAGTTGCGCCCGCTGGTGCTATTCGTGTTAGCGGCCACCTTGGTCCAGGGCGTCACTTCTTTTTCATTGACGCAATCGTTGTCGAAGGCGGCGCAGCGGTTGATCACCGAGTTGCGCCAACAGGTTCAGGCGCACATTTCTCGCTTGCCGGTGGCCTTTTACGACACGAATAAGACTGGCAGTCTGGTATCCCGAATCATGAGCGACGTGGAAGGCGTGCGCAACCTTCTGGGCACGGGCCTGGTGGATTTTGCCGGAGGCCTGGTCACCTCCGGAATTGCGCTCATTTTGTTGCTGCGCACCAGCCCGCAGATGACCTTGATCGCCGTAGGCTCGTTTGTGTGTTTTGGCGTTGCATTGAATAAAGCGTTCGCGACCATCAGGCCGATTTTCCGTGAGCGCGGGCAGATCAATGCCGAGGTCACCGGCCGGCTCACGGAATCGTTGGGTGGCGTCCGCGTGATCAAGGGCTATCACGCCGAACAGCGCGAGGAGGCAGTCTTCGCCACCGGGGTTCGCCGCCTGCTCGATAACGTGATGCGCACTCTCACAGCAACCTCGGTCATGAGCCTTTCCGCAAGCGTTCTGCTGGGATGCGTGGGCGCGGTGACCATGTATGTAGGAGCGCATCAGATTGCTTCCGGCACTCTGACGGTCGGCGGATTTGTTTCCTATACTTTGCTGTTGGGTTTTCTGGTTGCGCCGATCATGCAGATCGTTTCCATCGGAACCCAGCTCACCGAGGCATTGGCGGGACTCGAGCGGACGCAGGAAATAATGCGGGAGCGGCCCGAGGATCAGAATCCCAACCGCTCGGTGGCTCTGCCCGATATCGTGGGACAGATCGAGTTCGAAAACGTGAGTTTCACTTACGATGGGATTCATGACGTACTGCGCGATATTTCCTTCCGCGCCGATCCGGGCACGGTGACCGCGCTGGTTGGCTCCTCGGGATCGGGCAAATCGACCACGATAGGCCTGATCTCCGCTTTTTATGCGCCAACCAGGGGCCGGATTCTGCTGGACGGCACTGACCTCAGCACGGTTCGGCTCGACTCCTATCGCACCCGTCTGGGAGTCGTGCTGCAGGAATCCTTTCTGTTCGATGGAACGATTCGAGACAACGTCTCATTTTCCCGTCCCGATGCCACCGAAGAAGAAATCCTGCGGGCCGCGAAGATCGCGCGCGTAGATGAGTTCGCGGAATCGTTTACCGACAAATATGACACGGTGGTCGGGGAGCGGGGCGTTAAGCTTTCCGGAGGACAACGCCAGCGGATTTCGATTGCCCGCGCCATTCTAGCCGAGCCGCGTATCCTGATTCTTGACGAGGCGACCTCAAGTCTTGACTCCGAATCGGAGCAGATGATCCAGCAAGGACTTTCTTATCTGATGAAGGGGCGCACCACATTCGTGATTGCGCACCGGCTCTCCACCATCCGCCGCGCCGATCAGATTCTGGTGATGGAGCAGGGACAAATTGTCGAGCGCGGCACCCATGAGCAACTCTACGCAGTCCATGGCCGCTATTACGACCTGTACACCAGACAGCACGGCGTGGAAGATAATCTATTTCTCGCGCCCGGCGAAGGAGACTTGCCTGAGCTTGACGCTCCCGTAAACGGAGACTCGCATTCCCCACGGAACGGCGATGGCAAGTCGGCGGATGCATTGCGCGTGCTTAAGGGTGAGGTGCGTTAGGCCGTGAGGGACACGAATAAATATCAAGCGAGGGGCGCTCCCGCGATTCGCGCGGAGCAACTATCACGGCATTATCGGATGGGAGAGACGGTGATTCGCGCCGTCGATGGCGTGTCTCTTGCAGTAGACTGCGGAGAATTCGTCGCTCTTCTGGGAAGTTCAGGCTCGGGGAAATCTTCGGTGTTGAATCTGATTGCGGGCCTGGATCGTCCTACCTCGGGCAGCGTTATCGTTCATGACCGGGATCTCGCGAAACTTTCCCGCGAAGACCTTTCACGCTATCGCTTGCACACTGTGGGAATGGTGTTTCAGTCGTTCAATCTGATTGCCAGCATGACGCTTGCCGAAAATGTGGAATTACCTATGCGTTTTGCCGAAGTCGAGCGTGGAGAACGTGACAGCTTGGTTCATGAAGCGCTCGCGCGGGTAGGTCTGGAAGACCGCATGAATCATCGTCCGAGTGAACTGTCGGGCGGAGAACAGCAGCGAGCCGCACTGGCTCGCGCGCTCATCAACCGGCCACAACTCCTGCTGGCGGACGAACCCACCGGCAATCTCGACAGCCGTACCGGCACCGAGATCATGAATATGGTCCGCGAGTTCAACCAGCAGTTAGGGATGACCGTCGTGATGGTGACGCATGAGCGAGCCTTGGCGGAGCGCTACGCCCAGCGCCTCGTTTTCCTGGCGGATGGCAAGCTGGTGAGTGATGAAGCCAACTTAATTGGAGTCAAGGGCGCAACGGAACAAGGTCGACTATGAAACTGCCTGATCTGGGCGAACTCGCGGTCCGAAACCTGCGCGAATCCATTCTGCGAAATTCGCTGACCACCATCGGCATTTCAGTGGGCGTAGCTTCGCTTGTTGCCATGCTTTCTCTGGGCATCGGCTTGCAGCAACTTGCGTCGCGGCGTCTGATGAAATCCGGACTGTTCGATACGGTCGTGGTTACATCCAGACGCGACTTGCGCAACTCCAATCGCGGCGAAGATCGAAGTGGGCCTGCCCCGGGCGAGAGCCGAATTCTGGATGAGCCCACGCGGCTGGAAATCGAGCATCTCCCCAACGTTCTTGAAGCATATCCTGACATCCGTTTCATCACCGAACTGCGCTATGAAGACAAGCCACATTTGACGATGGTCGCGGCCCTGCCTTCATCGGCTCAATCCAATGATGCCTTCGAAGCCATGCCGGGGCGTTTCTTTTCGTCCGATATGGCGCCAGAAGTGGTTATTCAGAAAACCTTCGCCGAAGAGTTGCTGGGCAAAGCACCACAGCCCGGCCTCGACGAAACAAATGTAGCGGCCCTGGCGGCTCCGCTTCTCGGCAAGGAATTGACCATGCGCTATGCGCAGCGCGAGGCGCCGCAAGCCGCGCCTTCGAGCCCTGAGAATAGCACTTCCGGCGGTGACCAGGGCCTGGCGGGGGCTGCCTATTCCGTCGTCTCCCGCGAATTAAAGCTGAAGATCGTCGGCGTCGCCGACCTCGATCCTGAAAGTATGCGCGGTCCAACTCGCGCGCGAGTTTTTCTTCCCCTCAAGCTGGCGGAAAGTCTGCATGTTATGCAACCCACGGATCTAAGGGAGATTTCGCGCGCGGCCGGCGACCAGCCTGTTTATTCCTCAGTAAGCGTGCGGGTGAAAAACCCCAGCGGAGTGCAGCCGGTAGAAGATGCAATCAAGAAAATGGGCTTCAATACTTTCTCGATACTTGATGCCAGCCGCAGTATCCAGCAGTTCTTCAAAGTGTTAGACGTATTTCTCGGCATCTTCGGCAGCCTCGCACTGGCTGTCGCTTTTATTGGGATCGTAAACACGCTGGTGATGGCCATTCTCGAGCGTCGCCGGGAAATCGGAATTATGAAGGCGATCGGAGCCAGCGACGGCGACGTAAAAAGACTTTTCTTCGCAGAAGCAGGCGCCATGGGCATTCTCGGCGGCATTGTTGGGGTCGCCCTCGGCTGGGCTATCGGACAGGTCATCAACCTGGGCACGAATATTTATCTCAAGCGGCAATCTTTTCCACCGGAGCATTTCTGGGCTGTCCCGTGGTGGCTGGTAGTGTTCGCCGTATTGTTTTCCTTCCTCGTCAGTCTGGCTGCGGGCCTCTATCCGGCGGGGCGCGCCGCCCGACTCGATCCCGTGCAGGCTCTACGCTACGAGTAGACTGGATCGATGCATAGCTGTCTTCGAATTGTTTGTGGGTTCGCGATCTTTATCGCTTCATCATCAGCTCAAGCCCAGAGTCGGATTCAATGCGATGCGCTGAGCAGTCAGATTCTCAAATATCCTGTTCATTACTGCGTCTATCTGCCAGCCAGCTATGACACTGCTGCAACCAAGACTGTTCCAGAGCACTATCCCGTGCTGTATTTCCTCCACGGCCTTGGCGACAATGAGAAAACGCTTTTCAACAGCGGCGGCTGGACACTGCTCGACGACCTCCGCCAGGAGCATAAGCTTGGGGAGTTTCTCATCGTTGCCCCGGAGGGTCGACGCAGTTTCTATATCAACTCCGCAGACAGTTCTGTCCGTTATAGCGACTTCTTTCTTCAAGAGTTCATTCCGCTGATCGAAAAGAGATACCGCATTGCCAAGGGAAGAAGTAACCGGGCGATCAGCGGTATTTCCATGGGGGGGTACGGCGCCCTGCGTTTCGCCTTCAGCCATCCCGAAATGTTCTCTGCTGTGAGCGCCCAGAGTGCCGCACTCATCACGGAATCGCCTCAGGAGCTCGACACCGCCGCCCGTTCTGGCGCCCCGCTGGGGAAACTGCTGGCTGATGTTTTCGGCAGCCCAATTGACAGTTCCCATTGGAAGAACAATGACCCGTTTCTCCTTGCTCAGAAAAATGCTGCTGCCTTGCAAAGGCTCGGGATCTATTTCAACTGCGGTCAGGATGATAACTACGGCTTTGAAAAAGGGGCGGCGGCGCTGCACGAGGAGCTGCAAAAAGAAGGCGTGAAGCACGAGTATCATCTTTATCCCGGCGACCACAGTCTTACTTATTTTCTGGTTCACTTCAGCGAGGTCATGGAGTTTCACTCACGGGCGTTCGGTCTCGTCCAATAGTTGCTCCCGCCCGCGGTTTCGTAGCCAGATGATTCAAAAGGGTGCGCGTTCTCCGCACACCCTTACCCCCCCAAGATATTCAACGGAACTCAGCCAGGCAGCACAAATTGGGGGAAGGCACGTCCTTGCAGAGCCGGAGACCCTGAGAAGGTGCCTCCACTTTACACCCGAATTCCATAAATGTTATCCGTCGGCAAGCTTAAAAAACGACCCGCTCTCTCAGATACCGGATAGACAAAACTCTGCAATGGTTTAACAATCGGCCGGCAAACCATCTAAGCCCCCATGCTGGTCATCGGTTTTCGGGGGAGAGCCGATGACCTTCATCTGCCCCACATGCGTGCGTTCGACGCATCTTTAACCATCAATCTTTATCTTTCGTGCAGAGCCGATGGGAGCGTTGCTTCCCGGTCAACTTCCCATCTAGAATCTCTTTAAGCCGGTGCCACACGTGAAAAGCACCAAACGCTTCGTAGATGCAACCGCGCTGCTAGCGCCCGACCTCCTTCAAACAAGGGACTCTTGCCCGAAATTGCGATTCCGTGTGACAGTAGGAAAGTGTTGGTCACGAATCAACTGGTGTTGATTCAATGGGCTGGAGGGATGTGTGAGTGGTTGAAACAGGCGGTCTTGAAAACCTATGTGCGGGAGCTGGCCACCGCTTGTAGTCAATTGAATTCAAAGAGAATGGGTAGGGCGAATGAGATCCAAAACAGGCGAACTGTAGTAAAACTGTAGTAACTGGAGAGGTGGCCGAGTGGTTGATGGCTCCGGTCTTGAAAACCGGCATACCCGAAAGGGTATCGGGGGTTCGAATCCCTCCCTCTCCGCCAGTCCTTTAATTTCTGCTACTTACGGTACGTGACTACCAACTGACTACCAAATTCCGATCATTTGCCTCCGCGCGGTATTAAGCACTGGAGGCAATATGGCAGTCGCACTCTATCGCCAGGTCGGCAAAGGCAAGGCTCGGCGCTATCAAAAGGTCAATCTCGGACGCGGGCGCCGACCCGCCGATCTCACCGGTCCCTATTTCCTACGCTATTCGCACGCCGACGGCACCCGTCCATGGGAAGCGGTTGGCGACGACCTCGACTCGGCAATCGACGCTCAGAAAGCGCAAACAGGCATACTTCGAAGCTCTCGATGCAAACGTACCCGTCATTCAAGACCAAGACGAATCTGGTCGAGCGAAAATCACGGATGCAGTCTTTCAGTGGTTCGCCGAGCTCCAGCTTTTTCAGGGGAAAGACCGACAGGGCAAGAGCGAAAAGACGTTACGAGCCTACAACTATCGCCTCGGGTTTTTCCTCGACTTCACCGTTCAGCAGAACCTGCGGTTCCTACCTAGACCAGATTGACCGCAACCAGCTTCTGCGGTACGTGAAGTTTCTTCGAGAACATGACAGCGACCTGGATGACCGCACGGTTCACAACATCTTCGAAACCCTGAACACGTTCCTGCGGACACGGGACATTCTTATCGCCGGCAAGATTCTGGCGGAACTTGACTACGCTGAGAAGCCACCGAAGCCGTACACAAAGCAGGAACTCAAGGACATGTTTGCGGCCATGGACGACGAGGAGAAACTGCTCTACGGTCTGTTCTTGAATTCCGGTCTTCGGGATGCAGAAATGCAGAACACGGAATACGCTGACTTCAACTGGGAGAAATGCACGCTGCATGTCCAGCCAAAGCCGTGGCGAAAGTTCCGGCTCAAGGGCAAGAGCAAGAAGAAATCTGCTAGAGACAGATTCATTCCGATTCCGGCGAAGCTGGTTTGGAAAATCAAGGAGAGAATGATAGAGCGGAACGCCCAGCCGCGTGACTTGGTTTTTCCAAACGGCGAAGGCAAACCTGACGGGCACTTCCTGCGCAAGCTGAAGGCGATTGCGAAGAAAGCCGGCGTCGAAGGCGCCGAGCTTCACCGTTTCCGGAAGACCTATGCCGACACGTTGCATGAAGAAGGCGTGTCGGTGAACACCATCCGAATCCGGCTCGGACACGAGTCGCTGGACGTGACACTCGCCTATTATGCGCAGAAAGTAGATATGTGCAGTGCGTTCCCTAGCCTGCTCATCAGCAAGGCGTGCGC
>DATNLE010000128.1:0-3457 GCA_035603035.1 Candidatus Acidiferrales bacterium | reverse complement strand
ACGCATCCTCCGTTGCTGGTGATTGAAATTCTCTCGAAAGACGACACGCTTCGCGCCATGCGTGAGCGCGTCGACGACTACGTTGTCTTTGGAATCCGGCACATCTGGCTAGTCGACCCCGGCCAGCGGTCCTCACGGCTTCGAAGAACCGGACATACCAGAGCTGAACCTTGCCGACACACCGATCCGCATTGAGCTCGCCAGAGTATGGGCGGAGCTGGACGAGCAGCTCTGAAACCGGGAGTGTTGTCCTTGCCACGATTCGGACGTGCTGCGAGGCCCGAACTTCCATAACCAGACTTCAGGCCCGCGCCACCACCAGCAACGGTACAGCTGAGCAGCAGTGGGCGCACATCTACGCGTCAGGTGGTCCGCGCTCGCCCTGTGGCCCAAAGGCAAGCGTGAAGTGATACCAAGGTAAGGTTGGCCGACCACACGCTCGGAATCGTCGGGGTTCATCCTCAGGCAATACCGGCGGCGAGCTCTGGACTGGTATCTACTGTACGGTTGACAGCGTTTGTTGTTGGCTCTACGCTTCGCGTGTATTTGGCGAAAGGAAACTGCAAGATGCTTATGTCGCCGACTGTGCGGTCCGGAACGCTAGTCATGCTCATCGCGCTTCTCCGATCCCCAGGTACCACAGTGGCAGTGCCGCCACCGTCCTCGGTCCAAGCGAGCGCCACTGGCGCAGATGCGACTGCGGGCAAGCACTTGTTTGAGCGCCATTGCGCGCTGTGTCACGGTATCGAAGGCAAGGGTGGGCGAGGGCCTGGTCTCAATCGAGCACAGCTCGCCCATGCGCCCGACGACACGGCTCTAAAGTCAGTAATCTCGGATGGCATTTCGCCTGACATGCCGGCTAGCTGGTTTCTGACGGACGAAGACGTCGCGAACCTGGCAGCTTACGTGCGCTCGTTCAGCAACATCCCATCCGAGTCGCTGCCCGGCGATGCCGTCCGCGGTGCTGGGGTCTACGCCAAGGGTGGCTGCAGCAACTGCCACATCGTTGCCGGTGCTGGCTTTGGCTATGGCCCCGAGCTGTCGAATATCGGTATACGACGCAGCGCTCCCTACATAAGAAAGGCTATTGTCAAACCTGGCGCGACCATGCCCGAAGGCTTTCTTCTAGTCGAGGCCATCACTCCTGCTGGCGACAGGATTGAAGGTATTCGCGTGAATGAGGACACTTTTTCAATCCAAATCAAAGACGCAACCGGCCAGTTCCACAGCCTGCGCAAGCAGGACCTGAAAGAATTGCAGAAGCTGCGCGGCGAGACCCCCATGCCCTCTTACGAGGGAGTCTTCAACACGTCCGAACTCGACGACTTGGTCGCTTACCTTGCCTCGCTGCGAGGCAAACAATGAAATTAGCCTTTGCTGTTCTCCTGTGTGCCACTGCGTTTGGACAGGTATCGTTCGATCGCATTTCGAACGCCGACAAAGAACCGGGTAATTGGTTAACCTACTCCGGGAATTACCAGGGACATCGCTTCTCGCCACTGGCTGAAATCACAGCGGACAATGTAAGCCGTCTGAAGGTGAAATGGGCGTACCAGTTCCCGGATCCGAACAACGAAGTTTCGCCAATTGTCGTCGACAATATTATGTATGTTAGCGGGCCCAACTCTGCCACCGCGCTCGACGCACATACCGGACGCGTGCTTTGGAACTGGAAACGTCCCCTGCCATCTGATTACCACAGCATTGGGTTCGGTCACGTGAGCCGCGGACCGGCGGTGCTCGACGATAAGCTCTATGTTGCAACTTTAGATTGCTACCTCGTAGCGCTTGATGTGAAGAGCGGCATCGAGCGCTGGGCGGTCAAGGTCGCAGACTACAAGACGGCTTACAGCATGACCCTGGCGCCGCTCGCGATCAACGGCAAAGTCGTGGTCGGCGTCAGTGGGGGAGAAGCGGGTATACGCGGCTTCGTGGATGCCTACGATGCCAAGACCGGGAAAAGAACATGGCGTTTCTGGACGATTCCAGACCCGGGCAATCCCGGACACGATTCGTGGGCGGGAGACAGCTGGAAAACTGGCGGCGGGCCCACGTGGGTTACGGGGACCTACGACCCAGACTTGAATCTGGTCTTTTGGGGGGTGGGCAATCCGAGTCCCGATTGGAACGGCGATCCACGAAATGGCGATAATTTATATACGTGCTCGCTTCTTGCCATCGACGCCGATACCGGACGCCTCCGCTGGTACTTCCAGTTCACGCCTCATGACACACACGATTGGGATTCTAATCACGTCCCGATTCTCTTCGACACGACGACCGGTGACCGCAAGCGCAAGTTAGTCGCAATCGCCAACCGTAATGCGTTCTACTACGTTCTGGATCGTGTCACAGGAGAATTCGTCGCAGGTCGCCCTTATGCAAGGCAGACTTGGGCAACGGGTCTCGATGCGAAGGGTCGGCCCATCCGTGTACAGGGCGCGGAACCGACCGAAAAGGGCACCCTCCTTTATCCGAACGCGAACGGCGCTACGGTTTGGTTCAGTCCATCCTATAGTCCTCACACTGGTCTCGTGTACGTCGCGGTTCGTGAGATCGGCGCGACATACTTTAAACGCGATATGGAATACAAGGTCGGCACGTTTTACGCAGGTGGTGGCGAGAATGAATTGCCGGCTGACGATTCGTTCGGCGCCATCCGCGCCCTAGATGCAGTAACGGGAGCACAGCGCTGGGAGTTCAGGCTGCATTCTCCCCCTTGGGCAGGAGTGCTCTCAACTGCTGGAGGCCTGGTATTTTCCGGCTCTGATGAGGGAAACTTCTACGCACTCAATGACCAAACAGGAAAAGCGCTGTGGGATTTCCAGACGGGGGGTGCGATCGCGTCAAACCCGATCGCCTTCACCGTGGACGGACTCCAGCGGATTGCCATCAGCGCCGATCGCGTGCTGTATGTTTTCGGACTCTGAGCAGTCTTGAAAGGCCAAGCCTGCCGCTGGGCAGCAGAACTGCTACAAGCAAGTGTGAATCCAAGTCAAGTTGATGCCGAATCCCTCTTCGGAAGTCGTGGCTCTCAAGCCGATTACGGGCGAGTCACGGGCAAACCGGAAGTTGGAGGATTCATTCGGAGTTTCCCGATCTCAGGATCACCTGTCATTACCGAAAACCTCGTCCGCATACGATCACCGTCTGCCAGAATAGCTGATAGAGGGAACTTCGAAGCAGCGAGCAAGGTGTTCTAAATCGCAAAGCGGCGAGTGCAAAGAGGAGTTCGTAGCCGGGATGAGATCTGGCCTTGGCTCGCGAACTCTTTGGTTCGCAAGACCATGGCACAATGCCGGAAGCCATGATCGTTGACCCCGACGGACTAAGCCGCCTGGCGCTGGTAGCGATGGTGAAGTCCTCCGACCTGAGGAATCGCCACGATGCGCCCGCGTTCTGGCTTCTCCACGGCTCTCGATTCCGGAGCATCTTTGGCCAGCGCCAGATGAGTTCG
>DATNLE010000127.1:0-1502 GCA_035603035.1 Candidatus Acidiferrales bacterium | reverse complement strand
GTCAACACCAGATTCGTGCCCGCGACGGCCAGCAGCTTCGCGAACTCCAGCCCGATACCGGCGCTCGCGCCGGTAATCAACGCCCATTTCCCGGACCAAGTTTTCAGCGCATCGTCTGCCACAAAGTCCTCCGATCGATGGTTGCCAACCGACGATGAAACCACAAACGGAGAATCTTCGGAAGCTTAAATTGTTCTTAGCCTGCGGAGGGCGGAGATTCCCGCGAAGTGCGGAACGGTGTTCTCTCAATATCGTTCGCTGAATCTATCGAAAGGGTCTTAGAACTTGAAGACGACGCCGGCGGATATTTTCGGGCTGTACTGGTAAACGCCGAAGTAGCGAGTGCCGAGCATATCTGCTTCGAGGCGGTAACCGAAGCGGTGATGGGGCGGCATCAGGTCCACTCCTCCGCCAACCTCGTACGCAAAAGCGTTCTCGCTGCCAAACGGAGTCTGTGGCGTAAGGTGCGCGTATCCGATCAAACCGTGAGCAAAGACTTCCAAGCCCCGGGGTAGGGTGTAGCGGAGACGCGGGCCTGCTCCGGCGAAGAAAGTCCACGAGCTATCTCCCGATAACCTGCCATAAGTACCCAAAAGCTCCCCGTCAAATCCAATCCAGTCGCGGTAAAACCAGACCACCGAACCATTCAGGCCATTCTGATTCACAGCCGTGCCTGGCACGACATAAGCGCGCAGGAACGTGTAACCCACGTAAGCTTGCCAGCTATAGTTCTGAAACACGCCCTGGATACCCTGGGGCTCTGCTGCCGGAGCCGGGGGGAGGAGGGCCGGATCTGCGAAAATTGCGGGCATGAACACGTTTTGCCCGATGGGCGGAGGCGTCGCAGTCGCGCCGCTAAAAGGCGAGGACGTCAGGGCGTAAGACGAGAAATTCACTTGCGCGCCCGCTCCCGAAGCGGCCATTAGAATAATTGCGAACAAAAAGGCGATGTATCGCATAGGCTTGTTACCCCCGGCAGACAACAATCCCCCGTGTTACCAAGCTTCAATTTGAGCAATGAGACAAGCTGCTGTCTATAGCTATGATTCGCAATGCTGCTAGGGAATTACCACCTGTCCGATGGAACAGGGCCCCGTTGGGCTTCCAAAGACCGACCGTTCGCGCAACAGCGACTGCCTGCGCACAACGGAAGCAACGACGGGATCGCAGTCTCGCGCCGTACGCCGTTTGTGACGCTCCTTCCCAGACATCTTGACCCGCGGTTCAATTCCCCTCTTGACTGCTATCCCGGTTTTGTTATCCTGTATTTGCTGCTTTAACCAGCAGCGCTTATCAAGAGTGGCTGAGGGGACAGGCCCGATGAAGCCACAGCAACCTGGTGCAAGTGCCAAGGTGCTAATTCCTGCCCAAGTGGGGAGAGATAAGATCCTCGACTGACCGGAATCCCGGTCGATTGAAGATTCAACTCCCAAATTGAAGTTAAACCGGCTCGGCATCCGCATATGCGGAATTGCCGATGTGCCTATCGCAGCGCGCATCGT
>DATNLE010000111.1:0-8632 GCA_035603035.1 Candidatus Acidiferrales bacterium | reverse complement strand
TCGGGGTGGCCAGACTTGTCCCGCCGACACCGATCTCTGCTGATTGCGAACCCTCAGAAGTTACAACCAAGGGAACGCCAGTCTCCGGATCTGCGTCTGCAGACACGTCAGGGACTTGACGGCCATTGCCCGGAAGGGCGTGCTGCCATACAGGTTTGGCAAAAAACTGGCTTTCACCACCTCCAGCACCGAATTGAAAGCCAATGCTGGTCGGCGGATCTTGGACGAATTCAATTTGCAGAGCCGTGACATTGGTGCCCCAGCCGGTTACGATGTCGCCCTTGCCGAGGGGATCGTTCAGAACACTCGTTCCACCAACGGCGGTGGCATAGGGTGAGTTCGAGGGAACGCTGACTGCGCCTAAGGGGGTGCCTAGTCCCTGGTCCCCAGCATCTCCGCTTGCGAACTGGACGGAGATTCCCGCCGCGGCGAGGCGCTCCAACACATTGTCAAAGGAATTTTCTTCATCCGTGCCGGAGATAATCTCCGCGTCATTCTCAAAGCTGCAGGACACGATATTGGCAAGCTTGTGCGTCCTGATGTACTCAAGTGACGTAATCTGGTCTTCGTTGTCCTGGCCGGCGGAAGCGACTTCAATGATCTTTGCTCCGGGGGCTATCGCGTGCACCGATTGAATGTCGAGCGCAATCTCGCCCGTCCAGCCCGTCAGGTCGGCGGCATTAGGGTTTAACGGCTGGCCTTCGGGGAAGACCACTTCGAAATTCTTGTTGGTAAGCAGGGGCAGACCAAATACGCTCCCAACGGTATTCGCATCCAGTTCGGCTGAAGCGTAGCCGTAAGCTTCGAGAAGCGCGACCGTCTGCCCGGACCCGTCATAGCCCTGGTGGATGAGAGATGTAAGATTGTAATGTGATCGCAATTGAGCAGGCGTATAGGAGACGAATTCAAAAATATTTATGTCATAGGCAGGTCCAAAGTAGTCTCCGAGCGGAAGCGGCTGAGCTAGCCCCTTAAGATTAAAGGTCGATGGCCCCGTTAGTGCGGTGCCGGTGAGCCCTGCGAAAAGCTGCGATGCGGTCTCCGTTGCCGTGATCTTTTTCGAAAACAGCGGTTTCCCTGTTTCTGGGTTCTTCGCAATTACAAAATTAGGGTGCACCGTATGGCGTTCGAGCCCCGCTGTTGCAGCTACCAGCTCTCCGGCTGCACCTGACAGTTTCCCTTCCCACCGAGGAGCCTGAAAGCTCTTGTTTTTATACGTGAAGGTGTGAAGCTCGGTTTGAAAGGCGTTTTCAATCGCGCTCACGGTTCCTCGTACGCGAATAGAAAAGTTCTGCGGATCAATAGAGATCGTGCTGAGGCCATGCCCTTCCAATTCTTCCCTTACCGTCTTCATCTCCGCGCCCGATGGCGCGTACTTGGCGAAGTCGGCATCGGTTAACCATTGGTGATAGCGCGGCGAAGTCGGATCATACAGATCCGCCACACGTTGATCGAATTCCGCCTGCTCATGCAGCTTCAGAAAGACAGTGATGGTCTGTTCTTGTACAGCAACGACGCGCCCATGATCCGTCGCCAGATCCAGGCCTCGTGCCTCCTGGCCCGAAACCTGCCCATTGGCTCGATAAGGCGTGATCGCTACCGGCGTTAGAATTGCCAGAAAAGTGAGAAAAGCTTTTAACGTAACCCACCTGAACTTCTTGCTCTTGGTCATTCGCATACATCCTTCCCTCGGTTTGATTTGGAACGTGTTGAATACAATCCAGCATCTCAGCATCATCACAACGATGCCAGAGCTAGCTTCCAGTTACGCGTTTGGAGAATACTTTGCTCCGTTGATGGCGATCATGCCCGTTGACCACTGTCTCGCCGCGCAGGGAAACCATAGTCCCAAAGATCTGGTGGGCGAGTCCTTCGTGGGCGTCTCCAGCACCGCTCCTGTACTTCGTGAGGTCATCGATGGCGGCGAGTGTAGCAGAGGTGTCCGGCAACTCCCAGATATATGATGGGTAGGCGTCGGCTTACTCTTTCGAGTAGGTAGGCTCTAGTACTGAATGAGCCCACGCTGGATCGCGATGACAACGGCCTGGGTGCGGTCGCTGGCCTGGAGTTTTTGAAGCAGGTTCTTCACATGCATCTTAACGGTGTCCACCGTGACATCGAGGCGTTGGCTTATCTCCTTGTTGCTCTTGCCGAGTGCAATCAAGCGCAGGACTTCGATTTCACGTTCGCTGATCTTCTTCGCGCCAATGTACCTCGTCAGCCGCTCCGACGCCTCGGGTGCGATCGCGTTTCCTCCCTCGGCGACGTGGCGAATCTGCCGCGCCAAACTGGCGCCATCAATTCCCTTGAGCAGGTACCCACAGGCACCGAGCGAGATTGCATCGTAGATGTTTGCCTCTGCCTGGGAAGACGTCAGGATCAGCACGCGCGCATTCGGGTCAAGATTGAGAATGGATTTCAGGACGTCGAGGCCCCTCTGATCGGGGAGACGCAGATCGAGTAATGTCACATCTGGTCGAGTCGCAGAAAACATTTCAAGAGCTTCCCGTCCGCTTGCAGCGACACCGCTGATGGCGATCTCGAATCGTCTCAGGATCCCGGCAAGTCCTTCCCTGACCATCGGATGATCGTCAACGATAAGGACCTTTAGGCGCTCGACCGCCCGAGATTCACTGTTCAAATCCATCGCCCACCTTTGCCTTGATTCTGCTAAGGAAGTCCTCGAAAGGCCGCGTCCAAATCGCAAAACCTGCCTGCATCTGTTCTTTCCATCCCTGAGCAATCCTGGTGCGAAGACGGACATGAGTTCCGCCTCCCAACACGCTGGTCACGGAAAACTCCGCTCCAATCCGTCGGGCATGAGCGCGCATTCCGCGCAACCCAAAGTGTCCCACTCGGCCGAACTGGTTGGTCTTCTCATCCATCCCACAGCCATCATCCACGATGTCGATGGTTAGCCGAACCTTCTCGTATTGAATCTTCACGTGAATCATTTGAGCCTTGGCATGTCGGAAGGCGTTTGCGACCGCTTCCCGGCAGATTCGATAGATTTCGTCGCGCACGACGGGATTGATTTCGCGGGGCTCACCCATGCTCACGATGCGCAGTTCAGGCTGATGTCCAACACGAAACTCGGATTCGCAGAGGCTAAGCAAATCGTAAAGGCTGTACTGCGGAGAGGCTGTTGAGTGCAGCGCGGATACCATGTTTCGGCTGCGGGTGATAGTGGCGCGCAAATGTGATGCGATCCCGTCAAGAGATTTCTGTGCGGCCTCCCTTTCCGAGAGAAGTTGCAGTCCAACCAACTCGAGTTGCAAAGTTGCACCAATCAGATCCTGGATTAAGGAGTCGTGAATCTGATACGCGATCCTCTCTCGCTCGGCGGCGCGCTCCTCAAAGCGAACACGAAATCGTTCTACGCGTCGTAGACTGCGCCTTCTTGTGAACTCAATGATCAGAGCGACGCCCAGCAGCAAGGTGGAGATTCGGACGAACCGGGTCTGCCAGAAATACGGTTTTAGCTTCAATGCGCCTTCAGTACTGACAGGCCCGCGCCATACCCCGCGTGCGATCGCCTGCACTCGGAACCCATAGCCGCCGGGCGGAAGCGCTGTGTAGGACGCGGTTCGTTGCGTCCCCGCATCAACCCAGTCCGTATCCCAGCCACTCAGCCGATAGCGGAATGTCACCTGCTCTGGAGCGACAAATACCGGAGCCGTGAAGTTGAAGGTGATGCGGTGACGCCCCGGGGGAACCGCTAACATGCGGTAGTCGTATGGCTGATCGTCGACTGCAACCGAATCGAGCACCGCGGTCGGAGGCTCCGCTTGAAAAACGGTTGGCATCACCACTGCCGGACCACGTGCGGTAGCGAACCAGATATGACCGTCACGCGCTCTTATTGCGTTCACCTGCGGAAGGGGGAGAACATCGGGACTACGCAAGCCATCAGCTTCGGTGAAGATCTCCGGAGAGATTTTGCTCGCAGCACCGCTCATTACGGCTTCAATCTGCTGATGAGGTACCACGCCGATGGCGTTTGTGGCCGCCAGCCATATATCCCCATTGTTGTCTTCCACCATGGAGAGGACCATGCGTACCGGGAGGCCATTCTCCTGCCCGATAGTCCAGCGATGACCGTCGCGCACGATTATGATTCCCGAAGCAGTACCGAGCAAAAGCCCCAACCGCGAGGAACGCATCACGGAAAGGACTGAGCCTTCTGTTGCGACTTCAAGCAGCCAATGCCCATCGCGCCAGTGGAAAAGGCCAGTGGAAGCGGCCGCCCAAACACCTCCCTCTTCATCGGGAAGCAGTGCCCAGATAACATTATCGGGCAAGCCTTGTTCAGTTCCATACGCGCTCAGAACTCCGTCCTTCATCCGATAAACCGCCTTTTGTTGGACACTGAACCATAGACTTCCATCGGAGGCGCGCACCGGAGAGCAAATGTATCCGGCCGGAATGTGGGGGATGCGATAAAAGCGGCCACTCTGATAACGAAACAACCCATAATCAGAGACTGCGATGATCGGTCCATGATCGCGATCGCCGCTTGCGGACTGGACGAAACCTCGCACCTGCCCGCTTGGTAGTCCAGCTTTCCTACCAAACGTCTGCCACTGCTTGCCGTCCCAACGCGCCACGCCCGCTTCAATCGCGCCAACCCATATCGAGCCCTGTTGGTCTTGAAAGATCGAGTCGTATTGCTTGGCGGCGCGCAGTAAGCCATCGTGTTCGGTATAGCTGGTGAATAGTCCCGCGTGTAGCCGCTGCAAACCGGAGATTGTGCCGATCCAAATGTCCCCCGACCGGTCTTCGAACAGCACGCGAGCATCATTGCTGACCAGGCCATCGTTGGACGTGAGCATCTCAACGCCGTTTTCGGTTTTGCAGCTAATTCCCTCCAAACCGCCGCTGGCCATCCAAAGGCGACGCTTGGAATCAATCATCATTGAAACGAACTCGCCAGGACCCGCGTTGGCAACACGACGAAACTTACCCTCATGAAAGACGAATAGGTGGTGTCCATCGCCAGCGTAGATTGCACCGTCAGAAGCCGCATACACGAGGGACGCATTCTCCAAGGGATATCGAGCTTGGACGCGACCATCGCTCGAAACGACAATCGTTCTTCCATCCGTGAGCCATAGCTGGCCTTGGCGGTCGTAGGCGAAACTTCGCATATCTCGCATCGCGATTGGAAGCACGATGTCCTGCGCGGATGTGTTCGTAAGGTATAACAGGCGGTCGCGTGTCCGGACCCACACTCCGCTGCGAGTCGCCGCAAGAATCTTCTCAACCAAAGTGATCGGGCGCCCCTGCCAGCTTGGCGCTGAGCGAAAGGTGCCGTCACGATAGAAAAAAAGCCCGCTCGCCGTCCCAATCCACAGCGTGCCGTTTGCCTCAAGAGCCATCGCGCTGATGGTTCCGTGCAACGCAGAAGGCAACCGCGGTCCGAATGTTTCGAACCTTTGCCCATCGAAACGAGCCAATCCACCCAGCGTCCCGATCCACAGGAACCCATCCGACGTCTGGTCGATCGCAGTGATGAAATTTTGCGGCAGTCCCTGAACAGTCGTCCAGGTGCTGAGCACGTCCCGGTGCAGGGCCCCCGGTGGTTGCCTTGCCAGGACAGAGCCGGAGAAAAGGGAGAAAACGACAATACCCACGAGCTTCAAGGTTCGCCCAGAGCCGTTGAATCTGAACTTCTGCATCAGTGGCTACCCTGACAAGCCCGATTTAGTGGCCAATTCGTTCTAACTGATTTCTTCACGACCGCGCTCTCTTGCAGGTACTCATCGCAGCCTCGTCGATGGCCAGGTAATCCCCGGAGACTGCGACATAGAGGCGGAAGTCGCTACGATCGGAAGCTTAGCCGCTAAAGTTTCTGCCCCACTTCGGGCAGATTTAGACGACGAATTGCGCAGCGCCTCCGATGTATCAACTGCAGCACCTGAAAGGCTCCGTGCGTTCAGCGTGGGCAGAATATCGACGCTTTTAAACAATGAGGCACCGCTACCTTTCAGTGGCGATCAAAAAGTCATCCTCCATTATATTTCCCCCAGACTTTCACCGGAGCCATGTACGAGAGTTCAAAAACTCCCGACTGGAAAGTGCTTCATTGGTCTGCGCCGCCCTGTGACGTGCAGAAAAATGAACAGCACTCGCATACGAATCGTTTGGCACCGTGAAAAAGTCCACGGCGCCAATTTCCCCCGAGGTGATTCAGCAGGAATGTTCTCCAGGTCTGTGACGGAGGCGTATCAAGGAACTGGTACGCTTCCTGCTGCGGCCGTTTCAGAGATTCATGGTTCTGTGGCGACGACGATGCCCTAATGTCGTTTTTCGCGAAGGAAATGGAGAAGCGGGGAGGCGATGTTCATCGGTCGTCCAGCGGGGACGACGAGTTCCATGTCTGGCAGCGATTAGGCCCGTGGGAGTTGGTGCTCACCGACTATCGCTTGATCCCCTGCCCAGACATCAAGAACGGGATGGAGTTCGGGACCACGATCCACGGGAGTAATCCATTTCAGCAAATGGCAATCATGACCGCCGATCCCAGGGCGGCTCGGGAGAAACTGCCGCAGGGCTTTACAGCACCTGCAGTGTTGCGAAAGCCGTTCAGGATTGAGCAAGTGCTGCGACGTCCGTGTTGCCACTCTGATTCGGATGGGGCGTCCGTGGGGCTCGTGCATTCCCCCTCTCATGCGGCACGATGCATTACCGGTCCCGGCGGGGTTCGCTCTGACGAGCTTGTGCTAGGCTCTTGCTTTCATTGCAGCTGCCGCTGTCACTCGGAGCATCACGATTTTGATCACCCCGCCCTCGTTCGAGGGAATATCGGGAAGTTCGGCGACTCTCTGGGTGATTACGTTTGACTTCTTCAAATACTCCGCCAACGTTTTTTCCCATGTTTTGATCCTTGATGGAGATCCGCACACTATCCCAACGACATATTTTTGCGTTTCAGAATCAATATCGCTGAGATCACGCAGCTTTTCGCAATCGTCAACAATGCGCTCTGCAAGCGCTGGATTCGGGTTCCCCGGCTTAAGCTCGAACACTGCTAGTGTACGTTCTCTGCCATCAACGAAATACAGGTCAACACTTCGCTTGTTGTTCTTGGGACACCGCAGTTCCGAGTAGAGTTTTGGGCGAAAGCGCATCCTGATTGCGTGCTTGAGGATAAAATATTTCTGCCACGCTTTTTCGCATTGCCGTACGGTCGCAAAATTGGAATGCTTGCTACTCTCCAATTGCCCCAGTTCCTCTTCCTGTCGTTTGATTGCATCGTGCGCGAGTTTCAGAAACTCCAGACCGCAATCCATCTCCCGCGTCCCCTTTGGTTTGACTTTGTGTTTCGCCAACTGCCCTGAAAACACCGGACATGTAAAGAGTAGGGTCTATGGCTCAGGCGGGATAGTTACGAAAGGCAGGCGTTTCAGAGGGCCAAATTGATCGACGAGCGCGTTGGCGGCATCTTGATGTGGTATTGTCCGCCATCTGTGGCGATCTTCAATAGTGAGAGCGTCACGCTTTGAAAGTCGGGGATCGGCATAGTTGGGAGCACTCGAGCGGGATCCTTGAGAGCATATAACTTTCCAGCGAGACAAGGCCAACGGATGTTTGAGATTCACTCGGAGACATCGAGCGCCTTCAGCAGCCACTTCAGCGTCACTTGCGTTCTACCCCCAATGCTTACATCAACCACAACCGGAACGTGGCCGCTGAGCTTTCCCCACTCTCCGAACGACCCGACTTCTACCGATTTTTAGCCGGCAATCCTTCGGGACGAACACGTACTCGATGTGGAATGGCTTGTCCTGATGGCGTAAAAGCAATAGGCGGGCGGGTTCGGCTCCTGCTTCTCATCGTGGTGAGCGGGGTACGCATTGATCAGCCCGTGGCTTTCGAATAAACGAACTACTTCCGTGTGATTTCGTCCGGGGCGGTTGGCGTCCCATTGCACATTGCGGTTGAAGTCTCCAGCGGCAACAACGGATGCGTTGCTGAACCAGCCGCTTTGTTTCACGAGGCATCGGTGAACCTCCCCGATGTAATTGTCGGCACGCTTTGTCCCGACCTAACAAGCTCAGATCGCAAGCAAGTTGAAAGCCACTAGTGCGCCATGAACCGAACGGGAAACCACTCATTTGCCGAAGGGCTTGCCCACCGCTTGAGGCGCGAACCCCGTCCTGCAAAAGACCGCCAGTGCTTTGTTCGGATTGGCACCGAACCACAAGCCGGAGAAACCGTGGCCGTGTAGAACCTCCAAGGATTTCTTGGAGCATTCCTGAACTTCCGCGATATCTGGATGCAGACCCAATAGACCCTGCGCTTTCCGGGCAAGAGCCATGCCGCAGTTCCAAGTCACAATGCGCAGGAGCGCCATGTTCCTGAGTTTAGTAGCACAGCATCGAAGAGTATGACTGGCGTTCGATTGGACTGGCGGCGAAGGCGTTAGACCAGTGAAACTTGAGCCTTGTCACCGCTCTCTGAATGCCGCCGGCGGATACAAGTTAAGACGCAGAGTGCGTCGTGGTATGGCCTTAAGGTGATGCCGTCCGGCACGGCTGTGCCATTTCTCCGGAACAGCGAGGGCTCTATTCTATGGTTGAGCAGCACTTGGGGGAGGGCTGATCGACTGAGCGCCTTGTGACTAAACCGA
>DATNLE010000097.1:0-3727 GCA_035603035.1 Candidatus Acidiferrales bacterium | reverse complement strand
CGGCCCTTCCCGAAGCGCTACGGCGTGGTCGGTGACTACATGCCGGACGGTTTCGTCAGGCAGCAACTTTTTCCGTTCCGTGCCAGGCAAAAGTAGGCCTTAAGGACGAGTCCGCACAAGTACAGGGAGTCGATGATCGGGATACATCAGCTTCGTTTAGCACTGGCGCAACCGCGCGTCGCTCAGCTTCATAGTTAGGCACCGTGTCAGCGTTCGCTCCACTGTCGTCATCGCTCGTTGGAGTAAATGAGTGCTTTAGATCAAACCGTACGGTCACATAAACCACATCGCCAAACAAAGGGAGCATCTATGTCAAAGCAACTTTCACGCATCGCGCCGTGGCAAGCCGGGAAGCTCTTCGCTGTGTTGTATTTCTTTTTGAGCTTGATATTCGTCATTCCTATGATTCTCATTGCCGCGATAGCGCCGATGCCTGTGGGTCCGGGATTTCACTTTAGTGCGGGCACTCTTTTGCTCTTCCCATTCATGTACGCGTTAGTGGCGCTAATCTTCGTACCGTTGGCTTGCTGGTTCTATAACACCGCCGCAAAAGTTGTCGGCGGTCTTGAAGTAACGGTGACGGAAGTCGCTGAAGCGTGAGCGCACTGCGGTGACGAGGGCGCCTAACCAACGGAGAATAGCCGAGGAGGGTGTCGATGATTGAGATAAAGTGCCTTCGTTTGGCGCTGGCGCAGCCCCGCGTCGCTCAAGCTCATTGTTAGATGTCGGTGCGCCTAGATCCGTCCTCATGGGCCTACGCATTTCCGATGGTCCGTGCCGGCGGAGTGTTTATTTTCATCATGGGTGCCGGCGTGGTGCTCGGAGCCCTTCTTCCAGGCAGACGCCGGTTGCTGCTTATCATCGGAGCGGCGGTTGCCACAGTTGCCATCGTCCTTTTGGCCGCTCCCCTTTCGGCCCCAGTTGGCACGCCAACCCGACTTCAGCTTTGGTTTCTGTTCGGCTCCATCAGCGCCGAGGCCATTCTTATTCGCGTAGCTGTGGCGTTGTATCGCAGGGCGGGTGAGCGCTCCTTGCTCTTGGCGATTCTCTTTGCGGTCGGCCTACATTTTTTGCCCATGGCCGTATCTTTTGGTCCCGTCTGTGCGGCTCTCGGGGTAACTCTGTGCGTGTGTGCCGGTATCGGCCTTTGGCTCAGGCCCGGATATCCACTAAACAGGTTGTGGGCATTGGACGGCCTCATCAAAATGGCGTATGGGGCAATCATGCTTCTAGCTCCGTAAGTGGCGCTGACTTCTAACAATCGATTGGAGCCATCGCGGCGTACGTCAGACACGGGAGTTCAGGCATGAGCATGCAGCGCGAGCCTGGCCCGCGGCGCGTAGGGCTGGACGAAATGAAGGGAGATGGATGGGACAATAGGTTCTTTGCCTCGTATCTTGACGGTCTCAGCCCGAGAATGATATCATGATATCAATCGTAGTACTATGCTTGGGGTCCTCATGGCGCAATTTGTCGTTCGTGACTTGGAGGAGGAGGTCAAAGTGCGCTTGAAGCGCCGTGCGCAGCGACATGGTCGCAGTATGGAGGAGGAGATTCGGCACATTTTGCGCAATGCCGCCAAGGAGTCGGGTCGATCAGTGACCAAGCTCGGCTCGCAGATGGCGGCGCGCTTTAGGGGTGGGGGATTGCTCAAGGAGCTGCCGGAACTTTCAGGTCAGGTGGCGCGGGCGGCTGAGTTCAAGTCGTGATTGTTTTGGATACGAATGTGCTCTCGGCGTTGATGCGAGAAGTGCCGGAATTGCCGGTGGTGGAATGGCTCGACGCCCAACCGGCGGAGTCGGTGTGGATCACGAGCCTTACAGTGTTTGAAACCCGATTTGGGCTCAAGTCGTTGCAGCAGGGCAAGCGGCGCAAGGCATTGGAGTCGTCCTTCGATGCCTTACTCGTGGAGGACTTGGAAGGGCGGGTGTTGGATTTTGACACGGCGGCGGCGGATGCGGCAGCGGGGCTGGCGGCTTCACGCCAGCGCGCCGGTCGGCCGGTGGATGTGCGAGACACGCTGATCGCCGGCATCGTCATGGCCAGGCGCGCGACCTTGGCAACCCGCAATGTGAAGCACTTTGCGGACCTGAGTGTTCCGGTGGTTAATCCGTGGGACGGTGCTTGAAGCTGTGTCTGCGGCCGCGCTGCGTGCAAATTGCATTGCCCAAATTTTGTTGCCATGAGCCGTCTTGCTGCCAAGCCTTGCTGCGAGGATATGCGTCGGCAGCTGACCTTCAGATGTGAGGACCACGAAGATCTTAGCAATTGTCCAGACTCCCTAGTGGTGTATTCGGAAAACTCTGGGCAGTTTGGGATTCGCGTGCATGACGGAGGGTCCTCATCGATAGCTATTCGACATTGTCCCTGGTGCGGCGCTACATTGGTGTGAGGATGGAAATGGAAGGGGCGAAGAGTCGGATGTTTATGCGACGGATCTGTCTGTTAATTTATAGTTAGGCGAAACTTACTATGCAAGTTACCACGCGATTGCTTAGCGTCCTTTGCATCGTCGCTCTATTTGTTGGCTGCAACCTAAAGGAACAGGCGGACGCAAAGTTTGGGGATCAAGGCTTTAAAACTGCTATCGCGCTAATCGAATTGCACAAAGTGCGTTTCGGCGAATATCCCGAACAATTGAAGAATCTGCAGTTCACCGGCGACTGGGACCCTATTGCTCTTAGGTCGGTGGAATATCGCCGCACCGGCAGTGGATACGAACTCAATCTGACGAAGGGCTGGGTTTCGATGCCAGCGGCGCTGACATATCCGCCCAGCTTTTGGCAGGGCTTGGGGCTCGTAAGCTCGAATCTAAAACCGGACAAATGAACAACGATGCCGCTTCTCGCTCCACCTGATCGTTAGATGCCTATGGCAGCAAGCGGTCAAGAATGGCAAGCCGTAGCGTCCTTATCAGACGTTCCATCGGCGCAAGTACTGGCTCAGCGATTGATATTCGAAGGCGTTCCAGCTCGCGTGATGTCTGACCCTCAACTACTTGGTGAAGGTCGCAGTTGTGAGGTTCAAGTGCCAAGTGTCCTCGCGCACCGAGCGCGCTGGGTTATGTCTCAGGCTCAGTTCACCGATGCTGAATTGACGTTTCTAGCAACTGGGAAGCTGGGGGGTGACGATAGTGCTGGGCAATAACCTCTCCAAGGAGGGAGTCGATGATCGGGATAAATCAACTTCGTTGGATGTCGGCGCAACCGCGCGTCGCTCAACCCAATCGATAGTCGGCACTGAATATCGCAGCAGGAGTGATTATGAGTCGACGTGCAATTATTGGCGTGTTGGGTGGCTATCTTTGGGTGTTAGCTGGATGGGCTGTGGGCGGTGAGGTCGCCAACAGAGGAAAAGAGACAGTGCAGTGGATGATCGCGCAGGAGAGAGCGTGGGCAGAACAGTCTTGTGGCAAACCTTGGGTCCTATCGGAATTGCTCGCTGCGGACTTCCACGGTACATCGCCGAAAGGTACACGCTACGATAGGCCCACTGAAGTGCCGACCTACGATCCAGCGACGTTCCACAGTGATTGCCGCCTACTCGATGCCGACGTTAGATTCTTTGGCGACAATGTCGCGGTTGTGTACGGCTCAGAATCCAGCGTTGCCGTCCTCCCGGACTCTAAGCGCGAGCGCCGGTGTTTGGTGTGGACTGACACGTGGCTCAAGCGTAAAGGAAAATGGCAGATTATTGCGGTTCAGTACGCGCGCATTGATTGTCCTGC
>DATNLE010000093.1:0-1848 GCA_035603035.1 Candidatus Acidiferrales bacterium | reverse complement strand
AACTTTCCCCACTCCGCTGGCGCCCAGATGTGCGATGTCTTTCGATCCAAAACTCCCAGATCATATTTCATGAAATAGACTCGCCAGTAGCGCTCTTGACCCGATTGCAACTGTGTCAATCCGATGCTCTGTCCGGCCAGTGCGTGGCTGACAAACACGTCCTTTACCGAAAATTTGAATTGCCCGCTCCGGCCCACCGAGCGCACTTCCCATCCCGAATATGTCGGCTCCGGTAGCCGTCTGGGATAGGGTCGGCTGGATCGCTCATAATGCTCGGCCGGCGTCGACATCTCCAGCCCCTCGTGCGGCCGTTCGTGATTGTATTCCTGGCGAAACGCATCGAGCCGCTGTTGCTGCGATCGCAAGCTTCCCGCCGACGGCGACGCCGTCTCTTGCTTTAACGTCAGATGCATCCGCTCATGACTCCCGTTTTGTTGCGGCCGGCCTGGCTGGATTCTCTCCGGCTCAATCCCCAGCCGCATCCACCACACCGCCAGCGCCGTCAGCCCACCCCGTCCGTTCGATCCGAATGGTGCTCCGTTATCACTACGCATTCGCTCCGGTAATCCGTATTCTTGAAACGCTCCTTCCAACACCGCTCGCGTGTGCAGCGTATCTGCCGCCCCCACCCCTTGGCAGCGCAACAAATACCGGCTGTAGCGATCCGTGATCGTCAACGGATCGCAGCGCTTTCCGTCTCCGGTCCGAAACCATCCCTTGTAATCTATGCACCACAACGCGTTCGCCCTCCCCGCCGGCGCCAAGGGCTGTGAGGATGGCTCCGCCCGCGGGCGCTTTTTCCGCGCCACCGTCAACCCGTACTGTTTCAGAATCGCTCCCACGGTGCTGATCGCCGGTACCTTGTATGCCCCCATTTCCGCGCCCCGCTTTAGCTTGGCCTGGATCTTTCGCGCTCCCCATCGCGTATGCTTTTTGCGCAGCTCCAAGATCAGCTCTTCCACCTCCTCGCTCGTCTGATTGGGGTGCTTGTGCGGCGCCCGCGATTTATCTTCCAGAGCTGCTAAGCCGCTCCATTCGTATCGGTCCAGCCACTTGTATCCCGTACTTCTCGTAATCCCGTAGTCCTGACACAACTCGGCCAGACTCCAGTCTTGGCTTTCCCATTCCGTCACAAACCGTACTCGTTCTTCCATCACACCGCTCACTTTCCAGGGCATCGTTGTCTCCGCCCTTATCGTCCTCAAAAGTGTCTACGATGTGCCCGGTACGTTGTGTATAGGATGTCCCCGGTCCGGACCGCCGACGCGGCACGCAGGAGTGCGTGCGCCACACATGAGAACGTTCACGCTCGCCAAGGTTCTATGTCTGGCGGCGGCGCTGTGCGGGGTCGCGCGATTAGCGCCGGCTCAATTCGGACCGCCGCACGATCCGAAAGACGATCAGCCGGCTCCTTTTAAACGAACGGAGGATGGCAAGCCCGACCTCAATGGCCTTTGGTTGGCGGACACGCTCGCGCCGTTTGACGTGGAGGACCACGAGGCCGTCTACGGTATCCCAGCCGGAAAAGGGGTGGTCGTGGATCCGCCCACCCACAAAATTCCTTACCAGCCCTGGGCTCTGGCAAAAAGAGCCGAGCTATTCAAAGACGCTTCCAACGATCCGCAGGCGCATTGTCATTTACCCGGCGTGCCGCGCGCGGTCTATACGCCGTTCCCCTGGCAGGTGATCCAAAAGCCTGGCTTGGTGGTTTTCTTGTATGAGTACCCGCATGGCATTCGGATCGTTCATACCGACGGATCGCATCAGCATCCCCAAGGACGCGATGTTCTAAACACATGGATGGGCGATTCGGTTGGCCATTGGGAAGGCGACACTCTGGTGGTGGAT
>DATNLE010000073.1:0-42044 GCA_035603035.1 Candidatus Acidiferrales bacterium | reverse complement strand
ACGCAGACTATCAATCACCATCTTGCGCACATGTGCCTGGCCGAAATTCAAGGTATTACCGGTGCCGGAGTAATTGGCGTAGGGATTTGCCGGATCGGAAGACATCATGTAATAGCCAGCGCTGTCGAGTCCCTTGTAGCTGTAGATCGGTCCTTTGTGGTCTCCCTCGCAGGTATGGTTGTACACCACGTCCAGCACCACGCCGATATCAGCCTCATGAAAAGCTTTCACCATATTCTTAAACTCAATATGCTGCTCATCCGCACGGTGTGTGCTCGCGTACTGAGCATGCGGCGCGAAGAAATTCAAAGGCATATAGCCCCAGTAGTCGCCTTCTTGTGGATCACGCTGAAAAACCGGCATCAGTTCTACAACCGTTACCCCGAGTTCCTTCAAATAGGGGATCTTTTCCACGAGACCGGCGTATGTGCCGGCACGCGCCGGGTCGACACCTGAGTTTGGGTTCTTCGTGAAACCCTTCACGTGAAGTTCGTAGATGACTGCATCCGACTCATGATAGGGAGGCCGGTGCCCCGACCAGTCAAAGGTCGTTCGCTGGTCAAACAGCACTCCCAAAGGCGCGCTGCCTGCATTGGATCCTTCCCGCATGGCCAAGTTCCGATCGAAACCGGGTGGGAAGAAAATGCACTTCGCGTACGGATCGAGTAGAACCTTCTGCGGGTCGAAGCTATGGAGTTGAGGAATGCTCTGTCCCGAGACGGAGTATCCGTAATAGCGAGCCTCAGTAATCTTTGTGACCGGGACTCGGCAGTGCCAAATCCGCCCCGACTTGTTGTGCAAGAAATCCAATTGAAGCTTCAGAACAGGATTCACTAGATCGGCTGGAGAATAGAGCAATAGAGTGACGCTCTCCGCATGTTCGGAGTGAACGGCGAAATTGAACGCTTGCTCCTCTTCAATCCAGTTGACCCCAAGCGGCAATGGATTGCCCTCAGCCTGCTCCCAAGTCGGTCGTTTGACGAGTGGCGTCGCCACGCTGTCGGCAGCCTTGGCCGGACCATCCACCTTGGGAAGCACATCAACGCTTGACCTGTTCACGGTGCCTCTCTTTCATCCGCTCCAACCGCTTGCTTCGCTCTCAATGCGGCAGCGCTATGACTCCGGCAAAGTGCGGCAACGAACCGAGCAATTTGCTCGCGCCGTTCCACAAGATCTGCACTCCGATGCACACCAGCAGGAACGCGGTGAGCTTTAAAATTACGTTCGTCCCCGTGCGGCCCAGCTTGCTCGCGAGCCGATCTGCGTACCCGTAGCAGAGGTAGATGGTCACTGCCACGAAAGCGGAAGCGATCGCCGCCGCAAGAATCGCCAGCAGGTTTGCGCCCAGGTGCTGCGGCGCATTCGCGCCCAAAGTGATCGCAACCGAGATGGAGCCGGGACCAACGGTCAAGGGAAGCGTCAGCGGGTAGAACGCCTGGCTGAGAGCATCAGCGCAAGTGACCGTTCGCCTGGCAGAGTCTCGGTCTTCCTCATCTTTCTGATTCAGCATCGCCCAGCCCGTTGCAATCACGATCAGCCCACCGCCGACCTGCACAACCGGGAGCGAAATGCCAAAGAAGGAGAGCACGTGCGCCCCCAGGGTGAAGGACGCAACCAGCAGTATGAAACTATCTAGCGCAATGCGGCGAGCCAGCACTCGTCGTGTCTCGGCCGCGTAGTCTCGCGTGAGCAGCAGAAAGACCGGACTGCCTCCGATCGGATCCACGATCGGAAACAGTGCGCTCACCACCAGGAGAATACTCTTGGCAACTTGAATCAGCAGGCAAAACCCCCGTCTGTTTCTAGATTTGAGCGGTCGCCCGTCCCCGGTCCATTTGCACCCCGACGGATGTTGCCGGACTGACCGAGCGCTTGCAACTCTCGGTCAAATCCCGCAGCCACTGAAAGGCCTGAGAGGATAGCATGTCTTCTCGGACGCGCCAGCGCCAGTTCCCATCGGCGCGACCAGGCACGTTCATGCGAGCCTCGCTTCCCAAGTTGAGCACATCCTGCAAGGGAGCAATCGCGAGCGCCGCTGGTGACGACCATGCCAGCCGCATCAACTCCGGAGCGGCATCCGCACTGGTTCCCGGCGAACGCTTGAGGTAGCTCCAGAGGTTCTGCCGCTGGTAGTCGGGCAATTCCTCGTACCATTGTCGAGTCGTAGCATTGTCATGCGTGCCGGTATAGGCGGCTGTATTGTGGACAAAGTTGTGCGGCAGATAGGGATTGTCCCCGTGACCATCGAAGGCGAATTGCAGGACGCGCATCCCGGGCAAACCAAACTGGTCGCGCAGGGCCTGCACGTCGGCCGTAATCACACCCAAATCTTCCGCGATGAATGGCAGATGGCCCAGCTCAGTTTGCACTGCTTGAAAAAAGCTGGCTCCCGGACCCGCCACCCACTGCCCGGACTGAGCCGTTGGCGCTCCGGCTGGAACCTGCCACGCAGCCGCGAACCCGCGGAAGTGATCCAAGCGAATCACATCGACGTGAGCCAGCAGAGCACGCAACCGATCGATGCACCACCGATAACCAGTCGAACGCACGGCATCCCAGTTGTAAACGGGATTGCCCCACAATTGACCTTGCGCGCTGAAATAATCGGGAGGAACTCCGGCGACGAAGCGTGGCCGATGCTGCTCATCGAGCAGGAATAGCTCAGGATTCGCCCAAACGTCACTGGAATCCGGCGAAACAAAGAAGGGCAGATCGCCGATCAAGCTCACGCCCTTGGCATGGGCATGCTCCTTGAGTTGATCGGTCTGACGGAACACCAGGAATTGCGCGAAGCGAACCAGATCAATTTGACTTGCTAACTCTCGCCGCGCCTCGACGAGAGCATTCGGGCTGCGCTGAACCAACTCTGCTGGCCACTCCAGATAATAAGCTCCGCGATACTTTTCCTTCAGTGCCCGGAACAGAGCGTAGTCTTCTAGCCAATGCGCCTGCCTGGCGCAGAACTCGTCGAAGACAGGCGCGAGATCTCTGTCACTGCGCTGCCGGGCTTTGAAGCTTGTCCATGCCGTTTCGAGCAGCCGCCGTTTGAACGGGATAACCGAAGCGTAGTCAACCGTGTCCCCCGAGAAGTAAGACTGAGCATCGCTCGCCTGTAAGAGCCCGTCCGAGATGAGAGAGCCGGGGCTGATCAGCAGCGCATTGCCGGCAAATGACGACATGGATTGATAGGGCGAGTTTCCGTAACCAGTCGGACCCAGCGGTAGCGCCTGCCACCACGCTAGGCCGGCATCGTGGAGACGACCAATCCATGAGAAGGCGGGCGATCCCAAATCGCCGACGCCATACGGAGACGGCAGAGAGGTGACGTGTAACAGCAAGCCAGAAGAACGATACTCGGGCGAAAATGGTGGCGGATCCATGAGCGCGCCATTGCTGCTCATGTCCGGCCTCCCTGCTCAGGAACGACTGCGGGCGAACCCAGCGCATTATTCACCATCTCCTCCGCCTCGCTAATGATCGCCTTCAGATGGGCCTGGCTCTTGAAACTCTCGGCGTAGATCTTATAAATGTTCTCGGTACCGGAGGGTCGCGCTGCAAACCAACCGCTCTCCGCCACAACTTTCAAGCCGCCGATTGGGGCATCGTTGCCCGGGGCTTTGGTCAGCTTGGCGGTGATTGGCTCGCCCGCCAGGTCCGACTCCTTTACCGCGTCCGGGGTGAGTTTTTCCAACCTTGCTTTCTGCTCGGGCGTGGCAGGCGCGTCGATGCGCGTGTAGTACGGGATGCCGAACTCCGCCGTCAGTTCGCGGTAATGTTCTCCGGGATCCTTGCCAGTGCGCGCGGTAATCTCCGCAGCCAGCAAGTCCATGATTGGCCCGTCCTTGTCGGTCGTCCATACTGTGCCGTCAAGGCGAAGAAAACTCGCCCCAGCGCTTTCTTCTCCGCCGAAACAATACGAGCCATCGACCAGGCCCGGCACAAACCACTTGAAACCCACTGGCACTTCGCTGAGCTTGCGGCCGAGCTTTTTGACGACCCGGTCTATCATACTGCTGCTCACCAGAGTCTTTCCCACCGCAACTGTGTTACTCCACTGGGGCCGGCGCGTGAGCAAATAGCGAATGGCAACGGCAAGGTAATGATTCGGGTTCATCAAACCCGCAACCGGAGTTACGATCCCGTGCCGATCAGCGTCGGTATCGTTCCCGAAAGCCACCTGGTACTGATCTTTCAGACCGACCAGCCTGGCCATCGCATAGGGACTCGAACAGTCCATCCGAATTTTGCCGTCGTGATCAACGGTCATGAACGAAAATGTGGGGTCGACGATTGGATTAGTGACGACGATGTCCAGCCCGTAAATCGAGTTGATCGGTTCCCAGTAAGGCAATGAAGCTCCCCCCAGAGGGTCCACGCCAAGCCTGAGGTGAGCGCCACGAATCGCATCCACGTCAACCACATTCTTGAGATCACGAACGTACGGCAGTACGAAATCTTCCTGGTGAGTGGTCGCGGACCGAATGGCTTTAGCAAATGGAATGCGCTTGACCCCTGCATTCCGCGCGCGCAACAATTCGTTCGCGCGATCCTCTACCCAGCGGGTCACGTCGGTATCGGCTGGACCGCCGTTGGGCGGGTTGTACTTGAAGCCTCCATCCTCCGGCGGATTGTGCGATGGCGTGATCACGATGCCGTCGGCTAGATGTCCCTGGCGTCTACGGTTGTGAACCAGAATCGCTCGCGAGATGACCGGCGTCGGAGTTATCCCGTCATCTTGCTGAATGATCGTGTCCACGTTGTTCGCCGCCAGCACCTCGAGGGCGGTGCGCTGCGCGGGCTCCGAGACTGCGTGGGTGTCCTTCCCCATATAGAGCGGGCCGTCGGTTCCCTGCTGGTGCCGGTATTCGCAGATGGCCTGGGTAATTGCGAGGATGTGCGCTTCGTTAAATGTGCCGCGCAGGGGCGAGCCACGGTGTCCGCTGGTGCCGAAGCTGACTAGCTCGTTTGGATTATCCAAGTCGGGACGCCGCTCGAAATATTCCTTCTGCAGGCGAGCCACGTCTACCAGCAACTCCTTCGGCGCTGGTTTGCCGGCCAGCGGCGAAATGTTGGGTTCACCGGTCAGGGACTGTGTTTCTAAAGTACTGGGCATGGTTCCACCTTCCAGATCTCGCTTGCGTATTCCGCAATCGCGCGATCGCTCGAAAACCTTCCGGAGCTGGCGACGTTCAAGATTGCTTTCTGCGCCCATGTGCCGGGTTCGGCATAGAGCGCGCCGAGCCGTTCCTGCGCCTCGCAATACGAGGTCAGGTCCGCCAGATGCATATAGTGATCGCCCTCGGTCAGAAGCATATCGCGCAAGGGAGCGAATACTCCTGGTTCATTGCGGCTGAAGTAGTCAGAGAAAATGAGGTCGAGCGCAGCTCGAGTCTCGGGTTCATTTTCATAGTGCCAATGCGGGTTGTACCAGGCGCGGCTGTTCTCGACTTGCTCCACGGTGAGCCCGAACAGGAACATGTTCTCTTCTCCGGCTTCCTCCGCCATTTCGATGGTCGCACCGTCGCGGGTTCCGACCGTTAAGGCTCCGTTCATCATAAATTTCATGTTGCTCGTTCCGCTGGCCTCGTAGCCCGCGGTCGAAATCTGGTTGGAGACATCGCTGGCTGGAATCAGCCGTTCCGCCAACGAAACGTTGTACTCAGGGAGAAAGACGACGTTGAGCCGCCCGCGCGCCGCCGGGTCGGCGTCAATCGTACCCGCCAGGCTGTTGATGAACTTTATGATGAGCTTGGCCAGCTTGTAAGCTGGCGCCGCTTTACCCGCGAAGAAAAATGTCCGCGGCACGATCTTCATGCCGGGATTTTCCCGCAGCCGGTTATAAACGATCACAATCCGCAGCGCATTCATGAATTGCCTTTTGTATTCGTGAATGCGCTTGATGTGGCAATCGAAGATAGTATCCGGGTCCACGACACGCCCCGACGTCGACTTGAGCCAATTGGCAAACTGCACTTTGGCCTCGCGCTTTGACTTGAGGAAGCGTTCGCGAGCATCAGAATCCTCCGCGAATGGCTTGAGCTGTTTGAGCAGGCTGAGATCCGTAATCCAGCGATCTCCGATGGCTTCAGTGATTTCGCGGGCCAGCGCGGGATTGGCCTCGCGCAACCAGCGCCGGGGCGTCACGCCGTTTGTCTTGTTGCTAAAACGCTGGGGAAACATTTCCGCGAGATCCTTGACCGTCGTGGTCCGCAGTAGCCTGGAGTGGACAGCAGAAACTCCGTTGGTGCTATGCGAGCCAACAATGGCCAGGTTGGCCATCCGGATTTTGCGCGGGCTGCCTTCTTCCACCAGGCTCATGCGCTGCACTCGGCCCTCGTCGCCAGGGAAGCGAACCCGAACTTCATCGAGCAGCCGACGGTTAATCTCGTAGATGAGCTCCAGGTGACGAGGAAGCAGTGTCTCAAACCACGCCACCGGCCATTTTTCCAGAGCCTCAGGCAGCAAGGTGTGATTTGTGTACCCGAGCGTCTTTTTCGTCAGGTCCCAGGCCTGGTCCCATCCCAGATGCACATCGTCGAGCAAGATTCGCATCAGTTCAGCGACCGACATGGAAGGATGCGTGTCATTCAGTTGAATTGCGGCTTTCTCCGGCAACTTCTCCCAATCCAAGTTGTGGCGCTGGAAACGGCGCACCAGGTCGGCCATGGAACACGCGACTAGGAAATACTCCTGCAGAAAGCGCAGTCCCTGCCCCTTCGTCGTAGTATCGTCCGGATACAGTACGCGGGTAAGCGACTCCGCTTGGAGAGTTTCGCCGAGTGCGCCCACGAAGTCTCCGGTGCCAAACTTCTCAAAATCGAAATAATCGGGCGCAGCCGCGGCCCAGAGCCGGAGTGTATTGATCGTCTTTCCACCATAGCCCACCACGGGACGATCAAACGGGATACCGATCAGGCTTGACGGTCGATCGGGAATGACTTGAAAATTACCCTCTCGCAACTTGAATGAGACGTTCAGCTTGACTTCCACATTCTCGTGAAGCCGGGCAATCTCCCAGGGATCGCCGTAGCGGAGCCAGTTGTCGGGATTCTCTTTTTGCCAGCCATCCACGATCGATTGCTTGAACATTCCGTACTCGTAGCGCAGGCCGTAGCCGGTGCCCGGAAGTTGCATGGTCGCCATCGAGTCGAGAAAGCACGCGGCAAGGCGGCCCAAGCCGCCGTTGCCCAGGCCGGCATCTGGTTCCTGCTCAATCAATTCCAGCCAGTCGATACCATGTTCTTGAGCTGCATCCGGCAAAAGCGGATCTAGCAACAGGTTGGTGATATTGTTGGCCAACGAACGTCCGATGAGAAACTCCATGGACAGGTAATAGATTCGTTTGGCATTCTCTCGCTCATAAGTGCTCTTGGTCAGCACCCAACGCTGAGCGAGAATGTCTCGCACGGAACTGGAGAACGCCTCAAAGCGCTCACGCGCACTCGCTACTTTGGGATCGATCGCTCTGTCAAAAACCAGGTGCCGTTCATAAAAAGCGTTTTCCGTCCCGATAAATGGCATCGCGCCGTACCCGTACTTTTGCAGCGCGTCTGAAACATTAGTTGCGCTGGTGGTCATGGGAACGACTTTTGCGGAATGCGAGTGCACCACGCGATTGGTGCTCATAAGATGGTCCTTCGTTTTTCCAGGTTGTGGAACGGTTCGTGTTCAATAATCAAAGCCAGTCAAGAGTACAGATCCTCGTCTGGCCCGAGCTCAATTCCTGACGCTAAAAGGTAGGCACGCATGGCCTTTTCTGCCGCGAACCAATCAACTTCCGGTGACCAAAGCGGACTGCCTCTTTTTTCCCAGTGCTGGTACGCGAGTTTTTGCACCAGTTCATGACGGTCCTCTCCATAAAAATCGGTCAGCGGCTTGGGCCGTTGCATGCGGTCTTCGCTTCTGCTTCTAGGCGGTTCAGTCATGGGACCCCTGGGCTCTTCGGTACAAAAGCGGCATCGGGATGACCTACAGCGAGGTGAAATCGAGCAGTTACCAGAGACAACGTCGAAATCCCCGGGGCTCGCCCTATCGACCTGGTGCCCTGACCTGTACTCCTCCGTCCCAGACCGATCATGCCGAGTTGCATCGCTAATGTCCTTTATGACTGCTTCGACTTTCGGTAATACGTGATCAGGTTGTTGGTGGAACTGTCGTGCGCAAGCTGCGGTTCGGCTTTGCTCTCCAGTTCAGGGATGATGCGTTGCGCGAGAACTTTTCCCAGTTCGACGCCCCATTGGTCGAATGAATCGATATTCCAAATTGCGCCCTGGGTAAACACGGAGTGTTCGTACAACGCCACTAGCTTTCCGAGAGTTTCCGGCGTGAGTTTTTCAGCCAGAATCGTATTGGATGGACGGTTGCCCTCGAACACCCGGTGCGGAACCAGCCACTTCGGAGTGCCTTCCGCTTCAACTTGTGCCGGAGTCTTGCCAAAAGCCAGTGCTTCAGTTTGTGCGCAAACATTGGCAATCAGCATATCGTGGTGGCGCCCCAGCGGGTTGAGCGGCTGCGAAAAAGCGATGAAGTCGCACGGAATGAGTCTCGTCCCTTGGTGAATCAACTGGTAGAAAGAGTGTTGCCCGTTGGTTCCGGGTTCTCCCCAATAAATTGGACCCGTGTCGTGCCGAACCCCCTTCCCGTGAAGCGTGACGTGTTTGCCGTTGCTTTCCATCGTCAGTTGCTGGAGGTAGGCCGGAAAACGTTTCAGGTATTGCTCGTAGGGCAGGACGGCGACCGTCTGCGCCCCGAAGAAATCGTTGTACCAGATCGCCAAAAGACCCAACAACACCGGCAGGTTTTGCTGGAAGGGAGCAGTGCGGAAATGCTCGTCCATCTGATGGAAACCATTCAACATCGCCTGAAAATTGTCAGGCCCAATCGCGACCATGGTTGACAGGCCTATGGCGGAATCCATCGAGTAGCGTCCGCCCACCCAGTCCCAGAACTCGAACATGTTGGCGGTATCGATCCCGAATTTCGCAACCTCGGCCGCATTCGTCGAAACCGCGACAAAATGCTTCGCAACCGACTTTTCGTCGCCGCCCAATCCGGCGAGAGACCACTGGCGAGCTGTGTGAGCGTTTGTCATCGTTTCCAGGGTTGTGAAGGTTTTCGAAGAGATGATGAAAAGTGTTTCCGACGGATCGAGGTCATGGACCGCCTCCGCGAAATCAGTGCCATCAATGTTGGACACGAAGCGGAACGTCATGGCACGATCGCTGTAGTGCTTCAGCGCCTCGTAAGCCATGACCGGACCCAGGTCGGAGCCGCCGATGCCCACGTTGATCACGTTGCCAATACGTTTGCCGGTGTGTCCCTTCCATTCACCACTTCGCACGCGACCAGAAAAATCCGCCATCCGGTCGAGCACGGCATGCACCTTGGGCACCACGTTTTCACCATCGACCGCGATGGATTCGTCTCGCGGCGCACGGAGGGCAACGTGCAAGACGGCGCGCTTTTCAGTGATGTTGATTTTCTCCCCGCGGAACATGGCATCGATGCGTGCCCTCAGGCCAGACTCTTCCGCCAGTTGAAGAAGGAGATGCATCGTTTCATCGGTAATGCGGTTCTTGGAGTAATCCAGGTAAAGACCAGCGGCCTCGACTGCCAAACGCTCACCGCGCTGCGGATCGTCTGCAAAGAGCTGCCGCAGATGCAGCTTTGAAACCGTTTTGTAATGTGACGCCAGTGCGCTCCACGCTCTCTGCCTAGTCCTCGGCGGCTTCGTCAGTGGTTGGACCTGTGCTGCCATATGCATACTCCTTTTGTATTCGCACGTTTTAATCTCATACCTTTTGATTTAAGTGACTGCCTTCAGGGTGCTGCTTTTCCTTGCCTCTTCCGAGGACATCTAGGAGCTCCGCGAGGCTTGCTATGAAATTGCGCGCACCGCCTCCACAATATGTCTTGCCGAAATGCCGAAGGCGTCAACGAGCTCATCCGGCTTGCCGGAGTGCGGCATCTCCCGCACCGCGATGAGCCGCGACTTGGCAGGGGCGACGCTGGCCTGCGCCAGGGCGGACAGGACCGCCTCGCCTATTCCCCCTTCCGCCCAGTGATCTTCCACGGTGATGAGCCGACCGTCTGTGGCGGCAATCTCCTTGGCGAGCTCTTTTCCGTCGATGGGTTTGACGCAATAAAGGTCGATCACCCGCACGGCTGTGCCTTCTGCCTTCAGCTGATCAGCGGCCTTTAACGCCTCGTGTAAGGTGACCCCGGCGCCGATCACCGTCACTTTATCTTGCCGGCTCTGTCGGAGCACCTTGAATCCAGGGATCGGGAACTTCTCGTCCTTCGAGTAGACGATCGGAAATTTCGGCCGGGACGTTCGCAGATAGTTGATGCCTGCACGCCCCGCCATGGCTTCCGTAAGCCTCTCCGCGGAGATGGCATCGCTTGGGTAAAGAACGGTCGAGGAATGAACGGCGCGAAATATCGCGATATCCTCGAGCGCCATCTGCGATGGACCGTCCTCGCCGATCGAAACGCCGCAATGCGATCCGCACAGGTTGATGTTGCTCCGGCTGATGGCTGCCATGCGTACCTGGTCATAGGCGCGGGCCATGAAGCACGCAAAGGTATCAAGAAAAGGCACCTTGCCGCGCGCGGCCAGTCCTACGCCCGCGCTCACCATATTCTGCTCGGCGATGTAGCCCTGATAGAAATGATCGGGGAAGGCGTCTTCAAATATTTCCGAGAAAGTCGAGTTCTTCACGTCGCCCGAAATGGCCACGATGTGCGGATTCACCGCGCCCAGTCGCTTGAGGGCAAATCCGTAGGCCTCGCGCGTCGCGACAGGCTTTGAAGGATCGTAGTCCGGCGGCGCAGGAGCCGGGAAATTCGGAGGTTTAGGCAATGACGTCCTGGCATAGGACTTGCCCGGGTCAGGGGGCAGCTCGATTGCCGGTCCGATTTCCTTGATCGCGGCAGCGAGCTGATCCTTCGGAATCGGCTTGCCATGCCAATGCTCCTTGCCGGCGATGAAGCTTACTCCATGACCTTTGATCGTCCGCGCGAGGATTGCCTGCGGTTGGCCATTCGTCGCCTTGGCATGATCGAGGGCGGCGAGCACGGCGGCAACATCGTGGCCATCGATGATTTCTGTCGCCCAGCCTTCCGAGTCGAATTTCTTGCGGTAAATTTCCATGTCGTGCTGGTACATGGTCGGTTCGCTTTGGCCCAACGCATTGACGTCAGCCAGAACCGTGAGGTTGTCGAGTTTGTAATGCGCGGCCAACGCTGCCGCCTCCCACACTTGGCCTTCGGCCATTTCGCCGTCGCCCACCAGCACGTAGACACGCGTTGGACTCTTATCCATACGCGCGCCGATCGCGAGGCCCGAACCGACAGATAATCCCTGGCCAAGCGAGCCTGTCGCGGCGTCGACACCGGGAATACGCGGTGTCGGATGACCTTCTAGCTCGCTTGAAAATTCGCGCAATGTCATCAGACGCGACTCCGGAAAAACCCCTGCCTCAGCGAAGGCGGCGTAAAGAACCGGCGCGGCGTGGCCTTTGGAGAGAACGAAACGATCGCCGTGGGGCGAGTTGGGGTCTTTCGGATCAAACTTCATCGCATAAAAAAACGTTCCGGCCACCAGCTCTGCCGCGGACATGCAGGATGTCGGATGTCCGGAACCAGCCGCGGTTGTCGACATCATCGAAAGAATACTCAACCGTTTTGCTTTTTGCTTGATGGCCTCGATAGCTGCTGCGGATGGCGCGGTAGCCGTAGTAGTGGCAGTCATAAGACCTCTCCTCAGGTTCCAACTCCAGATTTTACCAGCGACACCTTCGTATCAGAATAGCGCCGCGACACATTCATATTCATCTCTGGCATTGGCGCGAGCCACTTTCCTCGGAGGAGTTGTGGACAGTTGCGATTAAGCCACAAGGGTGGAGATGAGTCTATTAGACGATGGTATTGACCAATACTTTCGCCTTCACCATAGAGTGGTCTCGATTTCTTGAGTCTTTTTTCAAGCAGAACCCGGCACTCCTTCGACAAGTACCCCTGGTCGGGGTTCAACCTCGTTTCCACCGGATGAAATCTCGTCCGCCTCACCTGTTTCGGTTAGCTCATCAAGGGATATTCCCCTTTTTCGCCGGCTCACGCGCAAGCGCATCAAGGCGGCGTTCATGGCGATGCGAGTGAGCCACGCGGAAAATCGCGAACGCCCATGTGAGCCCTTCAGATTGCGGAAAGCATCGAGAAATGCGCCTGAAAGGGCGCCCTCCGCATCCCCTCGATTGCGAAGAATGGTTTGGTAACACGAAGGAGAGCGTCCCAGTGTGGCATGACAAGACACTGAAATGCAGCCGAGTCACCAGCGTTGGCAGACGCCAGGAGGGTTGCCTCTTCACTTGCGATGGATGAAGGTCCGACGCTCGCTGCAGCGTTCAGTTCGTAGTTTGTCGCGGCTGGCATTGTGTTACCTCTCATTTTCTTGACTTGCCCGATTGCAAGGAGGCTCGCGGTTGTTGGCGCATGCAGATGCGATTTAGCCAGAACCGATTTAGCCAGAACCAACGAGAGGAATCGATTGGAGGATGGTATGGATCGATACCTTCGTATGAAATAGCCCATCTCGGCCGCCGGCATAAGCTGCCTCACGACTTCCGCGTCCGGCATGGGGATAAAAGGTCATTGCGTCCCCACACCATGAGCGTCTTCGGGTGCCGGTCCTTCAGATAGTCGATCCGCTCGGGGTAGAGCGAAGCGCAGGCAGCTGTCCGGCGATCTTTTATCTCGCGTCAAACCTCGCTGAGACCGGTTCTGTCCGATCACGTTTCTGTCGCTTAGGTATCGATCAAATGACGCACCATCGGTTTTCCGGAAAGATAGCTGTATATTCGCCCTTCCAACTCACGGTCGGCCTGGGTTTGCCTCTCATGCTGACGGAGATGCTCTGCCCAGGAGTTCACCAGAAATATCTCCAGATAACGATCGGCGACTTCAGTATCGCGGAAGATTGCCCACCGATACGCGCCATCGCGACGCCGCATCCGACCATATTCATGCATTGCATCCACGAATTCTGCTGTCTGTTTTGGAATCACGGCGTATTCGATGGTAACTAGTACCGGCCCCTTCTCAACATCAGCCCCAACTTCCCCGATGACGACGGGCATGCGCCAGTGGTTCCAGGGACTCAGATCCGCGGTCGAATCGGGAAGTTGCGCGAAAAGGGCAATTGCTGCGGTGGCGACGGTCCCCATTCCAGCCCAGACAAGCGCGGTTCCAACGCCTGATCGTTGCGCGACGGCACCCCAAGTCGCGGTCCCCAGCGCATAACTCCCCTGATAAACCAGAATGAAGATGGCAAGGACTCGAGCTCTTACCCAATCAGGCGCCAGGTTCTGGACAAGGGCATTGATAAGGGAAATAACCATGACCCATGCCGCCCCGCCGACCCACATAACTGCAGCCAGCGTGCTCAATCTGTGCAACCCACCCATCGCCAGAATCACTAACCCCAAGCTCACGACGCCGGTCGACACTATGGATTCCATCGTCCACCTGTCACGGGCCGACTGCATGGCCAAAGCACCGATGATTGCACCGCCACCAAAGCAACCAAGCAAGAGTCCATAGCCGGTCGCATTCTGATTCACGCTTCGAGAAACCGTCGGCAGCAAGGCGAAGAGTGCGCTGGAGAAGAACATGACCACGCCGGTTCTGACCAACACCGTCAGGATTGCGGGAGAGTGCCGGACGTATCGAACTGCCGCAACGGTAGCTCCCGAAAAAGATTCCGGCGGCGCACTCCTCGTGCGGACAGGCCTTTTCCACTTGGCAACAACAAGAATGACACCGAAAAACGATACGAAATTTGCGACGAAGGCGGTGGCGACACCAGCAACAGATATGATCGTGCCGGCGAGCGCCGGCCCAACCGCTCGGGCGAGGTTGAATTCAATCCCGTTGAGCGCAGAAGCCGCTGCCAGGTCTTCCTTGGCCACCAATTCAGGCAGGATTGCACGCCATGCCGGTGTTTCGAACGCATCTCCGGCCGAGAGCGCAAATGTGAGCACCAAGAGTATCCATGGCGACATCACTCCTGCGATGGTCAAGATCGCTAGAATCAACGCGACACCCATCATCCACGACTCGGTGAAAAGGATCAGCTTGCGTCGGTCGACGATATCGCCAGCGGAGCCTGCTGGAAGGGCCAGTAGAAAATATGGCAAGGATGCGGCAGTCTGCGTCAGCGCGACATAAATCGGCCCGGCACCGAGTGAGACCATCAACCATGCAGCCCCGACGTTCTGCATGAAAGCGCCGGCGTCTGAAATGAGGTCCGCGACCAGCAGATTGCGAAAAACCGTTACTCGAAGCGGTCGCCACAGATTTGGGGAAGCAGTCGGCTTCATTTCTTTCCGCTGTTGTCTCTCAACTGGGCGCTCCCAAGGTTCGAGTCGAACTCAGAAATCCCGTACTCTTACTCTGCGCCCGGGGTCGCTGAAGGTTCTACTGCCCTGACCAGAGGGACGTCAACCAAGTGCTCACCCTAGGGACTCGGATTGATATTGCATTAATCGGTCTTCGTTAAAGGCAGTCTTCTACGTTTCCCGAGAGTCACGTGACCCCCTGCCGCAGGTTTTGTTTCAGCACCAAGTGTCAAAAGGGCGCCGCTATTTCTTCCGTACAATCGAGGCATCTTCCTTGCTCGCCTGCTTGTTCCACCCGTGAAAACGCGAGAAGTCACCCGCATTCCATGCCTCGCGGAGTCCAGGAGTACTCAGGTCCCAGTCTGGGCGGATTTCACTCGTCACAGCGCGCAGATCGTGCCAAAGATCGACGACCGACGGACGCCCCCAGAACCAGTAGCCGTTATAGATGCTGTGGATTACGAGGCCCGGCTTGAGCACGAGCGTATGCGGGATCATCGGATTATGCTCGGGGTCGGTGTACTCCTGGATGTCGAGATCCTTCTGAACCGTTCGGTCGGGGTCCGAAAGGAATGCCCACTGGGCTCCGACTGACGCACGGAATTCCTGCAGAGTATGGTGATCGTCAGTGGCGATCGTGGCGATCTGAGTGTACGCCACGGCGATCTTCGGGTAGAACGCGGCCAGTTCCAAATGCTGCTGGTGCTCCTTGGGGCAATAGTGGCCGCGCGCAAGCGTGAGGATCAGCGGATCATCTCCCTGTAGCTCGCTAAGCTTGCGCAGTTTGCCGGTGTGATCGGGCAGTTCGTAGCTGGGGAAAATGCCTCCGGGCACAATATCAGAACGCATGATTGGACTCCTCCCGTTTCTTCTCAAAGATCCAGACTGACACCCGCGTTTGGCTGGGAACAGCATATGAGCACGTTCCCGGGAGCGGGCCTCTCCAGCGGCTCAGGGTCATATGCAATCGATCCGCCAATCAGACCAGTCATACAGGTATGACAGATTCCAGCCCGGCACGACCATCTGACCGGAACGTCGCACGCTTCCGCCAGTTCAAGCAAACTGGCAAACTTACGATCCCAAGCGGCGGTAATCCCGCTCCGCGCGAATGAGACTGGGGGGCCAGATCCGGGCGGCCCTTGTGGTAGGTGAGGAGTGTGAACAACCTGCGCCATGCCAGGCGTAATAGCCTCGAGAGAACCGAAGACTTCGGTATGCACATTCCCGGCGAGCACACCCCAGTTTCGCAGTCCATCGCGCATATTCTGCAAGAATGAGGAGGGGCCACACAGATAGAAGTCACTACCCTGTGACACGCCAATTTTCTCTATCAAAGCTGTGTCAATGTGCCCGGCAGCATCGAAGTCTGCCCCGACTTGGTCGATGGCAGCGGGCCTGCTGTACACGATGTATCCTCGCCCGCGAGAGAGTTGTTTCAGTAATGAACGCGATTCTTCTGCAAATGGATGCTCGACACGATTGCGCGCTCCATAGATCCACCAGACCTCCCGTTGCGATCTTTCAGCGGCGAGTGAGTGCAGCATCGACATCACGGGCGTTGCACCCACTCCAGCGCTCAGCAGAACCACAGGACTTTGGCTGGGACGCAGAGTAAAGCTTCCGCGCGGTGCACTGACATCCAATACATCGCCTTCCTGGGTATGGTTGCACAGAAATGAACTTCCAATCCCGTTCAATTCGTTCTTGACGCTGATGCGGAAATGATCGGCTACCGGCAGATCAGACAGCGAATAGCTGCGAAGAACCGGCGGTTTGCCCGCATCGACGAGCAGCCGCAAAACCACAAATTGACCTGCCTGGAAGACAGCAAGAGGTTGCCCATCGATCGGCTTCAGAAAGAAGGAAGTTACGCTATCGCTATCCTTATTAATATTCGCCACTCGCATCTGTCGAAAGCCGGGCCATGCTGGTGCTTGCTCCTCATAGGCGAGTCCCGGATTCCCCACCGTAGTTTTGGAGCTCAGGTCTTGTTGGAGCATTGTCTGGAACGAACTCTGCCAACCCTTGCTAAGCGCAGGAATCCGCAGCGCTCGTTGCAGTTGCGCGCTGGAATGTCCTGGCAAATACAGGAGGGCATCAACCTCGGCCACACTGATTCGCTCTGGACCGTCAGTAATTTTTACAATGTCATCGCCTGCACCAACTTCTCCCTCCTGCAACACGCGAAAGTAGAATCCTGGTCTATGTTGTGCTACGAGCAGGGCTGGCATGCGGGGTTCATTCATGCGGATGGCGACGCGGTAGCAGGTTACGCGAGGCTGTGTTACTTCAAATTCAGCTGCACCGATGCGGTATCGGTCGCCGATGCAGACCTCGTTATCAGGAAGTCCCTCGACGGTGAAGTTTTCTCCGAAGTGACCGAAAGTAAAATCGTTGCGGCCCAAAAAGCGCTCCCAGTAATGATAAGAATCCATCTGGTAGACAAATACGGCGCGGTGCTCCCCGCCGTGACCGGCGAGGTCGGCTTGCGCATCACCATCGATATCGAGCTTGCGCACCATTCGCCGTCCCCTAACCGGAGATTTCCAGACCGCGGTTCGGACCGTTTTGCCCTTCCATGTCACCTCGCGTGGCAGACCGACATTTACTGAAAGCAATCGGGGCATGCGTACCTCGTCGAAGTCCAGTGTCTGGTTAGAGCCTTTTTGTTCTTTACCAACGACGAGCCGGAGCGGCACCATCCACGTGGAGAATCTCTCCGCTCACATGACCTGCCTGTGCCAGGTAAAGAACGGCATCAACAATATCCTTCACCGTCGCCTTTTTCATAGTCGGCTGCAACGTCCGGTCGTTGGGATCATTGGGGTGCATTGGTGTATCCACGGCGCCGGGGGCTACGGCATTAAAGCGGATGCCGTCTTTTGCATACTCGATTGCGAGATTCTGCGTTGCTGAATTCAAGCCGCCCTTCGTAATCATCGAAATCGAGCCGTTTACGCCGGCGATTGGCCGATCGGCAAGTGCGGCAGTGATGCTCACAACGCATCCCGATTTTTGTTTCAGCATCTCTCTCACAGTGCGCTGAGTGATGTAGAAGAATCCAAGCAGATTAGTGGAGAAAAGGGCGTCGCAGTCCTCGGTAGTGAAGTCGGTGAAAGCCTTGGTCAGGAAGATGCCAGCGTTATTCACCAAAACATCGATGGTTCCGAAGTTGCTGATTGCTGCCTCGACAGCCGAGGCAGCAGTTTGCTGCTTGCCGATATCGCCATCGAGCAGAACCAGGCTGCCCGAGGTAGTCAGCTTTCGACTGGCTTCACGAGACGTCGCGACGACGTTATAACCTTCTCTCAGAAACCCCTCGACTAAACCTGCGCCAATCCCCCCCGATGCTCCAGTTATGATTGCTGTTTTCTTGCCCGACATAAATAACCTTTCGTTTTAGAAGGTTCGAACCCAATATACAGCCGGGTCGCGGGCCCTCTCAAACTGGCTTCATCCCGCCCGCCACGCCGCGGACCCCTGGCGTGAAGAACCGATGAATCCTTGCACCCACGCGGCGATCTGATCCGCAACGTTGCGTGACGGCTAGCCGATTTGCCAGTCTTGACGAGCCGCGGTCGTGACCGCCTGCCAATTTCGGCTTGCCGATCGAGCGGGGCTATCCAATAACTCCGACTCGTCGAGCCAGTCCTCCGCCGAAAGTTTGGCCTCCTCGGGCCAAACAGTTGAGTCACAGCGCCGATGAACGCGCATAACTCACGCTCCGCAATGTCCATTTCGGCGGCGTGACTCGAATTGCAAAACTGTTCTTGGGAGTTCATGGAATCGGCCTCTACTTTTTCTTTTACCGTCTGCGGGGACTAATCCCAACATTGATCAAAAGCGGCTGCCGCGGAAAAGCCGGCCATAGCGAAGAGACGGCGACGTGATATCCCGGTAGATTTTGTATATTCCATTCCGATTGAATTCAGTGGACGCGAATCATCAGAACAGAAGCCTGGGAGATGAACAATTGGACGATGGTATCGTCGATACTTTGGTATCGGCTCTGCGCCACCCTTCTGGGCGGTTGCCCGGCGGTTTTCGATCGCGAGTGCCGCATCGTCACAAGCACTGCCGAGGAAGGCAAGCGTGAGGGTGTACCAACCGTGACTGTCTTTCCATGCCCCTCTAATCTCAAAACCCAACCCTTTGAGAAGCTTCGAATGCCCTGGTCGTGAACTTATGACTGCTCTCGGTGTGAACGGTATTCGCGTGGCATGAAGTGAAGATCAAGGTTCGCGTGCTCGTACTTACATCCTGCTCTTGCGTGCTCTCGAGGTGCATCTCGATCCGAGATTCAGCGGAATTCCAAGGCGCGCGATGACGGAAACGAGCCTCGCCAAAGTTGGCGGCCAATGGTCGTGTTCTTCCCTTCTACGCAAACGGCTCCAGTTTGGCGAGGATGATCGGTAGATATTCCGCGACCGTCGGATGAACGTGCATGGCGCGCTGGATGACGGTGTACGGCGCCTTCGCATACATGATGTCCAGCAGAACGTGAATCACTTCGTCGCCTCCGACGCCAAGAATCGCAGCACCCAGAATTTGTTTCGTTTCTGCATCGACGCAGATTTTGATGAAACCTTGTGTCTCACCTTTTTCGTACGCCCGGCTCACTCGACTCATCGAATATTTCGCGGCGAGGGCACGACGTCCGGATTTCCGTATCTCTGCTTCCGTCATGCCACATCGCCCTAGCGGCGGATCGATATACAGCGCGTAGGCTTGGATCCGGTCGGAAACCCGGCGATGGTCAGCGTCAAATAGATTGTCCGCGACAATCTCGTAGTCGTTATAGGAAGTATGCGTAAAGGCGCCGCGGCCGTTGCAGTCCCCCAGCGCCCAGATGCCGGGCACGTTCGTCTGCAGTTGATCATCAACCATTATGTAGCCGCGGTGGTCGGAGGCAACCCCAGCCTGGTCCAGTCCCAAGTCGTTCGTGTTGGGAGTACGTCCCACGGCCAGAAGAACGTGAGTACCTACTACTTCTGGCGGACCTTCTTCGCAGGTGAGGCTGACGGCGACACCGCCATCGGGTTTGGCCAGCGAGACACATTTGGCATTCAGCCGGATGTGTATGCCCTCAGCCTCCAGGATTTCGCGCACGGCTTGGGAAACGTCTTCGTCCTCCCGTCCAATCAGGCGCGGTCCCATTTCCACAATCGTGACTTCGCTCCCGAGCCGGCGATAGATCTGTGCGAACTCCAGCCCAACATAACTTCCGCCGACGATGATGAAATGCTCGGGCAAGAAATCGATGTCCATTATCGATGAGTTGGTAAGAAACGGGACATCGTGAATGCCCGGCATGTCGGGAACAGAGGCCCGCCCGCCAACATTGATATAGATCTTGTCGGCTTCGAGAACCTCATCGTTGACCATGACAGTGTTCGACGACCGAAAGCGGGCATGGCCCTGTATGACGGTACAATTCGCGGTTCCTCGGAGCCACTCCTCCACTCCCTTGCTTGACCTCGCGGAGGCTTCATCCTTGCGGGCTTTGACTCGCTTCATATCGACGCGCATATCACCAATGGAGAAACCATATTCCGCACCTCGGCGGGCAACATGGATCGCATAGGCACTCGCCACGAGCGTCTTCGTCGGGGTGCATCCTGTATTCACACATGTGCCGCCAAATTTATCGCGTTCGATAATAGCGACGGTTTTGCCAGCACCCGCAAACCGCGCTGCCAGGGACGGTCCCGCCTGGCCCGTCCCGATAATGATTGCGTCGAAGTGCTTCCTAGCAGAGACAGTGATTGCAGTGTTCATAATTGCTCCGATCAGCCTGACCCTAGATTAAGCCAGAATCGCGATGACGAATCCATTGGACGAACGTATCGACGACCACCAAAGTATGGAGTGGACAAATGGGCACAAGGTGATGCGTGCCTTATTTACGGGTCACAATGCCAAGGTATCGCCAATACCATCGTGTAATTGATTTGCCGGAGCACCTCGGGTGTAATCCCTCCATCGCGGCCGATTGGGTTGGACGAGCGACACTGTAAAAAACAGGCTTGCCCGAAGCGTTCGCCCGTCATGAGGAAAACGATGAGTCTTATCGATAAAGCGCTAAAAGCAAATCGCAACTATGCAAAAAATTACGATCCAACGCTGGGGAAGCATCCGTCCCCCAAAATCGTAGTTGTAACCTGCATGGATCCACGGCTCTCAGACCTCCCTGGAATCTTGGGTCTGCCACAAGCCGATATCGACGTTATCCGAACCGGCGGACCAGCGGTAACAGAAGATGTTCTCGGGGAACTTATTGTTTCCAACCGTGTACTCGGAACGACACAGATATTGCTTCTCAACCACACCGGCTGCGGGTTCACGACATTCACAGATGACGAAATGAACGCGAAGCTGAGCGCTTCGACCGGAAACGCGTCGCCGGCTCCAATGCGCTTCTTCTCCTATAAGGATCCTGAGGAGCATACCCGGGAGCAGATCAAGAAAGTAAGGTCGCATCCCTGGATTGCCAAAGACATCCCCGTGCGCGGCTTCATTTTCGATGTCGACACCCGCGGATTACGCGAGGTCAAACTACTTGAACACGAGCGCGCTGCCTGACTCTCGTAATCACTTTTCCTCGTTCACCGGTCGGGCAATTCTTGCTTCGGGCTACGAGGAGTCGGAGTGCATCCCAATGACCAAGAGAGAACCACAAATCCGGGCAGAGGTTCAAATGAGGACATAGGGAACGATCACCGCGAGCCGTATAAGACATCGCCATTTGTGGGTTGGAAAACCTCCCGCCCGCCCAAACTAACTGCAGACGGGACGACACTGCGCTCGCCCTCTAGCCAAATATTTAAAGATAAGGATGACAAAGAAATGCCGGAAACCACCTGGAAACCTCACGAGAAACACGGAGGGCTGACGATGCAGAGCGACTTACCCGACAGCGTCTACGCCTTTCCGAAACAGCGTAAAGAACCACTGACCGACGCACAACATGTGCGTAACGCGGTCGCGCGGTTCGATCAAGTCATCGACGTCTCCGATGCCGACCGCGCTTTGGCGTTCGCGAACATCGAGAAAGCTGCAAACTACTACGACGTCAACCTCGCGGAAACGTCATGGCACGACCTGGGCATTCATCCTCAAAAGAACAGATAGAGAGGCTACGTTGACGCGCGAACGCCAAGTGAGGCGGCTAATGCCAGAAATATTTTGAGCACATTGAAACCGGCTCATATGACCGATCATGTTCTCGAACCTGCTATGCAAGCGGTGACCCGTTGAACGCATCATGAGGTGGGATTGGACGGTTTGTGCATTTCCACCTCACGCCACTTGGGGTGGGAAGAGCCCTGCTGATAATCTGTGATGTGGTGAATGTTATGCCCAGAGAAGAATCCATTCGCTCCGGTTGGCGATGTGATAGTTGCGGCGAACTTATGTCAGATCTGCAGGCAGGCTGGGTGGAGTGGCTTGCGGCAGAGGGCACCAAGGGAAAACCCAAAGTAAGCGGCTTGCGGTTAGTACATCGGCGCAGCACGAGCCCAAGATGGCGAGAACCGTGCGGCTGTCAGTACAATCCGCGAGACGAATTCAGAAAGAACCGGGGCATCGTAGAGGGATTAGCTCTTGACCGGTTCGCGGGTCCCGACGGCCTTATGTTACTGCTTTCGATGATTGCTGGACGTGAACTTCCAGTGCAAGAACTGATCGAACTCCCCAAGCGAGTGCAGATTCCGGGCTACGAAGCAGTACATGAACTGATTCACGATGCCGTTAGCGAAGGAGTGATAGCGCCTTCTATCTCGTCAGGCTTTTACTTGCAGTGCGAGATCTGGGACGTGCTGAAGTGGGCGAAATACCGAACTTCAGCGAGGCGAGACACTGTTGAGCGCAAGCATAGGTGCATCGTTTCTCACTAAAACTTATTTCGCCATGCCTATCCCGTCAGCTTCCAGTTTCGAATTCTCGGGAGTCCGTAGCGTCGCTGACCAGTTCTAGCTTCGCTCATCTAAGTTTTGTTAGTGATTGTTTGCGCACCGTACCAGGAGGTGAAATATGAAAGCAGTTGTTGTCCACCAATATGGCGGTCCTGAAGTATTGAAGTTCGAGGAGTACCCTGACCCGGTCGCGGGTCCCGGCGAAGTGCTGGTGCGGGTCGCTGCCACGAGCGTGAATCCGATCGATTACAAACGACGTGCCGGGTTGACGAAAGACTTTTATCCCATCAACTTTCCGGGGCTGATGGGAGTGGACATTGCGGGGACAGTCGTCACGGTTGGGCCCGGAGTGGAAGGCTTTTCCCGAGGCGACCAGGTGTTTGCAATGGCAGCCGACACCTACGCTGAACTTTGCGTCGTGAAAGCCGCAATTCTGGCGAAAGTTCCCCAGGGACTCGATCTGATCCAGGCGGCGGCGCTGCCGCTGGTGACGACGACTGGCAACCAGCTCATTTCCGCTACCGGGATCAAAGCGGGCCAGACGGTTCTCGTCGTAGGTGCCGCTGGAAATGTCGGGCGGTCGGCGGCATTCACTGCGAAGCAACGGGGAGCCGTCGTGATTGCCGGGGTGCTGAAGAGCCAGATGGATGAAGCGAAGACCATCGGCGCAGATCAGTTGGTCGCAACCGATGACGACAATGCGATTGCAAATCTTCCGATGCTCGATGTCGTAGCTGATACGGTCAACGGCAAGATGGCCGAACAGTTGATCGCGAAGGTGAAGCCGGGAGGAGTGTTTGCGTCGGTTCTCGGGGCACCGCGGAATGCCGAGAAGTACCCCACCGTAAAGGTGGTACCGGTGTACGCGACACCGGATGCGAAAACTCTTCAGTTCATGGCCGAGGCCGTCCGAGATGGCAAACTGGTGATCCCGATCAGCCGCAAGCTGCCACTCAGCAAGGCGGCCGAAGCTCAAGCCGCCGCGGAGGAGGGTGGTATCGGGAAGGTCTTGCTGGTGGCTTGACATTATTTTGCGAACCGAGGACGCGAAAGGAAAATTGGAAATGAAAAAGGGTCTGCGCGGATTCAACCCCGCTTCGAAACCGAGTGGCGATGGGTGTGTGGAATGCCTGGCGTCACCGAAGGGTTGGTGGTTTCATCTCCGTCGGTGTGCGGAGTGTGGGCACATCGGATGCTGTGACAGTTCTCCGAGTCAGCATGCATCAAAGCATGCGGCGGCGACAGGGCATCCGATCATAGCCAGCTTTGAGCCGGGTGAGGACTGGTTCTTCGATTACGAGAAGCGGGGGATGATCAAAGGTGTGGAATTGCTTCCGCCGCATTCGCATCCAACCAATCAGCCCGCTCCCGGACCAGCAGGAAGGGTGCCAGCCAACTGGGAATCGCTCCTGAACTAGCTGCCCGGTATAGGGTAGCCAGCTGATGAATCGCTTCCTTTAGACCGCAGGTGTTTCCGGCCGCGTCCTAATTTATCGACAAGGGGTAGCCCATGAATCTACCTGACGCGCCGATTCCAGACGAAGGCTTCTTCCCCACTCACTTCTTCGCCGTGAGCGACCAGGAAAGATCGAAGGATTCCTATGTCCGAATTCTTGGCGGGAAAGTCCTTTGCCGAGATACGACGCACACTTCGCCTAAGGTTGGTACCCGTCGGCCATCCACTTTGCGAATAGCTCAATGCGAGCCTGAGGCCAAGGACCTTCCCCTCGCGGGGGCGGGGGCGGCATTACCGCGCCACCGATTCCGCGAATGCGGTCGTAGATAGCGGCCGCGTGCGTCTTGACGTCATCATAACTTCCCAGGTTGAACGCTTTGCTCATGCCTTGAATGTCTCGCTCCGTAAAAAGTGGTCGAATATCCGCTTGAAAGCTCGTCGGTTTCGTCATTGTTCCTCACAGCATTGGATTATACGTATGCGGCGCTCGCGCCTCCTGACTCTGAACCGGAATGCCAGTTTTTCACGGCTTCATTCAGCCGTCTGACTATCCTTCGTCGATCGATCATCTCAGTAGCTGGCCCGCGAGCCAGTAATCGGCACTGAACTTTCCCGGACCGGAGCAGATCAGCCACATAAAGAAGAGCGCGTACAAGACCTCCGGAAGGTAGAGGAAATCGTCGAGCCAGTTAAGAGGCGAAAGTCCTTTAGGCATGGTGGAAAGCGCGTTGGTCAGGGTGGCGACAGTCATATCGATCAATAAGGCCAGGCAGGCCGGGCTCGAAAGAAAGCCCAGGGTGACCAAGGATCCGCCAACGAACTCGACACCCGCCACGAAATAAGCCGTCTGGCCGGGGAACGGAACTTTGGCCTTAACGAGCGTTTCGTAAACAGGTTTCGTGCCGCCGGCGACAAACAATTTGTTTCCCCCGGAGATGGCGAAGAACAGCCCGAGCGAAACGCGTACCAGTAGGATGGCATATTGTTCCAAATCACTGCTACCCAGCAGCGCAAACCGGACCAACCGTTTCCAATCCATCTCTTGTCCCTCCATCGGAGGATGTGCTGTGACCATCCCCCAAATCACACGGGTCGACTTCTCTGGTAACCGCGCTAATCAGCGCTTAGCGTGGTCTCCGGCGTTAGTCTCAGTTCTCGACAATTATGCTGCAAACTGCAAATGGCGGTGTCGTTAGCGAATTCTCGCGCCTCGAGATCATGTCTCCATCCGTTCGACCCACTGAGCGCGCCATGCCGGAGCCACGAATGGATCCGCAAAGTACTGTGTTTCCCGCGCAACCTTGTCGCCCCTGAACTCCATGATGCTCACGGTGTAGGACGGCTTGCCGTCATATGTCAGGATGAATTCGGTGACCCAAAGATCACCGCTGCCAATAATTCGGCGGACAGTAAACCGCTTCTTGCTCGGCTGACTGGCACGCTGGTTCTGTATGTTGCTTCGACCGCGGGTTCGCTCGCCTGACTGCGGGTATTCCAGCACCGCGTCCTCGTGATAGATGCGGTGCTCCGTTTCAAAATCGTTGCCATCGGACGCCGTCCAATGCTGCTCCAGTGCCTCCCGGATTTCTTGATCTCTCACTGCAGAATACTGCTCCGTCTTTTGTTGATCGTTCATCTTGAGTCTCCAATTTGACAAGAAGCTAAATGCTTTAGCGGAATCGGAGTGTACGACTCGTCAAGTCGCGCTGTTTGTAAACATCACCCGAGACCGGCATGCTGAGGGATTCCTTTGGTTAGATATCCGACAGGCCTAGCAAGTGGTTGCTTCTGAGTCCCGTGGCCGATATTAGCGTAGTAAGTGTTCTTGCAACTCGCGGCATTCTGATGGAGGCGATCCGTCCGCATTTAGTATTTACCATCCTGATCGCATGCGTCTATTACCTGGCGGTCATCGATCCTGTGAAGGGGTGCCTTCTGAGGCTGCCAACCGGATAAATTAAACAATCTTTTTCCCGGGTCGTTCACCACGAAAATCGAGTGCAACTCCCTCCACTCCTGTCCGTCACCGACTTTTTCCTGGTGCGATCATTCCAGCAGCGGGTATGCTCGGATCGCATTGCTATATTGTCCTTTGTGGCCCCGACTTGAAATCAGTTGCGTTTTGCAGTGCGTGAAACTTTCGGAAAGGTAAGGACGATCTTGGGATGACAATGAGCATACAGGCCACTCCATCGCCCGCACCAGATCACCTGCCATCCAGCCCGTCGCAGGCACGAAGTGGTCGCTGGCTTAATCTGTTTCAAGGTATAAGGCCTGTGACTCGGGCGGGAGCGGCCCGGGATGCCTTGGCTGGATTCCAACTGGCGGCGATGAACATCCCGCAGGCGCTGGGTTATGCCAAGATTGCCGGGATGCCTGTAGTCGCGGGTTTTTACACGCTGTTGCTTCCGTTGCTGGCATTTGCCGTGTTCGGTTCCTCGCGCTACTTGGTGGTCGCTGCCGATTCGGCAACTGCGTCTATCCTTGCTGGGAAGCTTTCGACTATGGCTCCCATCGCAAGCGCGAGATATGTGGCGCTGGCGTCGACGGTCGCTTTGCTCACCGCCGGATTTCTGCTGCTGGCCCGAGTCCTCAAGCTCGGCTTCCTGGCCGATTTTTTATCGCAAACCGTACTGACAGGGTTTCTCACCGGAGTTGGATTCCAGGTAGGCATCGCCGTGCTGAGCCAAATGGTCGGACTCGAAGTGCACTCCAATCGGACGATTGGACAACTCCTTGATCTCTTCCGCAGCCTGCCCATGATTCACTGGCCTACCGCGGCTATCTCTGCGGTGGTTGTGATAGGCATCTTTGCTTTCAGACGGTTTGCCCCCAAAGTTCCCGCCTCTCTGATCGCGGTCGTCGGCGCAATTGCGGCGAGCGCAAACTGGGATTTCGCCGGTCACGGCATCGCCATCATCGGGCCGCTCGTAAAGGGGCTTCCGCATTTAGGGTTGCCGGATGTGCACTCAAGGGACGTCGTACCGCTGCTCGGCGTTTCAGTCTCCTGCTTTGTGATGACCCTTGCGCAAAGCGCGGCTACCGCGCGTTTTTACGCGGGGCGCCATCATCAGCACCTGGACGAAAGCGTCGACCTGGTTGGTCTGTCTGCGGCCAACGCTGCGGCAGCGTTGAGCGGGACGTTCGTGGTGGACGGAAGCCCTACTCAAACCGCGATGGTCGAAAGCTCCGGAGGTCAGAGCCAGCTTGCCCAGGTGGCTACCGCCATTGCGGTTGCGTTGGTTCTGCTCTTTCTGACCAAGCCTCTGCAATACCTGCCACGCTGCGTATTGGGAGCCATCGTATTTTTCATTGCTGTCCGTCTAATCGACGTGCGTGGCCTGCGCGACATTCGACGCGAGAGTCCCGGGGAATATGCTCTGGCCGTGTTTACTGCGGCCGTCGTTGTGCTGGTGGGAGTCGGGCAGGGCATTCTAATCGCCATGGTGCTGTCGCTGCTCCGGATTGTGCGGCACAGCTATCGTCCTCACACCGGAGTCTTGATCGTAAACGAGGGGGATATCTGGCATGTAGTCCAGGCTGTTCCCGGCACCGTATCCAAACCGGGGTTGGTGATCTATCGCTTCGGGGCCGGGCTCTTTTACGCCAACGCCGGCCTGTTTGCCGAGCAGATCCGCGGCCTGGTTGGGCCAACTCTTTCACCCGTGCGCTGGTTGATCGTCGATGCCGAAGCGATTACGAATGTGGATTACACGGCGGCCCGGACGGTACGCCAGCTTCACAAGGAATTGGTCGACCGCCGAGTTGTGTTGGTATTCGCTCGTGCGCCTCTCTCTTTGAAGGCAGACCTGGACCGGCATCTCTTGACTCAAGTCATCGGCCCGGCGCAGTTTTTCGACCGCATTCATGATGCGGTGGCTGCATTCGACAAACTCAAAGGCCCATAAGCTAGGACGTTCTCATGACTCATTGACATGGGTGCGTCGCCGCACAACGAAAGAAACTTGGTCGCAGCGAGTCCTTGCAGGAAGGCTACGCGAGTATTTCGCTAGTTCCGCCAGGGCAGCGGGAACCGGTGGCGCTGGAATCGACGAGGGACGGATGAAAGCCGCCCAGGTTTGGAACTCGGTCCACCCAGCGTGATCCCAATCGACGACTTGCCGCCGTCCCAAGCGATACCTTCGTCTAATGGACTCGTCGCCGTGCTTCTGGCCTAATCAAAACCGTGTACGGGGGCCTGAGCTTTCCAAGCAAACTGTAGGTCCCTCAGACAAGGAGAGCAGCGACCGTCATGCGAACATCGCGGGTGCTGGTGCGAGTTTGGTCGAGGCCTTCCCCGAACAAGGCTACAACGTCGCTGCACCTTACGCGCGTCTCCGCATCGTTGGACGCCTGAATGGCGTCTATCTGATCGGGCTGCTGCAATGAAGATTTCTGCATGAAATGGGCCTGGTAGACAGGATCAGGGGGTTCCATTGCAGACCGCGTTTCATCTCGCTCATGAAGTCCAGCGGCTATCACGGACTAGCTTGCCAAGTGATACGGCTGAGCTGGCTAGATATCTCATCGGGAAAACCATTGTGCGCAAGGCCGGGCGAAACAGGATTAGCGGCCGCATTGTCGAGACAGAGGCTTACCCACCGGGCGATCCGAGTGGTCATGCTTATCATGGACGAACGGCAAGAAACCAATCGCTATTCCTGGACAGGGGGTTTGCTTATGTGTACTTCATCTACGGGACGTCATACATGCTCAACGTGACGGCTGAAGAACCGGGAGTTGGCGCGGGAGTGCTGTTGCGCGCCATTGAGCCCCTTGATGGAATCAACCTGATGAAACGGCTCCGCAAAACCGACAAACTCACAGATTTGGCGAGAGGTCCGGGACGGCTTGCGGCTGCATTGGAAATCGACCAACGCTTGGACGGAGTCGACCTATGTGCCAATGGTCCGCTTTGGCTTGGGACTGCGGTTCGAGAGACGGCACACATTCGCACAACTGTGCGCATCGGCATCACGCGTGAGGTGGGTAGGCTGCTGCGTTTCTTTGAGGCGGGCAGCCCGTTCGTTAGCGGCCCCCTCAACCAGATAAGGAGTCATTAGGCGTGCCTTGACTCGATTCGAATTCGCAAATAGTTCGCTGGCGGTTCCGAGTGCGTTCTTCCATCCACGATAAGGGCTTTTGGCGCTGAGAGAGGTTTAACAATTTCGCATAACTCATTGAAAACATGGGTCACTCCGCCTCAGGAATGGCCAGTTCTCATTGCTGATGTCGCTCTACCAGCCGCAGCCGCAGCCGATGGCGGCGGTGGCATCCCTGCTTGCAATCGATCGCACCACGTTGACTGCTGCCTTGAAACCATTGGAACGGCGTGGATTGGTAACAGTGGCGCCAGACCCCGGAGACCGGCGCAGCCGTTTAATGGCTTTGACACCGAAGGGGATGACATTGTTAGCCAGGGCGGTTCCGATCTGGGAGCGTACTCATCGGGAAATTGAGAATCGGCTTCCAGATCGAGACCCGAACCGCTTGCGGAGCAATCTGCGCGCTTTGTCAGTGCTGGCAAAAATCCAAGCTGAGTTTCCGAGTAACCAGGACCAGAATTAGGAGGACAGAGGTCGACAAATGCAATGCTAAGAACATGCCTATCGTGAAGCTTGAATCTCCGCGATTCCAAGACCTCCGCCGCACGTGATGTCGGGACCAGAACCCATTCCGCTAGGCTCACTCCGGCGGCGGTTGCCATAGATTTGGCGAGGAATTGCCGACGCGTCAACATCGATCCTCCCATCTTCCCATCAGAAGATTAGCCAAACGTGAACGCGAATGCCTGCACGCCTGGATCCAGGAACTCGATCTCGAATGTTCTATCTTCCACCGGCCCCTTTTGCCGGATGAGCTGATACAGCCGGTGTCCCTGTACTGTTCCTGCACCGTTGTTGTCGGTATCGACGCCATGATCGTCTCCCGGTGCCGTGCCGTCCAGCTTCACGGTGAAGCGGGCCGGCCTGCCATCCTTGGTGGTTCCTAGGACGAGGTGAAGATCGCGGGCATGAAAGCGAAAAATAATCTTTCCGGGGGCCGTCTGAAGCACCGCGCTTTCCTCACCCACCTTCCAACTCCCACCGAGAGCCCACTGATTAAGTGAGAGTCTGGGTTGCGGCGTATACACACGCTTAGAATCTTGAGCGATCGCTTCGGTGGAAGCGAAATGTTCTGCCCGATGGTAGCCGACGTAGGTTTCCGGTGAACGCCGGTTGGCCGTGTCGGCTGCTGCTTCTGCTCCCGCGCCGGATGCAGAGATGGCCTCCGACGCCGCCAGTTGCGCTCCGTTCTGCTTCAAAAGCTCCCGGATTACCTGTGCCGATTCGTCGTAATCGCCCTCGCCGAAGTGGTGATAACGAATCCGCCCCTTGCCGTCGATGAAGTAGTGGGCCGGCCAGTATTCATTATTGAAGGCCTTCCAAATCCTGTAGTCGCTGTCGATGGCAACCGGGTAGCTGACTTTCAAGTCGCGCACGGCTTTCTCGACGTTGTTGCGTTCTTTTTCGAATGCGAACTCGGGTGTGTGGACACCGATGACGACCAGACCGGCATCCTTATACTTCTCGGCCCAACCTTCCACGTAGGGCAACGCCCGCAGGCAATTGATACAGGAGTATGTCCAAAAGTCGATCAGCACCACTTTTCCCTTCAGCGACTTGCTACTGAGCGGCGGGGAATTGAGCCAGGCAACGGCGCCGCTCAGATCGGGAAAGGGGCCTTCGTCGTCAAGCGCCGGTTGAGTGTCAGCCACGCTCGCCGCCAAAACCGACGCAGGCTTCTCAGGACGCAAACGATCGATCAAATGCTCTTCCGCCTTTGCCGTGTTCACAAAGGAAAACTTCGTGAGCAGATTTGTGTCCCAGCCTAGGCCTATTGCAACGACTCCCATGATCACCGCAACACCTAATCCACGACGGATCCAGACCTCAAACGAGAGCGAACGTTTCAGGGCGGAGAAAATTCTGTTGCCAGCGAAGAGTGCAATTCCCAGAGAGGTCGCTGCACCTAGCGCAAAGGACAATAGCAAGAACGAAGATCTGGCACCTGGTCCCTGAATCGCCGCTCCAGTCAGGATCAGGCCAAGAATCGGGCCCGCGCAGGGAGCCCAAAGTAGTCCCGTCGAAATTCCCAACACAAAGGACTTTCCTATCCCGCTTTCCACAGACGGACCACCCTGCAGTTTGCTGCCTGCACTCACCAGCGGACGGGTCAATGCTTCGGCGATAGAAGGAAAGAGAAGACTGACGCCCAAGACGAGGAAGACTAGCATTGCCACATAGCGTCCACCTTGATTTAGGCGCACTACCCAATGGCCACCGAATGCAGCCGCTGTTGCCACAGCGGAAAACGTAAGCGCCATTCCCCCAAGCAAAGGCAAGCCGGAACGGCGGAAGGGTTGGTCCGCGCGCGCGAATACGAATGGCAGAACCGGCAGGATGCACGGACTCAAAATCGTCAGAACACCGCCAGCAAACGCCAGAAGATAAATCAGCATCGGACGGTCCAGTCGTCGTTGCTAACTGTTCGCAACATGATAGATCTTTACCCCGAAGTTGGATTCATCCGGAACCCAAAAGTTACAAAACCGACTTCGCGAAGACACACTCAAATCAAGCATCGAAGCCCGCGGATGAAATCGATCGCGAATTCATTTTCGGGATCGCATTCGACGCGTCGAGCCCAGGAGCCACAAAAACTCGAGGGCTGTATTAGAATCGCTCGCGACAGCCCTTAGTCGACCTCCGGAGGCTTCAATGCGATCGCTGCGATTATATCCACCTTGGTTGTCTGTCATTGTCGTACTCGCCACACTATGCATCGTCAGCTTAACGGTCCCGGCGCAAAATCAACCCGGTCCTGGGAAGAAAAGGAAGGGTGGATCATGCTCGCACGATGACAGCGGATTGAAACTGCCCGCGGGTTTTTGCGCCACAGTATTTGCTGAGGGCATTGGGCACGCCCGCCACCTGGTGGTCAGTCCGAGCGGAGTGGTCTACGTCAACACCTGGTCGGGAGACTACTACGACTTCGACAAAGCGCATGATGGGGGCTTTCTGGTGGCTCTCCAGGACAAAACGGGCGCTGGAAAAGCGGATGTGATTGAGCGCTTCGGTGAGACTGTGCAGACGGGAGGAGCAGGTGGTGTCGGCATCGGCATGTATAAGGGGTCGATTTATGCCGAGATCAACGATCGCATTGTGCGATATACACTTCCCGCCGACTCCATCGTTCCAAAGGATGCTCCTGAAACGATCGTCTCTAAGTTGCCTCTGGGTGGCGATCATCCCATGCATCCGTTCATCATCGGTGCCGATGGATCCATGTACGTGGACGTTGCTACCGCCACCAATTCTTGCCAAGCGAAGAACCGGCAACCCAAGATAGCGGGCGACAATCCGTGCACCGAACTTGAGACTCGTGGCGGCGTCTGGCATTATGACGCCAACAAAACCAAGCAGATGTTTTCACCCGCTGAGCGCTACGCAACCGGGATACGTAACGCGGAGGGTTTTGCCTTCGACTCCACCGGTCGATTGTTTGTTACGCAACACGGGCGGGACCAACTCCATTCCAATTGGCCGGAGCTCTACAAACCCGAAGAAGAAGCTACGCTGCCGGCTGAAGAGTTGATGCTTCTCAAGTCCGGCGGCGACTATGGCTGGCCCGAGTGCTACTACGACGGCGTGCGGAAGGAACTCGTGCTGGCCCCGGAATACGGCGGTGACGGAGGCAAGGCGGTCGGTGTTTGCGCGAACAAGACTGGTCCAGTCGCTGCGTTCCCAGCCCATTGGGCGCCGAACGGAATGGTGCGCTACGACGGGAAAAACTTTCCAAGCCGCTACCGTGACGGTGTCTTCATTGCCTTTCACGGTTCATGGAATCGGGCGCCCTACGCGCAAGGTGGCTACAACGTCGTTTTTCAGCCACTCGAAGGCGACCACGCGTCGGGCACTTGCGAGATATTCGCGGACGGTTTTGCGGGGGCAAAGAAGACTCCTGAAGGCGCTACCTATCGTCCAACCGGACTTGCAGTCGGACCGGACGGGGCACTCTACGTTTCTGAGGACATTCACGGACGAGTTTATCGAATTGTCTACACGGGTGATTCCTCTGGCCCAGCACCCAAGGGCACTCCATGTCCGAGCATTTCTGCCCCTGCTGGCAAGGTGGTTCAATCGTCGGCACAGCCGCCGGAGAGTGACACTGAAAACCTTCCCGTACCCGAAGGGTCGACGGCAGATATGGTTGCGCTCGGTGCTCGTATTTACCACGGTCAAGTGGGAGGAGCGAGTTGCACCGGCTGCCACGGCGCAAATGGCACGGGTTCACCCTTGGGTCCTGATCTGACAAAGAAAAAGTGGCTGTGGAGCGACGGCAGTTTCGCGGGGATATTGAAAGTGATCACCGACGGCGTGCCGCAACCCAAGCAATATCGCAGCCCGATGCCGCCGATGGGCGGGGCCCAACTCTCCGATACGCAGGCGTCCGCGCTGGCTGCCTATGTATGGGGTCTCAGCCATCCGGCGTCGAAATAGTGCGCAAGTTGGCAAAGCAAATGACATTGGCGAGACTTGGAGCGCCGAGCCCTCTGATGTTACCTCACGTTTTGCCGCAATTTGATTGCAGAGTTGAAGCTCGATAGGGGAAAGGGTGCCATGTCGCGAAACCAGACATTCACAATCTTCAGCGTACCGCTGCTCATGATCATCGTGGCTTCGCTTGTTTGCGTGATCACAGCACAAGAGAAATCCGCGCCTAAATCTAAGTTTGTACTCTCCAGTCCGGACGCGCAGCTCGCGGCGAAAGTTCCCGAGGTCTACACCGCGAATGTTTTCGGCTGCACCGGGGGAAATATGTCGCCCCCGCTGCAGTGGACCGGCGCCCCGGCGGGCACGAAGAGTTTCGTCCTGACATTATTCGATCCTGACGAGCACGGCGATCCCTCGGGATGGTGGCACTGGATCGTTTATAACCTGCCCGCAAGCGCTGACAAACTTCCCAAGGGCGCAGGCGCCGAGCATAGCTCCGTTCTGCCGCCTGGGACGATGCAGGGCCGCACCGATCTCGGTAACGACGCTTATCACGGACCCTGTCCGGACAAGGGCGAGCCTCCACATCGCTATACCTTCACCGTCTATGCGTTGAGTGTCGAGAAACTGGACGTCCCCGCCGACTCCAGCGGCGCGATGGTGGTATCGACCGCGAAGGACCATCTGTTGGGAAAGGCGGTCTTCGTCGCGCATTACGGGCGTTAAGGGCCAACCGCACTTCAAGACTCTGCCGAGAAACCCAAGTTTGTCGAGACCGTTGGGCGACGCGGTTATCGGTTTATGGGCCAGCTTGAATCTACCGATTCACGATGTTCGGATTCGAAGACCGGAATGGACGAGAATCCCTTGCCTTCGCCTCAACCAGCCGAGCAAGGACAACTCCCAAAATCAGCACCGGTTGGACCGACACGATCACGAACCAGAGGGCTAATCTTGCTCTCCTCGGCTGTATTAGTCGTTCTCCTCAGCGTGCTGGCTCTGCCGAAATTTGTTCACATGCGATCTGCCAAAGCACCGTCTTTGACTCCCCGCAGCCTGGCGATCCTTCCGCTCAAAAATCGCGGCCAGGATTCCAATAGCGACTTCCTCGGGTTGTCGCTAGCGGATGTACTCATTACGAAAGTGGCCTATGTAAGCTCCCTCAGCGTTCGGCCTTCTGCCGCGATTGAGAAGTATTGAGGGACGGCGATTGATCTTCAGAAGATCGCCGCAGACCTAAAAGTGGATACTCTGCTGACGGGAAGTTTCATTCGGGATGGCGACAATTTGCGAATCACCTACCAATTGGTTGACGCGAAAACCGAGAAGATTCTCGGTCAAGGAGTGATCGACCTGAAGTATGACAATCTGCTCACCGTCCAGGACAAAGTTACCAGCCAACTCATCTCAGAACTGCAACTAAGCCTGTCACCATGGGAAGCAGAGCGCCTGAAGCCGGAGAACCCGGTGAATCCACTCGCCTACGAATAATTTCTGCGGGGCCTCGACTTTCATGGGCGGCACAAATTCCCCCTGGCAATCAAGATGCTTGAAAAGTCCACCGAGATTGATCCCAATTACGCTCCGGCCTGGGCCTTCTTAGGAGCTTCGTACAATTCGGATGCGGCATTCGAGCTTGGTGGACGTGAGCAATACCGCCGCGCCGAGGCAGCCTACGAACGGGCGTTGGCGCTACGACCAAACTTGCTTGACGCACAAATGTTCCTCGCAAACCTCTTGGTAGACACCGGAAAAGTTGAGCAGGCTGTTCCGTTATTGCGGGATGCGTCAAAGACGAACGGAAACAACGCCGCCCACTGGGAACTGGGATACGCCTACCGATTCGCCGGAATGCTGGACGAATCAGTCGCGGAGTGCGAGCGGGCGCGTGAACTCGATCCCTTGGTGAAAGCCAACAATGGCTCGGTGTTAAACACTTACCTTTATCTGGGACAGTACCAAAAGTTTCTTGAGAGCTTGCCAGTCGACGATTCCTCGTTCACTCTCTTTTACTACCGTGGTTTTGGAGAATTTCACGAAAAGGAGTTCGATCAAGCTTCGAAAGATGGTCGCGATGTTATGCAGCTCTGCCCACTCTCAAGGGTTCCGATTTCGCGTGGTTCGATAACGCATGCTCTTATGCCACTTTCCGCTTTCGCGCGCAAGCCCAAAGCAACTCGACGTAAACTGTGACGTGGTTTTCTTCCGCGCACTTCTTCGCGGCTGAACACGATTCGGTTGTCCGCCGGAGATGCCGTCTCACGTAGATGCACGGTGAACTTCATTGGATTGGCGCAAATGCATGTTGACGCAGAGACCAACCACTGCAAGACAACATCGCCCGCGGATTCCGGAATAAACAGAACTTCATCAATGCGATCTAGTTCCACTATGCGGGTTGGTTCTCAATGCTTCGCCCACTAAATAGCCGGAAGCGCCGACAAATCTAATCTTCAGTAATTGCTTCCCTCACGATCCTAGCGGCAGCTTCGCTGGCGTCCTCCTTGTACGCGGCTAACTTGTTGGTCGCAACCGAGCGAATAGGGTCGCCTAGTGACTTCTGACTCGATACATCGAACTTCTCAATATCTGCCGTTTGTCCCTCTGGGGAAACTCTCACAACCCTGTAAACCCCGACCATACCGTCGAGAACCACGATCTGACCCGTTTTTATCTGTGCTTTCGCCATGCCGACAGTTTCCCACAGGCCGTAGACGATTGCTAGCCCCTTAGGTTTCAAACTGCACACTACCGACTGGGCGTGTCTCTTGCGCAGGAGATTCAGTGTTCGCTTTGCAAGCAGCCCCGGTCTTGGAGAAAAAGAACTCCAAAGCGGATGAACACAACTTGGCGAACGGGATTGGCTACCGATGTTCGGCTTGCGGTCGGCTTACTAGCGGGAAGGTAGTCTCACCCAGACAAATCCGAATCAGCGTTTTTCAACTCTATATCTTCGTCCCGGTGCCCCAATTGGCCGTTCATACTCGTGTTGCCGCCTTCATTCTTCTGACTCTGCTCGACCGCGCCCTTGCCTCGGTCTTGATCTTTCGATTTCTCGATGGGTACAATCTCAATCCGCTCGGCTACACAACCAGTAGATTCTTCATGTGTCATGGGACTCCTGACAAACGCGCTTTCGCAATGAGTACGGACGCAGGCCGCCGGTTTTTAGCTTAGTCTCGCTCCCGCATGAATGTATGGTCAGAAGCGACCATTTTTGCGGGAACAGGTATCTGATGTGAATGGTTCTGATGACCTACTCCGACCTGCGAACCCGAAGCCATGAATTTGGCCTCGGATGCCCCAACTTTGCGGACGGGATTGGCACCGACGCTCAATCGCCCTGAATGCGCTATCCTTGAGTTATGGATCATCTAGCAGTCCTTCGTGAAAAAATTGGGCGCCTCCGCGCCGAGATCGCAGAGCTTAGAGGATTGAACGAGCAGTATCGGGGTCAAGGCCACCACGAAACAGAAGCTCAAGTGGCTCACGGCCAGAGGCATGAACGACTTCAAGCAATCCAACAGGAACTCGCCCAACTCGCGGACCTTAGCCGACGAGTTCTCTCAATGGAACAGCGGAAAGCAGAGCATCGCTCCCGTCTGCATGTTGTCAAGAAGGCTTCGTAGCCCTTTCTGCCAAAGACGGGATTCTATGGGCGATGGACTGCGCCCAACTTATAAGCGTCTCATATTTTAGCGTCTCATATTAATGATTGCCGCTTTGCGTAAAACTGAACTGGGTTCTACGCGCCCATCAGCCACATGGGCATCGGCCACAATACTCCGTCTAAACGCCCAGCGATCAAGTGTCGGATCAAGTCCACTTAGTGGGACGGGTTGGCGACCGAAAACGATTCACGTCGACCCTGCCAACATACTTACCTAACGCGTCGAATCTTGAAAAACTGAACGGAATGGCCTCTCGCAAATTCTCCTGTTTGGCAGATCATGGTCGTGTGACAATTGCGCTGGCGATTCCGATGGCCACGCGACACTTTTACATGCTAGGTTCGGTCCATGTCCCAGTCTCCAAACACATCCGGGCCGCAGCAAGTGGCCCTACTGCTTGAGTTGGCCATTCAGTCACTCAGGGCCGGGCGACCAGCCGATGCGATCGCGCCGTTGCGCGATGCAGCGCTGCTCCAGCCGTCCAATCCCATTATCCAGCACGATCTCGGCCTCGCCTGCCTTGAGGTCGGCCGCGTACCGGATGCCATCGCGGCCTTCGAGCGGGCTGTTGCCAGCGACCCGCGCTATTCCGATGCATATTTCCGCCTGGGAATTGCCTTGGAGAAGCTGGGCAACATCGGCGGGGCAATCGTTGCATATGACCGCGCCACTAAGCTGGCCCCATCCCTGACCGAGGCGTGGTTCCGCGCCGGCGCCCTGGCCTACACACTGGGCCACCGCGAGGAAGCGATCGGCCGTTTCCGCCGCGCGGCGGCGGCCGGAGGTAGGACCGGCTTCAGCCGCCTTGGCAAAGCACGGGCGCTGCTGACCGAGGATCGAAATCAGGAAGCCGAACAGGTATTGCGAGAAACGCTAGTGGCCGATCCAAGCAACGCCATGGCCTATGATTTGCTCGGCGGTCTGCTCTCTGAGTTCGGCCGCTTTGACGAGGCCCGTGCATGCTTCGAACGCGCGATCGCCATCGCACCGCTGCTGGCGGGGAGCTACTACGATCTGGTCCGCTGTCGTCCGGTCACGAGCGATGACGACGGTCTGCTTCAACGGATGCAAGCCGCTCTGGCCACTCCGGGGCTGGAAGCGACGCAACGCCTGCGGCTTCACCTCGCGATCGGCAAGGCGGCTGAGGATCTTGGCGACTACGCCCTGGCCATGCAGCATTTCGACACCGCAGATGCCGTGCGCCGGGGCTCGGCGTCATTCGACTCGGGCGCGTTCTCCAACGAGATCGACCGCCTGATTGCCCGCTGCACACCCGAATTAATCGCGCGGGCGCCCGAACTCGGCAGCTGCGATGCGACGCCGGTGCTGATCATCGGCATGCCCCGGTCCGGCACAACTCTCGTCGAGCAGATCATCTCCATGCATCCCGAGGTCGGGGCCGGCGGCGAGTTGCAATTCTGGAACGAGCGCGGGGCGGCATGGCAACGCTCCGGCGCGGCCGGGAGCGAGCGGCCGTTCCTCGCCAAGGCGGCGGCAGACTATCTCGGCCTGCTGCGCTTAATCGCGCCGACGGCGGCGCGAGTGACCGACAAGATGCCTTTCAACTTTCTCTGGGCCGGGCTGATCCACGTGGCATTCCCGCGCGCAATCATCATCCATTGCCGCCGAGCTGCAGTCGACACGGCACTGTCGATCCATCAGACTCATTTCCATCCGAGCCTGCCGTTTCCGACCGGAGATGCCGAACTGGTGGCGTATTTTCACAGCTACCAGCGGCTCACCGAACATTGGCGGAGCGCGCTGCCGGCGGAGCGCTTCATCGAGGTCGATTACGAGGACCTGACCCGCACGCCCGAACCAGTCATCCGGAGGATCATCGCCGCCTGCGGGCTGGCATGGCACGACGCGTGCCTCCGGCCCGAATCCAATCCGCGGGCCGTGAAGACCCCCAGCAAGTGGCAGACCCGGCAGCCGATCTATCGCAACTCCGTGGCGCGCTGGCGACGCTACGAACCCTGGCTGGGCCCCTTGCGCGCGCTCATTGCCGACGGGTCGGAACGTGACGCGCGCATCGCCCGATCGTGATTGGGCTGCAGACCGCTCCGCCGGAAATTCCGACAATTCAGACGATCAACTCTTAGCTGGTGTCATCCTGAGCGCAGCTGTTTTCCAGCGGGAAGCAACAAAATCCTCAAGAAAAGGTTCAACCCTTGTAACGAAAATTTCACCCGCTCGTAATAAAGCTGTCACATTTCTTCTGTTAAAGTTAGCGAGCTCTCTCCGCTTTACATTCTTAGATGATCACGCGGTCGCTAACCGAGCGTATGAGAATTCTGGTCATCGAAGACGAAATCAAGACCGCCAAGTTCCTTCAGAAAGGACTTGGGGAAGCTGGCTTCGTTGTCGACCTGGCAGCTGACGGGTTGGACGGGCTCTACATGGCGCAAGGGATGGAGTTCGATCTCATCATTCTGGACGTCATGATTCCCAACCTGGATGGCTGGCAGGTTCTCACCCAATTGCGCAAGTCTGGCCGTCAGATGCCAGTGCTTTTTCTGACCGCCCGCGATGCGGTTCATGAGCGGGTTCGTGGATTCGAGCTGGGCGCTGACGATTACCTGGTGAAACCATTCGCCTTTTCCGAACTGCTGGCGCGCGTGCGTTCCCTGCTGCGCCGTGGCCCGCCTCGCGTGGAGGAGGCCATCCGCCTGGCTGACCTGGAGATCGATCTGCTGCGTCAACGTGCCACGCGAGCCGGCCAACGACTGGAGTTGACCGCCAAAGAATTCCTGCTTCTCTCGGTGCTGGCGCGCCGTGCGGGCGAAGTTGTGTCGCGCACTTTGATCGCCGAGTCCGTCTGGGACATGAACTTTGACAGCGATACCAACGTGGTTGACGTCAGCGTCCGGAGGCTGCGCAGCAAGGTGGATGATCCCTTTCCTGTCAAGTTAATCCATACGGTTCGGGGCGCTGGCTATGTCCTGGAATCTGAGGCCTAGATTCGCGCAAGCGTCGCGTTTCTGGCGTACTCTCGCCTTCCGCCTGACCGCTTGGTATGTGCTCGCCGGCTTGGCCTTGGTCGTCTTCACGTCTGCCAGTCTTTATTTCGTGCTGATCACGGAACTGAAAAAAAGCACGGACTTGTTTCTGGCCGACAAAATCCATGTGCTGCGCACGATGCTGCGGGAGCGTCCGGACGACTGGGACGGGCTGCGCGAGGAGATTGAACTGGAGTCGGCCGCGAGGAGATATCAGCAATTCTATATCCGTCTTCTGGACGAACGAAACGTTCCGCTTTTGACAACTCCGGGAATGGCGGAGCAATTGGATCTATCGCTGTTGACCGCTCAAACCCAAACCCGTCCGGAGCGCGCTGAGGGCATGAAGGGAAGAAATGGCCGGCTGTTTTTTGTGATGAGCGCGCCGGCAATGATCGGCCGCTCCGCTCAAACTGACACCGTGCAGATCGCGATCGACATTTCGCAGCAGGAATTATTGCTGGCGCGCTATCGCTACCGGTTCTGGCTCGTCCTCCTGGGTACGCTGGCAATCTTTCCCCTGGTCGGATATCAGATCGCACGCCGCGGCATTCGCCCGGTGAGAGAAATGGCGAGGACAACCCGCCACATCAGTTCAACGAACCTGCGCGAACGAATCCAACCCGAAGGATATCCTTCCGAGCTTGCGTCTCTCGCCGCCACTTTCAACAAAATGCTGGATGGCCTGGAAGAGTCTTTCGAGCGGATCTCCAGATTCTCCGCCGATATTGCGCACGACCTGCGAACTCCCGTGAACAACATCCGCGGCGAGGCGGAAGTAGCCCTGGCTCGCGCGCGAACGGTCGACGAATACCGCGAAGTTCTGGGCTCGTGCCTGGAAGAAGCCGTTCGGCTATCAGACCTCATTGGCGATCTCCTGTTCCTCGCCCGCGCAGAAAGTCCGCTCGCCCACCTGCACCGCGAGAGCGTCAATGTCGGCGAATTGCTTTCCGGTATTCGCGAATATTACGAAGCTCCAGCAGCCGACCGGGGTGTCTCTCTTTCCGCAGTGATGCCTATTGAACCGGTGATTGCGCAATTGGACCGCACTCTTCTGCAGAGGGCTGTGGGCAACCTGGTTTCGAACGCGTTAGCACACACGCCTCGGGGAAAATCCGTCGTGCTCGGCGCCTCCGTCGAGCCCGCGGCCGTGCGCATTGATGTTTCTGACGCCGGGGCGGGGATTCCTCCGGGAGCATTGCCGCGGGTGTTCGATCGCTTTTTCCGAGTGGATGAGTCGCGCTCTCAGGCTTCGGGGGGAACTGGGTTGGGATTAGCCATCGTTCAAAGCATCATGCTGTTGCACGGCGGGAATGTGGAAATCGCGAGCAAGGTTGGGCAAGGGACGCAGGTAACTCTTCGCGTACCTGTGTCCCCCGCTGCATGACGGATCTCCAACATGACAAAAATGTAATCTTCGCGTCATGGTGCCGTTATAAGCCGTCTGCTAGGTTTCCGACTGCGGGCGCTGGTCGGATTTCCACCCCGACGTCGCATGGCCGATCCAGGTTGCGTGATGAAAAAAATCCCAGGAGGAGTACGGTACATGTCCCGAATAAAGTCTCGAAATAAATCTCGAAATAAGCAGCAGATTAACCAACTGCGCCCGTTCGCCGGCGTGCTGGCGGCGGGGCTGAGCTTTCCGGCGTTGGCCGCTGCTCAGTCCGTGCCGTACCCGACCTATCTCACTGGCCCGCAGCCGAACGGTTCGTGGGTGGTCAGCAGTGGCCAGGTCATCAACCCAGCCGGCATCCAAGTCGACCTCGGCATCCGGGTCCGGGCAAAGGCCATCGCGCTGAATCCCAATCTCAAAAGTCACACCGCCGCCGTCCTCACCATGGGCGCGACGCAGGCGGTCGAGGTGTTCGACACCAGCACTGGCGTTGTCCTGCAAGACTACCTCACGCTCGGACAGGATTCGAGCGGCAGCTATAGCGGCATAGCCTATTCGGCGAATGGCCAGTACCTGGTGTTCAGCCAGGACAGTAGTCATGTCACCATCGCCAAAGTCTCTGCAGAGGGCTTACTGGAAGACGACGCCCAGGTCAGCGTGCCGCCGAACAATTCCTT
>DATNLE010000055.1:0-38373 GCA_035603035.1 Candidatus Acidiferrales bacterium | reverse complement strand
CGGGTATATCTCGCACATGGAATGGCATCGTTGCAGCGAGGCGATGCTGGTCCAGTCTTCCTGAGGGGCGAGGGTGACCTCGCGCACGCGGCACGGCGCGCCGGACGGGTCATACACCGTGGCGCCGAGAAGTTCGGAGAGAGGCAGCGTGTTCATCCCGGGTAGAGCATAACGGGGCTTGCGGGAGAAAGAAATGATTTATGGGAGTGTGCCGAATAATCTTCACCGCTTGGCGGGGCCCGTGGGGGAAGACTTTGGCGTCAACTTCTGGATCACAAATTCCTGCAGGAGATTTGCCACGGCGCCGGTGGCGATGCCAATCGCCCCGTTTTCGAAGGTCAACCCCGCGCCATTGCGATCTTGATCCGGATAGTAAAGATTTGAGATACCGCCCGACGCCAGATCTCCCAGGACGTTCGAATAGTTTGGCTGCCAGTGTCCATTGTCGCCTTTGCAAACCACCGAGGCGGCAAGCGCGTACAAGAATCGAACTCGGAAGCTGCCGGTTGCTTTGTAGAAGAAACGAGGGTCTTGTTTCAGAAGCGAGGGCAGGATGGCGCCGCCGATGAATGTGCCGGAAACGGTGTCGGCATAGCCGGCACCGAAGCGCTTGGCGTAGCCTTCGGTGCCCTGGCCATATCCGTTGAAGTGGTTTTGCGCCTGCTCAACTCCAGCCGAGGCTCCGACAATCAGGAAAGTGACGGGATCCACGCTTGTTTTCCAGGCAAGCTTGAACTTTTGCCTGGGGGTGAGCGGAACCGCATTGGGGATGTAGCTGACATAGAAATTCGGGACGATGCCAAGCACGCGCTGCTTCTCTTCCACCTTGATCTGTTCTTCCGCCACATCAATCCGAGACAGTCCCACATCCACCTCGGACAGATTGGCGGCAACCGTCAATATGATCTGGGGTACCAGAAACATTTCTCCCGAATACAGGGTTCCAGAAGAGGTTTGCGGGGCGAAGCCCGGGGACGAAACGGTCAGGTGGAAACCGCCCGGAGTGATGTTGGCAAAGGAGAATTCCCCGTTGGTGCCTGACAGCATCTCCTGATCTAGGGATTGGTTGTCGCCGGAGAGCTTAACACGGGCTCCGGTGACAACCGCTCCACTTTGATCAATGACCGTTCCGCTGATGCTTCCGGGCAGGGGTGGGCTCGGTGGCGTCGTGCTGTCGGTTGAAATTGCAGGCCGTTCTGGGTCGTGCTGTTCCGCAGGTGGCGCAAGTTGAGGGGACTGCGCCAGGCAGGATGGCCTCCATCCGAGGATAACAAATGCAAAAACTATGAGTGCAGACTTGAATTGGAGCGACATGAATAAACTTAACTTTATCCTCTTCGCAGACTTTCTATCCTAATTGCCTTTCCATCCAAATTACGGAAGATCATCCATTGCCAAGCCTTCTGCGTCTGAACCGTTGGCTCGGGTGTGGGGGATAGCGTGGCTGCCAATTCACAGTCCTGGTTGTGTGTGGATTCGGATCCGGCCCTGCGAATTGTGATGCTAATTGTGCCCAGACGTTTGCATCCGGATCCGCCAACGTGTGTAAAGAAGGGCGTATTGCGACACAGCTTGCGCCGAAGAAGGACTCAAACGCCGTCCCTTCCTCGGACTCCATTCCGGCTTCGTGGTGCCCCCAGCGTTTCTGCCAATCGGAACTCGAGTGCCGCAAGGCGCAGTCGCTCTGGGTAGCCGTCGGCTCGGGGGTTGCGCATGGCTGGGGTGCACTCAATCCTTTCCATCGGAAAGGCCCGCTCAATTGTCGTCACTGAGCCGATCCAACTCCGGTCCGATTTCACGCGTTTACGCGGGTCGCATACCTCAAAACCGCACCGTGCTCTCTTCCGCGCCCTCAGGCTCCGCTCCGGAGATTGACAGCGCCTCCCTATTGCCTCGCCAATTATGAAACGAATGTTTTTTATTGGCCTGCAAAGGTCCAATTTCAGCCACTGGAGGCAAATCCAAAATGTCCGGGCACTCGCCAATGTCGCTCAGCAGTCCGACGGAGTTCGATTCTTTGTTTGAACCGTTGCTCGATCACCGATGGAGCGGCTCAATTGCTTAAAATCCATCCCAAATCCCTGCAGCGCATAGCGCGGCGCGGGGAAATCCCGGGCGTTCAAAGCTTTGGCGGTTTAGAAGATCAAGCTAAACGTATAAATGGAATGTATAAGCAAGCGCAGCCATCCATGCTGGCTAAACTTGAAAAGGAGACCAGAATGAGGCGAGCAAGTTAGTGTGCCGAAAAGTCTCGTGGGATCAACAAGATAGGCCCGGACCTCGTCTTTCGCGGTTGCGCACCACCAGTCCCCCCATAACCCCAATGAAATCTGCGCGTTGGGACCCGAACTCCTCTTTCCCGAACTCCCACGGTAGTCGGTCCAGGGGGGTACCCGCATGGGCTCAGCTGGCGATTCGGTTTGCGTCGCTCGCTGATCGATCCGGTAGGCGATGGCGTAGCTCCGGTTCCGGCGCGCTCGCGAAAAATTACCCAAGACTGATCGTGCGAACCCACCTTGTTAGTTGAGCGGAGCGGCAGAGCTCGAGAAATGGTGAAGATAAGTCACCCATGTCTGATCTCCGGAAGAAACCCCGCTGTACCGTCGATGTTTCCGTCCCTATCCGCGCGTAGGAGCGGCAGCCGGATGTGCGGCAAAGCGGAGTACCGGGTGTTGCACCGGCAAAAAACCCAAGCCCAGCCAAGAGACCTTAAAAAGAGTGGCAGTTGCTTTGCAACGTTGGATGATGATTGTGGTTCGTAGATCACGAACTACACAAGAGCGTTGAAGATGCTCAGCCCTATTCGGGGTTTCGTCCGTCAAAGAGGACTGATCTCAAGATCGAGACGAAAAACATGGGGACTTGTCTGGGTGAGCTTCGTGAAGGCGAAAAACGGATTCGTAGTGAAGATGCTTCGGGTACATGGGCCTGTGCGATGCTTTGGGCAATGGGGCTACGACCAGCCTTCCGGAAAATTGGATCGATCAGGCCCAGCGCCGCATCTCTTTCTTGTTTGAAACATCACGGGCCTAAAAGCCCGACACTAGACAGAAGGTAACTTAGAAAATCCCATGACTCACCTTTTTGAGCCGCTCACCATTCGGGACATAACGCTGGCGAACCGCGTATTCGTTTCGCCTATGTGCGAGTATTCCAGTACTGACGGATATGCGAACGATTGGCATTTCGTGCATCTGGGTAGCCGGGCGGTTGGCGGGGCTGGATTGGTTCTCACTGAGGCAGCCGCGGTTCTTCCTGAAGGCAGGATCAGTCCCCAGGACTTAGGGATATGGAAGGACGAACACATCGAGCCACTGGCTCGAATCGTCCGATTTATTCACGAACAAGGAAGCGTTGCTGGCATACAGCTGGCACATGCCGGTCGGAAAGCGAGTACTTACCCGCCAGGCGCGGGCCACGGACGGGTCCCAGAAAGCAAAGGTGGGTGGAACAATGTCGTGGCTCCGAGCGTATTGCCTTTCGCCGATCACTATCCAGTGCCGCAAGAGCTTTCTATCGACGGTATTAAGAACATCATCTCTGCTTTTGGCGTCGCAGCGCGTTGTGCCTGCGAAGCGGGATTCAGCGTTATTGAGATTCACGCGGCTCATGGATACCTGATTCATGAGTTTTTGTCGCCTCTCAGCAATCAAAGAACAGACGAGTACGGAGGTTCATTCGACAATCGAACGCGCATATTGCGTGAGACGGTTGCCGCCGTTCGCGGTTCATGGCCAGACCGAGCACCGCTTTTTGTTCGTATTTCGGCAACCGATTGGGTCGACGGCGGTTGGGATATCGAACAGTCGATTGAACTCTCCCGCGACCTGAAGAAACTCGGTGCAGATCTTATTGACTGCTCTTCTGGCGGCAACGTACTACATGCGAAGATTCCTCTCGGTCCGGGCTATCAAACCCAGTTTGCGGAGCAGATTCGGCGGGCGGCTAACATTTTGACGGGCGCGGTCGGCATGATCACCTCCCCTGTTCAGGCTGAGCACATTATCGGCACCGGACAGGCGGATGCGGTCATCATTGCCCGCGAACTTCTGCGAGATCCCTATTGGCCATTACGAGCAGCCCGCGAACTAGGGCAGCCAATTTCTTGGCCTGTTCAATATCTCAGAGCTGCGCCAGAGGGCTCGCAATCCCGTGTTGCGGTAGACCTCAAGAACATGGAGTCCTGCTTCGAGGAGCAACACGCGATTCCTGAGCGCTGAACATCGGGTGACGGCAGTCAATTCGAGCAAAAGAGTTCAACACCGTGCGCGCAGCACCTCACTCTCTGCTCAATAGATAGAGATCCTGTTAAGGTGGAAGCTCGGTTTCGGTGCAAATTCCACGTTAGGATCACGCAAATATGTTTTAGGAATTGACCAACATGAAGGCGGTGCTTCATCATCTGGTCGAAAACCGATGGCCCTTCCGTCTGCGTGCCACCTATAACGAGACCATCACGCGAGCGCTGAACGTCTACGAAGAGGTCAACCGGCAGATTCCGTTGATCGTCTACATTGCTTCTTCGATCACTGCGAAACCATTTCAGACAAGAATATGAACGCGTCAAGGCGCTCGAAGGAGGAATTGCCATCCAAAACCGGATGGCTGTTCAAGGTGAATATTTTGTCGGTCGTTACGGGGCCCCAGCAGGCGCAGCGCACGCCTCCAATTAGAATGCTGGAGATGGGTGTGCCGGTTGGGGCCGGGACGGATGCCACTCGAGTCTCGAGTACAACCCATTCCTTTCTCTCTACTGGCTGGTCACAGGGAAGACGATCGGTGGTTTGAGTTTATATCCGGAGGAAAACCGATTCGATCGTGCGAAGGCGCTGGAGCTTTACACCGTAGGAAATAGTTGGTTTTCTACCGCGGATGGAAAGAAAGGATCGCTGGCTCCAGCGCGGCTTGCAGGCCTGGCGGCCTCTCGTCGGACTATTTTTCAATTCCTGAAGACGATGTCAAGAGCCTGGAGTCGGTGCTGACGATTGTCGGGGGCAAGATCGTATATGCGGCAGGCGAGTACTCAAACATGGCGCCTCCTGAACTGCCCGTGAGCCCCGACTGGTCCCCGGTGAAGCAATATGGGGGATATGCGTCGAGCACGGCACCCGTCGATCCTCAGCGCCGCCGCGTGCGGAGCAATGTCACTTCATGATGACAAGCATTCCGTCGGTCACAAGGCGCATGGAGCGGTTTTGGGAGAACTAGGGCTCTGGAGTGTCGGTTGCGATTGCTTCGCATATTGAAAGTAAGGAGGAGATGAAAATGTCGGCATTATTTGTCCCCAAACTGGCGCTGCATGCTGAGATAAAGTTGGTGCGTGTGTCACGGCGCAAAACGAGCGCTCTTCAAAATGAAAGAAATGACTGTCGATACTATGAGGCGTCGTAGGGATGCCAGTGCATGCTGAAAACGGCGTGGACCTCGTTCTGACTGCAGAGTTCGGGATTGGGAGAGAAGAGATAAAATCCCCCCGAAGACTGTAATAATCTCGCAGATTGGAGACCTATGAGTGCCCACCTAATGAAAGCGTTGCGTTTTGCTGAATTTGGACCGCCGTCGGTGTTGCGCATCGAAAAAATCACAATTCCGGAACCGGGTCAGGGAGAAGCGCTTGTTCGGCTGAAGGCGGCAGCGATCAATCCCAGCGATGTCGGGAATGTCGCGGGACACTTCAAGAAAACGATTCTGCCCCGAACCCCCGGCCGGGACTTTGCGGGCGTTGTTGCGAAGGGGGCGGATCACGAAGGTGAAGAGGTTTGGGGCAGCTCTCCCACCCTCGGTATCGTCCATGATGGCTCCCACGCAGAATACGTCATTGTCCCAACCGAGACGCTATCGCCTAAGCCGAAGTCCTTGAATATGGCGCAAGCGGCGGCGATTGGAGTGCCCTACATTACGGCGTGGGCGTCTGTAGTGAATGCAGCTCAAATCCAGTCCGGGGAAACCATTCTCATTATTGGTGCCAGAGGCGCCGTTGGACAAGCAGCCACGCAGATTGCGAATTGGAAGAGGGCGCGTGTGATTGGCGCGGACATCACCTCCGATGCGATTCCCGGTACCAAGGCAGTTGTCAACACCAAGAGCGAAGACCTTCATCAGAAGGTTTTGGAACTAACCGCCGGAAAAGGCGTCAATGTTGTCTTCAACACGGTGGGCGGCTCGTTGTTTGAGCCGGCGTTGCAATCGCTCGCATTCGGAGGACGACAGGTGGTGATCTCGAGCGCGGGAAATCCCAGCGTCACTTTCAATCTCGTCGATTTCTATCACAATTTCTCGCGGCTTCTTGGAGTTGACAGTTATGGACTGACGCCGCATCAAGTAGCAGAGATTGCCAACGAGCTAGTAGCCGGTTTTGAAACAGGGGCTTTAAAAGCGCCGGCGATTGAGACCGTTCCCTTTGAGAAAGCTGTGGAGGCGTATACGCGAGTAGCGGATCGAAAGACGAAAGTGAAACAGGTGCTGTGTTTCGTCTGATGAGAAGAACAGCAAGGGAATCTCGACTGAAGAGATTAGGAGCTTAGAAATGAAAGCACTGCTGGTCGCGTTTGTCGTCGGCCTGGTTGTGGGGTCGCGTATGGTTATGGTGGACCCCGAAGTCAAGACCATTTTTCAGCTGTAATAAGTTAATCTCGCACGAGATCGGTTTTGGTTTTTCGGTTCTGTTGCTTCCCTTTATAAAAAAACATCCACAGCCTATTCGCCCGCTCGCTTCGTTTTGTTTTTCAAACTTACCCCTCATAGATCGCCGCCGGCGTCTGATAATCCAGACTCTGATGCAATCGTTCGTAGTTGTAAAACTGAAAATATTTCTCGATTCCCGTGCGCGCTTCCGAAACCAATTGGTAGTCCTTCAGGTACACCTCCTCGTACTTCTGAGAGCGCCACAAGCGTTCGATGAAAATGTTGTCCAGACATCGCCCCCGCCCATCCATGCTGATCGCGATGTTACACGGTTCCAATTCCCCTAGGAACCATTCGCTGGTGAACTGCGATCCTTGATCGCTGTTGAAGATTTCGGGGCGGCTCCGTCGGAGCGCGCCTCGCAGGGTCTCCAGGCAAAACTCCAACTCGAGCGTCAACGACAATGCCCAGCTCAACACGAACCGACTGAACCAATCCATTACCGCCACCAGGTACAGAAATCCTCGGGGCATCGGTATGTAGGTGATATCCGTGCACCAGACTTGATCGCGCCGCTCGATCTTCAGCCCTTTCAGCAGTAGGGATAGATCTTGTGCCCTTCCCCAGGCTGGCTCAGTTTCGGCTTCGCGTACACCGCCTCGATGCCCATCACTCGCATCAGCCGTGCCACCCGCTTGCGATTCACCGCATATTCCTGCGTTTGTGCAGAAGACAATGCCAAAGGCCGCCAACGATCGAAGTGTATCGGACAATCCTCTCATTCCCTCCGCCCTCAGCTCGTATCATTATCCGAAACTCGGAGGACAGTCGGCAATGACAGAAGTGATCCCGAGGAATGTCGGGGAAGAGCGAGCATTGCCGCGCGAAGCAATCTGTCAAAAACATTCGTCAATGCTCTAGCTGCGTCGGTCCCACGCAAGCCGCAAGCGTTTAAAGATTTGTCAATTCGAATGGTTGCAAGGACAGCTTGCCACAGCCAACTTTCCGTTACGGCACTCGATCTGGAGTTCTATCTCTTGACCGATGCCCCAGCCTGGCTTAAGGAACACAGCATTTAGAGTCCAGCATAAAACGCGGACTGGCCTGGAGCCGCTCATTGCTTATTCCCCAGCGCAGCAGCGCGCTTGCCGACTTTCTTGAGCGCCACTTCAAGGCTACGAAGCTCCTCCGGGCTCAGCTCGGAGAACACTCTCTTCATCTGCCCGGAATGCTTTCGAAACGCGGAAACAATGAGAGCCTTGCCACGTGAGGTGAGGGCTACGATCCGAACGCGTCGGTCTTCGGCACTCTCGACCCGGCTGACCAAGCCCTTCGCGACAAGGCGATCGACCGCGATGCTGATCGAGCCTGGCGTCAGATCTACCCTCGGGCCTATTGCATTAACCGGTAAAGGCCCTTTGTGCAGCAGGAGTTCCAGCACGCCGAAATCTGAGAGGCCGAGTCCGGTATCTTCAATGCCAGCAGCTGCGTACCTGGTCAAGGCGCGCATGGCCTTCATCATCACGAGCCAGACGTAGTCCGTTCCTTGAGCGCCTCGCATCATTAAAAAAACCTGTATCCCTCCAGGAGTATACAGCATCAACTATATTGACATCAATATAATTGACGCCATACAATCGCGTCAATTTAAAAGGAGAATTCGAGCATGAGAACCGCTTCCGTAATCGCCCGATATCTTGCGGGCGCGATCTTTCTTGTCATGGGGCTGAACGGCTTCCTGAACTTCATTCCACTTCCCCCGCCCGGGGGTATTGCTGGACAGTTCATGGGTGCCCTTTATGTCTCCCATTACCTCTGGGTGATCTTCGCGTTCCAGGTCATCGGAGGCTTACTTCTGCTGGCCAACCGTTATGTTCCGCTGGCGGCAGCAGTGCTGGCGCCTGTAATTGTCAATATCCTTACTTTTCACGTGTTAATGGCTCCGAGCGGGCTTCCGCTGGCCCTATTCGTGGCGCTCCTGTGGGTCGCAATCTTCATCGAGGTGCGACCTGCCTTTTCAGGGTTGTTCCAGTCGCGCTGGCAGCCGCGGGTCTGACCGCGGGAGAAAGGAATCAAAACATGATGCAAAAACTCACGGTTGTTGTAACAGGATCCACGGGTAAACTAGGCGGTGCGGTCGCGCGAGGCCTGCTTGAGCGAGGCCACAAAGTCCGCGCCGTCACGCGCGACCCAAACTCAAAACAGGCGAAGTCGCTCGCGAACGCCGGGGCGGCGCTCGTCGCAGCATCGCTCGGAGACGCCGCAAGGATTAGAGAGGTGCTTGCAGGAGCGACCTCTCTATTCGCGGTGACGACGCCCTCTGGAGGCACAGCCGCCGAGATACGACAAGGTATTGCGGCCGCCGACGCAGCCAAGGCTGCGGGGGTGCATCTCGTCTTCACATCGGTCGGCTCCGCCAACCAGCAGACGGGTATTCCGCACTTCGACAGCAAGTACGAGGTCGAAAAGCACATTGCCAAAGTCGGCGTCCGCGCAACGATTCTCGCGCCCGTTGCCTTTATGGAGAACCTTCATTTTGTGAAAGAGCAGCTGGTGAAAGGGATCTACGCGTCGGCGCTCTCGCCGACACGGGCGCTGGCGCAAGTTGCCGTTCCAGATGTCGGGGCGATTGCCGTTCGCGTCCTCGAGGACTCCGCTCGCTTCACCGGCAAGCGTTTCGACCTCGCGAGCGACGAGCTCACGGGAAATGACGCCATGAGCATTCTCTCTCACGTCACCGGCCGCAACTTTGCCTATTACCAAGTCCCGCTCGATGTTGTCCGCCAGCGCATGGGCGAGGATGCCGTCAAGATGTACGAATGGTTCGACCGCGTCGGTTTTGCGGTGGATCGCGCCGCGCTTCGCCGTGAATTTCCCGACGTTACCTTCCACGACTTCGAGTCTTGGACCAAAACTCAGAATTGGAGTGAACATCATGTCTAAAGCAGTGCAGTTCGATTTGTACGGCGGCATCGACGTCCTCGAGGTGCGTGAGGTACCCCGCCCCTTTCCGGGCCACGGTGAGGTTTTGGTCCAAGTCAGGGCAGCCGGTATCAATCCGAGTGAGGCAGTGATCCGGAGCGGCGCGTTGCACCACCTATTTCCAGCGACGTTTCCCTCCGGCCAGGGCAGCGACTTGGCGGGAGCGGTGGCCGAACTCGGTCCTGGCGTCAACGGTTTCAATGTTGGCGACGAGGTGATCGGGTTCTCCATGCGGCGCTCCAGCCACGCCGAATACGTGATTGTGCCCACGAACCAGTTGACATCGCGGCCGTCCAAGGTGCCGTGGGAGGTAGCCGGTTCGCTGTTTGTCGCGGGGGTCACCGCCTATGCCGCAGTGCGGGCGGTGCATCTCGTACCGGGTGATACGGTGGTGATCGCAGGTGCGGCTGGAGGTGTCGGTTCGATTGCGGTTCAGTTAGCCCGACGCGCCGGCGCCACGGTCCTCGGGATCGCCGGGCCGTCCAACGATGCTTGGCTAACTGGCCATGGCGCGGTCCCGGTCAACTATGGAGACGATCTGCCGGCCCGATTACTCGCCGCAGCAAAGTCCGGACACATTGACGCACTACTGGATTTCTTCGGTGGTGGATATGTCGCCATGGCAATTGAAGACCTCAGGCTCCCGCGCGAAAAGGTTGATACCATTGCCGATTTCGATGCCGCGAAGGGGTTCGGAGTCCAGTCAAAAGGCGGCGCTGATGCCGCAACCGCAGCGGTGGTCGCCGAGTTGGCCGACCTCATCGCACGGGGTGAGCTGGAAGTGCCGATTGCCGGAGTCTTCGCCCTCGACGACGTGCGGGAAGCGTACCGACAGCTCGAATTGCGCCACACCCGTGGCAAGTTGCTGCTGCGACCGTGAGTGGCGGAAGCACCGCTGAAATGTGCGAAATGGTTCGATCGAGTCGGTTTTGTGGGGATCGCGCCCAGACGAAAGAGATCCCAATCCACAACCCAACTTTCGGGAAATGGATCATTCTGGTGTCAAATGGTGCCAAAATCGAGTGGCGAAGGCGGGCAGGTGATGAAAAGAGTGGTTGCGGGGGCCTGCAACCATCCGAATTGTTTAGTGCTGCCTTTTAGGTTGGAACTATCCAGCTCGCAAATAGCCAGCGTGCAAGGGCATAGGTGTGGCCGTTCCTTCCGTGTAGGCGATAATGCACGAATTTCCTTTGTGACCACAGGAGCGTTTAGAGGTGCCGAAGGATCCCGAAAAAGAATCATGCCCTGTGCCGTTACTTGTAGTAGCATTGCCGGAATGGGTAGGAGATTATGAGCGAACCGCGTCTTTCGAAAGCTGAAACTAGAATCTTGGAACAATACTGGAAACTGGGGACTGCGTCTGTGCGCGAGGTCCTTGAAAGTCTCCCTGAGGACGAACGTGTCGCTTACACCACAGTGCAAACGCTCATCTATAGACTTGAGGAGAAGGGCGCACTGAGGAAGGTGAAAAAGATTGGTAATGCGCACCTCTTTGAACCAGCCCTCGATCAGAGGCAATATCGGGGCAGACTCGTACGGGACTTGCTGGATCTGTTTGGAGGTTCGCCGCGCCTTCTCGTCTCCAATCTGCTGGAGAATGGCGCTCTAACCCTGCGGGATCTGAAGGCGCTACAAACTGCCACACGCAGCGATAAGAACGGTGGCAGTCGTGGAGGCAAACGTGCATGAGCATATCGCACGCGCGATGTACTACTTCAGCGTTCACCTGCTGTTTGCCTCGATGGTAGCCTCGGCGGCGTGCGCCCTAACATCAATTCTGCGTGCGAGTGCCAGCACAAAATATTGGATCTGGGTCGCCACAGCGTTCAATTTCGTTCTGCCTACAGGAGCACTCATCGATGAGCTTTGGGCACCCCATTTGACGTGGGCCAGTCCGCTCGGTGCTATTGGCGCTCCGATATGGGATGCGACACAGGGCCGGACGGCCATCATCCTTGGAGCTATATGGATGACTGGCGGCTTCTTCATGCTTGGCCGATTAATTTCGCGCATATGCAGAGAGCGTCGCGAGCCGCAAGCGCTGGCCCCTCTGAGCGATGTTGTCCTGACGTCTGATTTTCTAGCGAACGGCATCCCAGTGAGTTTCGGCGACAGGCAATCAGGTCCTGCAGTTCGCGGAGTTCTCTATCCTCGTATCCTGCTTCCTGTCGGCATCAACCGGCTGCTCAATCCACGTGAACTCCACGCTGTCCTGATTCACGAGCTGGCTCATGCAAGACGCCGGGATAACCTGATTCGGTTACTGTATGAAACTTCATTGTGCGCCTTGTGGTTCCATCCGCTTATGTGGCTTGCTGGGGCGCGGATTGACCTATACCGCGAGCTCTCCTGCGACGAATCTGTCATGAGGCGCGCGCACGGGCAAGAACTGGTTTCAGCGCTTGCCAAACTTGCAGTTCCGAAACAAGCCGGCGTTCTACAAGCAACCGCCTCGTCGCATCTGAGCTATCGCCTGACACTTCTGGCTGGGCCGCCGCAAACGACATGCCGGACAGCAAGCCTGCTGTTGACATCACTGTTTTCCGCTCTCATCACTGCAGGCATCTTTCAAACCATCGCACACACGGCCTGCTGTTTCGTCATAAAGCACTGACCACCGCGCGACCCCGCTCATCCCACAAACGCCCGCCACGTCTGTTACGATATAATACGTAGAATGTAGTAGATTAGACGTATAATGTAGTAGAAGATAAATTGGAATCTGGCGGAAGAGAGGCGGGAATGAAGCAGCTACGACACTGGTTGGGCCTTGCAGTATTCTTCCTTGCCGCCTCCGTAAACGCAGCTCGCGCCCAACAATCACAACCCGCGGCTCCGCACATCGTTGATCTGAAGTCCACTGACGGCACGCTGCTGAAGGCCACTTTCTTTCCCGCTGCGAAGCCAGGCCCCGGCGTGCTGCTTTTTCATCAGAGCAACCGCACACGCACATCCTGGGACGACGTGTCCCGCCAGCTGGCAGCCGCTGGAATCAACACGCTCACTATCGATGAGCGCGGCTATGGCGAAAGCGGCGGCAAGAAAGAGGCAAGGGAGCTGTATCACGACGCCGACCTGGACTCGGCTTTCGAATATCTGACTTCGCAGCCGGGATTGCAGCGCGATGCGATCGGCGTGGGAGGAGCCGGATGGCTGGGCGTCGACAATTCCGTTGAAACGGCACTCCGTCACTCCGCCGATGTGAAATCGCTGGTACTTATGTCGGGTGAAACGTTACTGCCTCAGCTGCGATTCCTGCGTCAGGCCTCGCAATTGCCCGGGCTGTTCATCGTGTCTGATGATGACGAATATCCTCCTACGGTCGAGGCGATGGAATGGCTCTACGACTGTTCTGCGAGCCCGCAAAGACAGTTTATCCATTACATCGGGCCGAAAGCGCCGTGGCTATGGTACGAAACCTCTGACGCGAGCAAAGTCCCTGCAACCGGGAGTCATGGAACTGATTTGTTCAAACGGCATCCTGAGCTACCCACCACCATCGTCGATTGGTTTGTCACCACGCTGATCAGAACACCGGGCCACGCGCCAATCGACGCCGTCGCATCCGCGGCAATCCTCAACCAAATCGAGATGCCCGGCGGGGTTGCCTCGGTCACACAGCAACTGTTGGAAGCCCGGCGTAAGGATCCCAAAGTGCAAATGTGGCCGGAAGTTAACGTAGACATCATGGGCGAGGATCACATGCGCGAAGCGGATGCCGAAAAGAAAGCCGGCCATTTGCGCGAGGCCGAAATGGAGATGAAAGTCGGGATTGAGCTCTTCAAGCTCAATCTCCTCGCTTATCCGGATTCGGCTGACGCGCACTCCAATCTCGCCAGTGCGTACTTACAAGCAGGAGAGAAGGCGCTGGCGCGCCAGTACGCCCAGAAGTCCTTGGCCATGATCGATTCTCACGCAGCGCCGTTGTCGTCGTGGGCCGACACCGAACAGCGTCGAGCTGAGGTTCGTAGCGGCGTTGAGGACTTGCTGAGGAATCTAACCACGACCCCAGTGACTATTTCGCAAAGAACCCCCGGCAGCGTCTTGCGCGACTGCGACGAGTGTCCCGAGATGCTCGTCATCCCGGCAGGCGAGTTCATCATGGGTTCCTCCGCCGCGGAAAAGTCCTGGGCGGCGAGTCAGACTGGTAGTGTGGAATCGGTGGCCGATGAAGCCCCGCAGCACGAGGTCTCCGTGCCATCGTTCGCTATGGGCAGGTACGACGTGACGCGCGGCGAGTATGCGGCCTTCGTTCGAGAGACGGGACATTCCGTCGGCGATGGATGCGGTATCGACGGCTTCGATTGGAAGAAGCAAGTGGATAGGAGCTGGCAAAACCCCGGCTACAACCAGACCGATCGCGATCCAGTGGTGTGCGTTAGCTGGCAGGATGCCAGAGCTTATATTGCATGGTTGAATGGCAAAGTGCGGCAGAAGTCCTCAGCTTCAGGCGACGACCCTTATCGACTGCCCAGTGAGTCGGAGTGGGAGTATGCCGCGCGCGCCGGGACAGGTACGCCGTTCTGGTGGGGCGGCGATGACGCTGCGGCTTCAGATCACGCCTGGTACAAGTCCAATTCGAATGGCCGGAGTCATCCGGTGGGATTGAAGCTGGCGAACGCCTTTGGCCTTTATGACATGGTCGGCAACGTCTGGCAATGGACCGAGGATTGTTACGACAACAGCTACCTCCCCGCTCCCACAGATGGGCGCGCGAACGAGACCCCCTCAAGCGATGTCCACGCGAACGACAGTCGGGGCAAGTGCCTCCGCGTTGATCGAGGATCATCGTGGATGTTCCCGACGTGGGCGTTGCGCTCCGCCACGCGCGAAAGAAATCCCTCCGATTATCGCGACACGATCATGGGATTCCGCGTGGCAATGACGCTGCCTTAAAAAGAGGCAGTGGATGTCCCGAATGTTCGTGCGGTTTACATTCGGCGGAGCAAATTTGACCAACAGACAAGGCCCGATCCTCTTCTGCGAAAAGCTTCTGGATCACGGGCTAACCAGATATTACTTAGCGACCGCTAACAGAATCTAGGCCTCTGCCGTGACAGTTAGCGGTTTATCAGTACTTTCAACGACACGGAAGAGCACGGGCGGCACCGCAAGTCATTGGAAGTACATCGTGGATGACGTTATTGTGTATCGCGATGTGTATCGCGAAAGCCTCTATTAACCGTAGAGATCTGCGAGTAATTTCGTGGAGAAGAGGCCATCTCCATGGATGCTGTCAGACAGACGATTTCTTGCCCCACTTATCGCGGAAACGCGTCGACGCATCGCGGGCGATAGGATCGCCGTGGCCGAACCCGGCAGCATCGAAAGAAAGACTGGCAACTTTGCGCTGGCTCGCACGACCTTCCTCGAAACTTTCGAACCCGACGGGATCACCAAGGCCCATGATATTCATGCACACGTCGCCCGCGAATAGCATTCGTCGCGGACGCCACAGTAGCGCGACCTGTCCCGCGCAATGCCCCGGAGTAGGAATAACATCGAAGCCGCCAGCGATGGGCAGTATTTCCCCAGCGCTCAAAGGCTGGTTGATGGCTACCGGCTCCAGTCGCTCGTCGGGATGGTAGAGCAGCTTGCACAGCACTTGCCGCAACAGACCAGGTGCCGCCCTCAGAGGCCGAAAAGGACCTCCACTTTCGGCCATTGGGATATCGAGCGGGTGCATGTAGGTCCTCGCGCCGGTTTCGTGCACGATCGCAGCGGCGCTCCCGATATGATCAGGGTGGCCGTGAGTGAAAATCAGGTGCTTGAGCTGATCTGGCGAACGGCCAAGCCCGCGGATTGCCCCGAAGACGGCTGCCTCCTTACCTGGGTAACCAGCGTCGATCAGTGTCAACCCGTCATCGGCCTCGATGAGGTAGGCGTTTGCCATCCCCATCGCCACGACGTAAATACCTTCTATCACGAGCTTCGCAGACATAAGCAGAACCCTGCGATGTAAATGTACCATCGGGGTCGAATGCGGATTAATGCTGTAAACGAGCTATGCCAGGTAAGGCGGCCAGGTTGGCCTTTGAGAAACGCCCGATCGCTACGGCGCTCGGTATGAGAACGGGCGACGTGCTGGCGACAAAGAGATCCGCCGTGAAATTCGTCAGCGCGTTTGTGCCGTGAGCATACCTAGGACAATTATTATCGAGATTGGCATAACGTCAAAGATCGTTTGCAGCGCGTTTGGCCGGATGCCATTGTGCTCTGGCAAAAAGGAATGCGTCGCGGCGTACATTACTTGATATCGAGCGGCACGCTCTGGCTCGGGCCGAAGAAGATATGGAATCCACTATGCTATCAACGAGCTGTAGCATGCACGCCCGTAAATCACCCACAACCACCAAAAGAGCCAACCAGGATAGGCTCTGCCAAAGGAGAAAGGTAGTCACGGCGAGTCCGATTGCGACCGGAGTGAAGTTGATAAAGGTAGTAATCAAAATTTTGCTGGTGCGGAATACGGCTCGAACGCCCTTTAGATCATTTAGTGTTCCAAGAGGAATCCAATTGTGTATCGCCACAACCAGCGCAACGAAACATTGAAGCGCGAGCAGTGTGACCGGGGTGACAGGATGCATGAGGCCTCGGAGTATACGGCACAGTTGCCTTGTTAGGTCTCTGTCGGTTTTCTTCTGCCGGGTAAGTCTAGTCGTTAGGCAGGGCTTTCTCGAATCTCGGTTGCCGCATACAAATTGGATGGTTGTAGGGTTTGCAGAGGTGATTGAAAGAAAATAAACCTCGGTTGCGGCGGGCGGGCTGCAACCATCCGAATTGTTTAGTGCTACGATTTAAGTCGGAACTGATTCGGCTCGCAGCGTAGCGGCATGCCGCGTTTCTTGAGGTTTTAGGTTGCCTCCGGCCAACCGACAATCCGTCATATTGAGCATCGGGTTGTGGGAATGCTGAGCAAAATCGCGCGCGTTGCTTCAATCCGGTAAAATATTTGCCTCATGAGAACTACGTTCACGGCCAAATTGCGGAAAAGTCCGAAGAAGGGTGGATGGACTTATGTGGTCTGGCCTGAGTCCGTCAAATTCTTTAGAACTCGCGGACTGGTTAAGGTCAAGGGCAGTATCGACGGGCGTCCATTCCGAAGTTCATTCATGGCGATGGGTGATGGGACACATATGCTACCAATAAAAGCGGAAATCAGGCGAATCATCGGTAAGGAGGTCGGCGAGACCGTCACTGTTCGGTTGGATGAGCGACTAAATTAGGAGTTGGTAGGAGAAGGCTGCCAAATTGACGTTCTCAGTGACCACGGCCTGTTTCCAGTCTGCAACATTAAGACGGAGTACGAGATGTGCAATCCGAAATTGAGTATAGAGTACGACTGAAGTCGTGCCCTACTCGAATGGAGAATCGAAATCTCCACTGCACCGCCTATGATTCCAGCAAGCGACCCCAAGCGTAATCTCACACTAAATTTAGCACGGCCCGACAACCTCTCACATATCGGTCGTTGGCGAATCAAGGTCAGGACATTCGCGGGTCGGGCTATCTATTTTGGCAGGAGCATTTGTGCCATGCCAAGCAACCAAGCTGACGTGGGCGCGGCGCTGGCTGCGTTCCAAGCCGCCACAGACCTGAATCGCCCAGAACTCCGCACCAATTGACGGCTTTCTTTTGCCTACACTCTAACTTGCTTTTCGATTCGGATCACGTTCGACCACAGTTCCCTCGGATTGACGAGTCCGCTGCCATTCATCTACTTGTTTCTTCGCTTCGTCCTTCGCGATGCCGTATCGTTCCTGAATCTTGCCAGCCAATTTCTCTGTATTCCCTTCGATGACCGTTAGATCATCATCAGTCAGTTTTCCCCACTTCTCTTTGATGCCCTTCACTTGTTTCCAATTTGCTTCGATGCGGTCCTTATCCATAAAACCTCCTCCATGAACGATTAGGATGTTGAAAAAAACTGAGGCCGTACCATTTTCTGTCCTCAAGGAGCGGCCCCTCTTCGTTTGCTTTAACTGCTCAGTGGAACGTACTCGACTGCCCCCGTGTCGCCGTCCAGAATCTCTTCTTCCGGGAACCAGTAGATTTCTTCGTTCCCGTCATCATCGATATAGGAATAACCGATGTACACCGTGCCCATGTCCGTGTCTTGAGGTAAAGCGAACGAGGCGTAGGTGAGGTGCGAACCTGTCGCCTGCACCATTTTCTTGTGGGACTTGTATTTCTTGACAGGAATCTCTCCCTTGGTGTCATGCACGACGTGGAAGGCGGCAATCTTTCCGCCCTTGCTATCGGCTGATGCGGCGTAATGTCCCCTCTTCTCGATGTCATGGTGCCCGTCAGTTTTGAGCTTTGCAGCGACCAGTCGGTGGCCGTCGTGATGGTTTTGCTTTTTAGCCGCTACTGCAAAGGCAACGTTGCCGATCGCTAACAGACTAAACATAATAACGATGGCTGCGAGAACACGATTCATATTCATATCAGTCTCCAGTTGACCACGATTTGAAACTCGAGCGAAACTTGGATGCTTCTCAACCAGATGTGAGATGGCTGGAAAGCTAACGCACTCTTTTGGCTGCGCCTGGCCCGTATGAAGCGGCACAAAGACGATCTCAAGCTTGCGGAGCCACTACTTGATTGACCTGAGTAGCATCGACTCACTGTGTCCGCCGGGGCAACCTTTGTTTTCATTGAACTAACATATGGTGAGCGATTTCTGTTGATCTTACCGTCGTCTCAATCCCTCCCCATCAGCCGCAAACTGCCACGCAGCAAGGCCGCCGAGGCTCAAGCCGCAGCGGAGAAGGGTGGGGTGGGGATGGTTTTGCTGGTGGCTTGAGATTCTCTTTGCGGACAGACGGCACGAAAGGAAAATCGGAAATGAAAAAGGATCGGCGCGGAATCAACACCGCTTCCAGGCCGAGTGGCAGTGGGTGTGTGGAATGCCTGGCGTCACCGAAAGGTTGGTGGCTTTACCTAAGGCGGTGTGCGGAGTGCAGCCACATCGGATGCTGCGATAGCTCTCCGAGCCAGCATGCTTCAAAGCATGCGGCCGCGACCGGACAAGCGATCACTAGGAGCTTCGAACCGGGTGAGGATTGGTGCTTCGATTACGAGAAACAGCGGATGGTAAACGGTGTGGAATTACTTCCGGCGCAATCGCATCCGGAGGATCAACCCGGGCGGACCGTCAGGAAGAGTCCCGGCCAACTGGGAATCACTCTCCTGCATTAGCTGGCGTTAATCATTTCAGTTCCGGTCGCTACGGTGGCGGACCGAAAATGAGGACCTTCGTCCGACCAACCGACAAGTACAGGCTTGCTGGTCCCCCTGGGGAACCATGCACTTGTCTTCGCAGTTCCTATAGGTGTGATTCAGGAGATTGGCCGGTGATTACCGACTAGCCGGAAGTTGACTGGGCCACTCAATACGAACGCGTTTTCGCGGTACCGAATCTGCCAGGGCCTATTGTGCGGCAAAGGGCTTTCCACGCACCGCCGAGTAAACGGCATCGAAGGCGCTTAGTCCATGGATATTGGCAACACCGCCGACGGTGATCGGATCGCCCAAATACTGAACCTTGCTCTCTACTTTGGCGAACGCCGGCCATGAGGGAAGGCCCGGGCCGTTTGGATCGCCTGACTTTGCAAAGTTGACCCAGTAGCTGGACATCTCCTCAGCCAGCTTCCGATCTGCCGCAGTCCAGTTCCAGGGCGACTGGCCCAGATGGTCGAAGACATACCAGAGCTCGGCGAAATGGCTCGCGCCCCAACCCACGTAGATGGAGCCGGGCGGAAACGGCGGTTGCTGTCGAAACAAGTAGTAAAAGACAGGACTCTGCCCGGTTCCGGCTTGCAGCCTCGCCCAGGCCCACATGTCCCAGCCGAAGCGGAGGTCGCGCTCGAGGCCGAGCTGCGCCTGCCGCGCCTCTTCGTCCGTCGCGTGAGGATATGCAGCAACCAGTGAAGAGGGAAGTTGGCCGACGCTCTGTTCGAGGTCGCTGTTGAAGGTGGCGGCCGTCTCGTGCGTTACATCCACCAGCGCTCGCGCCTCCTCGGCGTTCGAACCGATCAGCAGTGGAACATCGTTCTGCTCCCCCGAAGTGAATGCCTCATAGGGTGAATGGGGAAGCACATACGGTTCGATCACCGGGTGGACGATGCCTCCGGCATTGCCGGTAAGCAGCGTCGCTGGAAGCTGCCGTAGTTCCTTGAGCGAGACCGCACCCAGCGAAACGGCATACTTGTCCCCGTCGCGTTCTGCGTTGGCCAGCAGGTATTTTGGTGCGAGCGCGAGCGGCTCAAACAGCCCGCCGCTCTCTCCGATGGCGCGCCGAAACAAGCCTTTCGCAAGGGGCGAGGCCATCAGAATGCTGACCGATATCGCTCCCGATGATTGACCGGCGATGGTGATACCTTTCGGGTCACCGCCAAAGGCTGCGACGTTCCTCTGAATCCATTCGAGTGCAGCGATCTGATCCAGCAAGCCGTAGTTGCCGGACGAGTGGTGCGGGGACTCGCGCGTTAGCTCAGGAAGCGCAAGAAAACCGAGCGGACCAAGGCGATAAGCGATGGTGATAACGATGACACCTTTTTGCGCGAGCCGGTCACCCCAATACAAGGGCATCGAGGCCGATCCGTTGATGTATCCGCCACCGTATATCCAAACGATCACCGGCAGGTGCTCTTGCGCAGTCTTGGCTGGCGTCCAGATGTTGAGGTAGAGGCAGTCTTCGCTCACTGCCGGCGGGGTCTCGCCGGGCATGGAGACTCCAACTTGCATGCACGCCGGAGCAAACGCATCTGCCTTACGGGTGCCAGTCCAGGGTGCGGCATGTACCGGGGGGCGCCAACGCAAGTCGCCCACCGGCGGGGCAGCAAATGGGATTCCTTTGTAGACATCCAACCCATTTGTGTGCATTCCGGACACGGTGCCGGACTCCGTCCGGACTTGCTGCGCGACAGTGGTACTCACCAGCTGTGCCGCCGCTACGAATACCCACGTGAACTTCCATCGGTTCCGCACTTGGTCCTCCATCTTGGCTCTTCAACTTGGAGAGGATCAGAATTGCTCTTCTTGGGACTTCGATTGGCTCAGGCTCAATCCTGAAGACCCCTCCCGTCTAGGACAGCCTACGATTCGTCGTCACCCTCGTGAGGCTGTCAAAGTGTCGCGGGAGCCAGGGCAGGAGTAACCTGTACTGTGGGGAACCGCGCATTGATCCAGCCTTTGATGTCCTGCATGACCACGTTCTTGTCGGTGTCGTTGAGAAGGTCGTGAAAGCCGCCTTCGTAGAGCTTTCGCGTTTTGTCAGTGGAACCGGCCATGTTAGAGAAGCCAGTTCCGTTGCATCCTTGTAATATTTTGTGGGTGCATGTCGGACCGTATTCGCGCGCGCCTCTGCCGAATAGCGCAGTGATCGGAGCCCTGCGCTAAGTTCGACATTTGCCGTAGAGGTCGGATGATACGATTTGCACATAATGGCCGACTGTTCACTTTGGCACAGATTGAAGAACATTCTAGGGAGCAAGAACCGAGCTCACGTTCAAAAAGGCTGAGATCAGCGAGAGTGTTTTAGACGCACCTTTCTCGAATCTACGCTGCGGCATACAAATTCGGATGGTTGCATGGTTTGCGGAAGTAACTGAAAGCGAAGCAACTCTGGTTGCGGAGGCCTGCAACCATCCGCATTGTTTAGTGCTTGGGTCAAACGACGCGAATCAACTATCGGCGGTGTACTGCGAAGTTGCGGCCCGAATGTTCTTAAGGTCGCAGCTCTGCCGCAACGGTTTGGCCGGCAGATGGTTGGGGGCCTTTTCAGAAAACGAGGCGACCGGACGCGAGACTTTCCGATGATATTCGCCCATGGGCCCGGCTTATAGATCTCAAAGAAAATGGACCCGACCAGTCATGACCTCGATGCTTTTCCCTTCGATTCACCTGGCTTGTTCGTGAGCGCTGGTGACTCAAATCAAAATAGCGTCACCCTCAACCCGAATCATCTTAGGAGTTGGCGTCGCCGAGGCCTTCATCGCCGTAGATGACGCTGTTGGCCCACGAGGTATGCTTCGCGGAGCCATGCGAGAACCTCAGCATCCATCTCTTCAATCGAATGCAAGCTGAAGGAATGGACATGATTGCGGGGAGAAAAACGCTCTACTTTCGTAAAGCGCGGGTTTTCCAGATGGCGAGCCAAAACCACGTGACCAACGATCCGCTCTCGTCGCAAACTGACGACAGCGAAGCTCATTCGCACCTGAAACGCAATCCGTGTTTTCTCAGGAACAATACGCACGGGACCGCAAGTTCTTACCAATCTCGCAAACGCCCGAAACAAGTCGATCGCGAATGGAGTCTTTCCGACGAAATGCTCCTCCAGCGTATAGCGTGAACAGGAATGCGATTGATTCCGGTTTGCAAAGGGCCGCCCGCACTTGGGGCATTTCCAGAGTCTTGTGTGCCGCATGGTAGAAGTATAGGAGGTGATTTATTGAACGTGCGTCCCGACTTCGCGTCAGGGATAGGCCCCCCAAAACAATTCCCAAGCCCAGCTCCACGCTATTGGTTCTCAGATCGCGCCTCGGCGGAAGGCTCTCGACGCCAGTACCGCGTGAAGGACGGTCTTGTCCCATGTAACGAGAATTCTGGACTTGGCGAAGAATATCCGAGGAGGGCAGGTCAGGCTGTTTCTCAAGAATGTCACTGATTGTTTCCCAGAAGCCTTTAACGATACTTGGCCTGCCGATTCGCCGCTTCAGCCTCTCAGCGGTATCATCGAATTGTTCAGTTGTGGCTTCCGGCCGAAATTCGCTGGACAGAGCTGTGCGAGATTCCCGTCAGACGCGAAACTTCAGTTCCCTTGTGACCATCCTTGAGCAAGACTTGGACCTCGTGGCGCCTTAATAATCCCAACATCGGTTACCTCCGCTCGTGCCCCGATAGAGCCGAGCTCACCCTCCAGAGCTCGCGATCTCATCTTTCCTCGAACGGCACGAAACGGACACAAACGTGTACTTAAAATAAGTTTTCTGGCAGGATATAAAAATGGAAATAGACGCTCGCATCAACGTTGACCCCTCGAAATGAAGAGCATAGAGGAAAGATTCAAGCAGCAGTGAGAAGAGAATCTTCTTAATGGGCAATGGAAAACTTCTTTCTGAGCCCCGTCTTGAAGGAACAGCACCCATGGCGTGGTTTTTTTCAGAACCATGAAAGACTCACTGGGAAGATGATTGAGCATGACCTCAACGGCGATGGGTCAGCGAGTTGATACTGAGAAGCTGCGAGCCGCGCTTCGGCACATGAGCCGCGGCGATCTTCTCAGCATCGCGAGCCGGGCGATCGAACTTACCGCGGGCGCGACTTGGTTCGCTCGTCGCGGGCATCCGGCTCGATCTGCTAAGCGAGGCGGCGAGCGATGCCGCGTCCCTGTTGGACGAAGTCCGGACATTTCACAACGCCTGCTTGCGTGGGAGCTACTATGAGAGCTTCGGCGTGAATTCGAAAAACTACATGCACACTTCGAAGGGCACCGACGCCTTCATGGTGAAATTCGAGCGTCTCCTCGACAAATGTATCCACGCATCAGCGAAGTGGTGATCGTCCACCGTTCGTGAGGCCTTCGAATTGCTTTTCGCGCTACTCAGGCGTCTCGACAGTGATCCTGACAGCGTGGTGTTCTTCGCCGACGAGCGCGGCTCATGGCAGGTGGGTGTCGACTGGCGGCCTGCCTTGGCGGCGTACTTCCGGTGCCTCGCTGACGGTGCGCCAGCTGAGCATATCGCTCGCGAGGTCGATCGTGCGATTACGGATTTCGCGGACCATGACCGGCCGAAGCATTTGGCTACCGCACGGCGCGTGGCCAGCGCGGAACAGAACTGACTTAGGTCTCCACCTGCCCTTGAGCAGCGCGGATCACGACGGGCCTGAGCGGCCGCTCGAGGTCCGCATTGAGTTAGCTGGTCTTTTAACGTATCGAGGGTGCCAGAATAGGTACTCGTGAGCTTGAACACCACACCCATGAGCTTCATGGGAGCTTGCTCACGCGTGCAGTATATCGGAGTGATCTGTAATGGGAAACGCGCTTGTTTACGAGTATCGCGCCAACTCCCGATTGGTCGGCAAACCCTCTTTTGGGGGTTACTTCCCGCTTGCCCGTGATCCAGGAGTTTCTGGAATCGATTCACACAAGCCGACTTCAGTACTGATTCTCACAAGCATGCCTTCGCCGGCACTTGTTCGAGATGATGGATAGGATCTCTATTATAAGGGACCGGAAGACGTGAAAAAATCACTTAGGGCCGCGGATGAACTCCCATGAACGCGGATGACCTACAGTGTTTTCTATAGGCGTTCACCCGCTTTTATTGGGGGCATTCACTGGATTCGCGATGGAAGGACCATGAGATGCGGAAAGGATTTACGAGAAAACCACAAGGGGACGAGCCCGCGACGCAAGGCAAGAACTACATAACGCGGAGCGGTCTGGAGCGCCTCAAAGATGAGCACCGGTTTCTCCTTACTAAGGAACGCCCGGCCGTGACGGAGGTGGTGGCGTGGGCTGCCAGCAACGGCGATCGCAGTGAAAACGCCGACTATCAGTACGGCAAGCGGCGGCTGCGGCAGATCGATGGGCGGATTCGCTTTCTCATGAAGCGAATCGAAGACGCGGAAGTGGTCGACCCGGAAGCTCCGAGAGCGGGGCAGGCGGCGGCGAGGGCATTCTTCGGAGCGACCGTGCGCTATGCCAATGCAGCGGGAGCGGAGCGAGTGGTGAGCATCGTTGGCACAGACGAAATCGATCTCAACCGCAACCACATCAGTTGGGTGTCACCTCTGGGGCGCGCGTTGATGAAGTCGGCAGCGGGTGACAGCGTAGTCCTTCAACTGCCGGGCGGTACAGAATACCTGACCGTGCTGGAAGTGTGTTACCAGCGCATTTCTGTGGAACCGTTCCGTGAACCACCTGGATCCGAGGCCTCGGCAAAGAGACTCCCTCGCCGACGCTAATCCACCTGACGAGTCACATCCACCTTCTTAGGGGCCGAAAATTGCGTTCCGCGCTATTTTCACAATCTCTGATAATCGAAAATAGCGAGATTTGCTATTTGCAGCGGGGTGTGGGGCCGCGCTTTCAAGCGTCACGGCCGTCTTCTTCCTTTTGCGTGAAAGTGCGGCCGGGAATGGGAGCGACGCCCAGCGTGGGGAATACACCCGCGGTAAAGCGAGCGCCATTCACTTGTTCGGGAGTTGTGCCGTCGGAAGCCTCGTAGCTTGCGTCGATGTAGCCTCCGGTGCCGGAGAAAGCCTGTGTGGCGCTCGCGTAGGTTCCGATCTCGCGAGCAGTGACGGAAGTGCTCGGGCTATCGCCCAGATGATCTCCTAACAGGACGAGGCGGTCGGGATGGTTGAAGGGCAGCGGACGCAAGAGTATTCCTTCGACAAGGGAGAAATGGCAGTGGCGCCACCGATGCCTAGACTTAGGTTGAGAACGAGGGTGAGTGTGGCCCACGGCGTTCTTCGCAGTTGCCGATACGCAAAGCGGAGACCCGGTGCAAGTGTATACACGCTAGTTTCCCCCGATGGCGTCGTGACTTAGCCGACATTAGAAAACTTTACGCCAGGCTCTTTCAACCTGCAAAAATACGCCTATCTGTGCGCAAAGAAACGGGCGCTTGGCCCACCTGCATCGAAGGGCAGGAACGCCATCGAGGAGGACGCGTATGGTTGGCGTAATATCTCTGTTAACGACAACTGGCCAGATCGCGATTAAAATGACTCCGTGTCATTTGATCGCGACCAAATCGAGGCGAAACTCGCGCTGGACCTGATCGCTTCGGCTGATATGCCACATGTCGCTTTGGATGCACTAGCTTAGCTAGAGCTTGTTGTTCTTCTCGACGGACTCTTGCACTTGCTCGGCAGAAGTGGCGGTAAAACATTGTCGGTGCTGTATTCGAGATTGCCCGCCCAGTTATGCATCTTTTCCGCTGCAGCCCAGGCAAGAGCGCGCCCGAGGTAAGGAGAAGCCATGGCAGCGCCGGACAGCTTCATGAAAGTTCGTTTGTTCATAAGTTCGAGGCACCTGCAACCTCGCCCTGCTCCTACCCCGCGGACATGTCCACGATCTTGCCGGGATTCATACGATTGTCCGGATCCAGGGCTTTCTTGATCGCGCGCATGACCTCAAGAGCATCGCCATGCTCCTCGCGCATAAATTTCATTTTACCGACGCCGATCCCATGTTCGCCGGTGCATGTGCCACCCATCTCGAGTGCACGTTGAACGGTTCGCTCCGAGAATCGCGCTCCTTCGTCCATTTGCGACGGATCGTTGGGATCGAGCACACACAATACATGGAAATTGCCGTCGCCGACGTGACCTACAATCGTGGCCTGAAAAGAAGCCTTCGCCAAGTCGCTTTTTGTTTGGGTAATACATTCGGCCAGACGTGAGAGAGGCACGCAGACGTCTGTAACCAGCACTTTTGCGCCGGGAACCAGAGCATGAGTCGCGAAATACGCATTATGCCGCGCACCCCAGAGTTCCTCCATATCCTCCAGATTGGTTTTCCATTTGAATCCTTGGCCGCGATGCTCGGCGGCCAGAGACTGAAGCATTTCTGTTCGATCGCCTAAATCGCGGTCGTTCATGCCATGGAACTCAAAAAACAGAGTTGGCATGACCGGCAAATTGATCTTCGAAAAGCGATTGATGGCCTCGACCTGTTTGTCGTCGAGAAACTCGATTCGCGCTAAGCCGATTCCAAATTGAATCGCTTGGATAACAGTCTCGACGGCGCCCTCCACGGTCTCAAACGAACAAACCGCGACGGCTACTTTCTCGGGCAATGGATGGAGGCGCAGCGTCACCTCGGTGATCACTGCGAGAGTTCCCTCGGAACCCACAAACAAATGAGTCAGGTCGTATCCGGCAGCGGACTTGCGCGCCCGGCTGCCGGTTTTGATCACGCCACCGTCGGCCAGCACGACCGTCATGCCAAGGACGTTTTCGCGCATTGTGCCGTAGCGTACAGCCGTGGTTCCTGAGGCGCGAGTGCTGGTCATCCCGCCGATCGTGGCATCTGCACCGGGATCGATGAAGAAGGTCAGCCCAGTGTTAATCAACGCCTTCATCAGTTGTACACGGGTCACGCCCGCTTCCACGGTTGCGTCACAATCTTCTACGCTCACGCGGATGATTTTATTCATCTCGCGCAAGTCAAGGGTGATGCCGCCCCAAATCGCGTGCACCTGCCCTTCGACAGAAGTTCCGGCTCCAAAAGGAATGACAGGTATGGCGTGACGGGCGCTTATCCTCATAATTTCGCTGACTTCCTCCGTGGTACGGGGAAAGCACACGATGTCGGGAAGCGCGGGCGCGTGATACGACTCACCGTGACTGTGATGCTCGCGCTGTGCGGATGCGGTAGTAGCCCGCGAGCCCAGCAGGGATTGAAGCTGCGCTGTCGCCGCTTCGAGGCCAGCCGTATTCGGTACTGTTGGGTTCGAGGACATAATCGATCGTGGAAGTAAGGCACCGCGGGCGTTTCCGGTCGTTGCACCAGCTCAGACGATGAACAGAGCTCCCGAGGTTTTCACTTGACCTAAACTTGTACCAGGAAGCAATTTCAAAAAATAAATTTGGCGCTGAGCTGTATCTGCCGCGAGGTTGTCGCCGTGCTTGTAATCTGCCCAGCTGCACCATTTGGCGTAACATTCCCAGACGCGTCTTGTCCTATATATAATGCCGCATTCGGAAATCCGAAGTTCGTGTGATTGACCAGATTGAAAATGTCCAGCCGCAATTGGAAGCTGGTTCTCTCGGTAATCCTGGTTGCCTTCGCGATCGAGAAATCGATGTCTCTGATGCCCGACGCCACCAGCGTATTCCTGCCCAAATCACCGAAGATGCCAATCGCCTGAGGCTGGAAGGCAGATGGATCGAAACCAAAGACCCCGCTGGAAGTTTTGTGAACGCCGGTCGGATTGCTGCTCCGCCCCGGAACCAGATCTGGACGTTCGGCATTAGCAGCCGCGCTGCCCGCACCCACGTCGGCGCGATCGAAAGCGTCGTAGACGCTGTATGGCGTGCCGGAATGAACACTCGTAATGAAGCTCAACTGCCAACCTTCTTTGAACCGGTTGCCACTGAATGGAAGTTGCGCGATCAAATTACTAGTCCAGTTGTGACGTAAATCGAAATCACAGGGACCGTAGTCCACGTTGTGGTTGGCGTTGGCCAAATTCCCTGCCTGCAACCCAGCCGTCTGTCCATTCGGTCCGATGGAATCGTTGCCGGTGTAGTAGGAGCCATAGTCCAGGCATTTGGAGTAGGTGTAGGCGGTCCGGAACTGAATGTTCTTACCGAATCCCCGTTCCAGTGCCAATTGCATCGAGTTGTAGTTCGACGTGCCCACGGCAAAGCGGTCCACGATGTTGCTCAGGTTCGGATTGACCGGCGGGCAAGCGGCCGGATTGGTGCCGTAGGCGCGAGCGATGGTGCCATCAGCGAGCACGTTCGTTGGTAGGCAGGGATTCGTTTCCTGACCGATAAATAGATGGTTGGCTCTCGATCCGATATAGCCAGCCGTCAATACCGTGTGCGCGAAAACCTCCTGCTGAATATTCAGGTTGTATTGCATGATGTAATCGTTCATCTTGGGGCTGTAGTCAGTCTGCTGGCCGCCGCCAGGAAGCCCGGTCACAATACCGCTTCCGAAGGGATTTGGAATGGTGGGGAACAAAATCTCAGTGACGTTATAGATCGGCGGGTTGAACAGATATCCAATGATGACTTGCATTTCGAGCGGTAGGTCTGCGAAGGCGCCAAAGCCGCCGCGAACCGCGGTTTTCCCGTTGCCAAAAATGTCCCATGCAAATCCTACCCGCGGCTCGAAGTTCCATTTCGTTACGTTGTGCGCGAAGGCATGCGGTACATGGGTGAAAGCGGTGTCGGTCGCAGGATGGATAAGGTTGTAAAGTTTGTCATCCCTCTCGACCGGATTGGTTTCAAAGTCATAACGGAGGCCGAGATTCAGAACGAAGTTGCGGCTTACCTGAAATTTGTCCTGGATGTAAGGCGACAGATTCGTATGACGCATGTTGCGTGTCGAGTCGTTGGCATCGGTGGGAACGCCCACAAATGCCAGCGGTTGGTTCTGCAGAAACGACTGAAAAGCTGGCTCGACGTTGACCCCTGTCGCAGGATCGAAATACTCGCCGTTGTAAACAACGTTCCCTCCGTTGACGATGGGAATGTTGGCATGAATATAGTGCCGCACGACTTCCAGTCCTGCCTGCAGCGAATGCCGGCCTTTGGACCACGAGATCTGATCGCGAAACGTGAAGCGATTTACGATTTCGTTGGCGGAATCGTTTCCGCCGATTGAGTTTAGCCCGGCGACGCCGATCGTTCCCTGGATGCCCGCTCCCGGAACAACCAGGAGATTCGGGTTGTATCGGGTTTGAACGTCAATATTTGATCGCACGTAGGCAAAATGCGCGACGTTAAGGACAGTCGGGGAAATGACCTTTCGCTCTTCGACGGTCAGATACTGGTTGCGCTGGGTATCGTGGTCAGTGGTGACGGGGTTGGGCAACGCGGTTAGTTTTGCAGCGTCGATCTCGTAGCTTCCGAATAGCGAATCTGACGTGGAAAGGTTGTGATCGATTCGGACGATTCCGTAGTTCTCGTGGAGGGGCTGCGAGAGCGCAGATATGTTGTCCGCTGTGCCGGGGGTAGCTACCGGACCGTTCGGAATCGGATAGGCATTGAGATAACTTGCAATCCCGGGATTGATACCGACATCTGCGAGACCGGTGGTCGGATCGCAACTCACCCCGACTGTTTGGGAGCAAGGCAGAAACCCATTCCTGAAATTTTGGTTGGGTACGATCGTGGTCACCGGTACGGTGAGATCTTGTTTGAGGCCCTCATAGTTGCCAAAGAAGAAGGTTTTATTTTTCCTCATCGGCCCTCCTAAGGTACCCCCGAACTGATTGCGGCTGAAAGGCAGCGCGGTTGAACCCGGATCGAAATAGTTCTTCGCATCCATCGCGCTGTTACGTGCAAACTCATAGGCCGAACCGTGATACTCGTTCGTCCCCGAGCGGATGGCCGCATTTACCACGGCTCCATTGCCACCATACTCGGCAGTATAGGTATTGCTGAGAACCTGGAACTCGGCAATACCGTCTACGCCCAACGTGGTCCCGACCAGATTGGCACCCGTTCCGTTCCCCCAAACGCCAGCGGTGTCAGTACCGTCTATCAGAAACAGCTGACCTTGCGGACGGCCGCCGGCAACGGAGAATCGCTGCGGCGAGCCGAATCCGAACGGCACAAGCGTCGCGGCGCCTTCGGTGTTTTCTTGAGGAACAGGCTGAACTCCTGGAGTCAGTAGCGTCAATTGCACAAAGTTCCGGCCATTAAGTGGCAGGTCGCGCACCTGGCTCTCACCCACCAGCCAGCCAACCGAACTGGTATTGGTATCGACTGTAGGAACGTCAGCGCTCACCGCAACTTTTTCGTCTACTTTGCCCACCGTCAGCGAAAAATGAACCGTGGCCTCCTGGCCAACGGTCAAGACAACCGGCTCCTGCATGCTCGTCTTGAAGCCGTCGCGCTGTGCTTCGACGCTGTAACTGCCGATCGGAAGACTGCCGATATTGTAAGCCCCATCTGCATTCGTTGATGACGTCGTGGAAACTCCGGTAGCCGTGTTGGTGACGATGATCTTGGTGTTGGCAAGGCGGGCGCCTTGGCTGTCGGAGACGGTGCCCGAGATAGTGCCACTGCTGTTCTGCGCGTACAACAGTGATCCGTGCAACGCGGCCAGGCACGCACTCAGGATGATGGTGAGGGCCAGGCCCTTCGAACTGCTTTTTCGCATGTTGTCCACCGTGACGTTGATAGGAGCGCAGCAACGTGGCCCGCACCGTAGGACAAGTTGCCAGCTTCGCGGAACAGAGTCAATGCGGCGCTCAATTAGTTGAGTCTTTCGATTACATTTGCTCAATGCTTCAGAAGGCAACCGCTTGACACGCTCAACCTATTGAGCAAAGAATTGACGCCACACCTGGTCGCGGATATTACTTCCTATCGTGGAGCACCGATCTGCACACCCGCAACCGGGCGCCGTCGTTACCTATTTTTCGGCAACGGAGGGACGTGTGAAATCAGATCGCTCGACAAATTCGCTGGAGCGCGCGCTGGCGATCCTTGAGCTTGTTGCCCACAAATCCGGTGGGCTCACCAACGCGGAGATCAGCGGCTACTTCAAAATGGCGACCAGTACCTCGTCCTATATCCTGCAACGCCTCGAGCGCGAGAGCTATCTTCGCCGGGATCCCGAAAATGGCCGGTACGAGATGGGACTGAAGATCGTGGCATTGAGTCATGGCGCGCTCCGAGACATGGGACTGCGCCGGATCGCAGAGCCCATTCTGTACCGTCTTTCGGCCGAGACCAGAATCTCAGCAATCATCGGCGTATTAGAACGAGGCAGAGTCATGATCGTCGACAAAGTTGAAAAGCCGGACCTGGCCAAGATCGATATGGATATTGGCGTTCGCTACCCCGCACACTCGACCGCACTCGGAAAAGTGTTGCTGGCTCATCTGCCGCAGCACCAGCTCTTAAGCCTTTTCGATCACTACGGCCTGACCAAGACCTCGCCGAAGACGATCGATTCGAGGGACCGGCTGCTGGCGGAATTGAAGGTAGTGCAGAAACAAGGGTATGCGACGAGTGATGGAGAACTGTTTCTGGGCATTCGTGCAGTTGCGGCACCGATTTTCGACAGTCGTGGCGATGTATCCGCAGCCGTCAGCTCGACCGGTGTAACCCTCTCGGTGGAAGAAATGAGCGTGATCAACAGCGTGAAGGCCGCGGCCCGGGAAATTTCACGCAGCTTCAGTGGCGCTACTCAAATCAGAAAGTCGTGATGGTGAAGATGATGACGATGAAGTCGCTCAAGTATCTCAGGCGTGGTCTGATGATTATTTGGTGTTTGGTAGCGGCATGGCCGTGCCTCGTTCAGGCGCAGCAAGCTTGCGAAAAACTCAAGGCCCTCAAATTAGCTGATACTTCTGCCCTGTCCGCGGAAAGCGTCCTTTCCGGGCCTTTTGCCCTTCCTCCTGGTCTTCCCGCCGCATCCGTTGATGTACCGGCCTTTTGTCGGGTACGCGGGGAGATCAAACCGACTCCTGATTCGCGCATCAATTTTGAAGTGTGGCTTCCGGCGCAGTGGAACGGAAAGTTCGTACAAGTGGGGAACGGGGGTTTGGCGGGCTCCATCAACCTTTTCGTGGTGGCGGCAGAAATGAAAAAGGGGTTTGCCAGCGCTGGGACCGACGATGGACATCAAGGCTCGCCGGTTGATGGCTCATGGATTACCGGGCATCCCGAGAAAGTGAAGGACTTTGGTTACCGGGCAGTCCATGAGACAAACGAGAAGGCAAAACAGATCATCGCGGCTTTTTACCAGAAGGCGCCGAAATACTCATACTTCAATGGCTGCTCTGAAGGCGGACGGGAAGCGATGATGGAAGCGCAACGCTATCCCGAGGATTTCAACGGGATCCTGGCGGGCGCCGCAGCGAACAAGTGGACGGACCTGATGGCGGCGTTTGCCTGGAACGCACAGGCCCTTAACAGCGCAGCGAGTTTTATTTCACCGGCAAAACGGAACGCAATTCGGGAGACCGCGCTAGCCGCCTGCGGTTCGCAAGACGGCGTAAGAGACGCCTATATTAAGGATCCTATCGGCTGCCATTTCGATCCGTCCGTGCTGCTATGCAAGGATTCGGAGTCCGACAGTTGCCTGACGGCAGAACAGCTAGCGGCATTGAAGAAGATTTATTCAGGCCCCAAGAATCCCCGCACAGAAAAGCAAATTGCCTCTGGCTACGAACCTGGCGCGGAGGGCGTGTCGGGCGTGCCAGGAATCGCGTTTGACAGTTACGTTTATGGCGCGGCACCCGGAGCCAGTCTGGACGCCATTTTTTCCAGCGCGTTCTACGCCGGGTTCGTCTTCGAAAATCCGAATTGGAAGTTTTCCGATCTCAACTTCGATAAAGACATCGTGACCGCGCAGGAAAAAATCGGACCCAGCCTGAACGCGAATAATCCTGACCTGAGCGCGTTCCTGGCACACGGCGGGAAATTGATCCAGTATCACGGATGGAATGACGGATCTCCATCGCCTCATCATGCGATCGAGTATTACGAAGACGTGATGGCCAAAATGGGTGGCTTCACTCAGACTTCAAAATTCTACAGACTGTTCATGGTGCCGGGAATGATGCACTGCGGAGGCGGACCTGGTCCGAACCTGTTTGGAAACATGCTCGATTTCGCCGCCCCGAACGATTCAGATCACAACATTTTTTCCGCGCTCGAACGCTGGACGGAACAAGGAGTGGCGCCGGATAGAATCGTCGCCACAAAGTACACGAATGATGATCCGACGAAAGGCGTTGAAATGACGCGGCCGCTGTGTCCGTATCCGCAAATTGCCAAGTGGACGGGTAAGGGAACGGCTTCGGATGCGCAAAGTTGGGTTTGCCAGACGCCTGTCCGAAAGTAGTAACAGCTGAATGGTTAGAGTGACCGAAATTCGAAAGAACTGAGTTACGAGACATCGCACAGAGCGAGGTGCAGCTTGCAACAAAAAAATCGGCGTGCGTTTCTCACCAGCACGCTAACTTCTGGGATTGCCTTGGCGCTTGCGCCGGCAATCTTGTCCGCTCAATCAGCCCAGCAACCCATTCCGCAACCTCTGCTTTCCGGCCACGAAGACGATCTTTACGATTTTGTCGACCCGGAGCTGCTGCCCGCCCTAAAATCTCTTCCAAAATTGCACCTCACCAATGAAACGTTGGCGTGGGTGCGACAGCAGGAACAGGCGCCACCGCCGCTGCCACCTCCTGCGCCACAACCCGTGGAGCGGCGGATTCCCGGGCCTGTCGGCGCGCCGGACTTGCGCTTGACCATCGTCGATCCGGCGCCCGGCGCCAAAGGGCGGCCGGTTCTGCTGCACACGCACGGCGGTGGCTATGTCGGACGCAGCGCCGCTCTCGCTATGAACTTCCTGCAGACCGCTGCTCAGACCTGCAACTGCGTAGTAATATCTGTGGACTACCGCCTTGCACCAGAAACGCGTTTTCCTGGTTCACTCGAAGACAACTACACGGCTCTTCGTTGGGTACACGCGAACGCCGATGCACTGGGCGCAGACCGGGTGCGAATTGCGGTAGGCGGGGAGAGTGCAGGAGGCGGACATGCAGCCATGCTGGCCATCGCCGCTCGCGACCGCAAAGAAATTCCCATTGCGTTCCAGTTGCTAATTTATCCCATGCTTGACGACCGGACCGGCAGCACTCGACCGGTTCCTCCCCACATTGGAGCGTTTGTGTGGACCGCCGAGTCGAATCGGTTCGGCTGGAGTTCGCTGCTCGGCATTCCCGCAGGATCGCCTAATGTTCCGCCTGGTTCCGTCCCGGCTCGCGTGGAGAATCTGGCAGGCCTGCCGCCTGCGTTCATTGTGACAGGTGCAATCGACTTGTTCGTCGACGAAGATATCGAGTACGCGCGGAGGCTCATCGCGGCCGGTGTGCCGACTGAGTTGCACGTCATGCCTGGCGCCTATCATGGCTATGATCTTCTCGTTCCAAACGCCAAAGTCTCGCGTCGTTTCACGGACTATTGGACAACTGCTCTTCGGCGCGCGTTCGCTACGGTTTGACCTGATTCAGCTCCAGGCTAGATTGTGTTCGCCAGCAGGGGCCAGCGTTTGCTCGATAGCCCGCTCATCGCTTAGCGTTTATTCTTTCACGGCTACTGGTGAGACGCCAGCGCACGCGGAAAGCGGCGCCGTGGGAGCACAATATAATTCGACGCACGTCTATGTAAATCCTCTCGATCTCGCTGCCTTCGTCAACAGCTTTATCGCCACTTTCGGAAGCCACGCTTCCAAGCTATCTCTAAACAAGAATTAGCCCACAGAAGGGGGCACGATGAAGCGCACGTGAACCATTTAGGGGCACGTGACGTGTCGGTAAGCGTCAAATGGTACGTGGCACGAGTACTTTGGGCGAATCTCGATTCAGATGGAACTGCCTCGATCTGCCTCCACGATTGGGGCACCCACGAACATCCCTCATTGATGCGACCAAATCACGGGACACCTGGCCACAGGTTTCCTGTTGTTCTTCCTGTCGACGATTTCGATTTGGCGCTTCATAACGGCGCGCTCTCTTGAATCGCTTCCGAAAGCGAAATGACTGCCGCGTCGTCTTGCTCGGATTCCTGGGCGATAGAACGGCCTAGCCGAACGCTGCAAGCCCAAGAAAATTTCGAACCCTGCAGGACATGCTCCGCAAAATAGCGAACGAACCTAAGGCTCACTGAAGCTTTGAACGGATACAAGAGCAATTGCCAGGGCGCTGTATCGGGCGTACGAAAGTAAGGGCCACATGTGCCTTAGTGGGTGCATCCTTTAATTATGGACCTTTTGCAATTGGCGTCCGGCGCAGCCATGCACCGGAAGATCACTAGATCACTCGTCAAAGTCGGTCGAACTACGTCGCGCGAGCGATAAGGCAATACCGAACCAAGCCCCGGAACGCCCCTTCCGATGGCCAATGTTGAGCGCCTCCTTCTTACGCTGCTGGGGAAGTTCCGTTTTTGGACAGTTCTCTTTCTCGGAGCCAGGTGAAGATCACAGGAGTCACAATGGGGACAAGCAGCGAGGAGCTGACGATGCCTCCAGCACCGGGGTGGCAATGCCTAAGAAAGCTGATGTCTAGGGTTTTACAAGTTTATAAGTTTCGGCTGCCCTTCCTGAAACGAAAGCGGGGAAATCGTCACAATCAATGCAGAGTCCTAACTGAACGGATACTTACCATATCCGTCTGGATGGGAGAATGCTCGCGAGGCACTCTGCCGGAAGCTGCTTTTTCGCCATGTTTCTCTGTAATTGAGATTAGTGAAAAGAGGTTGCCTCCGGAAGGTGGCAGCTGTTTTGCAGCGTGGCCGCAGAGACATCGATAGCAAAAGACAAAACGGGACAGGTTGCCGGATCCGTGAAGGAGTTCAAGAAATGGACCTACTCAAATGGTTCCGACTGAAGGCCGATTCGGATACGTTAGACGGTGTTCCGACGTGGAAGCCGCTCCCCGATTTTTCGCAGACGATTGATGATGCGCTGCGTCTGCTGGTTTATGCGGCGGAGACGGGAAGGAGCGTGGATGACGCAACTCGCGGAAGCATTTTGCGCGCCAAGGCTGCCGCAAACGCTGGATGGGATGACAAGGTAGCCGCTGACTTACTGGCGGCTCTCACTAAACTCGCGGACGAGCTGAAACCGGTTACGGCTGAGAGTCTGGAAGCATCTTGCGGCAAGTTGACCAAGCCTACGATCACAACGTTACGGAAGTGGGCAGGTTTTCTGGCAATTCCGATCGTTGTGTTTTCGCTTCTCGGCTTTGTGACTTCTTCTATTTCGAGTGCGATTCGGACTGACATCACTACGGCCAATGATCTGCTCGTCAAGCTGAGGTCGGAGCTTGGCACGGACGGAGCACCGACGGCCGGATCTCCCGGTAAGCCCTTTCCTCCGGGCCTTAGCGAAGGGGACGTCATTACTCAGCTCCAGCAATACGCATCCACCGTCCGCGCCATCGACGCCCGCTCCCGACAATTGAATTGGTTTGTGTTTAACGCCGAACGAGATCCTTTTGCCGAGTATCGATGGGATTCGAAAGACAGCAAGAAGCAAAGAGAAGAGAACCAGCAGAGAATCAAGGCAGGGGAAAAGAATCAATCGATACTTGACGCAATGCCGGACAACAAAGAAAAGCTAAAAGAAATGTTTCAACTGCCGGTTGGCTTGCCGAACATGCCTAAGGCGCTGGACACGCTGACCACGACTTATCAGGACGTTCGCTCATTCGGCCAGGATGTGCTGGACCTGGTGTCGGTTTCGTATGGAGCGATTACCACCTGCCTGCTTCCTATTCTGTATGCGCTGCTGGGCACCTGCGCCTATCTCTTGCGCTCCTTCGAAGAGCAGTTGAGAACGCTGACGTTCACGCCATCGTCTAGGGCGAATTGGGCGCGCTTTCTGATTGCTGGCATTGGAGGAGCCGTCGTCGGCCTATTTAGCAATTTCTCCATCACGGAAGGAGCTTCCATCTCGCCTCTGGCAATCGCTTTTCTGGTGGGATACGCCGTGGATGTATTTTTCTCCTTCCTGGAGGGGTTGATCCAGTCATTTACCAAGCCGAAGATTAATCCGGCTGCAAAACCCGCCGCAGCGGCATCAGCTTGAGGTAACTGTCGATGCGGCGAGGACGAAAGACCGCCAAGCTGGCGATGGCGCGGAGCCTGGCTATTGCTCTCTTGCTGGGCCATATTACGAAGGAATGTAAGATCCGAATCCGACTCCATTCAATGCACTGTCTTCAGAATCGTCGTAGTCGCGTCCCCGCGGCGTCGCGGCGACCACTCGTCCAAGAAACCCTGACGGACTGCGCCGTCCCTTGTGATATCCTCCCGCGTAACTCAGCACGCGCTGGCGAAGCGTCAGCCACTCGGGAGCCGATCTTGCTTTCCTTGATCGAACATCCTTGGCTATTGTTCCCGGTCTTGCTCGTTGGCTTGATGCTAGTGGTAGAGGCCGGACTACGGCTCCGATACGTGTCGCCTGGAATGGACGAAGAGCGCCAGTCACTCATCGAATCAGCGCGCAATAGCCTAACGTGCTGAGTCTTCTGCTCGGTTTCAGCCTTCCGATGGCCCTTTCGCACTATGAGCAGCGCAGGCAACTGGTGACTGATGAGGAGAATGCAATCGTGACGGTCGACCAGCGCGCTCAGATGTTGCCGGAGCCATTTCGAAGCGAGCTCCTCCAGTTAGTGCGGCGGTACGTCGATGCGCGCATCGAATTTGCCAAAGGCGACTTAAACGGGCGCTGACTGCTAGCAGCCATTGATCATTCCAAATATCTGCAGAATGAAATGCTGCAGCAAACCGTGATGCTCATTCAACAAAACCCTAATGTTGTCACACCGATATTTACGCAGGCCCTCGGCGAGTTGGGTGACTTGATCGAGCAGAGGTTGGCAGCAGCGGAAAAGCGCATACCCGGTGCGATCTGGCTGGTGCTCATTTTGATATCCGTGTTGACCTGCTTCGTCGTCGGATACAGCATGCGACGCAGGCTGTTGCTGGCCATGTTCGTAGTCTCGTTTCGGTCGCCATTGTTTTGGCGTTGGTCTCCGAGCTAGACAGCCCACGTAGCGGATTCGTACACGCTGAGTAACTGAGCATGGCGAGGCTGCAACTGGATCTAAAATGGAAATAAGTCCGGCTCGATAGAAGGATTTCGGTTTGATTCCCTTTGACGATGCGGCGAAGTTCCGCTAGAGAAGTTAACGCGAATACGTAATCTGGGTTCGTCCTGAGTCACGGACCACTCGAAAGTTATGCCCAGGATGGGCTCTCAGCGACTCTGGCCGGAAGTCGGCTTCGGTAGATCGCCATTAATCTCCTCCAGCCCGTTTCTCGAGTGCGTACCTTTCCGCCTGTGTGTGGGACCTGGCATGGCGATGCCATAGGAATCATTTCCTGTGTCCGCTAAGAGGTAAGCACCGGGGAGGAAAGCTGCGAGGTTTCTAAACGTGTAACAGAAATTCTGGATTGTCTGGCAGTCTGCATTTAAATTTCATCGGCTTGAAGCTGGCATCGAACTTCAGAATAAAGTTTTCTGTGCGGCTCGCAATGTAACAATGGCCT
>DATNLE010000052.1:0-16952 GCA_035603035.1 Candidatus Acidiferrales bacterium | reverse complement strand
CGGCGCCCTTGACAGCCCCGCAAGTCACCCCGGAGCTCTATGCAGCACGGAAAAAACAAGCAAGGTTTCACGGCAAGACGGACAAAACCGGCCGCCACGTCGGCCCTTGACTTTTATGACCTTCTCATAGAAGTACTTTATGGAAAACGCGGACACCGTCCAGATTCGGCTTCTCGAAGAAAGCGACACGCCGAGCATCGCTGCCGCGTTCGAGAAAATGGGGTGGAAAAAGCCTGAGACGCAGTACCAGCGGTACGTGCAAGAACAGATGGCGGGAACTCGAACGTGCTTCGTCGCTAGTATTGACGAGCAATTCGCCGGGTACGTGACGGTAAACTGGCGACCCACTTATGCCGGATTTGCTGACCTGAACATTCCTGAGATTCAAGACCTCAATGTGCTCACGACGTACCGCAGAAAAGGTATCGCAAGCCGCTTGCTGGACCGCGCAGAAGCGGAAGTAGCCCGGCGTTCGGGTGTTGTGGGGATCGGAGTCGGACTGCATCCGGGCTACAACGCCGCCCAGCGGCTCTATGTGAAGCGTGGCTACATCCCAGATGCTCGCGGCGTTACTTACAGAGAATGCATGGTGGAAGAGGGCGCACGCGTGGTGCTTGACGATGACCTCGTGATGCATTTCACAAAGCAGTTACGAGCGGAGTGATGATGATCCGCTCCCTAGCTGTCGATAAAGTGCGCCGGGAAAGGCGCTGGACTGCGGCGGCAGTCAAAACGGGAAATCGTCGGTTGGCAACAGTTTCCAACCTGACTACAAAAGCCCGCCGTCAGGCCAATTTCGCCAATGCGTGTTGGGAGGTCGTGTAGGCCGATAAAATAGCGGGTTCCAATAGCGAGGACTTGGGCGAGTTGCTGGAAAAGTCTCCCATCCGCTTGGACGTTCATCATTGTCCACGACGTTAGGATGGTGCCACTCCTCAAGTTGCAAAATCGGTGTCATATCGGGCAGGACACTGACACGCTGCTCCTGCGTGGTCGCAAGAACCGAGTTTCATGCGACATCCGCTAGAAAACGGCAAAGCTCAAACACCCGAACGCGAGGGGGATTCTCAATCGTGATGCCCCGTTGCGCATATTCATCAAGAGACGGTATTGGTTGCTTTTTGCCGCGCAGGATGACTTCTCTTGCATCCTCGGTTACGATCTCGTCATTTTGATCGTCCTGCCAGCCGCCTGCATCTATCGGATAGACGAATCGCGAGTCATTGTTCGGATTGTTGGCGAGGTAACGGTCATGGGCTTCCCGGTTCACGTAGTTCTTTGGGGCATCGCGGTTGTAAAGACTACTCGCAAAAGTATGAATGTGCGTGTCCGGCAATCCAGAGCGAGGCGAGAACCCGAACGCCTCGATCACAATTGCCCAGTCCGCTGCCGTTCGATAGAGCGAGAGACGTGTCGCTGCCAGATACACGTACCCGTTGTTCAGCATCGGGAATGTAAAAGCATCGCAGCAACGTTCGAGGACAGCGAGAATGTGGTCGGCCTCGAATGGCATGGGCCGATTATCCTACACTCCGGACAATTTGGGCTCAGATCGCTCATCGACCAGCGGTCAAGAAGCGTAATCGCCCGGTTTCGTCAGTTACCCAAGGCACTCGTTTCAACTCCGGCCGCGGTCTCGTCATCAACTGCTAGTGCTCGACGTCTTTGATGTGCGTCGCTATATACCACGTATTCCCGAAAACATCCTTCACGCTTGCGGTGCGGTCGCCGTAAGGCATATCGGTCGGCTCCGAGATCGACGATGCTCCTGCCGTCAGCGCTTGCCGGTACACGGAGTCACAATCTGGAACGTACATATAAAACATCGTCGGCATCGGCGGATATTTCCCGTGTGACTCGCCCATCTCCACCACCGAATCGCCAACTCTGATTTCCGCGTGGTGCACGACTCCATCCGGCGACGCATACTTCGCGATCTCTCTCGCACCAAACGCACGCTTGAGGAAAGTGATCACCGGCTCTGCCCGCAGTGGGTGCATGTACACATTCACGTTGTTCAAGCCTTTGGGAATGTAACTCTCTCCCTTCTGCGTGGCTATGTACCAGTAATTGCCCGCCGGATCTTTCACGCTGCCAGAGCGTTCGCCGTATTCCTGGTCCCGGGGTTCGTCAATCGAACTCGCGCCCGCTGCCAGAGCTTTCTTGTAGACTGCATCCGCGTCCTCCACATACATGTGCAGCGCGTGAGCGTTCGCCGTGGCGCGCAACTCTCGCCCCGGAATGCCGCCGCCGATCATCAGCATCGAGTCGCCGATGCGCGCCTCGCCGTGCAGACCGCCCCCCGATCCTACAGTGCGGAATGTCTCCTCGGCTCCAAACGCCTGCTTGGTAAACTCCAGCAACGCCGGCCCATCCTGCGCTATGAGATACGGGGTCACCGTCCGGAATCCGCGTGGAACCGGATTCCCAGCCGGCTTTTTGCTCGCCGTATCCCCTTTCGTCATCGCCTCGAATCGCCGATGCATCTCCTCGACCGACATCTCTTCCTTCACCATGGACACAGTCCACAAATATCCAAAAGGATCCTTAACCGTTCCCTCGCGGTAACCGTAGAACTGGTCTGCGATCGGGCGCACGATGGCTGCGCCGACGCCCAGGGCGTGAGCCACAAACGCGTCCACGTCGGGAACACTCAGCACCATCATGACGGGTGAATTTCCCAGTGTCTCCGGACTGAAACGCCCGCCTTCCGGCCACTCTTCGGTTAACATAACGGCTGAGCTTCCAATCGTGATTTCGGCATGCGGAATTTTCCCGCCAGCTTCGAAGCGCATCGTCTCCTTCGCGCCGAACGCATTCTTATAAAATTCGATGGCCTTAGCGGCATCTTTAAAAGTCAACCTTGGGATGGCAACGGTTTGAACGGCGGCAACGGGCTCAGCTACAGTAGACATAATTTTTCTCCCTTCAAGCAATTCGGCTTTGAGTCTGGTTTTGAATTCCTCACGCGGCATACCGCGCAGGTCGGCCGCAAGGCGCACCAGGGGCTCGACGTTGGTTTCAAGTTTCGGCAGCTTGCCGTCCGCTTGGACCAGCAAGACATCCACCGCTCGGTTCAATTGCTCGATCTTATTTTTTGCGTCGTTACCGCGCGGATCGTTCTTTCCTTGGTGCAGAGAGCGCTTAGGCATCGGCACCCTCCAAGCGCGCCCGCAGACTGCTCAAGGCCCGGAACTGCAGCTGCTTCACCGCGCCCTCGGTCTTGCGAATCTCCCGCGCCACTTCCTTGATGCTTTTCTCCTGCACAAATCGCAGCACGACTACTCGCCGCTGCTCCGTGGGCAACATGTCGACCAGACGGAACAACCTTGCCCTGCGTTCTACTTCCTCGAATTCCGCGGCCTTGGCGGGCGCGGATTCAATCTGTCCCGGTTCCTCCGCCCCTTGCTCGCGGTGCGATCTTTGCCAGCGATCCGAAATCAGATTCGCGGCAATTCGAAACAGCCACGCCGAAAACGGAATGCCCCGCCATTCAAACCGCCGCAAATTGGCCAGTGCATGATGAAATACTTCGGAAGTCAGATCCTCGGTTTCCGCACGATCTCCTACGCGTCTCACCACATAGGCATACACTCTCTCGAAATTATTCTCGTAGAGCTCGGCAAAGCGCGCAGGGTCCTTCTGCGCCTCCTCAATCAGAAGCCGCTCGTCCGCTTCTTTCCTCAGAGCCTTCAACGAATTCTCCGCGCGGAGTTGTCTTACACAGGGATAACGGCTGGAAACCAGAAAAGTTACGGCAGAAAATGCGGCTATGCCGGGTCCGGACTTTTTGCGTAGTATAGATCCTCGATGGCCTTACGCACCTTGGCCGAGACCCTCTCGAGATCGCGCATTGTCATCCCCGTCGTCGAGATCGGTTCGCCCACACGCATCTCCAGCGGACGGCACTTGATGTGGTAAGTATCCATCGGGAGCAATTCGTAAGTTCCGACCAACGCCACCGGAACGATATCCACCTGCGCTTTGATCGCCAGAAAAAAAGCTCCCGGCAGGAACGGTTTGATCTCGCCGTCCGGAGTGCGTCCGCCCTCCGGATAAATCACCAGCGGCATGCCCGCTTTTAAGCTCTTCACCGCCGAGCGGATTGCGGCAATCGAATTTGTCGGCTTTTGCTGATCGATACAGACCTGCCCCGACCGCTTCAACTGCCAACCCACTACTGGATACACCAACAGCTCTTTCTTGAAAACAATGCGGAATTGAAACGGCAGGTAAACGTAGAGGACGGGAATGTCCATTGCCGATGCGTGATTCACCGCGTAGACATGCGGCTTCGCAGTGTCAATCTTGTCGAGGCCAGTAACCTTCACCGGCGACAAGATTGTTTTCATGATGAGCCACGACCAGGTTCGCGAAAACCAATGCAGCCTTCGCCCGCTCCGGTCGAACAGTCCACCGGGTAGCGCAATCAATCCCAGAACCAGCGTGTACAGCCAGATCAGCGGGTCAAGAATCAAATATGATCGCAGCCGGCTCAACCAGCCGTATTTCACACCGGCAATGGCGTGCGGACTTTGCCTCGGCCCCGCGACCGGCGCTGCCTCCGCGCCCCGCTCCACTTCCAGCGATGAATTCGTTTCCTGCACACTTCCATTCTAGGGGAAACTGTTGGCGAACGCAGCTTAGAGCTGCGCTCCGACCTGGCTCATCACTTCGCCCACCAGGTAAATCGATCCGGTAACCACTACCACCGTTCCAGCGGCGCTGAGGCCCCGGGCGCGCTCCAAGGCTGCGCACACATCTTCCACCCGCTCGATCTCAACTCCGGTGCGGGCGGCCGCTTGCTGAATCTCTTCGGGCGACGCCGCACGCGGATTGTCCGGCCGGGTCGCAATCACGCGATCTGCGAGGGGAAAAAGAATCTCCGCCATTTCCGCGATGGCCTTATCCCGCATGGCGCCGAAAACAAAAATCAGCGGACGGTCTTCATAGCGCTCCGAAAGGGTTGAACGCAGCGCCCATGCGCCCGCGGGATTGTGCGCTACATCGATGACCACCTCCGGCCAGGCCGGGCGCGCGGGAATCACCTGAAACCGCCCCGGCCAATGCGTTTCCCGGATCCCGCTCGCAACGCTCTGCGCCGTGATACTCCCGAATCCTTGCCGATTCAACTCGGCCGCCGTCGCGATGGCCAGCGCAACATTGCGCAACTGATGTCGCCCCACTAGCGGCGTCTCCACCAGAATCTGCTCTCCCATCACTTCAAGCGGGTAGCGAGATACTAAACCAGGTTTGCGCGGGGCTTTTCCGGGAACCACGGCACCGGCAACGAGGTAGTTGGCACTCGCCGGCGAAACCGGCGGCACATAGGGAACGGCATTCACTGCGATTGCTCCCAGTTCGAGTATCGTGTTTCCAATCACGTCATTGGCTTCCGGCTGCTGCGGTAAAGTCACCACTGCTCCGTTAGGACGAATAATTCCTACTTTTTCGCGCGCGATCTCGCCCAAACTGTTTCCGAGGAATTTCTGGTGATCAAGCGATATGTCAGTAATAACGGATACCAGCGGCTCTACCACATTGGTCGCATCCAGCCGGCCGCCCATGCCCACTTCCAGAACCGCGAGGTCAACTTTCTTTTGCGCGAAGTGCTCAAAGGCAATCGCAGTCATCATTTCAAAAAAGCTGGGATGCCAGGGCAGCTCCATGTTTTCGACCAAGCTCTCTGCTACACGATCAATCTTGCTGTGCAGATTTGCAAAATCGTGGTCGCTGATTTCTTTGCCATTCACGCGAATCCGCTCATTGATCCGAACCAGATGCGGCGAGGTGTACAAACCGGTTTTCAATCGCGAAGCCTCGAGGATCGCAGCCAGCGTCGCCGCAGTTGAACCCTTCCCATTCGTGCCCGCGATCAGAACACTTGGGAAACGGCGCTCCGGATGATGCAGCCCTGCCAACAGGACCCGCATGTGCGCGAGGTCGAATTTGTGGGAGGGCGTCTGCGCCAGTTCGTGCCCCAGCGCGAACATGCGGGACACCGCGGTTTGATAGGAGGTTGACAAGCTCTCACGCTTTTAGCCGTGAGCTCTGAGCAACCGGCCCACGGCTTTCCCTTTACTTCAGACTACCAAAATGACTTGAGGATTCAGGTTAGCTTGAGAAGCTAAGGAAGCTGCGCACACCGCAATTCAGCGAGAAGGCAGAAGCTTAAGAGCTAACATCTTCCAACCATGAAATCCAGAGCTCGCGCGATGTATGGCTTGAGTTCTCTGCGGGGCACCACGGCGTCAAGCATTCCGTGCTCCAGTAGAAATTCGCTGCGCTGAAATCCCGCCGGCAACTTCTGGCGAATGGTTTGCTCGATCACCCGTGGCCCGGCAAACCCAATCAGCGCACCGGGTTCGGCAATATTCAAGTCACCCAGCATGGCGAACGAAGCGGTCACGCCGCCCGTAGTCGGATCAGTTAGAACGGAAATATAGGGAACCTTCGCCTTATCCAGCCGAGCCAGCGCGGCCGAAATCTTGGCAAGCTGCATCAAACTGACCACGCCCTCCATCATTCGTGCCCCGCCTGAAGCGGACACAATAATCAGCGGCGTCTTCGAGTCCAACGCCCGTTCAACTGCTCGCGTAATCATCTCGCCCACTACCGCGCCCATGCTGCCGCCTATGAAGGCATACTCCATCACGCTGGCGACTACGGGCCGTCCCAGCAACTTGCCCTGGGCGTTGATCACAGCATCTTTCAGACCCGTATCGTGCTGCGCCTGCCGCAAACGAGCAGAATATGATTTCAAATCCACAAACTTCAGCGGATCGGTCGACGATAGATTCCCGTCCAGCGTCTGGTATTGATTTTCGTCCAGCAGTAATGCCAGCCTGGTCCGTGCGTCAATGCGAAAATGATTTTCGCACTTCGGGCAGACATTTAAATTCTCTTCCAGATCCTTCTTCCAGATGATCTGGCGGCAGTTCTCACACTTCACCCACAAGCCTTCGGTGCGAACCGTCTTCTTACCCGAATTATCCAAATCCCCGGATTCCCGCTTGAACCAAGTCATAAGTCAGTTGCCAGTCGCTCCTGCCGGTACCGGGCCAAATCAGAACCGTTTTGCTCGGTACAAGATACTCACTCCTCCATACTCAATCCCTCTCTGCGCCATCACACTTTTTTCGTAAGCGGGTTTCACCCTGAACCATTTCGGTCACCGTATTGGCGGCCTCGACAATTGTGGGGTGGGCGTTCGTTCCCGTCAAGATGAGGTGAACCATCTCCGGCTTCTTCCTCAGACTCTCAACCACTTTGGCTGCGTCCAACATGCCATAACGGATCGCATAGTGAATCTCATCCAGCACCTCCCGATCCCACTCGCCCGACGGGATCGCCCTCTCCCCTTCAGCCCACGCCTCTTCCACCATCTTCACATCCGGATCAGGCTTCTCCGCGCCCACCTTCACAAGGCCCCGCCCATTGGTTTCATCACAAACTTATCCCAAAGGCCTGGACAGCGTCCCGTTCGCGTAGTGCCAGGAGCCTTTCAGGAACCGCAGCATCAGGACTTTCATCCCCTGCCCTGCGGCGCGCAGAGCTGTCCTTATCGCCGCAGTCGTCTTCCCCTTTCCCGGCCCGGTGTTTACGATGATAAGACCGCGACGCACGTCGTTCCTGACTTCTTGAGGATGATTGATTCTACTAGAAAGCCTCAATATCGGCTCGGAACTTGCATTATGCGTTCTCCGCACGGATCCCTGAAAATTCGAATATTCTTGTGGAACTCCGGCATCAAAACTCGCGTATCCCGGTGCAAGCCGATCTCTGTCCCTGGCAGGACTGCGGAGGTCTCATCGTGATTAACAACTTTGTAGTGTTATTGTTTTGCGTTCTCATGGCGCAGCCTGCATTTTCCGCGCAGCACGTTGCCCTTCACCCGCGACGCAGCTTCGATTCCACCGACCAGGAGACGATTCGTCAGATCGTCGACCTGGAGCGCCAATCCAAAGAAGCTAGCCTCCGCCGCGATTCCGAGTTTTCTCTGCGAACCCTCGCCGAAGATTATGTCGCCATTACCCCGCTCGGACAGGTGACGACCAAGCAGGAGACCATTTCCGCACGCCGCAGCGGTCAACTCCGCTATGAAGCTATGAATATTACCGATATGGTGGTGCGGGTCTATGGCGACATGGCTGTCGTGACCGCTCGCGCCGAGGTCAAAGGCCACCAACTCGGCGAAGATTTCAGCGGACCTTATCGCTACACCCGAGTCTGGGTGCGCCGCAACGGCCAGTGGCAAACGGTCAGTTATCAAGCTACCGTCACGCAGTGAAGGGCGCAATCTGCTGTGCTAGCGTTGGACGCACGCTCTTCGCCGTCGCCGTTGACTTTTGAGCATGAAGTTTTTGAGCGTGAAGTTAAGGTCGGCGGTGCGCAGCCGGGGCCCCTCCACTTCTGACCCCCACCGAAACAGTTCGGTTAGCTCAGATTCCCTGTTCCTTTGTTGCCCGGTTTGGCTGCGGGTACGGACGGATCGTCATCTCCGCCCAACAACGGTAATGCGATGCGTAAAGCTTCGACTTGTCGTTTCACTCTCAACAACTCTTGTTCTTTCGCTCGCAGCAGTTCCATCACATCTTTCATGAATTTACTCTCCGATGATTGCTTTCGTTCGTTCAAACTGTAGGGTGGCACAGTTGCTGAAGCACAACTCACCAAGGTGCGTGCAGGCATTCACAATTACAGTGTACCGACTGACAGTAAACCGTGCCTTGAGTTTGCCGGGGCCAGGTTTCGTGCTAAATTCTCCGCGAGGCTGGGTCAGAAAATGCTCAGGAATCTGCTGTTGGCCACATTGTTCATGTCGGCCGCCAAAGGGATAATCCGTGCGCAATGTGTGCCTCCGGAGTGGTTTCGGAAAACAGAGACCTTCTCCGCAATAGCGGATATACAGGGGCAAGGCCCCGCCGGTAGCGAACTGTATCTGGAAGAGCAGGGCAAACGAGTCGCTGCGACCCTCAGGGACTATCGAGGCAAAGCTATTCCAGTGGTGACGAAGCTGCGGGGGAGTATTGAAGAGTCTAAGCCGGTGGGCGGAGGGCCCGCCACTTGCAAGGTGCGACTGTCAGGCAAGGACAACAGAGGTCGGGTGGAAGTTGAGGGGGAGATTACTCCTGTTTACTTCGAAGGAATAATCACCCGCCGCATGGGCCAAGAGGTTTTCTCCTACCGCTTGTCGCTGAAACGACAAGTTTCCAACGAGGAAGACAAAGTGGGGATTCTGCGATACGGTTTCGGGCAAATGCTTCAAACCACCATCCACGGGCAGGCCCGCGAAGATCGGCGCCGACTCAGTGCCCCGAATGGTATGGATGCCCCTTTAAGATCGTGAATGCGCGATAGATTTGCTCGAGCAGAACCACGCGAGCAAGTTCATGCGCCAGCGTCATCCTTCCCAACGAAAAAATATGCTGCGACGTGCTGCGCGCAGCTTCGCTGAATCCATCTGCCGCGCCCACGGCGAATACCAGCGGCAGGGGATTACGATCCTGATACTCTCCCAAAAAACGCGCGAACTCCTCTGAGGAAAGCTGTTTTCCACGGGAATCCATCAGCGCCAGTGTTGACCGACCGGTGCCGGATGTACCCCTGTTTGATTTGCGACCTTTGGGTGGCGCCGCCCGTCCGCACACTTCGAGAAGCGCGTCCTCGCCGCGCAGCGCTAACCCTTCCACCGGCACATACCGCGAAATCCGTTTTAGATACTCCTCCGTCAGCGCCCGAATCGCCGACTCTTTCGTCTTGCCCACCCACGCAATCTTGATATTCACGACTGTTGGAGTTTACTTGCTTCGAGATGCCAGCACCACGGACACGCCGAATTCGATTGTTCTCGCCTGGCACAATGAGCCGGGATAGGCTCCTCCGGCCAGTCTCACCTCTGGAGGGTTCGGTTTTGCAAAACTCCGGGCGGAAGAAATCGTCATAACAGCCGACACGATGAGCTGAGGTTGTAATCCCGGGACGGGAACTACGCCTTCTTGCGACGAGGAACCGCCGAGGCCATACGCCGCGGCATTGTCTTCGTCTTTGTCTTTGTCTTTGTCTTTGTTTTTGTTTTTGTTTTTGTTCTCGACGCCGCTTCAGCCGGACTCTTGCCTTTCAACTCCGAAGGTTCGAGCCGCTTGGCCGTTTTCCACAGACGTTCGAGATCGTAGAACTTCCGCGCCTTCTCGGAAAAAACATGGACAACGAAGTCCACATAGTCGACCAGTATCCACTCGGCCTGACGGTACCCCTCGATGTGGGCGGGACGCAGCCCGGCAGCCTTAAGGCGCAGTTCCACCTCGTCCGCTATCGCCTGCACCTGCCGCGGATTCGTGCCGCTGCACAGCACGAAGTAGTCGGTGAATGCCGACCCCTTCTCCATTTCAAGTATGGAAAGTTCTTCAGCTTTCTTGTCAAGGCAGGCCTGAATGGCTGCCGCTACCTGGAGCTTCAAATCATTTTTCTTCATGCAAGGTGGTTCGTGATCCTCATCATTGTAAATGGGAAGACGCCTGATCGCCGAAGTCATTGCTGTGGAAACGGCTATTGGTAAAGTCCAGTTTTCTTGATGTACTCCGCCACGGTTGGATCCAGGAAGCGGCCAAGGGGTTTTCCGGCGGCCGCGGTCTGGCGAATTGTTGTTGAGGATATCGACTGGTAGACCTCATCGAGCAGATGGATGGTAACCCCATTCAGCATCAGATCCCCGCTGGCGGCTTGCTTTTGAAATGGCCGGGTGGCTTCCGCCCGCGGCCGCAGGCTGCCGGGCAGGGCATTGGCGACATCCGCCAAAGAGTATCCCGGCCGGCTGGCGACCACAAACTCACACTCGCGAAACAGTGCCTCGCACTCATGCCACGTGGCGATGTCCGCGAAGGCGTCGATGCCGATCAGCAAGAAGAGGCGGTCTGCTTTCTTGAACGACCGCTTGAGGCGCTTGATGGTATCGATTGTGTAGTTAGGCTTTGCCGCACGTTCCTTCTCTTTCTTCGCGCGTGGCCCTCCTGGATCGGAGTCTTCAGGCGCTTCGAGTAGCGAAGGCGTGAACTCCTTCCCTTGGGCTGTGGCGAGAGCAGTCATAGCGTAGCGGTGCGGGAAAGCCGACAACGGCTGAAGCTGCTTGTGCGGTGGAAGGTTGGCGGGCACGAACAGAATCCGGCCGAGCTTGTAGCGCTCATGGGCCGCGTGCGCCAATGCCATGTGGCCGCGATGGATGGGGTCGAAGGTGCCGCCAAACAATCCGATGTTCATGCGCGGCTAGTGTCTTCGTTTCCTGCCTCTCTTGGCAAGCTCAACCTTCAGCCACTGCCATAGCGGCGCCAATGCATTGGTCGAAAGTCCATTGTCCGTTTGGCCCAATGTTACCCGCCAAGCAAACAAGGCATCTTGCGCATTTGTTGTGAACTCCTGTAATCTCGCGCATCTGAGACTCTGACATTAGCATTGCGTCACTTATGCGAGTAACCCTCCCCCTACTCAGCATTCCGCCCGCTCGCGCGCCTATTCTGCGCTACGGCGTAGCCGTGCTCAGCACCACCCTCGCGCTGATTCCGGCCTTACTGCTTCCGAACATTACGGAAAGCCGCTTGGCCGTATTCGCCGTCGCCGTGATGGTGAGTGCGTGGTATGGTGGCTGGAAACCTGGACTGGTTGCCACCTCGTTTGCACTTACCGTCAGCGCTTATTTTTCATTTTCCTCCGAACAGACTCCGGCACAATTTCGTTCAACCATGCTGCGACTGGCGCTCTTCGTTGTGCTGGCGGCTCTCATCTGCTGGTTTAACGCCGCTCTGCGGGCAGCTCAGGAAGGCTTGCGCCGCTCTGAGATGAATTTCCGTTCTCTGGTGACCAACGCTCCTTACGGCATATGCCGCTGCAACGCCGCTGGCCAATTGTTGGATATAAATCCCGCACTGCTGGCGATCCTGGGATATTCCTCAGCCCAGGAACTCGTAGGAAAACATCTGGGAGAACTTTATGCGGACACTCACCACTGGTTCGAGTTGGCCGATCACATGCACTCAGCCGCGCCCTTCAACGGCCTCATCGCCGAATGGAAGCGGAAGGATGGGATCAATACCGCGCTCCGGGTTTCGGGCCGCGCGGTTTGTGACGGCGACAAGAAAACCGCCTTCGAATTGTTTATTGAAGATGTAACCGAGCGGCGCGCTCTGGAGCAGCAACTCCGGCAATCGCAAAAAATGGAGGCGGTCGGCAGGCTTGCCGGCGGCATCGCCCATGACTTCAACAATCTGCTTATGGTCATTTCCGGATATTCTGAATTTCTACTCGACCGCCTGGGTCCTGATCCGGCACTCCGCGGCCCCGCACAAGAAATTGCCGGCGCCTCACAGCGCGCCTCTTCGCTCACTCGTCAGCTTCTCGCCTTCAGCCGCAAGCAAATGCTGGCACCGAAGATTCTCGATCTGAACGGCGTCGTCACTGAGAACCTGAAGATGCTGACACGCGTGATCGGCGAGGATATCGATCTAGTCATGGTGCCGGCTTCCTCGCTGGGCGCCGTGCGAGCCGACGCTGGGCAGATAGATCAGGTCATCATGAATCTTGCCGTGAACGCCCGCGATGCCATGCCCTCTGGCGGCAAGCTCACCATCGAGACCTCGAACGTATCGCTCGACGAAGAATATGCGCGCTTTCATGCCCCTCTCCGGGCAGGAGAGTACGTGATGCTCTCCATCAGCGACACTGGACTGGGAATGGACTCAGAGACTCAGTCCCATATCTTTGAGCCTTTCTTCACCACCAAGGGCACAAAGGGAACAGGGTTGGGACTCTCCACCGTCTACGGAATTGTGAAGCAGAGCGGCGGCTACATATGGGTTTACAGCGAACCCGCCAAGGGCAGCACGTTTAAGATTTATCTTCCTCGCGTGGCGGAGAGAGTGGAGCCCGCACAGGTCGTTGTCCCCGAGGAACCGGCTTTCACCGAGCCGGGAACCGAAACCATCCTTCTGGCAGAGGACGAAGCCAACCTGCGCTACCTGGCCCGGCAGTTTCTCGAGAAGCAAGGCTATCGAGTGATCGAAGCGGTGGACGGAGCGGTTGCCATGCAGATCGCCGTCGCCCACGAGGGGGTAATTCATTTGCTTTTGACCGACGTGATCATGCCCGGCATGAACGGTCGCGAGCTGGCGCAACGGATTTCGGAAATCCGCCCCAACACCAAAGTGCTTTACATGTCGGGCTACACCGAAAACGTGATCGGGCACAACGGTACGCTGGACGCCGATGTACGTCTGCTTCAGAAACCCTTTACTCTTCGTGATCTCAAAAACAAAGTTCGGGAAGTGCTGGATTCCACACTGGGCCCCCAGGAGACTGCCAAGTCAGTACGAAGCGCCCACACTGCGGAGCGGAGCCCGGAACAGCCGGCATTCTCGCGTGCACCTCGATTTCAACTTAATTTGCCTCTGAAGTATCGTCGTTTGGACGAAGAGAAATGGCATGAGGGCGAGACCAGAAATATTAGCCGCTCCGGTCTACTGTTTCAGGCCGGCGATTTCCTGCAGCCCGATCTTCTCCAGCCCAACGTTCAACTGGAAATCAATCTGGTGCTGCCGGCCGAGATCGCCGGACTTTCGCCTACCGAAGTGGTTTGCCGCGGACAAATCGTGCGCACCGTCCAACCGTCGGGAGAGAAAATGCCGCCCGCTTTGGCGGCGAAGATCCTTCAATATCATTTTCAGCACGGGACCCACCTGCCCCGGGCCTGAAGCTTCTTGTCCGCCTAGGCGCCTTGGGCTTCGGCCTCGGCGCGCTGCAGCGCTTGCTCGCGCAGAACATCCACTTCCTTGGCCATGGCGTACTTCAGTTCATCGATCCCCTTACCCGTAACCGCCGAAATTTCGTAGAGCTTGAGCTTGCGCTTCTTGCAATACCGTTTCAGCGCTGCAACTTTTTCTTTGTTGGCCACGTCCATCTTCGACGCAACCATGAGCATGGGCTTGTCTTCCAGATGAGCGCCAAAGCTCGCCAGTTCTCCAAGAATCACTTCCACATCCTTGACCACATCCGGACGCCCACTCGCGTCCGACACGTCTGCCATGTGAACCAGCAGGCGCGTACGCTCGATGTGCCGCAAGAATTGTGTACCCAGCCCAGAGCCGGCATGCGCGCCCTCGATCAAGCCAGGAATGTCGGCCACCACGAAACTGATCTCATGGTTGAGATCACCCACCGCCACCACCCCCAGATTCGGTTCCAGAGTAGTAAAAGGATAGTCGGCAATTTTGGGCCGCGCCGCCGAGATTCGTGAGATCAGCGTAGACTTGCCCACGTTTGGATAGCCCACCAGCCCTACGTCAGCGAGCAGCTTCAGTTCGAGCCGATAGTTGTGCTCTTCCCCTGGACGTCCCGGCTCATGTTCACGCGGAGCCTGATGCACGGAAGTGGCGAAGCGCGCGTTGCCTCGCCCCCCGCGGCCGCCCCGGGCAATCACCATGCGTTGATCAGGGCCGGAAAAATCGAACACCTTCTCGCCGGTTTCTTCGTCGTACACAATCGTCCCCACGGGGACCTTGAGTAGAACGTCTTCGCCTTCGCGGCCCGTCTTGTTCGAGCCTTCACCGTGGCGCCCGCGCTCGGCCTTGTATTCGGGATTGAAGCGGAAATGGACCAGCGTATTGTGCCGCTCGCTGGATTCCATGATCACATCTCCACCCTTGCCGCCGTCGCCGCCCGAAGGGCCGCCGCGCGGCACATATTTTTCGCGGCGGAAGGCCATGCAGCCGTTGCCGCCGTCCCCCGCCTTCACTCGAATTTTCGCCTCATCGATGAACATGGTTGCTCGAACCCACTCTTCTTAACAACTCTAGTCATCCCGAGCGAAGCGGGCGACCTTGCTTCGGGCCTGCGCCACAACAGCAGCCGCTGTAGGTAAACACCAGGGTCCCTCGCTTCGCTCAGGATGACAACCGGGTGACGCCCAACAAAACAAAGAGCCCCGTCCCGAAGGCGAGGCCCAAGCCGCGTCGCATAGGTAGTCGCGGCCGATAAAGCACAATGCCGTTGCAGCGGGTGGACGCGAACTACTCCATAACTTCCATGGGCTCCACCATCACAAACTTGCCCATCGAACCCTTGTTCAGGAACTTGATGCGCCCGGTAATCTTGGCGAAAAGCGTGTCATCTTTGCCGCGCCCCACGTTGAGTCCCGGCTTCACGGGTGTGCCGCGCTGCCTCACGATGATGGTTCCGCCGGGCACGATCTGCCCGCCGAACGCTTTAAATCCTAGCCGCTGCGCGTTTGAGTCGCGGCCGTTTCGTGAAGTGCCTTGTCCTTTTTTATGTGCCATGTATCAACTCTCAGTCCTGGATTTTTCAGATAGCGATTACTTCTTTTTCTTGTTTTTCTTGGTTGAGGATTTCTTTCCCGCCTTCTTGGGAGCGGCTTTCTTCTTCGCATGACTCTTCGTCGCGTGTCCCCTAACGCTCGTCACCTCAGATTGCGCCTCATGCTCATCCGCCGCAGCTTTCCTCACCTTCGGCTGCTTCTTGGCTAATTCCGGAGCCTTAAAACTCTGCCCGTCAAACGCAATCTCAGTAATACGCACCGCCGTATAGGATTGCCGGTGCCCGCGCAGCTTTTTATACTGCTTCTTCCGCTTGTAATGAAAGACGAGTATTTTCGGGCTGCGGCCTTCTTCCACAACCTCACCGACGACTCGCGCTCCCGCTTCCGGTTTGCCGATCTGTCCTTCTCCGCCCGAGACCGCCAAAACATCGGCAAAGTCGACCTGGCCATCGGTACCCGTAGCCAGTTTTTCTACTCGAATCACATCCCCGGGCGCCACCCGGTACTGCTTTCCACCGGCGCGGATGACCGCGTACATACGTCTGCCTCCATCAAAATGTCGTGAAGAATCAGTTCCTCAGGCGCGACTCACGCGCACACGCGTGCAATCTTGGACCCACTGAACGTTCTATGCTTGCTGTGTTTCCGCCACGGCGCTTCAGCAGCCACGGCAGGCGTCCCCAGAACGGGTCGGCGAGTACAGGCAAACTCAACTATTCTAGCGTGCGCTGTGGAAATCGGTCAATGCGGCTTTGCAGATCGCCGGTCCATGTGCGAGAATTCCGCGATCTTCGGATGAAGTCAAGGGATGAAGTCAGTCAAGGGATGAAGTCAAGGGATGAAGTCAGGGGATGAAGTCGGGCCACAACTCAAAAGGAATTCAACCATGAAACGCCTGCTCGCGGTTTCGCTCTGCCTCCTCACTCTCTGGTGCGCCAGCTTCGCGAAGTCACCCCAGCCGACCGCGAAGAAATCGTCAGCCAGTGCCGCTCCCGACAAAGCCTACCTGCAGAAAATTTGGGATGGCTGGTCCACCCTGGATCCCGACAACGTCGCCAAGTTCTACGCCAGCGGCCCACACACATTCTTCGACATCGCTCCTTTGAAATACGACAGTTGGGATGAATACGAAAAAGGCGCTAAGGCGGTTCTGTCGGGCTACAAAAGCGCCAAGTTCACGGTGAACGATGATGCCGACATCCATCCCCACGGAGATTCAGTCTGGGCCACGGCGACCGTAAAAGAAGAGATGACAACGAAATCCGGCAAAGTTGAGATGGGCAACTTCCGCTGGACCGTGGTTTGGGAAAATCAGGACGGGAAGTGGCTGATCGTCCACGAGCACGTCTCCGCTCCGCTGCGGTAGGGATGGTCGCTTGTCCAGAAACTTGCTGGTCGCGCTAGCCGCATTCGTAGCCCTGAACTTCTCCGCTGCGGGGATCGGAGCAGCATTCACCGCGCGCTCGGCTCGCATCTGGTATCCCTCTCTTCGCAAGCCGCCGGGGAATCCTTCTGCATCATATTTCGGGCCGGTGTGGACCATTCTTTATTTCCTCATGACAATTGCCGCCTGGAATGTATGGCGGGTTGGCGGCGGCTGGTCCGAAGCTTCGCCTGCAATTACGGTTTTTCT
>DATNLE010000041.1:0-46919 GCA_035603035.1 Candidatus Acidiferrales bacterium | reverse complement strand
GCGTTCGGCAGACGTCGCGATCACCTACACGACACCCGGTATGCCCACTGCAAACGCGACCAGTTACAATGGCGGGTTCATCCGAAGCTGTACCGAACGAATAACGACCGAATAAGGATCGACCGAACGACCACCTCATGACCATGAAAGTCCGCAAAGCCGTATTTCCCGCTGCAGGCCTGGGCACGCGTTTTTTGCCAGCCACCAAAGCTCAACCCAAAGAGATGCTTCCCCTGGTCGACAAGCCGATCATTCAGTACGGCGTCGAAGAAGCCATGGCCTCCGGCTGCGACCAGATCCTCATCATCACCGGACGCGGCAAGCAATCCATCGAAGATCACTTCGACGTCAGCTACGAGCTCGAACGCATGCTCGAGGAGCGCGGAAAAACCGACCTGCTGAACATCGTGCGCTCCATCTCCGACATGATTTATGTCGCCTACGTTCGCCAGCGAGAAGCCCTTGGCCTCGGTCACGCCGTTCTGATGGCGCGCGAACTCGTCGGTCACGAACCCTTCGCCGTTCTTCTCGCCGACGATGTCATCGACGCCAAAGTTCCCTGCCTCAAGCAGATGGTCGACGTCTTCGATCAAACCCAGTGTTCGGTCCTGGCCACTCAAGTGATCGAAGGCAAAATGATTTCTTCCTACGGCGTCCTCGACGTCAAGCCCGTCGATGATGGCCGCTTCGGCGACCGTCTCTTCGAAATCAAGAACATGGTCGAGAAACCCAAAGCCGAAGAGGCCCCCTCGAACTTGGCCATCATCGGCCGCTACATTCTTACGCCGGCAATTTTCGATTGCCTGGCTAACACCCCCACCGGCGCCGGCGGAGAACTGCAACTCACCGATGGCATGCGCCTCCTCCTGCAGAAAGAAAAAATGTACGCCTACGTCTATGAAGGCCGCCGCCACGACACCGGCGACAAACTAGGCTTCTTGAAGGCCACAGTAGAATTCGCCCTAAAACGCGAAGACCTGGGCGACCCCTTCCGCGAATACCTAAAAGGGTTAAAACTCTAGTGATGAAATAGTGACGAAAAAATGTGCGGACAACCACTGAGCAAAGCGAGGCCGCTTCGCTCTCGGCCGCTCTAAATCCAAACGATCTCGCCGAGGTTGCTTTGAAAGGGCGCGGCTTCAGCCTGCGCCGTTATGTCGTTTCTCGATAACCCGGCCTTTAACCAAAAACTTAAACAGAATTCCTTACCGATTCCTTCAGCTTCCTCGACTTTTCCTCAACCCCGCGCGCCAACTTCTCTTTATGACCCTCAAGCTTCTTGGCAATACCAGCATCCCCCAAGCCAATCATCTGCGCCGCTAAAATCCCGGCATTCGTCGCTCCCGGTTTGCCGATGGCCACAGTTGCAACCGGAATCCCCGCCGGCATCTGCACGGTAGCCAGCAAAGAATCCATCCCCTGCAACGACGTCGAAGGAATCGGCACCCCAATCACCGGCAAAATGGTATGCGCCGCAATCACCCCAGCCAGGTGTGCCGCTCCACCCGCTCCCGCGATAATCACCTGAATCCCGCGCCCCGCCGCCTTTCGCGCGAAATCCGCAGTCCGCTCCGGCGACCGGTGCGCCGAGGTCACATCCATTTCATACCCGATCCCAAACTCCTCCAGCGCCTTCGCCGCATCGCGCATAATCTCCAGATCCGAATCACTCCCCATCACTATAGAAACTAATATCTTCCCCATGATTCCTCTTAGCTAAAATATTGTTCTTAAGTCTGGCATCCTGAGCGAGGCTTTTGCCTGGCGCATGCGAAGCAAAACGCAGGCGAAGGATCCCTTTCACCACGCCCGAACCCCTGGCGCAAATGGAAACTCCCACCCCAACTCACTTCTTCAACGCCCTTCCCGCAATATCCCTGCGATAATGTGCGCCATCAAAACTGATCTTCCCGCACGCTTCATAAGCCTGTTCCACCGCAGTCTCCAACTCCGGTGCCCGCGCCGACACCCCGAGCACTCGCCCGCCAGAGGTACACACTTCCCCATCCTGCCTCACCGTTCCCGCATGAAACACTTTCACGCCTCCAACCGCCCCAGCCGCATCAAGTCCTGCAATCTTCTTCCCCGCTTCAAACCTCCCAGGATACCCCCCCGAACTCATCACTACGCACACCGACGCATCCTCCGACCACTTGAAATCCCCTTCACTCACCCGCCCCGCAATCGATGCCTCCAGCGCATCCACCAGATCGCTCTCCAGCCGCATCAGAATCGGCTGCGTCTCCGGATCCCCGAACCGGCAATTAAACTCCAGCACCATCGGACCCCGCGCCGTCATCATCAGCCCGCAGTAAAGCACGCCCTTATATTCCGCCCCCTCCGCTTTCATGCCCGCCACCACAGGACGCGCGATATGATTCACCAGCCAATCCCGCATGTTCTCATCGACAATGTCAGCCGTAGTATATGCACCCATGCCTCCGGTATTCGGCCCCACATCGCCATCGCCAACTCGCTTATGATCCCGCGCCGCCACCAGAGGCGCAACTCGTTCGCCGTCGCTCAACACGAGAAAGGAAAGTTCGTCGCCCGTCAGGAATTCTTCGAGCACCACCCGCGTGCCCGCCTCGCCCACCATCTTCCCGCTCAACATTTCCGCGGCCGTGCTGGCCGCCTCTTCTTTACTCGCCGCAATCACTACGCCTTTGCCCGCGGCCAACCCGTCCGCCTTCACCACCACCGGAGCATGAAACAGCGGCAAAGCCGACTGCACCTCCGGCACCGAATTGCAAACCGCATACGCCGCCGTCGGAATCTGATGCCGCTGCAAGAATTCCTTCGCGAAACTCTTGCTGCCTTCCAACTGTGCCCCGGCCATCGTCGGCCCAAATATTGGCCAACCCCGCCGCATGAATTCGTCCACCACGCCCAGCGTCAGCGGCAATTCAGGACCAACCACCGTCAAGTCCGGCCGCAGTTCCCGCCCCAAAGCAACCAGGGCGTCAAGACTCTTCAATTCCACCGGCATGCATTCCGCCTCATCCGCGATGCCGCCGTTCCCCGGCGCGCAGTACAGTTTCGTCACACGCGGCGACTGCCGCAGCTTCCACACCAGAGCGTGCTCGCGTCCACCGCTACCTAAAACCAAAACTTTCATAGCCAGAGAAAATCAAGGTTAGGGGAGCAGAGCAAACCCTGTCAAACGCGACGTCGGCTTGTCTCCCGGAGTTTCGAATGACCCCGCGTTCCTCTGGGCTGCCCTGAGCGGAGCCGAAGCGGGCTTTTAAAGGTTTTTCGTCCCCAAACTTAACCATGCTTAACTCCGTCGTATAATCGCCATGAGATGATTACTGTCTCCAAAGAAGACTACCTCAAAGCTATCCTCGAAGCCGAAAGTGAAGGTGAATCTGTCATCTCCGCCCGACTCGCAAACTGGTTGAAGGTATCGGCCCCCGCCGTCACCATGGCGGTTCGCCGTCTGAAGAAGGATGCCTTGGTCCGCGTTCAAGCCGATGGCCACCTTCGTCTGACCGCCGCCGGCCGCAAGATCGCGCGCAAGCTCACGCTGCGCCACCACCTCATCGAACGCATGCTCGCCGAACTCTTCGGCATGGAATGGTGGAAGGTCCACGACGAAGCCGAACGCCTCGAGCACGCCGTCTCCCCCGACTTCGAAGCCAAACTCCTCGCCAAACTTGGCAAGGGAGGAATCTGCCCTCATGGCAATATGAGTGAGATGGAGAGCCCCGCCAGTCGCCGACATCGTGGACTCCTCCTGCTGGCTGACGCGCAACCCGGAATCGCTTACACCGTGAGCGGAATTTATGAACGCGACCGCCGACTGCTGGAATTCCTCGAAATTCGCGGCATTCGCCCTGCAGCAAAGTTACGAATCCTGGAACGCAATTACGACCAGACTCTTACCCTTTCCACCACCTCCGGCAACGTCTCTCTGGGCCGTGCCGCGGCCGAGCGGGTCTGGCTCTCGCCCGCCGACCATCATTCCAAGTAGCCCCTGTCATCCTGGGCGAAGCAAAGGACCCCATGCGCTTCGGGTCCGCCTCCCCGGGGCTTGGGTTTCCACGGCTTTTGCAACCACTTAACTATAGTTTATGTGCTCGTGTATACTTGCGCTAATGTGTCTGCTCGCTGAATGTCCCAGCCGATGAAGCCCGTCGCCACTGAAGCCGAAGTAGTGATCACCCACGAAGACGTCGACCGCGCCCACGATCGCTCTCGCGTCTCCGCTGCCCGCTCGCAGCGCGGCTTTTCCTCCAAGGCGCGTCTCCTGTGGTTACTCGCAGGTCCGGGCGTCCTGGTCATGCTCGGAGAGAACGACGGGCCCAGCATGCTCTCCTATGCCGCCACCGGCGCCAAATTCGGCATCGGATTCTTCCTCCCCTTCGTCGCCCTCACCTTCTGCATGGCAATCGTCGTCCAGGAAATGACCGTCCGCCTCGGCGCCGCCACCCATCGCGGACACGCCGAACTCATCTTCGACCGCTTCGGCCCCTTCTGGGGATGGTTTTCCATGATCGATCTTGGCATCGGAAACTTCCTCACTCTCATCACTGAGTTCATCGCCATCCGCGCCGGCCTCGGTTTTTTCGGCGTGCGGCCCTGGATCGCCATCCTCATCTCTCTCGTGATCCTGTACGGCGCATTGATGAGTCACCGCTACTGGACCTGGGAACGCATCACTCTCGCCGCCGCCATCTTCAACCTGATCTTCATTCCGGTCGCGCTCATGGCCCACCCCAGCTGGCACTCCGTAGGCCGCGCATTCATCACCTGGCAACCGCTCCCCGGCTTTAACAAAGACACTCTCCTGATCGTCCTCGCCGACATCGGTGCCACGGTCACGCCTTGGATGCTTTTCTTTCAACAGAGTGCCACGGTTGACAAAGGCATGACCATCAAAGACATTCGTTTCGGCCGCATCGACACCGTCCTCGGCGCCGCACTCGCCACCGCCGCCGCCATCGCCACCATTCTCGCAACCGCCCCGCTCTTCGCCCATCAAATGACCGCCGACAATTTCCAGGCCGCCGAATTCGCCCAAGCTCTTCAGCCGATAATCGGCCGCTACGGCGCATCTCTGTTCGCTCTCGGCATGGTCGAGGCTGGCATCGTCGCCGCCATCACCATCTCAACCTCCTCGGCCTACGCTTTCGGAGAGGTCACCCACAAACCGCACAGCCTTAACCTTCCGATGGGCGAAGGTAAATCCTTCTATGCCGTGCTCACCCTCTGCGCCGCGGCTGCCGCCGCCATCGTCCTCATCCCCGGCCTGCCATTGGTCTACGTAGTTCTTATCGTCAACGTGGTCGCGGTCCTCGCCATGCCCCCGGCACTGGTGTTTCTTTTCATGCTGGTAAATGACAAAGAAATTATGGGAGACCTGGTCAGCCCGCCCTGGGCAAACGTCCTATCCACCGCCGTCGTTTTTATCCTGACCGCCGCCGGCGTTCTCTTCGGTATCAGCATCATCGCACCCAATATCTTCGCCGCATTAGGAGGCAAGTAGGCATGAAGCCCCACCCCCGCACATCTCACTGTAAGGACACCCGCTCAGGTGTGAGCGGGAGACTCACTTTTTCAATTTTCGAGAGACATCCATGTGGGGACAGCCGCCCTCGGCTGTCCAGTCGAGCGCAGCTCGGCGCCTTCTTATCCCCATCTATGAAATTCGATTCTTGCGAGACCTCAGGCTTATGACTAAAACCCAACCTGCCCCGCACCATATCTCCACCACCGACCAAACCCTCGTCCTGTCCTCGCTCGAACACGACCAACTCGTCGGCGTCAAGAAGCAGCACATTCCACGCCGGCACTTCAACGGCCCCGAACTGGTCGTCCTCTGGGCTCTGCGCCTCTATCTTCTGTTCATGATGGCGGTAGTCGCCTACCAGGTCTGGACCGCCGCACACTAAATCCTTGCTGAAGGAATGAGCGGGGAAGGGCACGGCTTTCAGTCGCGTTGATAGATAATGTTGATAGATAATAAAAGATGCGACCTTAGCCCTCAGGTCGAACTATTTCAAACATCCTTGTCATCGGCATCCTGCGGCGGCGGAGACGCGCCTGAAACGAGCGGCCCCCAACGAGGGAGCGGGGCACTTTCCACACACTCGACTGCTTCTTCTCACTCCCAGTGCTAGAAGTGCTAGCCCTCCCTCTACGCATTCCGTCCCAAAACGACTAAACTTAAAGGTTCCGATATTCGCTTCAGCCCGCCGTGCGGCCCCACCCGGCTCGCGGCATCCATACCAGGAAGGCCATCATGTCCCTAAACAGTTTCAACTCCCGCTCCCTCCTCAAAGTCGGCAAGAAAGAATATGAAATCTACCGCCTCGACGCCCTCGACAAACAGGGCATCTCCACCAAACATCTCCCCTACTCCCTCCGCATCCTTCTCGAAAATCTCCTCCGCACCGAAGACGGCCGCAACGTAAAAAAAGAAGACATCCATTCCATGGCTTCCTGGAATAAGAATTCCAAGCCCGACAAGGAAATCGCCTTCACCCCCAGCCGCGTCCTGCTTCAGGATTTCACCGGCGTCCCCTGCGTCGTCGATCTCGCCGCCATGCGCGACGCGATGCAACAGCTCGGAGGCGATCCCGCCCTCATCAATCCTCTGCAGCCCGTCGAACTCGTGATCGACCACTCTGTCCAGGTCGATGAATTCGGCACCACTTCCGCCTTCGACATGAACGCCCTCCTCGAATTTCAACGCAACAAAGAGCGCTACTCATTCCTCCGCTGGGGCCAAACTGGATTCCGCAACCTCGCCATCGTCCCTCCCGACACCGGCATTGTTCATCAAGTCAATCTCGAATACCTGGCTCGCGTAGTTTTCGTTCAGGACGTAAAGGGCAAGCCCACCGCCTATCCCGACACTCTTGTCGGCACCGACTCCCACACCACAATGATCAACGGGCTCGGCGTTCTCGGCTGGGGCGTCGGCGGCATCGAAGCTGAAGCCGCCATGCTCGGCCAGCCTGTCTCCATGCTCATTCCGCTCGTCGTCGGCGTAAAGCTCACCGGACGCCTGCGCGAAGGCGCCACCGCCACCGACCTCGTTCTCACCATCACCGAAATGCTCCGCAGGCACGGCGTCGTCGGAAAATTCGTCGAGTACTTCGGCCCCGGCCTCCGCGATCTCCCTCTCGCCGATCGCGCTACCATCGCCAACATGTCTCCCGAATACGGCGCCACCTGCGGCATCTTCCCCGTCGACAAAGAAAGTCTTAAATATTTGAAACTCAGCGGCCGCAGCGCCGAACAAATCGCTCTCGTTGAGGCCTACTGCCGCGAGCAGGGCCTCTTCCACAACGATAAAACTCCGGAAGCCGAATACTCCGAACTCCTCAACCTCGATCTCGCCAGCGTCGAGCCCAGCATCGCCGGCCCCAAGCGACCGCAAGACCGCGTCGTCCTCTCCCAAGCCGCTGACTCATTCAACAAGGCTCTCCCCTCGCTGCTCAAGCCGAAGGCCTCCGCGGCCATCGCTTCGGCAACCACAACTCAGACCGCCAAGGCTGGAAATTCCGCCGCGTGGGAACAAGAAGGCGGCAGCCCCGCCGCCATCGGTGTCGAAGATCCAAACGTGCACGAACACGTGCAAGCGAGTGTGACGAATTCTCTCCGACACGGCAGCGTAGTAATCGCCGCCATCACCTCCTGCACCAACACCTCGAACCCGTCAGTGATGATCGGCGCAGGATTGCTCGCCAAGAAAGCCGTCGAAAAAGGCTTATCCGTTCCTCCTTGGGTGAAAACTTCTCTCGCTCCCGGATCAAAAGTAGTCCGCGATTATCTGGAAGACGCCGGCCTCACTCCCTATCTCGAAAAACTGAAGTTCCACATCGTCGGCTACGGTTGCACCACCTGCATCGGCAACTCCGGCCCGCTGCCGGAAGAAGTCTCCAAAGCCATCGACGAAAAAGATCTGGTCGTCGCCAGCGTCCTCTCCGGCAATCGCAACTTCGAAGGCCGCATCAACTCTGAAGTCCGCGCCAACTATTTGATGTCGCCGCCCCTGGTCGTCGCCTTCGCCCTCGCCGGACGCATCGACACCGATCTCCGCAAAGACCCCATCGGCAACGGCAAAGACGGCAACCCCGTCTACCTCGCCGACCTCTGGCCCACGCAGCGCGAGGTCGAAGAAGCCATTGAGAAGTCAGTGACTGCCGAGATGTTCTCAAAAAGCTATGCGGAAGTTTTCGAAGGCGACGCCCGCTGGCGTGGCCTTTCCATTCCCAAAGGCCAGACCTACGCCTGGGAAAAGGATTCCACCTACATCCGACGCGCCCCCTACTTCGATGGCGTGAGCCTGAAACCCTCGCCCATCGAGGACATCAAAAACGCGCGCGTCCTCGCCGTCCTCGGCGACAGCGTCACCACCGACCACATCTCCCCCGCCGGCTCCATCAAGAAAGATGGCCCCGCGGGAAAATATCTGCAAGAACACGGCGTTAAACCCTCCGACTTCAACTCCTACGGCTCGCGCCGCGGCAATCACGAAGTCATGGTTCGCGGCACCTTCGCCAACGTCCGCCTTCGCAACAAGCTTGTCAACGTCGAAGGCGGATACACCCGCTACCTTCCCACGCAGCAGGAAATGTCGATCTTCGACGCCTCCCAGAAATATCAGTCCGACGGCATCCCGCTCATCATCCTCGCCGGAAAAGAATACGGCTCCGGCTCCTCCCGCGATTGGGCAGCGAAGGGACCACGTTTGCTCGGAGTCGATGCCGTCATCGCAGAAAGCTACGAACGCATCCATCGCTCAAACTTAGTGGGTATGGGAATCCTCCCTTTGCAGTTCGAGTCAGGACAAACCGCAGAATCACTCAAACTAACCGGAGAAGAGACTTTCGAAATCACCGGCATCCGCGACGTAGTCGACCACTTCGCCGCCGGCCGCGAAATAAAAGTCCGTGCCAAAGGTACGGGAAAAACGATTGAGTTCACCGCGCTGGTCCGCATCGACACACCGCAAGAAGCGCTCTACTACGCGAATGGCGGGATCTTGCAGTATGTGTTGCGGCAGCTGCTCGCAGCAAAGCCGACTGCGGAGACCGTTGGAGTGTAGCTACATCGTGAGTTTTTGCCGGGTACCCCACCCCTGGTTTTTTGAAGGGTGGGATTCCACAATAGCCAGCGGCTTTGGATTCTGTGCTTGCTTGGCGCCACTCTTTCAGGTTTCGCCGGGTCGCTGCATACTGTAAGTAATGGCACCCGACAGTCCCGCACTCTGCGGCCATCACATCCGGCTCGAACCCCTAGCCCACCACCACCTCGACGCCCTGGCACTGGCCTCAACAGCCGACCCCTCCCTCTACCAGTGGAGCCCCGTCCCACAAAGCAAGCTCGAAGCCACCACTTACATCAACACCGCACTCGCCTGGCGCGACGCCGGCACAGCCGTTCCCTTCGCAATCGTCAACCAGAATGACCATACCGTCATCGGCTCCACTCGCTTCTGGAACCTGGAACGCTGGTCGTGGCCGTCGGCGCACGCGCGCCACGCCCGCCTCCACCCCGACGCCTGCGAGATCGGATACACCTGGCTGACCCGCTCCGCCATCCGCACCGCTGCCAACACCGAAGCCAAGCTGCTCATGCTGACCCACGCCTTCGAAACCTGGCAGGTGCTTCGCGTCTGCTTTCACACCGACGCCCGCAACCAGCGTTCCCGCACCGCCCTCGAACGCATCGGCGCAAAGTTCGAAGGCATCCTCCGCGCCCATCGCATCGCCGCCGACTTCATCCCCCGCGATTCCGTTCGCTATTCAATCCTCGCCGCCGAGTGGCCAGAAGCGAAGCAACAACTACGACGCCGGCTGAGGATCGACTAATACCCGTCTAGACCGCACATTCCTGTCCCCTGCCTTCGTCGTTGATTTCGCAGGCAACAAAAGCTCCGAAAGCTGGACAACCTGAAATTCGCGGGCGCTCTGTACTTCGCCTACTACAATTCTTGCCGCGTCCATTCCTCGCTTCGCGTTTCTCCCGCCCTCGAAGTGGCATTACAGATCGCATATGGAGCCTCCGCGAGTTGCTACAATAGTGCCTTGGAATTCAATCTAATTCCGTCCGTTGTCTGCCCAAATTGCGGAAGCTTTCTGAGCTTTCCCCCGGCGATAAATCAGACCCGTTCCTTTGCCCGAAATGCCACGTGACCTCCGTTATCAATAAGACTTGCGACTCCTGAAGCCAGAGGAGTTTGAGGCAGCAACGCAAGTTTAGGACACTATCCCCCGACTCTAGCCGCCGGGAATCGTCTCGCACGCTGCTATAATGAAAAATTGCGCTCATGTCGAAGAAACGCCTGATTCGCTCCACTACAGTTCTGTCCATCCGCCGCAACGGCAGCGTGGTTCTCGCCGGCGACGGACAAGTCACGCTCGGTGAGTCCGTCATCAAACATACGGCCAAAAAAATTCGCCGGCTTTATAACGACAAAATCCTCGCCGGGTTTGCCGGCTCCACCGCCGACGCCTTCACCCTTTTCAGCCGCTTCGAATCAAAGCTGGAGCAATACCACGGCAACCTCGGACGCGGCGCCGTCGAACTGGCCAAAGATTGGCGCACCGATAAATTCTTGCGACATTTGGAAGCCTTGCTCTTAGTTTGCGACAAAGAACAAACCTTTCTGCTCAGCGGACAAGGCGACGTGATCGAACCCGATGGCGGCGTGGCGGCCATCGGCAGCGGAGGCCCGTACGCCCAAGCCGCTGCCGAGGCGCTTTCCCGTCACACCGAACTCTCCGCCCGCAAGATCGCAGAAGAAGCAATGAAAATCGCCGGCAAAATGTGCATCTATACCAATGACGCAGTGACCATCGAAGAACTCTAGAACCAAACATTTATGGCCATCTATCTTCCCTCCTCCGCCGAAGAAGAGCAACTCGCACTCGACGAACTCACTCCCCGCGAGATCGTGGCCGAACTCGACAAACACGTGATCGGCCAGAAGGACGCGAAACGGGCCGTCGCCATCGCCCTCCGCAATCGCACCCGCCGCCAAAAACTAACCCCTGAACTGGCCGAAGAAATCATTCCCAAAAACATAATTATGATTGGGCCGACGGGGGTGGGGAAGACGGAAATTGCGCGCAGGCTGGCGAAGTTAGCGAATTCTCCGTTCTTGAAGGTGGAGGCTTCAAAGTTTACGGAAGTTGGTTATGTGGGGCGTGATGTGGAGTCGATGGTGCGCGATTTGGTGGAGATTGCGATTGATAATGTGCGTGAAGAAAAACTCGAGGATGTTGCCGACAAAGCTGAGTTGAATGCTGAAGAACGTCTGCTGGATATTCTTTTGCCGCCGTCTCCGGCCGGACGGCCTGGGGATGCTACTACTAGTGCGGGCGGAGTTGTGATCGATGGCGGGACGGCACTGGCCGAGTCTTCCTCGCGGACGCGGGAAAAATTGCGGCAACAATTGCGTGAAGGCAAGCTTGACGAGCGGCAGGTTGAGATCGATGTGCGGGAGCGAAATTTTCCATCTTTTGAAATTATGACGAACCAGGGTGTTGAGGAGATGGATATCAACATCAAGGACATGCTGCCGAACATCTTTGGGGCGCGAACCAAGAAGCGGAAGATGAAGGTGAACGAGGCCTTTGAATATTTGATTCAGGAAGAAGAGCAGCGCCTGATCGATATGGATCACGTCACGCGGACAGCCATCGATCGGGTGGAGAATTCGGGAATCGTGTTTCTGGACGAGATCGACAAGATTGCGGGGCGCGAGGGCGGGCACGGTCCGGATGTTTCGCGCGAGGGAGTGCAGCGCGACATTCTTCCAATTGTTGAAGGCACGACGGTGAACACTCGCTATGGTATGGTGCGGACGGATCATATTTTGTTTATTGCGGCGGGGGCATTTCACGTTTCGAAGCCGAGCGATTTGATTCCCGAGCTGCAGGGGCGGTTTCCGATTCGTGTGGAGTTACAGTCGCTGACCATGGAAGATTTTGTGCGCATCCTGACCGAGCCCAAGTCTTCATTGGTGAAGCAGTATACGGCGTTGCTTGAGACGGAAGGGGTGAAGCTGGAATTCACTCCGGAGGCGCTGCGGGAGATTGCGCACTTTGCATTTCGGGTGAATGAGAGTACGGAGAACATTGGAGCGCGGCGACTGCACACCATCATGGAGCGGGTGCTGGATGAGTTGAGCTTCGATGCTCCGGAGAGAAAAGGCGAGCATGTCAACATCGACGCGGATTATGTGCGGAAGATGTTGACCGACATTGTGAAGGATCAGGATTTGTCGAGATATATTCTGTAGGCGAGTCTTCAGTTGCATAGCAACGCAAGCAATCGTGGATGCCCATCGGCAAGAATCGCCAAGCACGGCGGCGCCGGTGTTTACTTGAGTAGGGCCGTGCGCCTGGGTCGTTTGCTGGTCGTGAGCCAGTCTCCGTCAGTCTTCAACCGTTCTACTGGAGAATCAGCCATCAATCTGCGATGGTCCATCCTTTGCGTCCTCTGCGAAAAGTGTGCATTCCATTGATGAGATCCTGATGGGTTTTTGTCCCTGATTTTAACTTGTAACCGTATGGTTACAAGTGTTATCGCCTGATTACGACAGTCACCTTCCCGCCGGTGCGGCGTAAGCGCAAGAATGAGTTCAGCCGCTAGCGGCATCTCGGATTTTAAAAGGGAAGAATGCCATGTTGCAATTTGCGAACGTGAGAAAGCCAGTCTTCGTCTTCTCAGCCGTCCTAGCAATCGCTCTCATCGCGGAGTTCGCTGTACTGGAGGGAACTGTCGGGGTGAGTCTTCCGAGGGATCGAAATTCCGCTGTTTCAAGATTAGAGATAAGAACGAAGGGAATCGGGCTACATTTCATAACGCAGAATAAGCGATTTACCGTTGTCGATCTCCTGACCGCACACGGCTCTCATCGTGAGGCATTAGTCCTTCGCGAATCTTTTTTCATGGATCGGGAAGATGGCGTTGAGGGACCCCCGAGTGCCACCGTTACTGTTGACGCGACGAACGGCAACAACGTTAGATGGACCCTTCATGAGCCGGGGGAACGCGGAGATGTTGTCACCAGCAATCTATACATGGTCTCTCGTTTCGGAAATGGTGAGACGGGCAACAGCTATACATATTTCTCGTTGCTGGATGGACGGAAAGTCCGTACCAGTCAGTATTCAGAGCTTTCCAAGGATCAATTAGAAGCTCTGGATCGCTCGACTGCCGACTAGCTGTCGAAATATCGCGTTGACGCGTATTGACCCTTGACCGCAGATCAAGCGATTCTCGGTAAGCGCTATCGCCTGTTCTCGACAGCCGAGTTCTGATGCGCTTATCCTGTACGCAGTTCTTGCTGAAGCCGTGCCACTATGGAACCGTCGTGTGATGTGCGTCAGTTCAGAAAGTCCATCACGATTTATCACTATTTCCCAACCCTCATTGCGTTAGTGTTCGTGAGCCTGTTCTTACTGACCTTTCTGCTGGCTCGTAGTTACTGGCTATGTGCACTCGCAGCGGGCATCCCAGCCGCGTTGTTGTTGTGGCGATGGTCAGTTGCGGGCACACTAATCGACAGGTCTGGATGTCCACGATGCGGCAAGAGTTGGAAAGGCAAGCTCACGTGGACATATCCACCTGCCAATTGCCCACACTGTGGAGCGTCCATCAAAGACCTGCTGGACAGCCGAACTGGATAGCTGTCGAAACATCGCGGTTACGCTCACCGTTGGTCAAAACGTGCTGTGGCCTGGTTTCGTCAATCACCGGATTATAATCACGCCATGCCGGAGGAATCGCCCAGCCGACTCATTCGGAAACTTCGCGAGGAGAGCCAGCGAAAGCTACGCGAACTGAGAGTTCAACTTGGCGTAAATTTGCTGAAATCCAAGGGCGTTGTGCTTCCAGAGGCGAAGACAGATCGCGAGCGCATTGCGCAAGTCGAAGCCTATAAAAAACTCATTCGGGACAAGACTCGTGAACTGGATAGTTGGATCCAGCACAGGGACCGCGCCGCCAACCAGCGCATGACGAAGCAGGCTCAATTCAGGCAGCAAATGATTACAGGGATGGAAAATCAGCTCGAGCGCTATAAGGAAGAGCTTCGGGGCTTACAATCTTTTCCCGACTCATCTTGGAGCGGTTCCACCTAACCAAGCAGCCAGAGGCCCCCCGGCGCTATTCCCTTAGGAGTTGGCGAAACATCTCCATTGAACTCGTAACCCATCGGTTACGAGTGTTAACGTCAGCGAACAGACTGTCGGGGAGTTAGGCGGCGTGTAATCGAGCAACTTAAAAGTGAAAATTTACTTCTACGGCGATCTTTGCCGGGACGGGCTTCCCGTCTTTCAGGGCAGGCTCAAACTTCCACTTCTTTACAGCTTCGATAGCTTTTTCGTCTAGTCCCATACCCAATCCTGTAATAACGCGAAGATTCGTAGCATTTCCCTTCTCGTCAACGTCCAAGCCCACGACACAGGAGCCTTGGATTTTCTCTTTTCTGGCCTGCTCGGAATACGTGGGAAAAGTTGTTGAGAGGACACGTGGGACCGGGACGCAAGGTGATGGTGACGGGTTCCTTATACCACAAGCAGGAACCCCGGTCTCACCACCGAGTTGGGATGCAGGAGGCTCCTTGTTCTGCTGAGCCGAAGTATTTGCTGCGAACAACAAGAGATTGCAGATCAAACAAGCCGCAAATGCGAGAGAACCGGAAACGTGCGTGTCATTCAGCTCATCGAGTATCAATCGAGAGCTGTTGTCGTATCTGCTAACGATTGGCTGGGCACCACAAGATGTCACTAGAGCTAGGGCCGAGGCCAAGATTACCCGACAAGACGCCACCGGATTCCTCCTCTGCGCATGCGAACCTGACTGTCATCCTACTCCCGATTCTCCAATCGTTGGCTTACATCGCGATTTCACTTTTTGACTTTCGTGACCGGGCATTTTGAGCGCACCTGTTTTCGTCAACTGAATTTGCCGTCGTACTTCGAAGATCAAGGGTATGGCCACTCTGACTTCGCACGCGGTAGTTCAGGGAATAACACAAGGCCTGAAGCATGGAAGCGAGTGCGACCCTCGGTCGCTGAAGCCTTCCTCATTTTCCATTGGTAACGACGCGGCTAACGCCGCGCCCTTTCAAAACCAGGGCACTGTCTCGCAGCGCTGCCACCCTAAGTCCAGGAATCATTTGCGGCCGGCTGGCTTCCGCGCGGGGCCGGGTTCGTTGCATACATTGTCGGCGGGGGAGTGTCCGACCCACGCGAGCTGTCTTCATCCACGGGGTCACCCGGTTCCTTGCGGGTTATCCTTCCTCCACGTCTGGTATGCTGCCTCGTCATGAAAATTATTGATCGTGCGCGGCTTGCGTCCTTAATGCAGCGCGAGCAGAAGAGGTTTGTGGAGGATCGGCCTAAGTCGAAGGCTTTGTTTGAGCGGGCTCGGAAGTCGCTGCTGGCGGGCGTTCCGATGAACTGGATGGTGAAGTGGGCGGGAGCATTTCCTCCGTTTGTGCGGGAGGCGCAGGGGGCGCATTTTTCCGACGTGGATGGGCATCGTTACACCGACTTTTGTTTGGGAGATACGGGGGCGATGACGGGGCATTCTCCGTTTGCTACGGTGAAGGCGGTGGAGGAGCAGTCGCGGCGCGGGATTACGTTGATGTTGCCGGGCGAGGATTCGATTTTTGTGGCTGAGGAGTTGCAGAAGCGGTTCGGGCTGCCTTACTGGCAGTTTGCCTTAACGGCGACGGATGCGAATCGCTTCTCGATTCGTCTGGCGCGGCAGATTACGGGACGGGCGAAGATTCTGGTTTTTAACTGGTGCTATCACGGCACCGTGGATGAAACCTTCATCACGCTCGACCGCAATGGAGTTGTTGGCTCAAGGCGCGGGAATATTGGGCCACCGGTGAATCCGGCGGTCACTACCAGGGTCGTGGAGTTCAACGACGTTGCCGGACTGGAACGAGCGCTGGCTACGGGAGATGTGGCTTGCGTGCTGGCCGAGCCGGCGATGACGAATGTTGGGATTGTGCATCCGGAGAAGGGATTTCATGCGGCGCTGCGGGAGTTGACGAGGAAGTTTGGGGCGCTGTTGATTATGGATGAGACGCACACGATTTGTGCTGGGCCGGGTGGATACACGCGGGCGGAGAATCTGGAGCCCGACGTTCTCGTTTTCGGGAAGGCGATTGGGGGAGGGATTCCGGGCGCCGCCTATGGATTTTCGCAGGAAGTCGCGGATCGCATCATTGCCGGACAGAGTCGGGCCGCAGAGAATCTTGAAGACTGCGATGTGGGTGGGATTGGCGGGACTTTGGCGGGCAATGCTCTGTCGCTGGCGGCGATGCGCGCGACGCTGACGAAAGTTCTTACCAAAGAGGCGTTTGACCGGATGATTCCGATGGCGGAGCGCTGGACGTTGGGAGTGGCCAAAGCAATTGCGGAGGTGGAATTGCCCTGGCACGTTACACGGCTGGGATGCCGGGCGGAATATATGTTTGGGCGCGACGCTCCCAAAAATGGGACGGAAGCGCACGCTACGATGGACTTCGAATTGGAACGGTTCATGCATTTGTATGCGATGAATCGGGGAATTCTGCTGACGCCGTTTCATAATATGGCGTTGATGTCGCCGCAGACGGAGAAGGACGATGTGGATCACCACAGCAAGGTGTTTCGGGATGCGGTGCGGGAGTTGGTGTGAGAACACCGCCAGTGCGGGCGTGTCCTCCACAACTAATGTAGTCTGTGCTTCTGCATGAAACCTTCGACGGGGAAATTGTTGCTGGTGCTGGGCGCGATGGTCGGGTTGAGCGGGTGCGCTTCGATTGGTCCGCCGGAAGCGCCGTCGCTGGAATTGCCGAAGCCACCAACGGATCTGCGTGCGGCGCGCAAGGGCGACAAGGTTACGCTTACCTGGACGATCCCGGCTCGAACAACGAATCGGCAGAGCGTACGGTATTTGGGGAAAACGGAAATCTGCCGCAGCGTTGCTGCGTCTCTTAAGCAATGTACAACCAGAGCCGGAGAAGTCGCGCCGCCGGCGGACTTCGAAAAAGCAAGGACGTCTGGGAAAAAACTTGCGGCGAGTTTCACTGACACTTTGGCTTCTGAAATCGAAGGGGAGCATGCGACGGAATTCGCCGGCTACGCCGTCCAGGTGCTGAATGCCGCGGGGCGAGGCGCGGGGATTTCGAATCAGGTGCGGGTCGCGCTGGTGCCGACGCTGCCGCCATTTAGTGGTTTTGCGGCAAACCCCGTTGGTCAGGGCGTGATGATTTCGTGGCATTGTCCGGGCACAGCAGGCAGACGAAACGGCGTTCGGTATTTATTCCGCATCTACCGGCGGCAAGAATCAAGCAAGAACGAGATTAAAATCGCGGATGTGGAGGCTACCCAGTGCGCGGTAGGGGAGAGCGGACAAGAGAAAGTCATCGATTCATTTCTCGATCAGAGTTTCGAATGGGAAAACACCTATTTCTACCAGGGAACGGTTGTGAGCGTGGTCGAGATGCCGGGAAAGCCGGCTGCCGAAGTAGAGGGCGATGATACCGATAAATTGAAGGTGTTCGCGCATGATGTGTTTCCTCCGGCGGTGCCTTCGGGAGTGCAGGCGGTATTTTCGGGTCCGGGGCAGCAGGCATCTATAGATCTGATTTGGACGCCGGTGAAAGATGCGGATCTTGAGGGATACAACATTTACCGTCATGAAGCGGGAGGGGCGGCGGTGAAATTGAATTCGGAAGCGGTGAGGACTCCGGCGTTTCGCGATATGCAGGTTGTGTCGGGGAAAACTTATTTTTATTCTGTGTCAGCGGTCGATCAGCGGGGAAATGAGAGTGCGCGGTCGGAGGAAGCGAGTGAGAGGGTGCCGTAAGTACCTAGGGGCTAAAAGCCCTCAATCATCCCCAGAGCTAATCGCAGCGCCGCGCCATCCAAAATCCTAATACCGGCGCGAGGGGCGCGCACCCAAAATACAGGCTTGCAGCGTAACCTGATGCGCACGCAAAATGTCGGTTTGCAGCTTAACTTGCCCAGCAATCCTTATTGCGCCGCGAAAAGTTCTCGCGTGATTTCCCTGCCGCGTGGTTAGATAGAATCCATGAAATATTGCCGGTTTCAACTGCATGGAGAAGCTCAGTACGGGCTGGTCGAATCGGTGGCAGGACGCGATTCGATTTTAAGGGTTCTGCTGACGGCGCCGGAGGAGTCCGATGGCGACGTGGAAGGATTGCGCACACGGCGAATCGAACCGATCGCGCTGGATGAGGCGGCGCTGCTGCCTCCAGTGCATCCGTCGAAGATTGTTTGTGTGGGACGAAACTATCGGGAGCATGCGGCGGAGTTGGGACATGAGGTTCCGACGGAGCCGCTGTTGTTTTTCAAGCCACCGTCCTCATTGCTGGGGTCGGGCGGCGTGGTGCGGCGGCCGAAGATTTCGCAGCACGTCGATTATGAAGGCGAGCTGTGTGTGGTGATGGGGAAGACCTGCTATCGACTGGCGGATGATCAGGATGTGCGACCCTATATCCTTGGCTACACCTGCCTGAATGATGTGACGGCGCGCGATCTGCAGAAAAAAGATGGGCAGTGGGCGCGGGCGAAGGGCTTCGATACCTCGTGTCCGGTGGGGCCCGTGGTGGTGGATGGGCTTGATCCATGGGCGGGCATTGGGGTGGAGACGCGGGTGAATGGCGCGGTAAGGCAATCAGGCAATACGAGGGACTTTATCTTCACTCTGGACGTGGTGATTCGCTATATCTCGCAGGCGATGACGCTACTGTCGGGGGATCTGGTTGCGACCGGGACACCCGCGGGGGTGGGACCGTTGGTGGCGGGGGATGTGATGGAGGTCAGCGTCGAAGGTGTGGGGACTCTGAGGAATTCGGTGGTGGATGAATAGGTTGGTGGCTTAAAGGCAGCGTTGATTTCTTGCGCTTAGTTGCGGCTCGGCTGAAGCCGCGCCCTTTCAAAGCTCAATCCTGCGAAAGCGCATGTGCGCTGGCACACTCGAGTGAGCGGATCGCCTGCTCGCACACCGTCAATCTCAGCTATTGAAGGCGGAAGCGCTCGGTCATCAGACGCTGCAGGCGCGGTTTGTAGAGCAGGTCGTAGGCGAGTTCTTTGTCGGGGAACATGGCGAGGGCGGCTCGTTTGGCACCAGCGGCGAGCTCGGCTGCTTCTTCGACGGTGATGCTGGGGTCCTGGCTGATGACGGAGGAGACCATGCTGATCATGACTTGCAGGCGGCGGATTCTGCGGGCTTCGTCGTCGGCTTCGAGTTCGGGATGAGGCAGACTGTTCTCGTGATCTGATTGTTCCCCGGAATTCATATCGGTCCCTTTTGGGTCACGACTCTTTGTAGTCCCCAAGCTTGGTAGTCCCCAAGCTTGGATGTGGCGTCGCAGTGCGGCGTTGCAGCACTTTATCCAGCATTCTGCTCTCTTTGGCGGCAAAATGAAACGGCCCGAAAGTGCCGGAGGCACGTCCGTCTGACGGACGCCGCTCTCCGCGTCAGCTCCCTCGCCGCTCACGAAAACGCGGGTCTTCGGGATTACGCCGCGTGCAGAGGTAGCGGCGTGATCACTTCTTCCGGCGCGACGAGCGGTTAGATTTCTCGGCGCGAGCGTTCGCGCGATTCCTTGCTGGTTGCGTCAGGTTAGATGATCTCGCCTTAGCGGCGGCCACTTTCGGGATTCGCTTAGCGCCCGGGACCTTGCCGATTCGAGGATCGCGTGCCAGGACAAGGTCGCAGGCGTGGAGTGCGGATTGTTCGAAATCCTGCGCATCGACCGGGAGAACCTGCCAGCCGGTCACCTTCTTGCCCAACCCATTCTTACTCAATAACTGGATGGATCGCATGTTGGGAAACTCCAGTCGCAGGCTTGGGTGATGTTCTTCCGTGGTGGCGAGCCAAACGCCATTGTCTAGAGGAGTAGACTGCTTGTCGCGAAGGATGACGACGATTTTGTCCTGCACATAAATCGCAAGGCAGCCGAACATGGGGCGAGTCCAAGGCGACAAAGGAGCAATGGCATCGAGCACGAATGAAAACGGGACGGCTTTGCGCGGCTTGATGCCGAAGACGACGTCATCAATCGGCGGCTGAGGCTTATTGCGGCGGGGCTTCGACATGGGATGTCCGGTTCCGGAGATTGCCGATCATCTTGGCAAATCGGCACTGCAAATCGGCAGTGTAAATCAGTCAGTCGGTCGAAGACCAGACTCCGCAAAGCAACTTGGAGAGAAGAGTTAGAATCAGAGAAAAGCGGAGTCCGCGCCCTCTTCATGGCGGCCGACCCGAGAATCGGAGATTACATGGCTGAGGAAACGAATGCGACGACAGAAGAACAGCGGCCTAATCCGAATGAGAAGCTGGTGAAAGTGTTTGACAGCGAACAAGAATCGGAGGCGCTGGTGGTGAAGGGGCTGCTGGATTCGGCAGGGATTCAGAATGATCTGAAGTCCGGCAGTTTCTTGCAGGACGCGTTTCCCGGGCTGGGAGGAATGATCATTCTGGTGCGGGAAGGGGATGAGGAGAAGGCGCTGAGTTTGATTGCGGAATCGCGGCAGGCTGTGGCAGCGGTTGAAACGGTGGATGAGGACGAGACGAAAAGTTGAGATCCTCGGGGGCTAAAGCTCCTCGTCATTTGTGAAAGAAATACAGCGCGGCTGTGAAGCCGCGGCCCTTCAAAGCAAAGGGCACAGATTGAGTTTCACGTCCTTGGAAAGTCGCGTTCGAATGTAACTTCGATCGAGTTCAGCTATACGTGCGGCGTATCAAAAACTCGCCAAACAAAATTTTAATAGGTGCCGAATAGTGACGAATTGACCGTCGAGGTAGAAGGTGACGGAGATCCGTGCGCTAGAGGCTGAGCCCGACGACTTGGCGGCGGGCGAGTACGTCGGGTTTTGGGCGGGCCAAAAGACGTGTGGTCGCCAACCGAGATCACGGCAAGTGTGGGCTTCGCTGCCGCCAAAATTTCGGGCGTGGTGGAAGTGGCGCTGCCGTGGTGTCCTACTTTTAAAAGGTCGGCGTGTTGGCCCAGTTGTGCCACCGGAAAGCCTCCCTTGCCCGGCCGGAGAGGCGGCTGTCCTCATACAGGAAAAATCAACCTTCCAGGCGAATCCGAGATCAGCGGATTAAGTGCAGGACGCTTTCCAGATGGTAGGTTTGGGGGAATAAGTCGACGAGGTGGACCTGATCGACGCGATAGCCTGAGGCTTGGAGGGGCATCAGATCGCGAGCCAGAGTCGCCGGGTCGCAGGACACATAGGTGATGCGCGGCGCGTCCACATCCGCAAGCAAACGCGCCGCGCGATCACCCAAGCCGCCGCGGGGCGGGTCGACCACCACTAGGTCGGGCTTATGGACCAATTGGGAGGGGAGGACTGCTCCTTGTCGGAGTGCACCACGTCCGGCCCGCCCGTTATCCCCGAGTTTAGCCAAGTACTGCTCGGTCGCGGCGTGAACCGCCTTTCCGGTCAAGGGCAAATTGTATTGCAGATCGCTGGCGGCTGTCTGTGACGACTCAACAGAAATGATGTGACGAACATCACCGGCCAGGGCTGTGGAAAACAATCCGACCCCGGCGTAGAGATCCAGTGCGAGTTGGCCGGAGCGGCCTGCCGTAACAATATTAACTAATTCGTTAATCAAGAAGCGGTTGGTCTGGAAAAAGGAGCCAGCGCTGACTCGGTAGGCGGTATTCTTCGTCTGATAGGTCAATTCCGAGGCGCCGACCGCGACCAGCGGCTCCAGCACGCCCTTTTGGGGCTCGCGAAAGGCGACGACGCCGGCGATCTCTGGCATGGCCGCGCACAATTCTTCGGCCCAGGCGCGAACTGCTGCGCGTCGAGCCTCGGGGGCGCATAGAAATTCGAGGAGCAGGCGGGTTTCATTTCCGTCGGCTTCGGAGTTGGCGAAGAATTCAACTTCGCGCACCCCTTCGACGGCTTGGCCGGCGCGTCCCGACCGCCATAAGGCGGCGATGCCGCGGTTGATCAGCGGCGAGCTGATGGGACACTCTTCGACGGGAAGAAGTTCGTGAGAGGCAAACTTGAAGTAACCGGCTGAGAATGCAGGACGCGTGCGCACCTGCATTCGCGAACGGTTGCGATAATGCCAGGGAGGCGAAGGGTGGACTTCGATCTCGCACTGCAGTTCGAGCTTGGCGATGCGCCGCAGGTTCTCGCGCAGGATTTCTTTCTTGATCTCGAGTTGCTGGTCATAGCTGGCGTGCTGGTAATGACATCCGCCGCAGCGGCCAAAATGTGGACAGGGCGGCGGGACTCGGTGGGGTGACGGCTCGACGATCGCTTCGGCGTGCGCGCGAACGAAGCTTGGCTTTTCTTCGGTTATAGCAGCTTCGATTTTCTCCCCGCCTAAAACAAAAGGGATAAAGGCGGCTTTGCCGCGTCCGCGGTCGTCGGCGGGAAGGTGAGCAAGTCCGTCGCCGCCGTAGATGAGCTTCTCAATGTTTAGGAGCAAGAGTTAATTCTACGGCAATTGTTGGACCTTTCACTTGAATGCTCTTGTACTGAACCGCAGAATGAGAACATGCTCCACGAAACTCACAACCCTGCTCCAAATGTTCGGCGCGGTATCGATGTTGGATGAAACAGGCGTCACCGAGTAACCAGCCCCATTGCTCGCGGCCAGCCCTCTCAGAACCGGACGTGACAGTTTCCCGTCATACGGCTCAGGCCTCTCGAACGCCTCTTTCGGGCAGACGCGGTTTCGAGACGGAAGGATGCTGGCGATGAACCCTCTCGTGGCACCTGGATGAAGTAAGGCACGGTTCTCGACGCTGTGCGAGCCCAGCACGCGGGGGACGCGATAATGAAGACGCCACGTGATCCGGGTGATGCGCTCCTTGCAGATTACCCCGAAACGTTGCCGACCTATGATCGTTCGCGTTTCTCGAAGTAGGATTCACAAGCAGGATCGTATTTTCAGGACGACGCCGCCACCATCTACACAATCGCCTGGAGCCATGCTTCAGGTCGGCCAGAAACGCTCCAAAGAAATTGCAGCCTTAGCTGCCGCGCCTGTATCACACACCATCGAGCTCTGAAAGAGTTTCAGGGTCACTTCACCTCACCAACCCAACGAGGTGGCTGCTGCTTCAAGGTCGAGCTCCTTCGCCGTTTTTGATTGCACCCTAGAGTGCGTTGATCATCGGTAGCTTAATGCCATCCTGATCGGGGATCGACCTTCTCGCCATCTATAGGGGTTTATCGACAAGTATTCGAGTTCAGTGTCCAAAATTGACCATTTTTTCTTGTGCGGGTTATCACATCATGAATGGTCATGAAAGCCAAGAAGCCTATTCTCAGAGAGGTACAAGCTTTCTATTGCCGACTTTGTGACACGGGGCCGGGAGAGAAATGTGAACTCAGCACAGGACACCCCGGACACAGCCGCATCGTGACCGAAGCTTGATTGCAGCAGATTGAGTGTCGCCCCTATCGCGCATCAGCAACCCGGTAAAGCCGCCCCGCAACCTAGCTTGGATTGTGATTGGACTGATCGCAGGTTGGCTTGCTGGCCAGGAGCGGAGTGGCGATATTACCGACATTGCGCACTGATTTGAAACTCGCATCAATACGTCTACTCGCCTCTCCGAAGAGCAGTTCGCGCGCGTTGAGACGCGCACCCCCGAGGAGAGACTCCAACCAATAAATGAAAAAACCTACGTGCGGAGAAAAACTTTAATGAGCAAGATCAACCAAGTATCTGCTTTTTCTATCGGTCTGGCAGTCGTATCCATCGCACTGACGTTAGGAACTGTAGGATGCCAGAAAAACGGCAACCAGGACACGAGCAGTCAGAGTCAACCGGCGCCGACCGATCAGTCCCAGGATCCAGCAGCAGCGGCCAACCTAGCCCCCGCGGCATCGACCCAGACGGCGAGTGCCAACGAACAGCAGCCTGCGCCGAACCAGAACTCTTCCAATAGCGATGACAATTACGACGCCGGCGACGAGGACGCGAGCTACGGGCAACCGGCGCTGCAGGCACCAGACCCCCCGCCACCGCTGCCGGAGTATTCGCAGCCTGACTGCCCCGGCGATGGTTATCTGTGGACGCCGGGATATTGGAGCTATTCTCCTCAGGGATACTACTGGGTACCCGGTGCATGGGCGCGGCCGCCCGAAGTGGGCCTGCTGTGGACGCCGGGCTACTGGGGATCTTCCGGGGGCAGATACAGCTACCACTACGGGTTCTGGGGCCGGCATATCGGCTATTACGGCGGCATTAACTATGGATTCGGCTACGTCGGCGCTGGCTATCAAGGCGGCTACTGGAACGGAGATCGCTTCAATTACAACCGTTCCGTCAACAACGTCAACATCAGCAACGTCCAAGTTTACAACCGCACGGTGACGAATACAGTCATCATCAACAATACCACCGTAAGCGTCACCAATAACCGCTCCAGCTATAACGGGCCCGGAGGCGTTACTCGCCAGCCTTTGCCGACTGAAATTGCCGCAACGCGCGAGCAGCGCACTCCTCCGATGAACACGCAGTTGCAGCAGCAGCAGGCAGCAGCGCAGAACCACCAACAATTTGCCTCTGTCAATCACGGCCGTCCAGCCGTTGTTGCCTCGGCAAAACCCATCGCGGCAGGCAAACCCATCGCCCCAGTGATTCCTGCGCGCGCTGCAGCACCCGCGCGACCGGCGTCGCCGAACGCGCAGCCCGATCGTTCCCCATCTGCTCCCGCTCCTCGACGCGCGCCTGCTCCTGCGCCGGGAAAGCCTGCTGAGCCCATGAGGAAAGCAGCTGAGCCCGCACCGACCGCAGCTAAGCCCGCACCACCTGCAGCCAAGCCTGCTGCGCCGTCGGCTACGAACAAGCCCGCTCCGACCGCTACCGAGCGGCGCCCTCAACCGGCTGCTCATCCGGAACCGGCAAAACCAGCGACGCCGCCACCGACTCCGAACCGGCCGGCCTCCAAGCCAGCCCCGAAGCCTGAAACCAAGGCCTCTACCCCGCCTTCGGGTGCAAAGCCGGCGCAACATCCCACCCCAGCTAAACCAAGAACGCCACCTCCGGCCAATAAGGAAGCGCCAAAGGAAAAGGAGAAGCCCAACTAAACAGGGGAAGTATTGTTACCAGCACGAAAGGACATCCGGGGGGCAAAGTTCGCTAAGGTGGCTGCGCCGAACCATGGCGAGGCACGCTCATAGCGCTCGTCCGGCGGCGGCGCCCGAGGACCACGCCCATTGGAAATTGAAGCCTCCGAGATGGCCGGTTACGTCTACTACTTCGCCGATGAAGAACAGGCCGGGGACTCTGCGGCTTTCCATTGTTTTGGCGGACAGTTCGTCGGTATCGACGCCGCCGGCAGTGACTTCGGCTTTCTCGTAGCCTTCGGTTCCTGCTGGCGAGATGGACCAGGTGTGCAACTGATTTTCGAAATCAGCCAGCGCATGATTTGTCCACGAGGTGGGCGGGTGCAGGTCCAGCCAGCGGTCCGCGAGGCGTTGAGGGAGAAACTTGCGCACCTCTGATCTCAGAGTCGTCAGGGTTCTTGGAACCTTTACATCGCGAAACGGGGCGGTGACTTCGATGCCCGGCGCAAGGTCGATCATCACGCGGTGCGGATTTTTCCAGTAGGAAGAAATCTGCAGGATCGCCGGACCACTCAGGCCGCGATGCGTGATCAGCATCTTTTCACGGAAGTGTTGGCTGGCGCACGAAGCAATTACTTCCGTCGAAACTCCCGCGAGGTCACAGTAGTGGGAACGGTCCTCCGTGTTCAGCAGCAACGGCACGAGTGCAGGCCAGGGCTCGCGGATGGCGATGTTGAACTGACGAGCGAGGTCGTATCCAAATGGGCTTGTGCCGATCTTAGGAATCGAGAGCCCTCCGGTGGCCACGACGAGTGCGGGCGTACGAAACTCGGCGTCGGCGGCATGGACGACGAATTCACTGGCACGTTCAACCTGGTGAATCTTCGTATTCAGAAAGATGCTGACTTCCGCACTCTGGCATTCGGCTTCGAGCATGCCGAGGATGTCGCGGGCGGTGCGATCACAGAAGAGTTGTCCAAGCGTTTTTTCGTGGTAGGGGATGCCATGCTTTTCGACAAGGGCGATGAAATCGGCGGGAGGGTAGCGAGCTAATGCCGACTTGGCAAAGTGCGGATTCGCGGAGAGAAAGTTTTCCGGCCTGCAGTGGAGGTTGGCGAAGTTGCAGCGCCCACCCCCGGAGATCAGAATTTTCTTCCCCAGACGGTCAGCGTGCTCGAGTACAGCGACCCGTCGTCCGCGTTTACCAGCTTCAATGGCGCACATCAAGCCGGCCGCGCCGCCGCCGAGAATGAGTGCATCGAAGGAATGGATCATCACAGGTAAAACAAGCTGAGGCGCGGGAGGTTGTATTTCTCCAGGAGCCGCTTGTGGACGTATTGTTTTTGCAATTGCTCGATTTGCGGCGCCGCCATCTTGCGCCGGTAGGGTGACAGTTCGCGATCTGCCTGGGCGCGGAGGTTCACGATTTCTTCATCCGGCGTCGCGGTAAGTAACGCGGCAAAAAGTTTTTCTTCCAGCACGGTGAGATGGCGCTCGAGGTCTTCCAGCCCAGGCGCTGCCTTTGCGTTCTCGATTTCATCGGCTAGTCGGCGAAGCGTGGCGGTTGAGTTCTCGGCGACGGTATAAATGGAAACTCCGGCAGTGTGCGGCAGTTTCGCCGCGTGCAAAAGATCTGCATTGCGACGCAGGAATGCGGCAATAGTTTCGGGCTCAAAACCTTGCCCTGCGCTGGATTTGGTCGATGGCTGATCGCCGGCTGCCATGCCGACGGCAGCTTCCTTCATGTCTTCCGCAGCCGACAACACAGCCTGCGCGCACCACACGATGCTGTTGATCTTTTCGTGCCTTTTCGATTTGCGCTGTTCGTATTTATCGAAGGCGGAGTCGATGCCGCGAAGCACAGCCTCGAGAGGGATACCGGCATTCTTCCAGATTTCAATCTGAGCCCAGTCAAGTGTGGAACCAATCAGGTGAGCGCCACGCCGCCTCAGAAAGTGCTCTTCAACTTCGGAGAAATATTGAAAATAATTGTCCAAGACGGTCAGCGAGTGGAACGCGGAGTTGAAGGTGAGCGCTCGCGGCCGCCATTGGTTTTCGCCGGCGAGGCGCCGGACGCGGAGCGGGGTGAGGCCTTCGATGCCTGGGAGGCGGGCGTTTGCACGGCTTTCGAGAGGCTGGGGCGCGCCGCTACATTTCTTTCCCAGATGATGCGTAACCCCTCGAGAGTCAGGAAATCGTCTATTTGCTTAATGTATTTCGATCCCGTTCCAATCATCGGGCCGAGGCCTCCGGTGGCGATCACTTTCGTCTCTTCGCCCAGCTCGCCGAGAAGACGTTCGAGAATGCCATCAACCAAACCGAGGTATCCGTAGTAAAGCCCGGACTGCAGACTGCCGACCGTGTTGGTGCCGATCACACGAGCGGGCTTGCGAATCTCCACACGCGGCAGGCGCGCGGTGCGCTGAAAAAGCGCATCAGCAGAGATGCCAATGCCCGGGCAAATCACTCCGCCCATGTATTCGCCCTTCAAGGATACGCAGTCGAAGGTGGTGGCCGTGCCGAAATCGACGATCACACAGGGGCCGCCGTACTTTTCGAATGCCGCTACGGCGTTCACGATGCGGTCTGCGCCCACTTCCGCGGGATTGTCGTAATGCACCGGCATGCCGGTTTTCACCCCCGGCTCGATCAGCAGCGGCTTGGAATTAAAGTACCGCTCACAGACCTGACGAAGAACCGGATCAAGTGGAGGCACCACGGATGAAATCACAATGCCATGAATGCCGGCGGCCTCAAGACTGGCCATCGAAAACAAATTGCGGAACAGGACGCCGTACTCGTCCACGGTGCTGCCTTGCCGGGTGGCGACTCGCCAGTTGGCAACCAGGTGATCGTAATGTGGAGCGGTGTCAGAGTCTTGGTCGGAAGGCACGCCTGGAGCACGGGCAAAAACTCCGAGGACCGTGTTGGTGTTGCCGACATCAAGAACGAAAAGCATGAAGGTCTCTGCTTGCAACGACTATCCTCGGAGGCCGAAGCCCGAGAGTTCACAGCTGTGGGCGGCAAGGCTAAAGCGGTGCCCTTTCAAAACGCTCTCACCGTACCACTGAAAATCGTCCGCAGTCCCCGCGCGGTGCGCACCTGGAGGAACCCACGGTCATCCAGCCCCTCTGTGGTTCCTTCGATCCTTGATCCATTCTCCTCAACACGCACCGGCTTCCCCTGCACCCAAGTGGAACGCTCAGCGAAACGCCGGAGGATCGATGGGCGCGCATCCGTCCCGGTAGTCAAGAGTCGGTACTCCTGATCAAGCGATTTTAGCAAAGCCGCGGTCAACTCCACACGAGACCAATCGTGGCCCGTCGCTAAACGCAGTGACGTGGCCTCGCCTTCCAGTTCTTTGGGAAAGCTGGCATGGTTCACGTTGATGCCGATTCCCACTACGATGTATCTGACTCGCGTGGCTTCGGCATTCATCTCCGTGAGAATGCCACAGACTTTCTTGCCCGCGATCAGCACATCGTTGGGCCACTTCAAATCGGGAGTCATGCGCGAGTCGACTTGCTGAATCGCGCTGCGAACCGCTAATCCGGCGGCGAGCGCCATCACCAGCACGTCGGCAGGCGCGAGTGCCGGACGCAGAACCACAGAGCAATAAATTCCCGCTGAACGCGTGGATTCCCAGATGTTCGCTCCGCGCCCACGTCCGGCGGTCTGCTCTTCGGCGAGAAAAACGCTACCCTCGGGAACACCCTCGGCAGCGGCCGACATAGCTGCGGTATTGGTCGAGCCTGTTTTGAAAAAATGGTGAAGCTGATCGTCGAAGATAGTGCCGCGAAGCAAAGGCGCGAGGATTTCAGGCAACAGAAGATCTGGGACAGACTTAAGTTGATATCCCAAACCGGGGTGGCCGGCAACCTCTACACCTAAGCCGCGCAACTGCCGGATGAGGCGCCCGACTTCAGAGTGGCTCGAGGAAATTTCCTGCGCGATTTTCGTGCCGCTTACCACAACTGTGGCGTGTTCCATGAACAGCCGGACGATGCGGCCCAGTCGCACGTCAGTGGCTGGTGTGTGGGATTCGCCGGCTTTCGCCGGCATGGGCGCCCGGGTAACACGAGTTGTCGTAGGCTTATTGATTCCGGAATTATGCGGGAGTGGGGAGAAAAGCACAAACCACGGAACTTACCCCGATGGCGCTAAGGTCCGGACTCAAGCTGGCGAGACACGCATACTCATATCTACGGCTTGGGGAGAGTGGGTGAGCAGGCCGACTGAAATAAAATCGACGCCGGTGTCGGCGTAGGCGCGGACATTCTCCAGGCGGATTCCTCCCGAGCATTCGAGAGGAATGCGGCGCTCCAGTTGGGAACACCGCTCCACTGCGCGGCGCACATCTTCGGGGGACATATTGTCCAGCAGAATCGCTTCCGCGCCATGGGCTAGCGCCTCTTCAAGCTCTTGTGGCGTGCGGACTTCAACCTCAATGGGCTGCGAACCGCGCCGGTTGCGGACTGCCTGCTCCAGGGCGGGCACAATTCCTCCGTCGAGCGTGATGTGATTGTTCTTGATCAAGACTCCATCGGAAAGATCCAGACGGTGGTTCTGGCCGCCGCCACAACGCACGGCATACTTATCGACTACGCGCAGGCCGGGAGCGGTCTTGCGAGTATCGAGAATACGCGCTTTGGTGCCGGAGACGGCGTCCACGAACTTGCGGGTCAGAGTTGCAATGCCGCTCATGCGCTGCAGAAAGTTCAGGATGACGCGTTCGCACGACAGGAGCACGCGTGCGTTGTGCCGGATCACGGCAACCGACTGGCCTTTGTGCAGGCGCACGCCGTCGAAAATCTCGGGATGCGTGGTGACTTCGTAGTGCGATGTAACCGCGCCGTCAAGAGCCGCGTAGACGTCGAGGATGCGGGCAATCACACCGATACCGGCCAGAATGCAATCCTGTTTGGCGAGGATGGTGGCGGAGGCGCGCTGGTTGGGATCGATGCAGGCGTAGCTGGTCGAGTCGCGCGTGGCCCGGTCTTCAAGCAGCGCGTTCTCGAGGATAGCGGTGATGCGTCGACTATTAAAGTCCATAGCGTAGAGATGTTCGACGTCTGGGATGGAGGCAACAAGACTCAGCAATCTACCTCTCTATTTGCAGCCCAGTTGCTCCATCTGGATCTTCATTTTCTCACGCAAATCGGTCAGTTCCTTGCCCCGTTTTCGCAGGCCTTCGACCACATTTCCTGGAGCCTTCGCCAGAAACTGTTCGTTCCCTAGCTGTTTCTGATTGTTGGTCAACTCTTTTTCAATTTTCTCCAGCTCTTTTTTCAGCCGCTCGCACTCGGCGGCAACGTCGATTTTTCTCTCGTAGATCATGTGAACATCGAAGCGGGCGGTGCTGCGGGTGCCGCCTCGTTTGGCCAGGGACTGGTCTACAAAGCTGGTCTTCTCCACGTTTGCCAGGCGCTCGACCGCTCCTCGATTCTGCTCGATCATGGCGCGAATTGCGGGCTCATGCGCGAAAACTTCGATTGGAACTCTCACCTTGGGCTCGACTTTCAATTCTGCGCGGACATTTCTTATGTTCACGATTAAGTCCTGCAGGATTGCCATCTCGGTTTCAGCAGTAAGATCGAACTGCTCTTTGTCCGGCTGCGGATATCCTGCGAGCGCAATCGACTTCAGGGGCGGATGTCCCTCGTAAATTGCTTGCCAGATTTCTTCGGTGATAAAGGGCATGACCGGATGCAGAAGACGCAAGGAGGCGTCGAACAAATTGACTAAATTTGCGCAAGCGGCTCGGGCTTGCGCTTTGTCCGCACCTTCCTCGAAGTTCAGACGTGGCTTGATCAACTCGATATACCAGTCGCAGAACTCTCCCCAGAAAAAGTCGTAGATCCGGTTTGCGGCTTCGTGGAAGCGATTGGCCGCGAGAGCATCGTTGACCTCGGCGGTGACGCGGTTGAAGCGGGAGAGGATCCAGCGGTCTTCGAGAGCTGTTGGTGCGAATGGGTGGATGCCCTTGGCAGTTGGCGCGAGTTCGCGGGCCAGAGTGCCCGCGCCGCATTCAAGACGGTCTGCATTCATGAACATGAATCTGGCGGCGTTCCAGATTTTGTTCGCGAAGGCGCGGTAACCGTCGGTGCGGCTTTCGCTGAAGGCGATGTCGGTGCCGGGCGCGGCCATGGCGGCCAGGGTGAACCGCGTCGCGTCGGTGCCGAAGCGCTGGATAATATCCAAAGGATCGATCACGTTGCCCTTGGTCTTCGACATCTTCTGGCGGTCGGCGTCACGCACCAGCGCGTGAATATAAACCTGGCGGAAGGGGACGCTGTCATTCTTCTTATCAGCCCAGCCACTCGCCTTCTTGATCGCTCGATCCTGTTCGTGCCCCTGCATGAAGTGGCAGCCAAACATGATCATACGGGCGACCCAGAAGAAGAGAATTTCGTAAGCGGTGATGAGCAGCGTGGTCGGATAGAAAACCGCCTGGTCGCGCGTTTTTTCCGGCCAGCCCAAGGTCGTGAAAGGCAAGAGACCTGAGGAAAACCAGGTGTCGAGCACGTCGGAAACCTGCTCCAGCTTGGTGCTGCCACACTTCGTGCAGGTTAACGGCTCCTCGCGGGCGACGATCACATGTTTGCAATCGTCGCAGGTCCAAGCCGGAATGCGATGCCCCCACCACAACTGGCGCGAGATGCACCAGTCGTAGATGTTATTCATCCAGTTCAGATAAATCTGTTTGTAATTTTCCGGGACGATGGTGATCTCGCCGCTCTCGACGGCTTCGATTGCTTTTTGCGCGAGCGGCTGAATTTTTATGAACCACTGCTCGGAGAGGCGTGGCTCGACTACAGTTCCGCAGCGATCGCATTTCCCGAGGGAGAGTGCGTAGTCTTTCTCGGCGACGAGAAATCCTTGCTCCTGCAGATCCGCCAGCACGCGCTTACGGGCCTCGTAACGGTCGAGGCCGGCGTACGCCCCGGCGTTTCGGTTCATGTGGGCGTGCTCGTCCATCACGTCGATCTGCGGCAGGTTGTGGCGCTGGCCAGCCTTGAAATCGTTGGGATCGTGCGCCGGCGTCACTTTCACTGCGCCGGTGCCGAACTCGGGTTGAGCGAGTTCATCGACGATGATGGGTATCTCGCGATTCATCAGAGGCAGCAGAACCTTTTTCCCGTGGAGGTTCTGGTAGCGCTCATCTTTCGCATTGACCGCGATCGCGGTATCGCCGAGCATTGTTTCTGGCCGCGTGGTCGCGACGGTGATGAATTCCGAGCTGCCCACGACGGGATAGCGAATCTCCCAAAGTTTTCCGGCAACGTCTTCGTGCTTCACTTCCAGATCGGAGATCGCGGTCTCGCAGCGTGGACACCAGTTGACGATATATTTGCCGCGATAGATCAAACCTTCTTCATACAGGCGGACGAAAACTTCGCGCACGGCACGGGAAAGAGTTTCGTCCATGGTGAAATATTCGCGGTCCCAATCGACTGAGGCGCCCAGGCGTTTCATCTGGTCGAGGATCGCACCGCCGTAGAGTTGTTTCCACTCCCACACGCGCTCGACGAATTTTTCGCGGCCCAGGTCGCGGCGCTTCTTGCCTTCTTTGGCGAGTTGGCGCTCGACCATCATCTGCGTAGCGATGCCGGCATGATCCGTACCGGGCAGCCACAGGGTGATGAAGCCACGCATGCGATGCCAGCGGACAATGATGTCCATCTGGGTCTGGTTGAGCATGTGGCCCATATGCAGGCGGCCGGTGACGTTGGGCGGCGGCAACAGTAAAGTGAAGACTGGACGATTTTCGCCTTCGGGCGGCGTGGGGACAGAGAAAAGTTTTTCTCTGATCCAGTACTCGGCCCAGCGGGTTTCAATCGCACCGGGCTCGTAGGATTTTGGCAGGTCGTGGGGCATCTGTTAGCGGTCAGCGCTGAGGCATCGCCGAAAAACCTTTAACACAGGGGACACAGAGGATCTACAGGGAACATCTTTTCTGTGTTTCTATTTGGCCTGTGGGGTTAGGACGATAGCTGTCAATACTGGTGAAGTTTGATCTTACAGGCGGGGGAAAAGAGGGGTCAAACGGGCTGAGGGGGTATTACGCCATTGAGGGGAAAATACTACACCCCACCCCAGGGGTATGCGGGGAGCGAACCGAGTGATGTGACTGGGCAGCGGGGGCGAAGAGACGGCGCAAACTTGTGCTAATGCCTGGTTTCAACATCTATTTGGGCCCAGCGCACAGGTATGAGATACACCGCCCGCACTTCCTGAAATCGCGTAGGCTCATTCAAGGCAAGAAACTGCGACGTGGTACGGGGAACCGCAATCAAACAGCAAGTCGCCTGGCAGTTCGAGGTTGTTATGGCCACACTAGAAGTAGCTTTCCTACACAGTCAACTGGAACAGCGGAAGCAACGCTTGGAAGCAGCGATTGCTCTCGCACCGCAGAAAGCCGGATTCGTTGGTCTTCTGCGCGAAGTAGATTCGGCGCTGGAACGTATGGCCAAGGGCAGCTACGGCCTGTGCCAGGAATGCCACGAATCGATAGAGCAGGACCGACTGCTGGCCGATCCGCTGGTGCGGTACTGCCTCGATCACCTTACGGAGTCACAACGAGCTGCGCTGCAGCGTGACCTCGATTTGGCCTCCCAAGTGCAGCGCAATCTTTTGCCACAAGTGAATCTGCAGGCAGGTGGTTGGGACACAAGTTACTATTACGCCCCGCTCGGTCCCGTCAGTGGCGACTACTGCGACTTAATCCCGTCCGATGGACAGCTCTTTTTTGTGCTTGGCGATGTCTCTGGCAAGGGCGTGGCCGCCTCTATGCTGATGGCGCAACTCCACGCCTTGTTCCGCAGCCTGACTGGAATGGCCCTGCCGCTTGGCCAGATGGTCACCCAGACCAATCGCGTTCTTTGCGAGAGCGCGTTGGCTGGGCAGTACGCCACTTTGATATGCGGGTTGGCTAAGCCCACAGGAGATGTGGAAATTCATAACGCTGGCCACTGTCCCGCGATCATGGTCGGGAGCGGTGGGGTGTTACGAATTGAATCCACCGGTTTGCCGCTGGGGATGTTCCACGAAGTCGATTTCTCCGCCACGCGCCTGCACATGGAAACTGACGACATGCTACTCCTGTACACCGACGGCCTATCGGAAGCACGTCGCGCGGACGAGGAATACGGCGTGGATCGAGTCACGCGTGTGGTGCGTCAGGCAGCTGCCAAGCGCCCCGCCGAGCTTGTCGCCGCTTGCCTGAGCGATCTGCGAACCTTTGTCGACGGCCCTTCATTGGATGACCTAACTCTCGTGTCCATCCAGCGAACCGGATGAGCAGCAGCGTGGATTGTTCACTGCCAGCGTTGGCGGAGCCAGCCTCGCCCCATATTCGCCGTTTGTCATAACATCGCGATTGACTCGTAACCCATCGGTTACGAGTGTTAAGGCCTGCTGGCACGGCCGCCTCAGTTCGATTGGGTGAACTCGATAAAGGGCTTCGCGCCGCTCTTGCGGCTGCAGCTGCCCAGATTCAAGTTATTGGTCTCTCCGGTTGTGCCAGCATTCGCGACACAGGTTGGGGCTGAGGTGGAACCATCCGTCAGCGCTACTTTCATGGTGATCGAGACAGGCGTATTGAAATCCGCTCGCGAGCCGCCGGCATCACCGACGACGTTGAATTCGGACTGGTGCCAAACCTTCGAGATATCAAGCACGCTGTCGGAGCCGCTAACGGAGTAGGCAGTGGTTCCATCGGTGAATACTACCGTATCCTTGGAACCCGCTTCCGCAGCGCCCGAGAGCGACAGCTTGCCAAGGGATGTAGCCTTCACATCGGGTGCCGCTACGGACTTGCTATTCCCGAAACAATCGCCCTCGCCATCACTGTCGAAACCCCTCGGACAATCCGAGTCGCCCCAGCCGATCAGCCAATACTGCATGAAAACAGCCGCTTTCCCCTCGGTTTCGTAGTCCGTCGCGTAAATGAATTGTTGCCAGACGACACAACCGGCATGACCGTCACACGCCGAGGTGGTGCCCGTTAAGTTCGTATTGACCTGAAGCGAGTACTCATTCGGCCCGAGGATGCCTCCGTCTCCGAACGCGGCCACGCCGACACTTTTCTCGGATTTCACGCCCGTGACTTTCGGGAAGGTTCCAAGTGTCCCGCTGATCAGCCCCGGCGCTTGAGCTACATAGTCGTGACCGTTGCCCGTTACCTGCCCCTCGCCAGGCTTGTGGAAGACTGGAGGGACGCGTGGATGCAATTCTCTGCAATCCACCTCCTCCCAGACGGTGCTGGGATAAGATGCCTGAAAGCACCCCTCCCACAAATCGGTATTGTGAGCCATAACCGCGCGCCAATTGTCGCGCGCTGCTGCCTCCGCGTCGACCGCTACGTCTGTGGTCTGTCCGGCGGAAACGGGCTGAAGGCAGCAGGTGCTGATAAGGGCTGCGGCCGCGATCTGCATTCCATAACGCGAGTACCGGGCTTTCCTAGGCGTCATCGACTTCCCCTTTTACTAAAGTAATTGCATCTTGTCCGGCATTTTTTCTTGACCGCAAGAGCGGCGCAATTCTACCTTTGCATCGCCTGCCCCACAAGTGTGAACTGGGATCTCCTTTTTGACGCTCAGAAGCGGCAGCCCTTGTTCCTCTACGCCGTGTTCGCGTCAATGTTAAACAATTTTCATCCTTGGCGAGAGTAGTTCCCTGGTGAGTTGCTGTCGTAACATCCCGATGACGCGTTTTGACCCTCGACCGAGTCGGTCCGATTCTCGATGAGTCCAAACGCGCCTACTTACAACAGCTACGACGTATATCTCCGCCACTCAATGCATGGCTACGGAATTTGAAAGACTTGAGGCTGTGGATATAGAAGGACCATCTTTCCTGTTCGACTTAATCGCAGCCCACTTTTCAGAAGCGCTCGCTGGGCTGGGATGGCCAGTGGTGGCGATGTGAATTCCACAGAAGGAGGAAGCAAGACACTATACCTTCCGCCCGAAGACATCCACAGCTCCACTAATGGCAAATCCCTCTAGGCCCAAATGTCGGTCGAACGCTGAACCCTTGCAGAAGCTCGACTCGACCAAGTAGAGGTGATCCCCTGAGAACGCCAAGGACGTGGGATTCCTCGCGGTCAGCATTTGTAGGTGTTGCAAGGATTGGTGCTCAAACATGTACGGTGTCACGGAACCGGGTGCAGAGGAACGGAGTAGCAATTGCGAATAGCGTTCCATCCTGTCTCCACGAAATCGATCTCACACCGTGCGGCGACTTCCACTGGAACAGCAGTCGTCCGGTGTCCAAATCGTAAGCCAGATGTAGCGCTTTCATGAGTGCAGCATCGGCCTTTCTCTCAATGGTAAACAGCAACTCGCGGAGGTTTTTCAGGTAGGGTAACGGGGCCGTTGATAATAAATCGCATTTCACCCATCTACCCGCATTCGGCTAAATTCTCAATGATTTCGGCAGTCACGGCTCAACCTTGATAATCCTGGTGCGCTTTTGTTGAAAAGGGGGCCGGAGGATCAGAAACAGACGTGATAGCGAAGAGCACATGTCCAAGAAAAGATCATCGCGGGGCGTTTGCTTCCTCTACGGTCTGCCCGCGAAAATGGCGCTCGTAATCGAGAAACCAAATGAGGAAAGCAAAGGCAAGCATCGGCAGAATAAGCCAAACCTTTATCGTGTCGAAATCAGCTAAAATCGTTGCGCCTCCGACTACTGCCAGAACATTGCGCAGGGAATCAAGAGCGGCGTCCCGGTGAAGTCTCTTTGCCCAGGCCACACTAGCTTTCCAGAGGTCAATTATTTTTTTCACTCTACCTCCTTGGATGAGCTGATCGTGAACGACCAACTCATTCGCACTGGCGATCAATCACCTTTACGCTAATTCCAGTTACCGCCCTCGCTCAGCATTTGGCACTACCACTCCACCTTCGATCTTCGGGATACCAAAATGTCCGCCAAGATGGGAGAGGTCGAGCGGGCTGATGGACCCGGAAACCACGATGAAGTTCACCTCATTCGAGCTGGCAAGGAGAATCGCGACGTTGCTAATCGCGTTGTTCTTTACGCGGACCCAGAGATCGGTCGCACCTGAGCCTCCTCCCTTCTCATGGCTGTTAATCAGCTGTTTCCAGCCCGCCGAACGATATTCCTCGATCACGGAGATCAGAGCCCCCTGATCGTACTGCCAAAGTCCCGGAAAATGGTACCTGTGGACCGAGATCCCACTCACCCCTGCGATCACGCGGCGGAGGTCCTCGTCGTCCGGTTCCAGCTTGGATGCCAATACCAGCATAGAATGGTCAAAGGTGAACTCGGTTTTCGAGGACGCGCCTTGCTGTAAGGTCCCAATACTCTGAGGAATCCACTCGTTCTGCTCTTGCGCTTCGGTAAATTTCGTTGCAGAAATGGCGATCAAGATTACTAGAATAATGGGGGTCAGTCTCATAGGGCGCCTCAGTGGTTAAACGAGATCCCTTCCCAGCAGCTATGAGTCAGAACCCGGCGCGTGAAAATTAGTTGTGTGACCCGCCCGTGCTGACGCCCTGAGAATTGTCGGGGATTCGGGCTGTTCTGTGAAAAAAGGATTAGTGGCGAACCATCGCCTTATCAACTCACAACGAGTGAATGAGCGCTATCTGATTACAACAGTTACTTCCGAATAGTCCTTGATACGAGCCGTGTCCCTGCGGTCGCCAATTAGTAACAATTCAACCGGCGTAACCGTAAATTCCGTTCTTATTCACCCCTACACAGCACAATTGTCGCGTGAGCTCCACCAGCGCGAGTGGCACTTTACAGCGTTCTGGCCCGGTAAGCACACGCCGCAGGCAGCTCATATGAGGGTGAAGGCACGCCTTTGAACCGGCGTGCCTTCACGTCATTCGATTCGGGAATTAACTCTTGGGCTAGTCGGGGTTCATCTTAATCGTCGTCGGGTGGCTCCGGTGGTCTGAGGTCGTGGATAAAGAAGTTTGCATCCTTGGGGGCGGGGATGGTGTTGAACGTCCGAGGTGCTCGATTCAGATGGAAAAACAATCCCAGATCGGTAGTCGCGCGGCTATCGGCAAAACCGAGCTCGCCTTCGGTGATGCCAAAATTATGCTCAATGAAGCGCAGAATCGTACCAAAATCATGCCGGTAATTGTTCACGTAGCCTGCGTCCGTATAGGCGGAGACGACAATTAATGGAACACGGAATCCGTATTGATAGTCGCCTTGCACACCGTTCAGGATCGTCGGCCTCTCGTGATCGTACCAGCCTCCCCAGTCATCCCAAGTGATGACGATCGCGGTGTCCTGCCAATAGGTGAGCGTCTTTCCCTTCACGGTGTCGGTGCAGGTGCTGTTGCCGATGGCGTTGACAATGGAAGCCACCCAGGCGGGTCCGCCGCCATCGTTGCTGCCGGCGTGGTCAGAGTTCGCCGCCGTCGGAGTGACCCAAGTCAGGTCATGGAGATCGCAATTTCCAAGATCGGTCAGTACTTGCGAAGGATTGTTAGCGACGACGTGGGTTCCCCAGCCGGTACAGTTTCCCCCGCTCGGCACACAGATGTGGTCAATCGCGTTCGGAGCAGTCCAAATGGAGCCCGCGCCTGCGGCGTAGTACATCCAGTCGGTGACGAGGTCGGCCATGGTCTGGTGTTCAAAACAGGGGTAGATCTTGGAAGCTTCTACGCCGTATGGGGGCGGGGTGGGCTTCGGGGAAACGACCTTGACAGTCGTCGTGGATAGGGCGTTGCAACCCGCCTGGGCGTTGGGGTTCATGTTTTCAGCTGCGAAAATACCCTGGGTATCGTCGAACTGACTGGGCGCTGAAGTGCCTCCGAAAATAAATTGATGCGCGGGGAAACTCGGTCCCTGATTGGTTTGAAACATATAGTTGGACCAGCCGTACTGGGTGGCGAGGATGAGATACGGGTTCAGAATGCCAGCCGAATTGTCGACAAACTTGAACTGCGGGTTCGCAGGGCAACTGGTGCCCTTCTGCGGAGCGCAAGCAATGCCGGCAGCACCGTCCATCTTGCAGGTTGGCGGGTCGCCGACGACAACGTCGCACATAGCATTGAACGCTGAGTGCACGTGGCTCAGATCGTAAGTATTAGCCAAGGCTACAGGCGAGGGCTGAATGGATCCGCCCTTAGTCTTCCAATTCGAGGTTTGAATGTCGTAAGGCGCGGCGGCTGTCGGAGGGACAGCGCACGCGCCGTAGGGAGCAGCGCACAGACCTTGAAAAAGATTGTCCGGGGTGCGATTCTCCTGGAAGATTAGCACGACGTGTTGAAAGTTTGAGATCTGGGCAGGGGCCGTCAGTGGCGCCACAAACATGAAAAACAAGAGCCATCTGGAAGCGATTTTCACGATGATCATCCTAAGTCTTGCGGCTCAAGGCCGAGTTAATCGCAAGGTGGGAGCGACTCCCGAGGCGAAGGTGGCGGACTTGCCCGAGGGTTGGGTTGCCACACTATCTGCCGACAGCATCCCTGTGTCAAGGGGTGGCTAGCCACCTTAGGCACCTAGCTGCAAGTCCACGATTCTGTCGTGTTGCGTGAAAAGGATAATTCCCGCAGCGGCCAAAGCGTATCCTGTCAGGGCTATCCACTTGGCTCTGCTAAACGCCAACATGTGCGGAATTGTACTCCGATGCTGGGAAACAATACCTGTCACAGGCAGGCGGAACCTTCAATTTGAAAACGCTCCAAGCACGTGTCACGTTGCCTCCGCTCCCGCTCCGATTTCTACCGGGTGGAGCGAACCAGCTTTCGGGCGGGAGTTGCACCCGCTGAAGTCCAGCGCATTTTCTCAGCGTACTGTTACGCCGATTACGAACCTGAGGTGTGCTGAAGACGAAGCAGGGCAGATTTAGCCTCGTCGGTCCACTTCTCTTGTCGCGGGAGTTTCTGCGCCACGTGGTATGCCTCTATTGCCGGTGGAAGCTGACCGAGCTTCTCGTAGCTTCGCCCCAATCGGCCGTAAATGGCAACGTCTCCGGGTTTTTCTTCCCGTGCGTCCTCGTAACGCATTAGCGCCGCGTTATAGTTCTTCTGCACAAAGTACTGATCGCCAACCTCGACGTTGTGAGCGGCCACAAGCGCCACCTTCATCGCTGTACCACACGTCTCGACGGAAACGGTGTCGGAACTCGTTGCATTGGAATTTGTGTTCTGGTTGTCGGTCGAACTCACTCGAGGCCGGGATTCTGGAAAAGTTGGCGGGGTCTTTGAAACATCGATGCACCAACCCCAACTGCAATGCAGCGTCGGGAAGGGGTCGGTGTTGCGGTGTTTCCTTTTGGATTGCTCCTTATGCACCTCGGCAATGATGTCGTCAACTGGGCGGCCGGCGGGACACGCAGGCGGTACTGATTGCGCAAACACTGTCACACTCACGATAATGACCGCCGCTGCACGTCTTATTTGCACACGCCTATTGTAGCGTCCCAACACTGCCCGCATAACCGTTGAAATCAGCCCTTTCATAATGCATTGAGAATCGGCCGCCCCCCGTCCGGGTTACTGAGTGATATCGCGATTTGATCGGCATAGGGGCCGCAGTCGCCCGCACCCGTGCCACACCACCGTGCGCACGGGTCCGTACACCGCAGTTCGAGTCAGTTAGCCCACGGTTCTAGATTTTGACTAGGGCCCGCCCTGGTGCTGCGCTGGGTTGAATGGCTGAATAGTAAGGGAATCGCGAAGTTGAGTCAGCGCTCTACCCCGCTCGGGCCGATCGGCAAATCCGACGTCGGAGGTTCCGAGCCTTGGGGGTCCGGTTGCGCCTGCGGGCTGCTCTGTGGCGGCAGTGGAAACACCACGGCCCTCTATCGTCTTCTGTATACCGACGCCCTTGGCCCGTCGCGTGATCTCTCGGATTCGTCGCTTGAACCGGTCCAGAGCGGGAGGGGGTCTGGCAAAATTGCTTCCCGTCGTGTTCTCACCGGGTCAAATGGGCAGAACTCAAAAGAGATGGAAGCACAAAACTATTGAACGAGTGTTGTCACCCTGGGCAGCGTTTTCGTCGCGAGGTACTATTCAGTTTCATTTGCAATCCCCGTGCACCGTCGGCGTACGTAGGGTTACATAGGTGCTTCGGCCGCAACCGCGGCGGCCTCAGGATGACAATCAAGACAGGTTGTCCTGTTTCTGAAAACAGCTTGCGCTAGCTGGCCTTCGCCTGCGGCTTAGATGATTCAACCTGGATTTTCGCATGGTCCGTATTCACATTGGCGGTGTAAGACCATCCGCCCGGTGGGCTCACTCCCTTGGCGGTTACCTGGGCACTTGGGCCTGGAGCCGTGAATGAGATGGGGCTGGGGGTGAACCACGGTTTTCCCCCTGGCATGTCCTGGGCGGTTACCGAAATGCTGCCGGTGTCACCGGCGCACGTCCATACAAACGGCTGCCCATCTTCGATTGGCGAGTTGGTCACCTTCCCGGAAACTACATCAACTGATGGTGTGGGCATTGTAGCGCTCCTGTCAATTCTATTTGACTCTTAGATTCTTACTTCTCCCGCATCAAGGCCTGGTAACGCAGGTTGTCGTGCAGATTATCCAGATTCGGCGTTTTGCTGGCCACCGACTTTGAGTACCCTGCGGCCAGAGCCTTGCTCAACCACTCCAAAGCGGTCCCAGTTTCGTGCAACTGGTTGTACACCAACGCGGCCTGGAAAAGCAACTCTTTGTCCTTGTTCCCCACCAAAGAGCGGTCAAGGTAGTCAAGCGCCTGCGCACGGTTTCCAAGCATCGACCAGTAACCTGCCAAATCGCTTAAAACGTCGGTATCGTTGGAATTAATCTTTAGCTTCTGCTCGGCCAAAGAGATTGCCTTCTTGTACGACTCAAGCGCATCTGACTGGCGGCCACCGTAGTAATAGCAATCGCCGAGATTTCCCCACGTTTGATAATCGCTATCGTCGAGCTTCAAGGCTTGTTGAGTTGTCCACGCAGCTTGATCAAATTTACGCAGCCGTAAATACGCAACCGCCAAGTTCACATATGCCGAGCGTGAGGGGCGAATCGCAATGGACTTCTCGAATGCCCGCGTTGCCTCTTCGTCCCTGCCCTCATAGAGCAGAGCCGCGCCGAGGTTGCTGTAGTCTCGATAGTTGTTCGGCTTGAGTGATACGGCCTGCTCGAACAGGGCCTGCGCTTTGTCGTATTCCGCCTGGCTGATATAGAACACACCCAGAGCGCTGTATCCCCGCCAGTAATTTGGACGAACGCTGATTCTTCGTTTAAAGGTTTCTTCGGCCTTATCGAGCTGGTTGAGATTCTGGTATGCCTCTGCCAGGTGCCAGTACGCCTGATCGTTGACCGGGTCGAGTTGCACCGCCTGCTGGAACTGTTCGGCGGCTTTCTCAGACTGCCCGGTCGCATTTTCAAAGATTCCCAAACAGATGTGGCCCTCGGCACCGGCATTGCCCAATTCGATCGCTTTGGCACAGGCCTCTTGCGCAGGCTCGATCCAGCGCTTCTGCTTGGTCATGGCATAGAGATACAAATAGGTTTCACCCAGGCCCGCCTCCGCCGGACCGTAATTGGGATCGAGCTTGAGCGCCTGCTTGAAAACAATCTCGGCGCTGGTCAGCGATTCGCGCTCGGCGCTATGTTGAAGGTAGCCGAGCCCTTGCGCAAAATATTGGAAAGCCTCAGGCAGCGTGGTCGCATGAGCGCCAAGGGCTTGCCGCTCTTCAGGGCGCAGGGAAACGTACAAGGCGTCGGCCACTCCGCTGGTGAGCTTATCTTCGATGGCAAATAGATCAGAAACTGGCGCGGTGATTGAGTCCCCGGCCAGGTTCTTGCCTGTGCTGGTGTCGATCAAATTGTAGGCAGCGCGAACCAGGTCGCCATCCTGCTTGAGCGAAACTGCCAGGCCAAGGTTGACGCCGAATTCTTTTTTCGCATCGGCAAGCGTGTCGACTTTCTTATCCTCGAGCGCGCGCGGGGAAATGACTTCCAGGTCGCGGTTCGCGCTCAATTGCGAAAGCTTGGCGGCTACGTCTTCCAGCAAGCCTTTTCCGAAGACGGTGAGTTTGGGATCGTCGGCGATGGTCGCCAGCGGTAATACAGCGATGCTCTTCTTCTCGACCACGGTAGATGCGGCGATGCCGGCGGCGGCCGAGCGGAAGCGGTGCAGGAGCCGCGGGAACCAAACTGCGACGGCGATGAGCAACCCGACGCAGCACGCTGCGAGGATCAGCTGCAGTTTTCGCTTGCTAGACCAGATAGCAGCAGTACCAGTCGACTTCAAGCTTTTCCCAGACTCATAATCTTTCTTTAGCTTGAGCAAGTCGTGGTGAATCTCGGCAGCGCTCTGGTAGCGCAAATCTCGATTCTTCACCAGTGCTTTGTCGATGATCTCCTGTAAACGGTGGGGCAGTCCGGGCATGGACTCGTTCAGCGACAGCGGCGCCTGGCCGAGAATAGCGTGCACCGTGACCGCCCATGTGGGCCCGGAAAAGGCCTGCTTGCCCGTGGCCATCTCATAGAGGAGCACGCCGAAGGAGAAAAGATCGGTGCGTGCGTCGAGCGGTTCACCGCGTGCCTGCTCCGGAGACATGTAGGCGACTGTGCCGATGGTCGCACCGACGTGCGTGAGCTGAGCGCTCATCGACATGGTAGGGGCGGTCGAACCGGCCGAATCCGGTAACGTAAGTTTGGCCAAACCGAAGTCGAGAATCTTCGCCTGCTCTCGCGTGGTGATGAAAACATTGGCGGGCTTGATGTCGCGGTGCATAATGCCCTTGGCATGCGCCGCCTCGAGAGCGTCGGCGATCTGCAACCCCCAGTCGAGCAGTGTGCCGAGGGGAATCGGCTTATCCCCGATGCGATCGGCTAAAGTTTGTCCCTCGAGCAATTGCATGGCAATGAAGGGACGGCCTTGGTCTTCGTCGATTTCGTAGATAGTGCAGATGTTCGGATGGTCGAGGGAAGAAGCAGTGCGCGCCTCGCGCTTGAAACGCTCCAGCGCATGCCCATCGATAGCGGTATTTTCCGGAAGGAACTTCAATGCGACCAGGCGGCCCAGTCGAATGTCTTCGGCCTTATAGACCACTCCCATACCGCCCGCGCCCAGCTTTTCCTGAATACGATAGTGCGAGACGGTCTGCTCGTTCATGACGCGCAAAACTCCAGCTTGGGGGCGCTGGCACGAATGGTACTCAGTTTGTGAGGATGGTTGCAATACCACGACTAGGTACTGGCTGGTTGAAAAGTGAGGAAATTCCAGGACCGGAAAACGGCGCTTTTGAAGGTTCCAGGATGGCCGGACTGCGCAGTGTGAAGAAGCAGGCGCGAGGCAAAGTGAGGAACTCGCTACTTTTTCTCAGCCATTTTGCGGGTGATCTCTGCCATGAGGCGTGGACGAAGATCCGCAAGGACGCTGTCTACAATGCTGGCGACATCGGTGGAATTTTCGCTTGGTGGGGTAGGTTCTGGCGCGGTCTGCTCTGCGCCTGCTGCTACTGCCATGGCGGCGGATGCCGCGGGCGCGTTGAATTCGCGGTGTTCTGGCTCGGCAGGCACGGGCTTGGCCTCGCTGGTATCGCGGATATGGCGCCAGCTTTCCCAGGCGGCCGCAGTGCTCTTAACGGTTTCGGACTCTTCTTTAGGCTCTTGTTTGTGTTCCTCGGAAAGCTGGCTACCAACGAGCTGCGCAAAGGTGTTGCTCGATGGTGACATCTCGCCCGTCGCGGGTTCGGAAGCGGGCATGGGCGACAATTCCGAAGCAGGCCCGGTTTCGGCGGGGCTCACAGAGTCAGAAGCAAGCTCGTGGTTCGGCTCCGTGAATCCCGGAGACGACTCGGCCGGGGGCTGCACCGAAGCAACTTCGGGGGCAAGCAAGGCGGCTGCGGGCTGCGGGATGGAGGCGCTTGATTCAGGACCGCCAGTGGGGGCGGTGTCTACGAAAGAACCGGTTGCCGGGGCGCCTGATTGTGGCTCGGACTCCGCTGCTTCCGCGGGCATGACGTGCTGAGTTTGCGGCGCAGGGTCAGAGTCCAAAAGTCCGCTCGCAGGCGCCACGCCTCCAGCTTCTGCCGATGCAGGCAAATCTGTGGACGACGCGGTATCAGCCAAAGCGGCTGACTCTGCAGAAGCAGAAGTCTCTTCGGCCACGAAAGCGGAGTACGCCTTATGCATTTCCTGCTCGAGCGAGAGGGTGGCCTCTTCGCCATCGAGCGCCACCGCAACGGCCATCCATCGGGTTGCGCTGCCGTTCGCGGCGGCTATCGATTCAGTCGCGGCCGCCATGGTGACGGGAACATCCTGGGCGTCGCTTGACTTATCTTCAATATCGCGTCGAAGACCTGCCTGATCCGCACCAGTTTCGGACGCTGTGTTCTCTTTGGTTTCCGTAGTGGCTTCGACCTGCGTCTCGGCATTCACCAGAGGCGCGGTGCCAGCTTGAATTTCGGCAGCGTCGTCGTGCGCGCGGTCTCGCTCAACGGGATTTCGCGTGGCGGAACTTTCCGCTACCGAAATCCGATTCTCCTCCTGGAGGGTTACGGCGACCTGGTGTATCTGCGCAGCTGCAGCAGCAATCGCGGCAACTTCTTCCGGGGTTACATCCTGAGGCAAACCGGTCGCCGCCAAAGCGGTCAGATCTACGCTTGCTTCGGCCGCCCTAGGGAGTTGTTCTTGCTGCCTTTCCGCAGCTTTCTGCGCGACGGGCTCGACCACGGTGCGGATATCGCGATTCACGGGATTGTAGATGGAATCGTCGTCGGCAGCTTTCACTTGGGCTGCCTTTTCGTGGGGGAAGGAAATGCGGCTCTTCCATCCGTTGTCCTCGCCGGAGGCTTCGTTCCGGCTAATGCGTCCGGACTCCTCGGCGGCAGCGATGGCGCGGGCAAAACGCCCCGGCTTGGAGGGTTCGGCGCGAGGCACCACTTTGTCTTCGAGCTTGGATAAGGCCGCGAGCAATTCGCTGGCTTCAAACGGCTTAACGATGAAACCTTCGGCGCGGACGCGGCGCGCTTCTTCGGGCTTGAAGGGCTCCAGTTTGCCCACCGTCAGCAACACTGGAATGCGCGCTGAATCCGGCGATTCCTTGAGCCGCTGGCAGACCTCCAACCCGCTGTATCCGGGCATGTAAACGTCCAGGATCACGAGGTCCGGTTTCAATTCGGCTATCTTCTTCAAAGCGGCAGAGCCGTTATTAACCGTAACGACTTCATAGCCCGCATCCGCGAGGATTTTGCGCCCCATATTCTGGGCGGTCACGCTGTCATCGGCGAGCAGTATCTTCCGAGCCAAAGAAATTTGCCTCTTATGAGGGGAGATATCGCGAAGGTAACCTGAGCCACAACGTAAGTCAATGACCCGACGGGATGTTACTTGGTTACCAGGGGTCAGCGTCTAGTGGGCGGGGATGAGGATAACCAGCATCGGCCGGGGGCCAAGCGCACGCCTTAGGTACGTGGCTGCCGGACTGAGCTAGAACGATATGATTTTCTTCAATCCCTTCTTTTTCTTTTTCTTGCTGCTCGATATGTCCTGATCACTGGCCAGGCTGGTGCTGGAAGCCGCGCTAGCAACGCCCGGAGTGCCGGAAGCGGGTTGCCCTTGCTGAATCTCGTTGACCTGAACCGGCGGCGGTAACGGTTGACTGCTCGCTGCGGCTGTTTGCGCGTCCGCGGCCGGGGTTAATTCATTGGGATCGGGCGCTCCGCTAGGCTTCGGTTCACTCGCTGGCGCAGCTGGCTTGAGTTCGTTGGGATCTGGCGCGATATTCAGGTGTGCAAAAGGATCGCCACTGGCTGGAGCCACAGGAGCGTCGGATCGGGGAGCGGGCTGGTTTTCGCCGGGAGGAGTTCCGGCCTTTACCGTCTCGATACTCACGCTGTGATCACCACCGGCCATGCCCATCGCCCTCATGGCGGTCGCCCCGGAGTCCT
>DATNLE010000025.1:0-101584 GCA_035603035.1 Candidatus Acidiferrales bacterium | reverse complement strand
TGTTTTGAGTACAGTGATGGCTGTGAGAACACCAAATGGCGCAGCGGTATTCTTAATTGCGGCGGTTGTGACGGTTACTTGGGTGCAAGCAGTCGGACAAGAACAAGAGTCCACGCAAGGCAAGCTTTCAGAAACACTGTCCGTCTGTAAGCTCTTAGCGAACGCACAGAGCTATGCTGGCCAGACGGTCACGTTGAACGCAACTTTCGTTGCAAACTTCGAGTTTTCTGCGCTGACAGACGCCCCGTGCCAGCCGGAGCCGATTGAGGTTGACGGAAAACATCCCCTCATCCAGCCACGCTTCGATTCGAGCAGTTACGATCCCAAATCTCCGCTTGCCAAGAAATTGAACAAGCTACTCAAGAAAAAAGACCAAGCACGGGTGACGCTCACTGGCGTTTTCATTGACCCCGGACATTACTTCGGCCATCAACTATGCTGCCGCTATCGGCTTGATGTTTCAAAGCTTGTTTCCGTCGAACCGGTCACTCTTGAGAAATAGCTGGTGCTGCGCGTTGGCGAAATATCTCTATTTCACTCATCGTCAAGTCAATGAGCGTAAATCGCCAGGCTGCGGAGGTTTGGGAGGGACGTGGAGACATCGCCTCTCGCCGTTCTTGGATTTCTGCTGCTTGGGCTGGCGGCCTGGCAGTCATTTGTCGTTTTTCGGAGATTGGAAGAGAGTGGACACAAGATGTACGGTCTTCCTACTGTATGGATGGTGACAATGCCTCTCGCATATCTGAATCTGAGCGACAAGTCTCGGCGCGGATGGTCTGCTTGGCCTGCTTATCTCGTCTGGTCTTCCGCGGTCGCCGGAATAGTTGTCTTGGCGATCGGGTTATTTCGGCTGTTCGGTTAAGTCTCCCGCATTAGATGACGTTTCTTGCCTTTCCCCGTTCCTCGGTGCCTCCGTGGTAAAAACAAAGTAATGCCCTCGCCTGTCGAGAGTGAGCCCTCTGCTGCCCGGAACATCTACGTCTTTGGTATCACGTCTTTCCTTAACGATGCAGCCACGGAAATGGCGTATTGGGTATTGCCGGCGTTTTTAGTGACGCTTGGCGCGGGGCCGGCGCAGTTGGGATTGATCGAAGGCATCGCGGAAAGCGTAGCGTCATTTGCCCAGCTTTTTTCTGGCTATCTCGCCGACCGCATTGAACGCCGCAAGCCGGTTGTCGTCGCCGGATATTTTATTGCGAATGCCGTTAAGCCGCTGCTTGCCTTAGTCACTGCGTGGCCGCAGATTTTATTGATTCGCTTTAGCGATCGGCTCTCCAAAGGCTTTCGCTCTGCGCCCCGCGACGTGATGGTCGCTGAGTCGGTGCCAGGAAATCGGCTGGGATCGGCTTACGGACTCATTCAGTCGATGGATTCCGCCGGAGCGATTGCTGGTCCGTTGACTGCGCTGGCGATACTCTCACGTTTCGGCATTCGCAGCGTGTTCTGGGCGGCCGCCGTGCCCGGGGCACTCTGTGTGCTGGTGGCGTGGGCGGGCATACGGGAGATAAAAAGGGACCGGCAAGATTCTGCCGAGAGCGTCGCGGGAAAATCCGACGCTCAAAACAAGAACGTTAGTCCGCTCGCATCGTTAAGTAGCGGCGTAAAACTCCCCCCGAGTTTCTATTATGTGCTGGTTGCCGTGACGCTTTTTTCCTTGGGCAATTCGAGCGACATGTTTCTGGTGTTGCGGGCGCAAAACGTCGGGATTCGCGTGGCGCTCGCGCCGCTGCTCGGATTGGTTTTCAATATTACATATACTCTCGCATCGTGGCCTGCAGGATGGTTTAGCGATCGTGTCTCACGCCGTCTCGTGGCTGCCGCGGGCTATGTGATTTTCGCAGCAGTCTATTTCATGTTTGGCCGGGCTCCATCCACGCTGGCGATTTGGATTGCCATGGCGGCATATGGCTTCTATTACGCGTTGACCCAGCCCGTACTGAAGGCCCTTGTAGTTGAGACTGCGGGCGAGCAGGTCCGCGGTCGCGCTCTCGGAATTTATTTCTTCGTAACCAGCATAGCGACCTTGGCGGCGAGCTTGATTACGGGCGAATTGTGGAAGCACTATGGGGCCGGGATTCCATTTTACTTTTCCGCGGCGTTAGCGATCATCGCTGCGGGACTGTTGCAGGGGGCGGGACGCCCGGACGCTCTCGCCGATCGCGCCTGAGTGAAGCAACCGTTCCCTCAGAAGCTAAAGCCCGCGATCCATTAAGCGCTAGCGGCACGGGGCGAAGCCGTGCCCTTCCCCAGACTCTTCCACCACAGGAAAATTAGAATCTGAGCTGCGATTCCGGCGCACGAATCCAGAACTACATCTTGCCAACGTCCAGTGCGCGAAGGGATAAAACTCTGATGCCACTCATCGAGACTGGCCACCAAGGCAGTTCCCAGAATTGCGATCGTTGCCCACCGGGGTGTCCACCTCACATTCCTCATCGCGGGCAAGGTTGCGCGCCAGGCGCGAAAAAGCAGGATGCTCAGGATGGCGTAGCCGACGACGTGGCCTCCTTTGCGAATGAAGAAGTGCCATTGCTCGAAGTGCGCCAAGTCCAGACCGAAAATGAAATGCAACAGGGGATATAGAATCCGGCTGGTGTTGGTCGCGGAAGCCAGGTTGGTGGACTCAATGGCAATCACGATGAGCCATAGAATCGCGGCGGTCCATGCTTTCAGAAGATTGAGCCGGTCTATGTTCAAGAGGCAGAGCCAGTATGCGATGGGTCTGACAGCCGAGACCCTGCCCTGAGCTTGCCGCAGGGGCGGCTTTCCCCGCACAAGTAGAATCCCAAGGAGGTCGCGCTACTCGATGGCATAGTTTGGAGCCTCGCGAGTGATCATCACATCGTGGACATGGCTCTCGCGGAGTCCAGCCCCGCTGATGCGAACGAAGCGCGTTTTCTGCAGGAGTTCGGCAATGGTGGCGCAGCCGCAATAGCCCATGCCTGATTTCAACCCACCCACCATCTGATGAACGATCATCGCCACAGAGCCGCGATAGGGGACTCGTCCTTCGATGCCTTCGGGAACCAGCTTTCCCAGGCGATTAGCATCGCCATTGTTCTCCGAAACTGCGGCGGAGGAATCGCCTTCCGTGCTTTGAAAATATCGTTCGGCAGAGCCTTGCGTCATGGCGCCGATCGATCCCATACCGCGATACGACTTGAAGGAGCGACCTTGGTACAGAATCAGTTCGCCGGGACTTTCGTCGGTGCCGGCGAAAAGCGAACCGATCATCACTGCACTGGCGCCTGCGGCCAGCGCTTTGGTGATGTCACCGGAGTACTTGATGCCGCCGTCGGCGATGATGGGAATGCCCGCGTCTTTGACGGCGCGGAAAGCTTCGGCGATAGCGGTGATCTGGGGGACGCCCGCTCCGGTAACCACGCGTGTGGTGCAAATGGAACCAGGGCCGATGCCAACCTTGATGCCGTCGGCGCCGGCGCGGGCGAGTTCGCAAGCGCCATCAAAAGTAGCGATGTTGCCGGCCAATAATTCCATTTCCGGCAGCTTCGATTTCACTAGCCTCACTGCGTCCAGCACTTTCGTGGAGTGGCCGTGTGCGCTGTCAATCGCGAGCACGTCGACCTTCGCTTCCGCCAACTCCTGGGCGCGCTCGAGAAAATCTCCGGTAGCGCCGATGGCTGCGCCTACACGCAAACGTCCTTGAGAATCCTTGGCGGCGTTGGGATATTTAAGTTTTTTCTGGATGTCCTTTACGGTGATCAATCCCTTGAGATTATATTTGTCGTCGACGACAAGAAGTTTTTCGACGCGATGCTCGTGCAGAATTTCTTCGGCATCTTCAAGCGTGGTGCCCACAGGCACAGTGATCAGATTTTTCTTGGTCATCACCCGATCGATGGGAATGTCGAAGCGACTCTCAAAGCGAAGGTCGCGATTGGTGAGGATGCCGACCAGGCGCCCATGCTCAGTGATGGGCACTCCGGAAATCTTGTATTTACGCATAACCTCAAGCGCGTCACTGACTTTGTCGCTGGGCGACATAGTGACCGGATCGACGATCATGCCGCTTTCGGAGCGCTTTACTTTATCGACTTCGTTGGCCTGCTGCTCGATGCTGAGATTGCGATGAATGATGCCGAGTCCGCCCTGCTGCGCCAGCGCAATTGCCATGTGTGATTCGGTGACAGTGTCCATGGCGGAGCTGACGATGGGAATGTTCAGACCGATGTTGCGGGTGAGCTGCGTCTGAGTATTAGCGGTGGCTGGAATTACGTCAGAGCGGGCGGGGAGCAAAAGAACGTCGTCGAAGGTGAGAGCTTCGGGTACTGGAAAATGAATCATAAAGTTCTCGGTAATTCTCCCAGCTGGTGGGGTGAATCTTCATTCTAGATATGGCGCAGGATTCAAGCAAATGAACGGATCAAGCGGGCCGCAGGATGAAAGTTGCGATTGGGTCGAGACCGTCTTATCCTCTTGGCGGCGCCGCTGGGACGGCGGCGCTCGGGAGCTCAAACTATGCGCAGTCTGATTCTCTTTAGTTTCCTGGCCATCTCAGGGTTCGCGGCGGCTCAGCAATACGATCTTGTGCTCGAGGGTGGACGAGTCATGGATCCAGAGACCGGTTTGGATGCGGTGCGCAATGTGGGCATCCGGGAAGGAAAAATTGTTCGGATCTCATCCGAGTCGCTGAATGGGCTGCGGGTGGTTCATGCCGGAGGACTCGTGATTGCTCCCGGGTTCATCGATCTGCACCAGCATGGGCAAGACTTGGCGAGCCAGCGGGTGAAGGCGCTAGACGGTGTGACCACAGCGCTGGAGTTGGAAATCGGCGCGCCCGATGTCGCGCAATTCTTGAAATCCAAACAAGGTCACTCGCTGATTCACTTCGGCACCTCGGCCAGCCATGTGGCGGCTCGGGCTCTGGTGTTCGGTGCGCCCCTGCCGGCCGGGACGATCCTGCCGAAGAGTGGACCTGCGACTGATCAGGCCGCTACGCCAGAACAAATCGAAGCGATGCGCGAGCATCTGCGTGCAGAATTGGACGCCGGCGGCTTGGCCGTTGGGATGGGCATTCAGTACACACCCGGCGCGACCCGGCTGGAAGTGATTGACATGTTCCGTCTCGCCGCCGATAGAAGGTTGCCGGTCTACACTCACGCGCGCAGCGCCGGCCGTGTCGAGCCGGGCTCAGCGATCGAGGCCGTCAGTGAAGTGATCGGAGCGGCGGCGATCACGGGGGCTGCGCTGCATGTCGTCCACATCAATAGCACTTGCCTGCGCGACTCGCTGGAATGCCTCTCCATGGTGGAAGGAGCGCGCGCTCGCGGCCTGGACGTGACTACCGAGGCCTATCCCTACATCGCCGGCATGACCGCCGTGAACTCGGCACTGTTCAATCCCGGCTGGCGCGAGAAGCTGGGAATCGACTACGGCGAGCTGGTTCTTCCCGACACCGGCGAGCACCTTACTAAGTTGCGTTTCGATGAGTTGCACAATTCCAGCACGACACAGTGGGTGCTGATTTTCGCCAACACGCAGGAGATAGTGGACAAGGTAATTCCTCATCCGCTGGTCATGATCGCGAGCGATGGCGCCGAAGGCCATCCTCGCAACGCGGGAACTTACTCGCGCGTGCTGGCACAGTATGTTCGCGAAAAGGGAACCATCACGCTGATGGACGCGATCCGCAAAATGAGTTTAATGCCGGCGGAGATGCTCGAGCGGTCGACGCCGGCAGCTCGACAGAAGGGAAGATTGCAGGAAGGCGCTGACGCTGACATCGTCGTCTTCGACCCAGGAACGATCACAGACCGCTCCACCTTCGAAAAGCCTATGGAGCCAAGTGTGGGCGTCCGCTATTTGATGGTGGGAGGAAGGGTGGTGGTCGACCAAGGCAAGCTTGTCCCGGATGTGTTCCCCGGCCGCGCCATTTTGGGACCGGGCAAGTCGGAGAAACAACCTTGACGAGCTGTTGGCAGTTTCTAGTCCACGGTTAACCGCGGGGGATGCTGCTGATCTTGCCGGTGACGTTGTCGCGGATAACTATTCGGATGGCGTAGGTCCCGGCCCAAGTTCCAATGCGTTCTTCATGTCGATTCCGCTGGCGCGCATGGACGCCCATCGGCCCGTCGGGCAGGTTCGGATTGACTGCCTTGCCTATGGTAGTCGCCGCTTTGCCGCGCTTGCGGTTGTAGACGTAGGCAGCTGCAGCAAAGCCGAAGTGGCTCCATTGCTCCCTTCGATTGACACGCCCCTCGGCCGGCATATGCAGGATGAACTCAATCTTCTTCTTTTCTTTTTCTTAATTCTTTTTTTCTTTAGCCCTTTGCGCCGTCGCCGGAGGTTCCCAACCGGTGCGCAGGAGCGCAGGGACAACTCAAACTCGAGACCAAGCCAGAGAGGCGACTGCGCACGGGTTTCTCCGGTGGAGCGTTTGTCTTTTCCCCCCTCGCGGGCGTATATTAGAAAACTGAGAACTGTTGTGTAGTACCAGCATTTGGCGAGGCACACCAGTGGGCGCAAGCCCACTTTTTCGTTGCAGGGTAATCCCGGGTCGACGGGGCTGCAAGTTATTGGATGCATGGCGATTGAGCTTGATCGCGTACGAGAGATTGCGGAGCGGGTAGCCGCTTCCAGCGGGCTGGAAGTGGTCGAAGTAGAGTTTCGCGGGAGTGGTCAAGCCCGCATGCTGCGCGTGTTCTTGGACAAGCCGGGAGCCGCCGGGGGCGACCCGCTGGCGGGAGTAACGCACGGAGATTGCGCCAACTTCAGCCGCGAGTTTGGCACGATCCTCGATGTCGAGGATGCCATTCCGAGCAGCTATACGCTGGAGGTTTCATCCCCAGGGTTGGACCGCAAGCTGACGAAAGCAGCAGAGTTTGAGCGCTTCGCGGGCAGCCGGATGAAACTGACGACGAGGCATCCGGTAAACAACAATCGGTACTTCGAAGGGCGGCTGGAAAGTTTTCGCGAAGGACGCCTGACGCTCGATCTTAGCGTGGCCAGTAAGAAGTCGCGCAAGAAGATGGGCACGGCCGCGGAGCCGGGACAGAAGATCGAAATTGAATTCGCCAATGTAGAAAAGGCGAATCTAGTACCGGAAATTTGAAGCAGGTCCTGGGTCCCGAGCATCCGAGTTTTGGCTAGGCTTGCGGCTCGGCAGTTTGCACTTTTATAACGGAATACCTTATGGCGAGTGAGCTCTACAACACGATCGACGCACTAAGTCGCGAAAAGGGGATCGATCCGCAGATTGTGGTGACCGCGGTGGAAGATGCCATAGTCATGGCGACGCGCAAGTACTACAAGTCGCAAGAAAATCTGCGCGCCGAACTGGATAAAGAGACCGGCAAGATCAATGCTTATGCGGTGAAGACCGTCGTGGAGACTTCGGAGCAGGTAGAAGATCCACAGTTGCAGATCACACTGGACGATGCACGCAAGGCTGATCCCAGTCTGGTGGTTGGCGGAGAGTTGCGGATTCCGAAGGTCACCGAGGGAATTCTCGGACGCATCGCCGCGCAACTGGCGAAGCAGGTGATTTTTCAAAAGGTCCGCGAAGCTGAGCGCGACACGGTCTACAACGAATACATCGGACGCGTGGGCGAAGTGGTGAACGCCACGGTCAAGCGAGTAGAGGGTCCGGACGTGATTTTCGACATCGGCAAAGCCGAGGCGCGCATGCCGCGCAAGGAGCAGTCACGGCTGGAGTCGTTTGCGATTGGTGAGCGGGTGCGGGTGGTGATCGCGCGCGTGGAACGAGCCTCAAAAGGGCCGGGCGTAGTTGTGTCCCGCGCTGTGCCGGATCTGGTGCAGCACCTTTTCCAGACTGAAGTGCCGGAGATTTACGACGGCACGGTCGTGATCCGCGCCATTGCGCGGGAGGCCGGTGAGCGCACGAAAATCGCCGTCATGTCCAAGGACAAGGATGTCGATGCGGTGGGCGCATGTGTTGGTATGAAGGGAATGCGTGTGCAGTCGATCATCCGCGAATTGCACGGAGAGAAGATTGACATCATCGAATATCACGAAGACGCGGTCACTTTCGCCGAGAAAGCTTTGCAGCCCGCGAAAGTGAGCAAAGTCACGGTGGTCGATTCCGGCGGCAAGCATCTGGAAGTTGTGGTTGACGATAGCCAGCTTTCCCTCGCCATTGGCAAGAAGGGGCAGAATGTTCGTCTCGCGGCCAAGTTGCTGGGCTGGAAGATTGACATCAAGAGTGAGGAAGAGAAGCGGCAGGAAGTGGAGCAGCAAATGTCCGCGATGGTCGTCCAGACAGCGACGCCGCTCGAGAGCGTTCCCGGACTAGGCGATGGACTGGTAGAAAAACTGAATGCAGCCGGGGTGAGCACCGTCGAAGCACTGGCTGATATGACGCCGGAGCAACTTGAGGCGATTGAAGGCATTGGACCGAAGACGGTGGAAAAAATCAGCCTGGCGGTGAATAATTACTTTGCCAGCCTTGACCCGGGTGCCGTGGTTGAGGGAGAAGTGGCGGCCGAAGGCGAGGCGGCGGCGGAAACGTCTGAGGCAGTCGCTGAGGAAGTTCCGGCAGAAGCTGAATCACGCGAACTAGCGTCCAGTGAAGAAGCGTCTGGCGAGACTCCGACCGAAGAAGCTGCTGCCGAACCAGGGGCTGCGAGCGAGACGGAAGAGCAGGCTGAGCAGCCTGCGGAAGCGGAGTCCGCTTCCGAGACCAGAGAATAAATCATGAGCACGCTGGCATATGTTCGACGGCGTGGGACCGAAGAAACTGACTCCGTGAGGTCGCAATGAAGACCTAACTACAACACGGAGTAACGAAAGGCCGGATGAGTAAGGTTCGAATTAACGATCTTGCCAGAGAACTGGAAGTAAAGAGCAGAGCCATTCTGGATACGCTACCGTTGGTTGGGGTGACCGAGAAGAAGACGCATTCCAGTTCTCTGGAGGAGCATGAGGCGGAGAAGGTACGCGTGTACATCCGTTCCGCGGATGGTTCTTCCTCGGCTGGCAAATCCAGTGCGCGTCCAGTTCGAGTCGAAGAAGAAATCAAGACCAAGATTGATCTCTCGCAGATCTCGCGTCCGGGCGATGTACTGAAGGCGATCACGCAGCAGAGAGAGGCGGTTGCCCCGCCACCAGCTCCGCGTCCCGTACCGCCGCCCGTGGCCCATGCGCCAGTCCCCCCGCCTCCAGTGGAAAAACCTGCGCCAGCGGCCCCGGCTGCGGTTAGTCATCCGGCAACAGTTGCACCTCCCGTAGTAAGGCCGGCGGCGGCTGCGCCTCCCCCAACTTCGGTGACTGCACCTCCGGCGCCCGCTGCCGTTGCCGCGCGACCGGCCGTAACACCTCCTGTTCCAACCATGCCCGCCGCGCCTTCGCCCGTGGTCGCGCCTCCGCCGCGTCCTGCAACACCGCCCGTGGTCGCAGCATCTTCAGCGCAGTCTGCTCCGGTAGTTTCGGCGAGCGCTGCCCCCGCGCCTCCGGTTGCGGCAAAGCCCGTCGCTCCGCCGCCACCGGCGCCGCGTATGATCGTTCCGCAAACTGGGCCGCGCCCGGTTTACAAAGCGCCCGTGCGGCCTGCTGCCCCAACGGTGCAGCCTGGAGTTCCCATCGGCGGAGCCATGCGCGCCGCTCCCGGGCGTCCCGTGCCGGGACAGCCGATTTTTCAACGCCGTCCACCCGTCCAAGGAGGAGGCCCTGGGGGTCCACCGCGTCCGCCGCTGCGTCCCGGTGAGCGTCGCCCCATGCATCCCACGCGGCAAGCGCCCGCGGGAGCGCGCCCGCTGGGCGTCGGTCCAGCTCTCCCACCCCCAGGAACAACACGTCCGGGTAGCCGTCCGGGCGGGCCTGCGCGGCGTCCCGGTCAGCGTTATGTTCCGCGCGGGGTGAAGGAAGGTCCGATGAAGGGCTACACGCCGCCAGCGCGCATGGTGGTGTCGAATGAGCCCCAGCCGATCACGCGCAGCATCACCATCACCGAAGGCATCAGTGTAAAAGATCTGGCGGAGAAGTTGGACATTCGTGCGAAGGATCTGATCTCGCGTCTGTTGTCGAAGGGTGTCTTCGCCACGATCAACCAGACGCTGGATGCGGAACTGGCGAGTGAAATGGCCCGCTTCTTCGGCGCCGATACTAACGTGATCACGTTCGAAGAGCAGACGGCAAAAGAGATTGACGCGGCTGCTTCCGGAGAAGAGTCCGCCCCCGAAACCGGGATTCGTCCGCCGGTGGTTACGATCATGGGCCACGTCGACCATGGTAAGACGACGCTACTCGATTCCATCCGCATCACGAATGTGGCGGGGGGCGAAGCGGGAGGCATCACCCAGCATATCGGCGCCTATAAGGTGCGGATTACCGACAAGGAATCGCCGGCGTTTGGGCGCGAAATTGTTTTCCTCGATACGCCCGGTCACGAAGCGTTCACCCGCATGCGATCCCGCGGAGCGAAAGCTACGGACATTGTGGTGTTGGTGGTTGCGGCTGACGACGGCGTCATGCCGCAAACCCTTGAGGCCATCGACCACGCCCACGCCGCTGAAGTTCCCATCATCGTTGCGGTGAACAAAATTGACAAGCCCGATGCCTTGCCTGACCGCGTCAAGAAACAGCTCGCCGATCGCGGCTTGATGCCGGAAGAATGGGGTGGCAAGACGGTGTTCGTCGACGTTTCGGCAAAGAAGAAAACGAATCTGAACCTGTTGATGGAAATGATTTGCCTGGTCGCCGACTTGGGCGAATTGAAAGCTACTCCCGAGCGCGCCGCGACTGGCGTAGTGCTCGAAGCCAAGCTCGATCGCGGACGTGGTCCGGTAGCCACCGTACTCGTACAGAACGGAACTCTGAACGCAGGCGACAATTTTGTAGTTGGCAACGTATACGGCAAAGTGCGTGCGATGTTTGACGATCGCGGCGCACAGTTGAAAACGGCTCCGCCTTCCACTCCGGTCGAAATCATTGGCATGGAAGCGTTGCCGCAGGCCGGCGATCAGTTTGTGGTGGTGGCCGATCGCGACAAAGCGCGCGGCATTTCCGAATATCGCGAACAGAAGTCGCGTGAAGCCGCGCTGGCCAAGAGTTCTCGCGTGTCGCTGGAAGGATTGGCGGAGCAGATCAAGGCAGCGGGCACCAAGGAACTGAACGTCATTCTCAAGGGCGATGTGCAGGGCTCGGTAGAAGTGATCACCGATCTTTTGACGAAGCTCTCCAACGAAAAGGTTCGCCTCAAACTGTTGCGCTCGGGCGTGGGCGCGATCACCGAGACCGACGTCCTGCTCGCTTCCGCATCGAATGCGATCATTATTGGTTTCAACGTGCGGCCGGAGCGCAAGGCGCAGGAAATCGCCGAGCAGGAAAAAGTGGACATCCGCCTGCACTCGATCATTTACGAACTGCAGGACGAGATCAAGCGTGCGATGAGCGGATTGCTCGAACCCACGATCAAGGAAACCTATCAGGGCCGTGCCGAAGTGCTCAACGTTTTCCGCATCCCGAAAGTGGGGACGGTGGCTGGTTGCAGAGTAAGCGATGGCTTGATCAAGCGGGACTCTGAAGTCCGCCTGCTGCGCGATGACGTGCAAGTGTTCAAGGGCAAGGTGGGATCGCTGCGGCGCTTCAAGGATGACGCCAGCCAGGTTACCAACGGCATGGAATGCGGCATCTCAATCTCCAACTACGGCGACATTAAAGTCGGCGATGTCATCGAAGCCTTCGCTACCGAGAGAATTGCCGCGGAAGTGATTGCTTGAAGACGGTTTTCAGTTTTCAGGTTAGCTCTCAGTTCTAACTCCAGCAGGTTTTTGCTGTGCACTGGGAGCAAAGATCTGAGAGAAGACATCTGAGAACTGGGATCGAATGCCCATCGCCTTCCTTACGCTCGAACTTCACATCGAAGCGGCGCAATCGCTCAAGGACAAACGTCAAGTGGTGCGCAGCATCAAAGATCGCCTGCGCACCAGTTTCAACGTTTCGGTCGCCGAACTTGAAGCCACTGGCTTGTGGAATCGCGCCACCATTGGGGTAGTCAGCATCTCGGATTCGCGCGACTATCTCGATGGATTGATGAAAAACGTGGAGCGCCAGGCCACGCGAATCGCCAACAACCACGGCGCCGACGTGGCCGACGCGTTCCTGGATTACTTGTAGAATTCCGCAACCCAGCTGCCAGAGATTTCCAACCTCGACACCAGCGGTCGCCTGACCACCGCTATCGCATTGTTACCTCTGTACTTAACTCAGGGCCACTAAGGTGCGCGACAATAGCACTTGCGGGCCAACACTGGCAGTCGATTTTCTGATATTCTCAACCGTTTTACTTCGAGGTGAAGGGTGGAAAAGCGCGGGCTGAAATATCATCGCGGACGATTGGGCGAGGCCTTGCGCGAGGAGATTGAAACCTTGGTGGAAGGCGAACTGGCTGATCCACGCATCGGATTGGTGGGCGTCACTGCTGTACATGTTGCCGACGATGGCCGGTCCGCGCAGGTTCTGGTAGATGTGGATGGCGACGATCAGGAAGCGGAACGTAGCCTTGAAGGCTTGCTCGCAGCCAAAGAATACATACGGCATGAACTGGTGGAACGTTTGCGGCTGAGGCGCGCGCCGGAGCTGTATTTCCGGTTGGACCGCTCGGAGCGCGAGAAAGCCCGCGTCGAAGAACTGTTGGCGCGGGCGAAAAAGAGGATGAAGTCTCATACCAAGCCAGGCATGAAAAAGGCGCAGTGATGTTGCGGGACGTTCTCCATCAAATCGAGCAGCGTAAACGTTTCGTGCTCACGTCGCACGCGCGGCCTGACGGCGACGCGATCGGATCGGCACTGGCCTGCTGCCAAGTTCTGCGGTCCATGGGAAAGCAGGCGGACGTCGTGCTGCATGATGGCGTGCCACGAATTTATCGCTCCCTCCCATTTGCCGACCAGGTGCTGCAGGCCGATCGTGTCGGCGGCGATTACGAGGCGGCAATCATTCTGGAGTGCGACAGCATTCACCGCACACGGTTGCAGGGCCTCGAAGATCGATTTCTCATCAGTATTGATCATCACATCAGCGGACGCCCGTTCGCGCACGTGAACTGGATCGATCCTCACGCCGTGGCCACCGGCGAAATGGTTTTCCGTCTGGCGCGGGAGGCGGGAGCGCCGTTCTCTCCGGAAATCGCAACTTGCCTCTACACTGCGCTCATGACCGATACCGGATCGTTCATGTTTCAGGGAACGAACGAACATACCTTCGCTCTGGCACGCGAACTGGTGCTCGCTGGCGCCGACCCGTCCCATTGTGCGCGCAGCATTTATTTTGCCCACTCCGTGGCCAAGATGAGGTTGCTCGGCGAAGCGTTGCGGAATTTGAATACCGAGGGTCACGTGGGTTGGACTTGGGTGTCCCAGGAACAAATGGAGCGCTGCGGAGCCAGGGAAGAAGACTGCGAGGGTCTTGTCAACTACGTGCTTTCGATTGGGGAGGTCGAGGTGGCGGCATTCTTCCGTGAACTTCCCGAAAAACGTTTTCGCGTAAGTTTGCGTAGCAAGGGTACTCTCGATGTGGCGCGAGTGGCGGAGCGCTTCGGAGGCGGAGGTCACGAATGCGCCAGCGGTTGTTCCATCGACGGTCCGCTGGCCAATGCGGTCCAACAGATTCTGCAAATTTTGCGCCGCGGTTCCATACAATAATTTACAAACTATGCTTTATCGAATTGTGAATTGCTGATTTTTGATTGCTAGCCCGCGGCAGGAGTCTGCGATCAACCATCAGAAATCAACAATTGACTCAACCATGCCCACCCTTCCGGAAGCCTAGTTCATGACCAATCGCACTCGCACGGATGCGCTGTTGCTGGCGGGATTTTGTGCGTTTCTTTTTTTCTACGGGCTGGGGCAGTTCGGTCTGATTGGAGCTGATGAGCCGCGATATGCTCAGGTGGCGCGCGAAATGCTGCAACGTCATGACTGGATCACGCCGGTCCTCGGCGGTCACCCGTGGCTGGAAAAACCGCCGCTTTATTACTGGCAGGCTATCGTGGCTTACCGCATCTTGGGCGTGAGTGACTGGGCGGCGCGGCTGCCTTCGGCAATCGATGCTACGTTGCTTGTGCTGGCGGTGTACTTTTTCTTACGCCGCTTCCAACCGGGATTCGAGCTCGACGGGGCTCTGATCGCGGCTTCGAGCGCAGGGATCATGGGCTTCGCTCGCGCTGCGTCCATGGACATGGCCCTGGCCGCCGCTTTCACGATTGGCATGCTTAGCTGGTGGAGCTGGCACGATACCGGTAAGCGAATGTACCTTGCATCATTCTACGGACTCCTGGCTTTAGGAACGCTGGCCAAGGGGCCGGTAGCTCCTTTTCTCGCCTTCCTGGTGATCGTTTCCTACGCCGCCGCGGTTCGTGAATTGCGACTGTTACGGAAGACGTTCTGGCTGCCGGGAATTATTTTGTTCTGCGTCGTCGCGCTACCCTGGTATTTCGCCGTGCAAGCCCGCAATCCGGAATTCTTTCGTGAGTTCATTGTCGAGCACAACCTGGGACGGTTTTCGAAAAATCTTTATCATCATACCGAGCCGTTCTGGTATTACCTGCCGGTAACCGCTTTGGCGTTGCTTCCGTGGACGGTTTTCGCAATCGCGGGTTTTGCCACCTCGCTGCGAGAGTGGTGGGCTTCTCGACGGGCGAAGGGCGCCTCCGGAAGCGATTCAGAATATCGGCTCCGTATTTTCGCCACCTGCTGGCTCGTCGTGCCGGTCATCTTTTTCTCAATCTCGCAATCAAAACTTGCGGGCTATATTCTTCCCGCGATTCCAGCGGGCGCCCTCTTGCTGGCGGACTACCTGAGGCACCGTCTCGAACAAAATCATGCCAGAGCCCCTGCCCCGTGGCTGATCATTCTGCATGCGCTGTTGGCGGCAGCTCCGATCGTTCCAGCGCTGCTGATTGCATATCTGATCACGCAGCACCGTCTGCCGGGTGGCCGGCCGATGCTGGTCGCGCTCGCCTTCGCATTCCTGCTCTCTGCCGGAATTGCGCTCACTCTGGCGCGCAAGAATGGGCTGCGCATGTTGCGCTTCGTCACTCTGATTCCCGTCGTCCTCACCCTCGGTGCTGTCATGAAACTTGGCTCCCAAGCTTTGGACGCGACACTCTCAGCGCGTCCTTTGGCGCAAGAGCTCGCCACCGTCGAAATGCATCAGCGACCGCTGGCGGTCTATCACATTCACCGCGAACTGGAATACGGCCTTACGTTTTATCGCAACCAGCTATCCTTCAACTACGACTGGGGTCGTGTTCTAGCCGAAGAGCACTTGCTCGTGGCTCAGGAAAATTCGCAAGCCGCGATCGAGAAGGTTCTAGCCGGCCGCCGGGTCTCTTACCTCGGACACTATGCCCCTCAGCATGTGGATTATTTCTGGGTGGCCGCGGCGCCTTCGCCTTCGCCTTAAGTTTTGTTGCCGTCCTCTGTTCCGCCGGTTTGCCTAAGCTCTTACAACCCACTAAACTCGCAGTTCTGCCGCCGCAAATGATAGCCTAAATTCGTTTGGCTGAACTTCGCAGGAGCCCCGTGGAGATTCTCGACCTCAGACATTTTTCCTCCGTGGATTTGCGTCCCCTGCTCGACGACGAGGGTCGAGCCTGGGCGAACCTGCTTTCGTGGGATTACAGCGGATCCGCGGAAATGATCCTGCGCTACGTCGACGCGAAAATTCTTCCAGGCTACGCAGCCATCGAACGCGGACGCATTTTCGGCTACACCTTCTTTGTTTATGAAGGGAGCAAGGGCGTCGTCGGCGATCTGTTCGTGACCAATGGCAACCGACTGCCTAATCCCCGGGAGGTAGAACTGAAGCTGCTCACTCACGTGATCGAGACCTTACAGCAGTCGCCGGGAATTCATCGCGTCGAGGCGCAATTGCTGGCGCACGAAGCCGGAAGCGTTGCCCGGCCATTTCTGGATCAGGGATTCCAACGCCATCCGCGCCTGTTCATGGTCCTCGGGGTTGGCAACGTATCGCCGCCGGTAATCGCCACTCATCCGGATATTGAGATTCGTCGCTGGACCGAGGCGGACTACCAGCCTGCAGCGGCGGTAATCACGGCGGCGTATCGCGGTCACGTCGACGCTCAGATCAATGATCAGTACCATACGCTGGGCGGGTCGCTGCGCTTCCTTAATAATATTGTTCGCTTTCCGGGATGCGGCCTGTTCGACGCGGAAGCTTCCTTTGCAGCCGTTGATCGCAAAGCTAAAAATCTGATTGGCTTGATTCTGTGCTCGCGCGTGCGCGGCGACGTAGGCCATGTGACCCAGGTGTGCGTGCTCCCGGAATATCGTTCTCACGGTATCGGGGAATCGCTTCTGGCCGCGACCGTGGCCAGTCTGCGGAAGCGAGGTTTTTCCATGCTGTCACTGACCGTGACGGAAGCCAATTCGCGCGCGGTTGCACTCTATCGCCGGCTGAATTTTGAATCGAAGCGAGTGTTTGATGCCTTTGTCTGGCAGGGCTGAATCTATCTTCGGACCAGCCACATCGCCCATCCTGCGACCAGGGCGCCGCCGAGAAACATCACAAAACAATACAAGCCGTAGCGGATCATATCGCGAGAGGTCTCACGGTGCGTGATGCCAAAGACGATAGAGGCAAAAAGTGCAAACACAAAAGCCGCACTGAAGTGAGTGAGTTGGACGGTCATTGTTTCTTCCCGATGGCAATGTGATAGGCGTCCGCCACCGCAATGAAATTCAGCAGCCCGGCAACGATCATGAATTTGGTTCCGTAATCGGCAATCGCAAAAGCAATCGCCCCCTGGCCCGCGTTCACGGCCAGGGTCGCGATATACATTCCCCCCGCCCCCAGGTCGCCGATAAATCCGAGAATGTCGAGAATGTCGCCACCGTTAGCCTTGTAAATATGGCCCCTCATCATCAAGCCAAGCACAAATAAGGTTCCGATGGAAATGAGAATCAGCAGGCCGCGAATCCAGCGTCGTTGGATGAGGTGGCCCGCCCCCGGAATGAGCCAACCCACAGCGGGCGCGACTACTGACATCAGGCTCGCGGGCTGCGCCGGCTCAACTGCTTTCGTTTTGACTGTCGTGGAATTTGCCATCAGATAATTACGATCTCGCGTTGAATGTTGCCCGTAACTTCGGCAGACTTCGGTCGCACTAGCATGTTGACTTCGCTGCGCACTCCGAACTCCGGCAAATAAATGCCAGGCTCGATCGAGAAGCAGGAATTGGGAAGAAGCTGGCGCTCGTCATGTATTTCCAGATCGTCCATGTTGGCGCCATTGGAATGGACGTCCGTCCCAATGGAATGTCCGGTGCGGTGGATAAAGTATTCGCCGTAACCTTTTTGCTTGATGTGGTTGCGAACGGCGCGGTCCACTTCCCAACCGGCAATGCGGCGCCCGGCGTCGATTGCGTCGGTCACCGTCTTCACGCCGGCGTCGCGCGCGTCGCGCACAATTTCAAAGACTTCTCGCACCCGCCCGGAAGGCGCCGCACCCACAAAACCCATCCAGGTAATGTCGTAGTAAACCGCATCCGGCACATCTTTCTTGGCCCAGACGTCAAGCAAAACCAGGTCGCCCTCGCGAATGGGGACCGGACGATCCGCGCGCGGTTCATAATGCGGATTGCCAGCGTTGGCGTTAACCGCCACGATAGGAGGATCATCGGTAAGCAGTCTCTCGCGGCGAAACGCCTCCACAAACCATTGCTGGATGGTATATTCTGTCGTTCCGCCGTTGCGCGCTCGCGCCCCAATTTCCTTGAAAGCTGCTGCTACAATTGAATCCACGCTATCGCGCGCCGCAAAGTGCGTTTTGATCTGTTCTTCGGTCCAAGTGGATTCGAATTGCGCGATCAGGTCGGCCGAACTGACAACGTTCTTTCCCAGACCACGCAGCAAGTCGATCGTCCCGCCATCGACCAGAGAAATCGTGAAGACGATATTGTTGGGCGAATACTGCATGGCAATGTCGCGGTAGGCTGCGAGCGTCGACTTCAGAGTGTCGAAAAGTTCCTGCCATCCGGAATACTGGCGCTTGCTTCCGGGCAGGGAATCGAGATGGCCAGCCTCGATTTTGTGCACCAGTTTGACCGGCTCGCCCTGTGCTGGTATCAGGTAAAACCAGCGTCGCGTGACCATCAGCCCCGCAGGCAAGCCGAGCACGCGGTACGCGATGGGATCGCGATGATGGTGGTCATAGAAAAGCCAGGCATCAATGTTGCGTTCGCGCAGTGCTGATTGGATGGCAGCCAGATCCATGGGCAAACGTCTATTGTAAACAATGGGAAGGATTTGGGCGAATCGGCATTCCAGGCGGTAGCGGGCTAACTAGCTCCCTACCCTGTTAACAGCAGCTATCGGCAAAAAACTTGTTACACTAACTCCGAAATTCCGGTTGGAGGTGTTCATTGCGAATCCACGCTTTGAGGATTTTGATGTTTCTGCTGGTGTATGTGGCGGCAGTTCCCTGCCGAGCACAGGATAAAGTGACGATCCTCTACGATGCGTTCGGGGAATCGAAGGAACTGACCAAGGATTGGGGATTTTCCGCTCTTGTGGAGCACAAGGGAAAGCGAATTTTGTTCGACACAGGGAATGATGCCGCGATTTTTGAACACAACGTGAAGGCCCTGGGCGTAGACCTGACGAAACTGGATTTTGTGGTGATCTCGCATCGGCACGCAGACCACACGACGGGGTTGAGATATGTGCTGAAGGTGAATCCCAACGTCACGGTCTATGTGCCGGCGGACGGCGGGAATGGATTTGGGGGATTGCCGTTTCCGAAGACGTTTTTGCGGGCGGATGAGAGCTTGCCCGCGAAGATGCGGTATTTCGGGGGAACGGATCCGGAACATTTCTCGTGGGGCAAGCTGTATGATACGGGGAATTTTGTGTTGGTGGATCGATTGACAGAAGTATCGCCGGGGATTTTCCTCGTGCGGTCAGTTTCGCAGAAGAAAGGGACGCTGGAGTTGCCGGAATTGACGCTGGCGATCAAGAGACCGAACGGATTGCTGTTGGTGGATGGTTGCTCGCACGCGGGGATTGAAGCGATTCTGGAAGCGGCAAGCGCGGTCGATCCGAGAACCGAGGTTGTGTTGGGCGGATTGCACCTGGTGACGACGCCGGTGGAAGAGATTGATGTGCTGGTGGAGAATTTAAAGACGAAGTGGAAGGTGCAGAGCATTGCGCCGGGACATTGCACAGGTGAGCCGGGGTTTGCGCGATTGAAAAAGGCGTATGGGGAAAACTATTTGTATGCGGGGTTGGGAACGAAGATCGAGCAGTGAGAATGGCGCACGTCCAGGAATGGGGCAGGCTGGCGTAACATTTCTATATCGCTCATTGACCAAATGGTGGGTGTGTCAAGACTTTTGTGTAAACGGCCTGGTTTTGTTTTTTGGGGTCCGGGGAAGGGGGCAATTCCCCTTCCCGGGATCGGCGTCTTTCCCCACGCGAAGAGAAGTGGAATACAATTCGCACTCATTCTCAGTCACTACTTAGGATTTGCAAGCCCGTGACTCGAGTCTTCGATCGCCTGTACATCAGATTGCCCCGTCAGCCACGCAAGGCAAACCCGCGCTCGCACATTACATCCAACACCGGGTATATCCTGTATGTCAGATGGGAAGGCAAAATGGAAATCCCTAATCCTGCGCCCAATCCAAACAATGATCATCGAAGTTTTTGCTCGGGTCGGAGATGCGCTTGCCTCGGCGCGCTCTTCTCCCTCTTTCTGATTGCTTCGATTCCCGTGATTGCGCAAAGTGGATCGTCCGCGCAGCCGCCCGCAACGCAATCGCAAGGGCAGGGCGCGCCTCCTTGCTCTAACGCTCCTCCCATCTTGAAACGAGGCTCGCAGCCGGATCTGCCTCCCTGCCCCGAACCGCCGCAGGACGCTTCGGCCCCTGCGGACTCCGTACGCTTGCGTGCGCCGAGTCCCGACGCACCCTTGATCGAGAGGGCGAGATACGCGGCGCTTCAGTTTTCACAGAAGCTTCCCAATTTTATTTGCGAAGAGTACATGGCGCGGTATGGTCAACGCGGCCAAGACAAAAGGCTCCTGGACATAGTTTCAGCTGAAGTCACGTACAACAACGGACAGGAAAGTTATCGCAACGTGAAGATCGATCAGCACCCCACGGACAAAGGCATCCAGGAACTGAATGGCTCCTGGTCCGTCGGAGAATTTGCCTCCACACTGCTCGATCTTTTTTCTCCCTATACGGACGCGCAGTTCCAGTCCCGCGGTGCGTCTCCCATTTCGGGTCTCGATTCCCAGGTTTACGACTTTCGAGTGCAGAGTGAAAATTCGCACTGGAGGGTGCAAGCGGAATCTCAGACTGTGCGTCCGGCTTACAAAGGCTCCGTATGGGTGGATCCGGCAACCGCGCGCGTCTTGCGCATTGAGACGCAGGCCACCAGCATGCCGTCGGATTTCCCGATGGATGCGGTCGAATCCGCGGTGGATTATTCCTACGTAACGATTACCGGGAACTCGGTGCTGCTTCCGGTCCACGCCGAGAGCTTGGGCTGTGAGCGGGGCAGCCCAGCGTGCAGTCACAACATCATTGATTTCCGCAATTATCACGAATTCAAAGTCAACACCAAGATTCTTGGCGCTAAGTAGATCTCGCAACGCTATCGTGCACAGTAAACTGCGGACCGTAACTCTCGATAAATCGCCATCGCGCGTTTTGACCCCTGACCGAAGATCGGGCCGATTCCCGGTGAGTGCTATCGCCTTGTTCACGACAGTTGACAGTGGTTTGAGTATCTCCACGCGATGGATCAGCAGCGTCATTGCGGATTTTGTTTTTGCTTCCTGTCCCAGCGTGCTAGTCTGTGAATCCTCTGCGTGAGCCGCTGCCGCGCTCGCAACAAAATTCGCTCAAATGAGGTCGATGTGAAAAGAGAACGCCTAACACAGATCGTCCTGGTGACGTGGGGCTGTTCAATCTGGCCCTGATTTATTTTCTATATACGGATCTGCGGCATTCCAGCTGGCTTTTGGAGCGCAAGAACGAGATCGAACCGATGTTTCTGAGCTTTTTTATTCCGGTCGGGGTCTTTCTACTCATGGCCGCAAGGAGACCATCTGAGCATCGCTCGATGAGTGCTCTAGCAGCTTGGTGGAACATCTCCCATGGCGTGGTGATGGCTATTCAAACCGTGGTAGCGTAGATTCACAGCGTCCACCGGAACTTTACTGACGTGATCGTATTCCTTGTTATCGGAGTTGTCCTGTTAGCGCTTCTGCCAGCAAAACGAGCGGTAGTCGCACCGGGAGTTGCGTGAACGAGCGCAGAAATCCCACACTCTACGCGGATAACCGTTTCTTCTCATCTTCGTTTCACGGTTTTTCCCCGAGGGGACGACAGTGTAGCGCAGCGGCTGGGCGGGTGGTAAGCACATCCGATGCATGCGGAGGCAACGAAGCATGTTCTGCTCGGACGTAAAAGCCTCGGCTGCCCTGCGACGATAAGTCGCAGCGGCAGGAGCGAACTGGGAGGCGACACCGACCGAAGGCGACGGCGTGGCCATGTTTCAAGGCGGTGCAGCACCCAAGGCGTTTGACAATCACCGAAGTATCCGAGCCACCCCCGCAGGTAGGTCGTAATCTGGCAGGCGGTCAAGTTTAGGAGTTCCCGGTTACCAAGGCCTGTACCTTGGGGAATCGGAACCAGCCAAGGATAGTGCCGAAAGGCACCACGCCCTTCGAGGCCGCGTTCCAAGCGATCATTCTTTGGGTTGTTATTCTTGTTGCACCACAACGCCGGATGTCTGTGATGACCGAAGCCGTTGCCAGCAAGCGCGTCCGCATCGAAGCGGTCGATGTGGTTCGCGGTGTCATCATGATTCTGATGGCTCTCGATCATACCCGGGATTTCTTCGGCAACTCCGGCGTGAATCCCACCGATCCCGCCCAGACCACGATACCGCTATTCTTCACGCGCTGGATTACGCATTTCTGTGCGCCCGTTTTCTTTCTGCTCACCGGCACCGGCGCTTACCTCTCGCTGCGCAAGAAATCAAAAAGTGAGTTATCGCGATTCCTCTTTACCCGCGGACTCTGGCTGATCTTTCTGGAAGTCGTGGTGGTGCGCTGTTTCGGCTGGCAGTTTAACTTTGATTACCACCTTCTCCTGCTCAACGTCTTATGGGCGCTGGGCGGGGCGATGATTACTCTCTCCGTTCTGGTTTACCTGCCAGCCTTTGTCGCGGCGACATTCGGTGTGTTGCTGATCGCAACCCACAACCTTTTCGATTCCGTGCGGTCCTCCAACCCGATCTGGTCCGTCCTACACTCGCCCAACATTATCTTGAACAGCCCTGGACACATCGTGTTCGTCGCCTATGCGCTCATTCCCTGGATCGGGGTTACAGCTGCAGGCTATGGCCTGGGGCAGATCTATAGCTGGCCGTCGGAACGTCGCCAGCGGTTTTTGCTGCCGCTGGGCATTGGGTTAACCGCCGTCTTCTTCATTCTGCGGGGCATCAATCGTTACGGCGATCCGCTGCCCTGGACCACGCAGAAATCCGGGGCTCTTACTGCGCTTTCATTTCTGAATACCACCAAGTATCCACCCTCGCTGCTGTTCCTTTTAATGACTCTAGGACCGGCGATGCTTTTTTTGTGGGCCGTCGACGGCAGTACGCCACGGTGGCTTCGGCCCGCTCTCACCATCGGCCAGGTGCCGATGTTTTATTACCTGTTACACATACCCCTGATTCATCTCCTCGCCATCGCCGTGTGCTACGCGCGCTATGGACACACGCACTGGATGTTCGAATCGCCAAGCCTCGGTCAGTTTCCCATCACTCCGCCGCCCGGCTGGGGATACCCCTTGCCGATCGTCTACATGGTCTGGGCTCTTGTGGTGCTCACGCTATATCCATTGTGCCGCTGGTTTCGAGGCTTGAAGCAGCGCAGTAGAGCCGCCTGGCTCAGCTATTTCTGACCCAAAAAGCGTGCAAGAAAAACAACCGTCCCTCAGGATACTTCGGCAGCCGTCCCGATCTGAGCAACTCTCGGGATTGGTGAATGAATCTCGGATGTGCAATAGTTGTTCTAAGTGAAGGCCTGTCCCAACGCGGGCCGTGGTCAAACCGATGTCCAGCCGATCCCAGAGATCCAGCCGATCCCAAGAGATAAGATTGCCGGACCGCCGTCTCAGCGGTGAGCACGAGCGCCTCCCAGGTTTATTTCTTAACGCCATCAAAGCCGCTATCATCGCAACCGACTTGTCCGGGCTTGTGACCTATTGGAATCCGTTTGCGGAAGAGTTGTACGGATGGTCGTCAGAAGAAGTACTGGGTCGCAGCATCATGGAAATTACTGTCAGCTCAGAAACTGAAGAGGAAGCCACGAAGTATATGACATCAGTGCTGGCAGGGAATAGTTGGGCGGGAGAATTTGAGGTGCGCTGCAAGGACGGAAGTTATAGGAGCGCGTTCGTAACTCTCTCTTTGGTGAAGGACGAAGATGGCGCTTGCCTTGGACTTGTCGGGGTGAGCCAGGATATCGAAAGCCTCAAAAAGGCGGAAGGAGCGTTGCGGCGCAGCGAAGAACAATTTCAGGCGTTTGCGAATTCGCTGCCGGAACTATGCTGGATGGCGAACAGTGGAGGCCGGGTTTTTTGGCGCAACGAGAGGTGGTATGAGTACACGGGAACGACTCCGGAACAAATGGAAGGATCGGGCGGGCGAGCGGTGCATGATGCAAAACTACTCCCGTCCATTTTAGACCGCTGGAAGTCGTCCATCCGGGCTGGGGTTACATTTGAAATGGAGTTTCCCCTGCGGGGAGGGGATGGGGTGTACCGGTGGTTTCTGACGCGCGTAAGGCCGATGCATGACGAGCAAGGCGCTGTGACTCGATGGTACGGTACCGCGACGAACATCGATGAGCAACGACAATTGCTGGAGTCGTTAAGCGAGGCGCGTGACGATCTGGAGAAGCGGGTTTTGGAGCGAACTGAGGAATTGCACGTAGCCACCGACAGTTTGCGCGACTTGTCGGCGCGGCTGCTGCGCATGCGCGACGACGAACAAAGACGGCTGGCACGGGAGCTGCATGACAGTGTAGGACAACTCATGGCGGCGATCGGAATGAACATTGCGGTAATAGCGGCCGAAGCCGGCAGCTTGAGTCCGGCAGCGGCAAAGTGCGTAGCGGAAAATGCCGGGTTAGTGGACGAGGTCAGCCGAGAGATTCGCACCATTTCGCACTTGCTGCATCCGCCGCTGCTGGATGAGGCGGGACTGGCGTCTGCGGTGCGCTGGTATACAGAGGGGTTTGCAAAGCGCAGCCGGATCGATGTGGATCTCGAAATCGCGCCGGAACTGGGGCGACTGCCAAATGATACCGAGATCGCCATGTTTCGCGTGGTTCAGGAATGCCTGACCAACATCCATCGTCATTCCGGAAGTGCCACGGCCACCATACGAATCCAGCCGTACAAAAACAAGCTGACTCTCGAGGTGCAGGATCGCGGGAAGGGGATCCCGCTACATCAGTTACAAATGCTGTCTAAGGTGGGCCGAATCGGCATGGGCTTCGGTGGAATGCGAGAGCGACTCAGACAGCTCGGAGGCACTCTTGAAATTCACTCGGATGAAAGCGGAACTTTGGTCAGGGCAGTTCTGCCGCTTGAAAAGCGTGCACCTGAAACAAGAGCTTAGAACGCTGCTTGCATCAGGTGAAAATAAGTCTGCCCTTTGAGCAGTGCTTCTATCGCTGCGAAGAGGGAGCGAAGGTCCGACTTCTTGCACAGTCCTTTGATTCCCGCCTGCTTAGCCTCCTGCTCGAGCTGCCGCGAGGGGTCAATCGTAACCATGAGGACTGGGGCGTGGGGATGCTGTTGCGAGAGTTGGCGCCCGGCTTCGAGACCATCCATTTCGGGCATTACGAAATCCATTACCGTAAGATTCGGGGCGTGTTCCGCCCACTGCTCCAGAGCGCGGCGACCGTCTGCGGCTTCACCGACGACTACCCAGTCGTCCTGCTTTTCGAGCACGCTTCGGAGCTGGGAGCGGATCATGGCGTTATCATCGACTAAGAAAATTCGGACCACGGCACTCCTTCCTCGAAGTGGGGCTTTAACGGAGGGGGCGGACCGCCGTTAGTCATGCGACCGATGTAAAGGTACCGCTAATGGAAAAGTACCGCACGCGCCTTTTAAAGGCTATACAGCAGTAACCCGATGAAGGGCAGGAATTTCCGACCCCACGAGGGGGGGTAAAAGGTTTATTTCAGACGTATCTAAAACCGCTACCCGCGCACGCTGATTCTCGAAAACGAGAGCACGGCACGTGAAGAAATCGGGTGCCCCATCGACATCGCGGGCCGGAAAGTGGTGAAGATAAGCATCCGCTTCACTTGCGGAAGAAGCTCTTGAGAGGCTCCGGGATCGGAGAGGATTTTGTAATCCTCGACCCGGCCATGGGAATCGACGTAAGCTTCGATCACCAGAGACTCCGCGTTAATCGAACTCATCGTACCGAACGCGCTTTGCTGCAATTCCGGTCCCGTGTTTAGTACCAAAGGCACATCCTGATTGTTAGCTTGTAGCTGTCCGGGAATGGCGAGAATGGTGGCGACCAAGCCGAAAATAAGTATCGCGCAGGCCAGTCCGGCAGTTGCGGGCACCATGAAAGCGTTGAGAGTGTTTTCCAGACGCAGGCGCAACCCTTCATAGCGCGGACGACGAGTCTGCGCGGCTTCGCGCGAAATCGCCAGGCGAAGTTTGAGCCCAAGGTCGGCCGGCGGCACGGGACGGCTGGCGCTCGTCAGCAATTGCTGGGTCTTGCGCAACAACAGGTACTCGCGCGCGCACGCAGGGCAAGCATCGAGATGCTGGCGCACCGCTTGCATCTGAGCGCCGGTGACTACGCCATCCAGATAAGGTGACAGCAGTCCCTGTGTAATGTTGCAGTTCGCCCTCGGCTTTGAAGCCATGTAAGTCATGGCATCACCTCGACCCTTCTGCCCCCTCCAGCAACCTGACGCCGCACGCTTGGGGTCTTATTGTCTTCTCCTTCAGGAAGAGTAAGCCCCAATTCTCCACCCACCTCGCGTACGTAAGGCGCCAAGCGTTTTTTCAAGGCTTGACGGCCGCGTGTTAATCTCGACTTCACGGTTCCTAACGAGATCTGCAAAATTTCCGCAATCTCTTCATAGGACATTTCTTCCAGATCGCGCAGAATTAGCGTCGTGCGGTACGGCTCGTCTACCCGGCGGAGTTCCGCGTCCACCCGCTGGCGCAATTCGTTCTGCGCGACATTGTCGAAAGGCGACTCGTGACGGTCGGTGAGAGCGCTCTGCATGGCTTCATCGCCGTTTCGGTTTCCTTCGGATTCCGCCGGCTCAATCGACGTCTCATGCACCTTGTGGCGAAACCACCAGCGCTTTCGATTCGCCGCCTCATGCAGTGCAATGCGATAAATCCAGGTCTTCAGGCTGGATTCGCCGTGAAAATGCTTCATGCCACGGAACACTTTCAGAAAAACATCCTGCGTGGTATCGGCGGCGTCGGCGGGATCGCTCATCATGCGATAAACCAGCCCGTAAACTGGACGCTGAAATTCACCGATCAGCCAGGCGTAGGCTGTTTCCGAGCCGGCTTTCAGATCCGCCACGATCGCGGCTTCTTCCGCCCGCGCTCCAATCGCGCTTGCCAATTCTCCCAAGGTGGTCGCTCCCGCCATGTGACGGCGTCCCCTGATTATAGGATTATCCACCCCATCCTGAACCGAAAAATTGTCGGCCAGCCGATCCCTGAGCCTTTCGTGCGCTCAATCTCAGTCTTACAAGCATAGACTCCGCGCGGGCGCGCGAAGTTCCCGCCGGTAAAGGGTTTGTGAACGTGGTTTGTGAACGATGGTAACCAGGTACAGCGACGACAAAAAAGCGCCGAGGCAGGAGGAAAGCGACAGACCGGGGCAGCGTTTCGATAAGGAGAAGGAGCCAGCGGATGTCGCTCATCCTGAAGGCGTTGCGAGCTCAGCATCTGCAGAGGGCGGTACGGTCTTCACAGTAATTGCTCCGGGTTTGCAGTTTGGCTACTCTTTCTGCCCCGATGTTGCCTGCTACATCTTCCGACCTGTGGAGCGCGTCCACGCCGTTTCCATGTGCCGGTGTGACTTTGTTCGTCGGCAGCGATGGTGAACTCCTCCACCGGTGCCGGTGCCGCTCCAGCCGCTCCAGCAGATGAGGAAAGTGGAAGTAAGCTTTGGGAAGTAATAGCCGGAGCCGGTCGGCATAATTGGCCGTGCCCCGCCAGTAGGGCGGACCTGCGTGTACCAACCCCGGCCTCCCTCAAAGAAGTAGAAATACGATTCACCGCGCCAGGTGACCCCCCACCCAACCGCTGAGTTTCTCGACTTGCTGGTTTACCGGGTCGTCGTGACTGAAGTGAATCAGGGTGTAAGAGAAACCGTCATCTTTGTGAGCAGCGTCCCAGCTTTCATTGAATCGTGATGTCGTATGGCAAGAGATTGTCGACGGAGTCACGAAGATTGCGCTGTGCGCATATCCTCCGCCGGAGTTCTCCGCCCGCAGGAGCGACGCGAATCAAAATCTTTTCGTCGTGCTCGCTCGTTGAGTCCCTCCGCGCTCGGACAACTACGGAGCAGGCACCTGCACGTTGGAGACTACGTTGGAACGCCCGCTCTCTTCGTTGCTGGTATTGACTGCGGTTGTGGCATAGCAGTAGGTCGCGCCGTCGACTACGGCGGAATCCGTGTACAGGGTGCCTGTGTTCGGCAATGAGTTGATCTTGGAGAGGGATCCGCACGCACCCGCATACGGCGCGCGATAGATGTTATAACCAGTGACATTCGAGGACGTGCTTGTACTCCACGACAGGTTGACCGAGTGTACGGGCGCCGCCGTACCGGTTCCAGTGAGGGTTTCGACCGTTGTCGAGGACTGGGCATTGCTCGTGAAGGTAAGCGCGGCCGTCACGGCGCCGGTGGTCTGAGGGCTGAACGTCACCGTAAACGCGGCGCTGTTTCCTGCTGGAATCGTAACCGGCAGCGACAGTCCTGCGACAGTGAATGCGGAGTTGTTGCTGCTGACCGCGCTGACGGTAACACTCGATCCGCCTGCGGTGAGAGTCCCGGATGCGTTTCCGCTCGTGCCCACGACCACGCTACCGAGCGCGGCTGGGCTGACGGCCAGCGTGCCAACGGTCGCAGTCGTTCCAATCCCCGAGAGTGGAAGCGTTACGGTCGAATCCGAAGCCGTCGAGCCGATCGTGATGGTCCCAGTCCGTGTCCCGGTCGCCGTTGGTGTGAACTTTGCGCTCATCGTACAACTTGATCCCGGAGCCAGCGTATTCAAGTTGCAGGTGCCCGTCCCGCCCCAACTGAAGTCACCGGCTGACATTGGGTCGCTGGTAATCGTCAACGGAGCATTCCCCGTGTTAGTAAATGTGGTGAGCAGGATAGGGCTCGTCACTCCGACCGTGACGCTGCCGAAGTTGATGCTCACAGGATTCAGCGTCAGAATGCCGGCCGCCGCCACATTTACGGTCACAGTGGCGCTGGCGGATTTCGTGTTGTCGGCGACGCTGGTAGCCTTTACGGTCACGGTTGTGATCGCGGTCACGGTGGGAGCCGTAAACAGTCCGGTGGTGCTCACGGTGCCGGAGGTGGCCGACCAGGTGACCGCCGTGTTGCTGGTGTTTGTGACTTGAGCCGAGAACTGCGCAGTTCCCCCCGAGGCCACTGTCGCCGTGGTGGGCGAGACCGAGACACTGATGGCCGCGGCCGGAATGGTAAAGACGTTGTCCAGGCCCGTGACCATCGCGCCAGTGGAGTCAGCCGACAGCACGCGATAGTGGTAGGTGGTCCCGGCGGTCAGCGACGTCAGGCTAGCGGAGTGCGTTGTCACCAGGGCCGAGCTCAGGGCATTGCTGCTGCCGTAGCTGGTCGTCGCACCGTACGTGATCTGCGAATTCGCAGGCACGGCGGTTGTCCAGGTGATGGTAGCGGTAGTTGTTGTCGTGGTCGCAGTGACGGCGCTGATCCACGATTGTGCAAAGGCCGACGGCGCGACGAGGAAGACGAACAGAAGAGGAACAGAGACTAACAGAACACGACTCAATCTACACATGGGGGGAATACAGAAACGATCCACAACCAGAAAAGCGAGGGGGAAGCGCTTCATCCGTTTCTTCGTAAAGATTTAAGTAAGAGTTGCAACTCGATAGTAGGGCGCGCAGAGCGCTGCGCAACGTGTCATTCGGACAATGAACCTTTGGATGTTTCCGCGAACGGGAAATGAAAACCACGGTTAGGAAGCGGGACTCGAAAGCGATTCCCTCGAAGGTGGAAAACATTCGCGGCGCCGGGATGCGCGTGCGTTGGCGGGGCAGTATGACTCAGGACAAGTTCGCGGAGCCGTCGAAATCCGCAAGCTGATAGTCCCGCTGTCGATTCTACCGCTCGTTGCGTTGCATAACACCAGCCGTTGTCGAGTATCGTTGGCCTTCACGCTCGCCACGTTGCTCCAGGCGATGAAAATGGGCTCGCCTTTCCGCGGCAGATACCAGATGCCATCCGAGTTGGCTTGAACGCTGTCGCGGAGGCGGCCGAAGGATCGCAGCGTCGGTGTGCCGAATAATCCAAGACCCACGACCCATAGCGGCTCAATCGCACGCGAATCATGCCAGGGGTCGAATGTCCTCAAGCAAAAAGCGGACATCTTAGATCTGAAAGTCACACACTGTCGACCACCCGTACAGGAGTAAACTGGGACTATACAGCCTGAGGTGGAAGGCTAATGGCCACTCGAACTGCCTTCCTTATGAGGTCGTCTCGCATCCTTCCGATCCTGCTGTCCGTAATCTGTCTCCTTGCCTTTGCAGAGGCACAGCACGGAGGCGGAGGCGGCCACTCCGGAGGCGGTCACTTTGGCGGCGGGCACTCTTCCGGCGGGCACTCCGGCGGGAGCCACGCGGGTGGTCACTTCGGCTGGCTGCACTCCCGGTCCGGAAAAAAATCTTCCCGACATGCAGGATTCGGAGCATCCTCTAGTCCGGATCCTTCGCCCCATGCGCCGTCACACCTGTGGAACCCCACGCCAGCTCGCAAACTATCTATTTCACGGATTCCGCCAACGCTTCTCTGGTCTCCGCCGCTTTTCCCCCTCCGCCCCGACGGCAAAGTTTCTTTGGTTTCGTCTCGTGTGCGCCCTCATCGCGGTTTCTTCTTCCACCACTTTCCGCGGCTTTCTTCCTCTGGATGCTTCGTCAACGGCGTGAGCCAGGTCTGCTTCTTCGAACCATTCCTGCCGCTTCTTTCCTGCTCGCGTTACTTTGATCCTTTTTATTTCGGCTTTGGCGGAGACTCGCTTGACGTGGGCGACGAACTCAATTCCCAGGAGCTCCTGCAGTCGGAAATGTCCGCGATCCCGCCCACTGCCAATCCATCGGATGACGACACAGCAGAAGGGAATTCGGTGCGCCCCGGAGCCACGATCGGCGCGGCGACCGAAGACCGGGTCCTGGGCAAGGGACTGTTCTTGCTGGTGCTGAACAATGGCACCAGCCGCGCCGTAATCGACTACTGGGTCGCCGACGGCTATCTCGAATACATCAGCCCCGACAGCACACGCAGTCATGTACCACTCGAAGCCCTCGACCTGCAAACCACCGTAACCCAAAATGCTCCCCGTGGCGTTCCGTTCGTCCTCCGCTCCGCGCCCGCCCAGAATCGTTATTAATAGCGCCGTCCGATTTCTCCCGAACGACGAAACTCTCGGGGCTTGCGCGCCGAAGCCGGTTCTGCCAGGAAAGGCGCTTCGCATGGCAGGACTTCTGGAGGGGCCTGCAGCGCTGTTGGTGCGGGTGTTTTGGGGCGCTACTCATACTCATACAGGTCGCTATGCTGCTATGCTGCCGCCGTTTGCTTTTTGCTCGGATCCCTGCTAAGCCGATACGCATGGATTTGGGCCGGCCGCGCTTCGGCCGATGACCCCCCGCGCGCTGTTCAACCTCCGACGCAAAGGCTGAAGAGAGGTTAGAAGGCGGTACCAAGGAGAGAGTCATGATCGTGAAACTCATGATCGGTTTCGCTGTTTTGCTTTCGACGATCCTCGTTCTCGCTGCTACCAAGCCGAAAATTCTCCGCATCCAGCGATCTGTAAGTATTGACGCTCCCCCCGAAAAGGTCTTTACTCTCATCGACAATCTTGGCGCTTGGCGGCGATGGGCGCCCCAGGACCGAGAAGATCCAAGTATGAAGAGAACCTTCAGCGGGCCTGCAAACGGGAAGGGTGCCATTTCAGAATGGACTGGTTCTGGCAGCTCGGGCCAAGGACGCATGTTGATAACAGAGTCGCTGCCGTCAAAGAGGATTTCCATTCAGGTGGATTGGGTGAAGCCGTTTGTCGCCCGTAACATCAATGATTTCGTTCTGGAGGGCTCCGGAACTTCGACCAAAGTCACTTGGACTATGCAGGGCCCGAACCTTTTTGTCATGCGGATCATGGGCGTTTTTGTGAACATGGACCGCACCATGGGGAAGCACTTCGAAGCCGGTCTTGCCAATCTAAAAGCAGTGGCCGAACACGGAGATCCGCAGTAGGAGGCAAGCGTTCGGTTTACTGACGACGGGTTGAGCCCTTCTGAGAGGGCTTCGTCGGTAAGATGGTGCGCGATGTGAACCCCGAACCCAGTACCTCATTCTCCAGCCTGTTCTTCCTGCTTGGTTCAGCAGGTGAAAACCCTTTCCGGGCAGGTAGTGGCTCAGAATGCATAGCAGCTGCTTCAACTGGAAAGGAGAGTCGACGTGGCCCTGTTACCTGATTAGCTACGAAACTGAGCCACTACCGACTTCCACTCTTCCCGGTCCTGCGTATACAACTCCGCGATTGTTTGCCGTAAATGTTCACTCCAAGCGAAATTAATTAGAAGGCCATCGCGCCGGCCTCTGCCACCATGTGATCCTGCTCGCCGGAGCCGCCGCTGACTCCCACCGCGCCGACAATCTTTTCATTTCGTTTCAGCGGGATGCCGCCAGCGAAGACCATGACGCGGCCGTGATTGGAAACGTGAATTCCGAAGAATTGGCCTCCCGATTGCGAGTGTTGCGCCAGGTCCTTGGTTGAGATGTCGAAGGCGCGGGAGGTAAATGCCTTGTTGATGGCTATGTCGATGCTGCCGATCCAGGCCCCATCCATGCGGACATGGGAAATCAGATTGCCGCCTTCATCGACAACCGCGATGTTCATTGGCTGGCCGATTTCAATCGCTTTCTTCTCGGCGGCCCCGATAACCTTGCGTGCTTCCTGTAGTGTGATCATAGAATTCCTCGATGCTTTACTGGCATTGCAAGTGTCGGTCCAAACGGATCCAGTATCTTGCGCTGAGTTTGACGCTTGGGCGCCGGATGCGCAGGTCCACGATTCTAAATGGCGGGGGGCGGTGTTGTGCTAATTCTTTCTGCTCTGGTTGCTCGCAACGGCTGGCTTATGAATCGGTCCTCGTCTGAGCCTTGGACACGCCGTCCAACCGCAGCGGATTCAGATATGGAAGACATGCAGTCCCAAAGCTGTCTTGAGATTCACCTTTACTTATCAGAACAAGACGATCGAAACGGATATGTATCGAAATGCGGACTTCACGTCGGTAAAACAACACTGATCGACCATAGGGGCCACGGCAACCGGGTGTTCACCGTCGGCCTTGCGGATCCCCCGCCTCATCGCTGGCCGTTTCATGCCGGATACGTTTCGCTCCTTCCCTAGCCGATGCGAAGACTCGCCGATGCAAAGACTAGCCCAACGCGGTTCTTCTGACTTAATCCTGATTCGGGCTCGGGTCACTTTTTCAATTTCACGAGTCTTTCGCGCGCCAGGCTGCAGCGTTCCTCAATTCCGATTCTCCGTTGCCCGCTTCGCTGGCCTGGCTGACCGCACACCAAAAGTCCTTGCTTCATACGAGGCAGCGCAGACAACGGAGCGATTGCCGTTCCAGGCGACGATTACATCGCACTGCTCGACCGAAGCATAGAACGCATCCCTGTCGCAATGAATGATTTTTCGCACGAACTTCCGGAAACAGTACCATTGCGAGCCTGGGAAGGAATTTAATTCGTGCCGCAGAGCGTTGTTTCAGTGCGGTTGCCGTAAATTCAGTTAATGCATGTGGCCCCGAACGTCTATTCAGCTCTTGCTAGTGCCGTGCTCTTCCTGCACGCGCTGTTTATCGTGTGGGTGGTCTTCGGGGCTCTGCTCACGCGATCGCGTCCGATTCTTCGCTGGTTGCATATCGTTTCTCTGATCTGGGGAATTGTCATCCAGTTGCTGCCCTGGCCCTGTCCCTTGACTCTTCTGGAGAACTGGTGGGAACAAAAAGCGGGCGTCGAGCCGTACCAGGCAGGTTTCCTCCTCCACTATCTCGACAAGCTGGTCTATCCGGACATCTCTGCAACCACCTTGACAGTGGCGGGAGTGATCGTTTGCACTTTCAACCTCGCACTCTATGGAAGGCAAGCCTTGAGAATCCGGCCTCGATCGGCTCTTCCACGCAGAGAACGATGCCGACATTTCAGGCGCCGATGATCAATCTCTACTCGCAACCGATTTTTGTTGGCGCACTTCTTCACAGGTGAGCGAGCCACCGGGGGAGCGCACTCTAGGAGTTTTTGGAAGATAGCCAACTGTCGAGCCGGTCGGCGAAACTACGCCCGGATCGGTGTTCCGAGCCATCCTTGAGCTTGACCAGATATTCGCGGTTGTCGATGGATCGAAGTTCGCGGATGCAGCGGGCGCGCACGATTCGCGAGCGATGGATGCGCAGAAATTCGGTGGGATCAAGTTTCTCTTCCAAGGAATTCATGGTCTCGCGCAGCAGATGGCAGCCCCCGGCGCTGTGAAGCTCAGCATAATCGCCAGCCGCGGCAATCCATTCGATGTCGTCGGTTCGCACCAGTTGAATGCGCGAGCCCACACGCACCGAGAAATGCGCGACATATTTCGCCGGCTTGCGGTCGAGCATGGAACGAATTCGTTCGGCCATGCGTGTCCGCGAGTCGGCATCCCCCGCCTGCCGGGCCCGGCCTACGGCATCGCTGAAGCGCTCATCGTTGACCGGTTTCAACAGATAATCGAGCGCGTGCACCTCGAACGCGCGCAAGGCGTGCTGCTCGTACGCGGTCAGAAAGATGACCGCCGGCATGCTGTCTTTGGGCAGGGCGCGCAGAACTTCAAAGCCATCCATGCCCGGCATCTGCACGTCGAGGAAGACGACGTCGGGCGTGAGCTCCAGAATTTTTTCGACTGCCGACGCTCCGTCGCCGCACTCGCCGACGACTTCAACATCGCGAAATTTTTTCAGCCGGAGAACAACCCCACGCCGGGCGAGCGGTTCGTCATCGACGATCAACGCACGCACGCGGCCACCTCTTGCGCTTGAGCGGCTCGGCGCAAGGGCACTTCGATGGTCGCCTCGCAGCCACCCACTTCCGGCCAGCGTAGCGTGAACAGGTGATCGTCCCCGTACAGCGTTTTCAGCCGCTCTTCCGTATTCGCAAGGCCAATGCCCTTCGCAGACCTGCCCTTGGCACTGCCATTCGATCCGTTGGACCGGGCAGACTGATCTCCGCGCTGCGATCCCGAGTTGCGGATGCCGATCTGCAGGCGACCGCTATTCAGCCGGCTCTCGATCCAAATCGTTCCACCTTCGACGATCGGCGCGACTCCATGGCGTACGGCATTCTCGACAAGCGGTTGCAGCAACATTCCGGGCACGACGGCGTCGAGGGTGTCGTCGGCAATCGCTCGCTCTACGCGCAGTCTGCCGCCTAGCCGCGTTTGCTCGATCGCAAGATACTGATCGACGAATGCCAACTCTTGCGCCAGCGGAGTTTCCGGCAGGGCGTCGTGATCGAGGGTGGTCCGCAGCAGGTCACCGATCTGCGCCAGCATGCGGGTTGCCGCCGGAGCATCCCCCTCCAACATCAAGGTGGAGGCAGCATTCAGCGAATTGAAAAGAAAGTGAGGATTCAGCTGATAACGCAGGGCGCTGAGCCGCGCCTCGCGTGCCTCGGATTCGGCCCGCAGCAGCCGATCTCGTTCGAGCGCCGAGCTCTGCCACTGCTTGATGCTGAGATACAGAGTGCACCACAAGAAAAGAACCACGCTGAACTGCACCGAGTTCGAGGCTAGGTCCCCCCAGTCAAAGGCGCGAAAACGCAACACCACGAGCGTAGCGGCGACCGCGGTCACGATGCCCAGAATCGCGGACCAGACCGACATGATGAGCCCGAACGAGAGCCAGGAAGGCGAGCGCCGCAGCAGCGACCGGCAGATCGGGTGCAGCACAAAACTTCCAAGAAACATGAAAACCACGCAGATGGAGTTTTCGCGGAACATTCCAGGCTTGCGAAAAAGTTCAGGAATGCAGGCCACCAGCACCACGACATAAAGGCAAATCCCTCCGATGATCTGCAGCCGCCAGAAGGAAGGGAAGCGCAATGAATCGTCAGCCATAGCACATTCTAGCGCAGCTTTGCCCGCTCGCAGCCGCGGTTTGCCGCTCCAAACCTGCGGTTCGTCGCATAGTTTGCTCGTCCAGCAGAATAGGCCAACCGCCCTTGCCCGATCCGGGTTAGCTTGCTTTCTGAGAAGTCGTGATTTCTATCAAGGAGCCAGTTGAATATGAAGCCGAGAAACATATTCGATCCGCTGCCTGATGCGCTCAAGCGCTTTCCAGTCAAAGGTTCGAGGAACGTTCTCTCTTGCATCGTCGCGGCCATAGCTATCTTCAACACCCCGGTGCTGGCACAAGACTGGCCCGCCCAGCCATCGTTCCCAGATACCGACACCCTGATGTCGCGCGTGGCCAGCCACCAGAAAGATGTCGAGGCGCTGCTCACGCAATACACCCTCACTGACAAGACCACGCTCTACACCCTCGACAAAGCCGGCACGGTTCGCAGCCAGCACACTGATAGCTACTACATCACGCCAACCCCTCACGAAGTGTTCACGCTGCACATCAGCCACGATGGCAAGCCGCTTTCGCAGCAGAATCTTGAACATCAGGAAAAAGAGATCGAGCGCAAGCTGAAGGCCGACGAACGCAAAGCACAGAAGAATCCCAACGTCCGCCCGAAAGACGCGCTTCTCTTCGCCGGTATCATTCTCCAATCACGGTTCGAGCCTTTGAAATGGGAAGACGTGGATGGAACTCCGGCGATTGTTCGTTCATGCCAAAATCACAACCGCTGCGGCACGGCACGAGCGACGACAAGATCGCCAGCGACATGAAGGGCACCGACGTCTTTCAGCAGATCCATTCTCCGGGCACCGCAGCGGACGGCCCGAAGGCCCAGAACGAAAGCAAGGAGTGAAGTCATGGCCAGAGCACCTGTTCTGACAGAACCATCGCGCGAGCAAGCCTACCAGCCGCGGATCGCCGCAGCTGCGCAGCCCGTCGGCGAGAAGGAACGCATCGTCAGCATCGACGTGCTGCGCGGCTTCGCGCTGCTCGGCATTCTGCCGATGAACATACAGTATTTCTCGATGATCAGCGCTGCTTATTCGAATCCCACCGCGTATGGAAATATGACCGGCGCGAACTACTGGGTGTGGCTGCTGTGTCACGTTTTTGCGGATCAGAAGTTCATGACGATCTTCTCGATGCTGTTCGGCGTCGGCATCCTTCTGATAACCAGCCGGATTGAGGCCGTCGGCAAGTCCTCAGCCGGTCTGCATTACCGGCGCATGGGATGGCTGATCGCCTTCGGCCTGGCACATGCGTATCTGCTGTGGAGCGGAGACATCCTGGTCACCTATGGATTGTGCGGACTGATCGTCTATCTCTTCCGCAAACTGCGGCCCCGCACCCTTCTTGTGGTCGGTCTAATCACGATTTCCGTTGCTCCCGCCGTTTTGACCGCCTACGGTGCCCGGTCGCAGCATTGGACTGCGCAGCAAGTGCAAATCGCCACCGAAGATTTATGGAAGCCCACGCCCGCCGAAGTCGCGAGCGAAATCAAGGCTTACCGGGGGACATGGCGGGATCAGATGAAGTTTCGCATACCCGATTCGGTGCAGATGGAGATCACGTTTTTTGTGGGCTTCACGTTTTGGCGGGTCACGGGACTGATGCTCGTGGGCATGGCCCTGTTCAAGCTGCAATTTTTCAGTGCGAGGCGCCCGGCAGCCCAGTATTGGGCGATGATTGCCGTAGCCGCGTGCGTTGGCATCCCCGTCACACTCTATGGCACGCACCGTGATTTCGCGAACGGTTGGGATTTCCGCTATTCGTTCTTCTATGGCGCACAATTCAACTATTGGGCGAGCATGCTAGTCAGTCTGGGATGGGTGGGCGTCATGATGCTCGCCTCCCGTGCGGCTCCGTTATTGGCCATTACGCGCCCGCTGGCGGCCGTGGGTCGCATGGCCTTCACGAACTACATCATGCACACGCTGCTGTGCACCACGATTTTTTACGGGCACGGTTTCGGCTTGTTCTCCCAAGTCGAACGCATCGGGCAGTTCTCGATCGTGGTCGCGATATGGGCGGTGCAACTGGTTCTCTCGCCGATCTGGCTGAAGCATTTTATGTTTGGTCCGCTGGAGTGGCTGTGGCGATCTCTGACTTACTGGCAATGGGAGCCGTTCCGCCGGCACAGGTCGCAGGTCAGCGATGCCCAGCCTATGCTGACGTAAAGGAGTTTCTTATGACCCTTCCACATCCGAGAGGCTGCACTCGCCTTGCCTTCGCACTGTTGTGCGCCGCCTCGATGTTAGGCCAAACAGCGCTTGCGCAAGCCGCCGGCGATCCACCGCAGAGCCAGAGTGCGGAGAAAAACCGCATCGCCTTTGCGCACGCCTTGCCGCACCTGGATGGCGATCACGTTAAGGTCACGATCGTTGAGGTTACCTACGGCCCCGGCGCGTCTTCTCCCCCCCACAGTCATCCTTGCCCGGTCATCGGATACGTCTTGGCGGGAGCGCTTCGGACCCAGGTTAAAGGCGAGCCAGAAGCGATCTATAAAGGGGGGCAGACCTTCTACGAAGCTCCCAACGGCGTTCACCAGGTCTCGGCCAACGCGAGCACGAAGAGACCGGTCAAGTTCCTGGCGTATTTTGTCTGCGACCACGATACGGAGCTTAGCGTTGCGCCGCCTGAAAACACGGGCTCGGGAGGAAAGTAATCATGAATAATGCACCCTCGAAAGACGCAAGTGTCATCTCTGATTCGGTCCGAAAAGGCGCGTGCTCTGTAACTCTGGTGCGCGGGGCGACTCTTTATGCTCGGATTGCGCTGGGCGCCGCTTTCCTGTCGGCCGTCGCCGACCGCTTCGGCCTCTGGGGAAAATATGGCGGTTGGGGGAATTTTGCCAAATTCACGGAATACACGGGGCAGGTGAATTCCTTCATGCCGGCCTTCATGATCCCATTTCTGGCGTGGGCGGCTACGGCCGCCGAACTGACACTGGGAATCGCGCTGGTTATCGGAATCTGGCCGCGCTGGGTCGCCTTCGGCGCAACCACTTTGCTTCTTCTTTTCGCTTCAGCGATGGCAATCTCGTTCGGCATTAAGTCTCCGCTGGATTACTCGGTTTTTTCCGCTTCCGCAGCCGCGCTCTTACTGGCATCTCGCCAGTCAGAGCGCGATATCCAGTTCCAAGATCGGGTTTGAGGAGGTCTTCATGGCAGAAAGCGCAAGGATCGCGTTCCCTTCATCTGCGGCAGTTGCAGAATTATCTTCCGTCCAGGCAAGCGCGGTGCCGTGGTATGTCTGGTCATCGGCGCTGGCCGTAACCTCGACCACCGTCGGCCTTTACTGGGATATCTCCTGGCACATCGGCATTGGCCGCGACACCTTCTGGACGCCGGCGCATCTTGCCATTCAATTCGGCGCGGTGCTGACCGGGCTCTGCTGTGCCTACTTGATTCTGCATACCACATTCTCACGCGATCGTACCGCCCGAGACCACGCAGTAAAGATTTGGGGATTCCGCGGGCCGCTCGGCGCATTTATCGCTGCCTGGGGCGGCTTCTGCATGCTCACCTCAGCGCCTTTCGATAACTGGTGGCACAACTCGTTCGGACTCGATGTCGTCATTCTCAGCCCGCCCCACGTCGTGCTCATCATCGGAATTTTTGTGATGGGGCTCGGTGGCCTGATCCTGACTTCCGGTCAGCTGAACCAGGCACCGGAAGAGAATCGCCGCAAACTTGACCGCCTGCTTCTCTATAACGGTTCGCTGTTGCTATGCCTGCTGTTCATGCTTGGCCTGGAGTACATCAGCGATCAAACCTTAATGCACAGCGCGATCTACTACCGCGTCCTGGGCATGATTGCTCCGGTTGTGCTGGTTGGCATCGGCCGGGCTTCGGGGCGCCGCTGGGCCGCTACTACAGTGGCTGCGACCTACACAGCCTTGTGGCTCGCGGGAAATTGGATCTTCCCGCTATTCCCTGCGCAGGCCAAGCTGGGCCCGGTCTTCACGCCGATTACGCATATGGTCCCGCTAGGCTTTCCGGTACTCGTGCTTCCCGGTGCGATGGCGCTGGATTTCGTTTTCCATCGATTTGCCGGCCACGGCGACACCTGGAAGGCGCTGGTCGGCAGCGGGGCATTCATGGCTGCGAGTCTGGCCACGATTTGGCCTTGCGCTTACTTCCTGATCTCTCCTTACGCACGCAACTGGGTTTTCGCCATGAACGAATTCAGTTACGACACGCCGCCTTCGCAATATCACCTGGCGTGGATGTTTCGCGCGTTCGAGCAGTCAGGCGTTGAATTTTGGGTGGGCATGCTCATCGCGCTGGCAGCGACGGTTCTTTCCACGCGCATCGGCATGCTGTGGGGAGACTGGATGCAGAGGATTCGCCGCTAACCATCGGCGTCGTAGCTCCGCCCGGACGGCGGCGCCATGCTGAGCCAAGTCCATCATGAGGTTTTTCTATGCGAGCTTTTCGACTAGCCATTCTGCTGTTGCTGCTGAGCAATTTCGCCCTAGCCCACGTCGGTAGCCCCGACGTTTATTTCGAAGGTGCTGCCGGACCTTACCATCTATTGGTCACGGTCAATCCTCCACCCATGGTTCCAGGCATCGCGCAGGTGCAGGTGCGGGTCACGTCAGGCACGGTAAGCAGCATCAGCATCGCGCCCGTGTATGTGAATGGCAAAGATCAGGGCCTGCCACCTGCAGCCGACGCACTGCAACCATCCGTAAGCGATCCGCAATGGTTCATCGGCAAAGTCTGGATGATGGAGTCGGGCTCGTGGGAAGTGCGCGTCGAAGTTACGGGCGCGCAGGGTAGCGGAAAGCTGGCAATCCCGGTTCCCGTGTTCGCGCGCCGCACGCTGCCGATGGAAAAATCCCTAGCCTCCCTGCTCGTTGGACTCATGTTGTTTCTGTCGGTCGGCATCGTCGCGATAGCAGGCGCAGCCGCGCGCGAAGGAGGACTGGCGGCGTCGGCGACTCCTTCGGCACGCAACCGCCGGCTGGGATGGATCGCGATGGCACTCTCTGCGGTGGCGGTGGTCGCGATTGTTGCGCTGGGCAACTGGTGGTGGAACGTGCAGGCTGCCGATCTGAAGCAAAACACGATTTACAGCGCGCCGCCGCTGGGCGTCTCGCTCAGTCGCGCAAAAGACGGAAGCGGCCAACTCAGCCTGCGCATGGAAGAAGATTCCTGGCATAAGCTCCGCAAAGAGCAATGGTCGATGGGCCTGATTCCCGATCACGGCCACCTGATGCATGCCTTTCTGCTGCGGATCCCGGAGATGGACCGCTTCTACCATCTGCATCCCGAGCAGCAGAGCGATGGATCGTTTACGCTGAAACTGCCAGCCCTCGATGCGGGAAGATACAAAATCTTTGCCGATATCGTGCGCGGCAGCGGATTTCCCGAAACGCTCGTCAGCGAAATCGAGGCGCCGGACTTAAAGGGTGGGCCGTTTTCCGGTGACGACTCGGGTGTGAGCGCGGCGGCGTTTTCGTCCTCCAGCCAGAGCAGCAACGTGGCCCAGCTTTCGGATGGTTCACGCATGGTCTGGGAACCGGAGGGTGCTCTGAAGGCCGGGCAGGTGGTCTGGCTGCGCTTCCGTGTGGAAGATGCCGTGCAACATCCGGTGCATGATCTGGAACCCTACATGGGCATGGCCGGACACGCGGAGTTCGTGCGCTCGGACTTGTCGGTGTTCGCTCACCTCCACCCTGCGGGATCGGTTCCGATGGCGTCGCTGATGATTGTGCAGAAGGACTTTGCATCGGCAGCGGATCGTAGGTCGACGGCGAAGAATTCCACAGAGCAGAATTCGATGGCCGGCATGTCGATGACCTCGATGGGTCCGGCGTCGATGAATCAAAGCTCGCCGAGCGAGGGGTTAAAGCAGTCGCTCCCCGCCGAAGTGTCGTTTCCCTATGGATTCCCGCAGCCCGGCGACTATCGGCTGTTTGTTCAGGTCAAGCGTCGTGGGAGAGTGGAAACGGGCGTCTTCGACGCACACGTCGGTGTTCGGTAGCTTGCCTCATCCGGAAGCCCGCGTCTTCTGTAGCCAGGTTGATCCTCGCAGGTTGATCACCCCGATCTCTACCGCCCTGCGTGAGACCAGCGGAGGCCTCCCAGTTGCGCATATTCGCATCGCACTATGGAGGAAATCGAAGCGGCGAATATGGCGCGCCAGCGATTGAATATGCCGCTGTTGACCGTCTTTGGGTTTGCCGGGCCTCTCATGGCGGCGATCGGCGTATATGGCTGCTTCGCCAACGTTCTAGCCAGCAGTTTCACAACTTTTTACGTCTTTTTACGGCTGTTTGACACCTGCTCTGTCTGGAGCGAACTATGTTGGTTGCGGGCTGATCCAGGAAGACGAGTAAACGCCCGGATCAGGAGTCCGGGATGAAGATGAAAGCGAAACAACCCAGAAGCGCACGCCGCCGGTTGATACTGACGATGGAATTGGCTGTAATCTTGCCTGCTGCTACCCTGGTCCTCCTCAGTGCCCGACACTTGCAAACCATCCAGCGTGATCGCGCGGTTGAAGCGGCCATCCAGCGCGACTTCAGTCAGGTTCTGGCCATTTCCGAAAAACAGATCAACCACAAAGCTTACGAACTGATGGACGATGTTCGCAACGAATTTCCAGTGCCTGGTGAGGCCTGCAATGAGACCCTGGATAGAATTCTCGGCGCTCACCCCTATGTTGCCCATTTGATGCTCTACGATCCCGAGCATGGATTCGTTATGCGTTCGCGGCCTGACCAGCTAAACAATGATCCTGGTTTTCGTGATGAAGCCGACTACCTGTCCAAGATGATGCAGGGTTGGTGGAAACTGGAGTATGACGATTTCTCGAAGAAGCTGGCGAAAATGGATGAGAAGGGAACTCCTTATTTCTTCGATGGAGGGTGGGTGCCGCGTGGCGATAAGCATGTCTATACGTCCACCGCGATTTTCCTAAGGACCGACAAAGAGACGGGAAAAGCCGCCATCGCCGCCGTCACCTTTGACGGGGACTACCTGCGTGATCAATTTTTCCCGCAGACTCTCGACCAGGTCATGAGCCGCAATGTGGCCGAAGAGCAAACCGACAAGAATGCGGTGATCATGGTTCGCTCTAAGAGTGACTCCACTCCCATTGCCTACTGCACAGGGTGGGACGGCGGCAATGCCGAGGTGGAGCGCAACATGGAGAGCGTATTCCCAGGCTTGGTCCTCGGCATGAAGTTGCGTGGGACTACGCTGGCGGCCATGGCGCAGCATTTCATGCACACCAGTGTTTTGACGCTGGGCGGACTCTCGTTCCTTTTGGCCGGCGGAATTTACCTTACTTATCGCAACGTGAGCAAAGAAATGGCGCTGGCCCGGCTGAAGTCGGATTTTGTCTCCAATGTCTCGCACGAATTGCGCACGCCCCTCTCGCTGATTCGGTTGTACGCCGAGACCCTGGAATTAGGCCGACTGACCAGCCCGGAGAAACACCACGAGTATTACTGCATCATTCGCAAAGAGAGTGAGCGTTTGACCGCGCTGATCAATAACATCCTTGATTTTTCGCGCATCGAGGCCGGACGCAAAGAATATGACTTCCGCGAGACCGACATGCGCGAGCTGGTGTGCAACACGCTGGAATCCTACCGTTATCAGATTGAGCAGCACGGCTTCACCCTGGAAGAGAAGATCGGTGACGTGCCCCCGCTGCGGGTGGATCGCGAAGCGATGGCCCGCTCGCTGGTCAATCTGGTCAACAACGCGCTCAAATACTCGCAAGACCGCAAGTACATTGGAGTGAACCTGTATCGGGAGAACGGATCGGTGAAGCTGGAAGTCATTGATCACGGGATTGGCATACCGCCTCACGAACAGAGCAAGATTTTTGAGAAGTTCTATCGCGTTGGTGATCCGCTGGTCCACAACACCAAGGGGAGCGGGCTGGGGCTTTCCCTGGTGCAGCATATTGCGAAGGCGCATGGTGGTGATGTCGTGGTGGACAGCGCTCCCGGCGCAGGCAGCAAATTCACAATTAGCCTTCCGGTGAATCCGGCGGAGAACAACGGCACAGCAGCTTCGGCATGAAGTCTGGCAGGAGGAAGTCGCAGTGGCATCCATTAATGGCGTAGCTAAGCTTCAAGTGGGAAAAAACAAATCGGGAGAACCTGATATGGCCAGAATCCTGATCGTCGAGGATGAACCCAACATGGTGGCAGGTCTGCGGGACAACTTCGAGTTCGAAGGCTATCAGGTGATCACCGCGCCAGATGGCATCGCCGGTTTGGAGCGCGCGCTGAGCGAGGCTCCGGACTTAGTCATTCTCGATGTCATGATGCCGCGAATGAGCGGTCTGGACGTTTGCAAGCAGCTCAAGAGCAAGCGGCCCTCGATCCCGGTCATTATGTTGACGGCGCGAGGACAGGAAATAGACAAGGTCGTCGGACTCGAACTGGGCGCCGACGACTACGTAACCAAGCCGTTTTCCATTCGCGAGCTGCTTGCCCGCGTCAAAGCCGTGCTGCGGCGCGCACGGACTCTCCCAAAAGAACAGGAATGCGTCTCATTTGGCGATGTGGAGGTAAATCTGCGCAGCTGCCAAGTCGCGCGTGACGGCAAACCCCTGGATTTCTCGTCGAAGGAGTTCGAGCTGCTGAAGTACTTCCTTTGCCACCAAGGGGAAACCCTGAGCCGAGACCGCCTGCTTGAGGAGGTCTGGGGCTATGACCGTTTTCCCACCACGCGCACGGTTGATGCCCACATCGTCCACCTACGGCAAAAGATCGAGCCCAAGCCGGAAGAGCCTCGCTTCATTCTCACGGTGCACGGCACTGGTTACAAGTTTGTAAGTTGATCAAGCCTGCTATTTGGAGGTCACTTGTTGAGCGTTGCACAAATTCCCAGCCGGTATCAAAGCCCGAAGAGGACTGACTTCGCGGCAACGACTCGAACGGCCGGCCGAGCTCGCCATCGTGCACTCGAAGATCAGCTTGCCAGCTTGAAGCGCGAGCACGACGATCTTCGCCGCGCCATGTACGAAGCTGCCCAGGTGCAGAGAAGACTCTGCGGTCCGCGTCACCTTCGCGCCGGTGCTTACGAGTTCGCCAGCGAGATCTTCCCGGTGCGCCATCTCTCCGGCGACTTCATCACCCTAATGCAGATCGAAGGCGACCTTGTCTTTGCGATCGGTGACATCGCCGGCAAAGGTCTCATGGCAGCGATGTGGTTTACCGATGTCATCGGAATGATTCGCCGGCAAATGACCATTCTCGGCGACCCCGCGGCTGCTCTATCAGCGGTCAATCGCGATCTGCTGCTCACCGGTCTCGAAGTGCCTTTGGCCACGCTGTTTTTGGCTCGGGTCAATCTGGAAAACGGCGAGCTTACCTATTGCAGCGCCGGGCATCCCCCCGCCCTGCTGCTCCGGGAGAATAGTGAAGTCGAAGAGCTTTGCGCCGGTGGACCAGTTCTGGGAGCGCTTTCCGCGGCCTCGTTCGCCAACGGTAGCGAGCGACTTTGCCCTGGCAATACGCTGCTTGCTTACTCCGACGGAATACCGGAGTGCAGGAATGAGTCCGGGGTTGAATTCGGAGCCAAAGGCCTGTTGAATGCGGCGCGGACATTTTCAGGTTGTAAGCCGGGCGTCATGCTCTTTTCTGTGCTGGCTGCAGTCGAGGACTTCGCTGGAAGCCAGAGTCGCGAAGACGATGTCGCGTTGGTCGTGTTGCACCGATTCGGCAGCGGCAAAAAATATTGATCGGAGACCTGCTTGTCTGAAGCGAACCAACTCCGCCGCGTAGCTGACCACGTAAATGACGCCGCTGTATTGTCAGCTGTACCTCCGGCCGGAGAAACCCGCTCCAGTCGCGCAGATGACGCGCAGCTGATTCGGGCAGCCCAACAGGGCAGTGCCGCAGCTTTCGAGCAACTCGTCCAGCGATATGACCGGGCGGTCCTCCGCCTCACTCTTCATCTAACCGGCTCTGAGCAGGATGCCCAGGACATTTATCAGGAAGCGTTCCTGCACGCCTATACACATTTGACTCGGTTTCGTTTCGAGTGCTCCTTCTATACTTGGGTCTATCGCATCGCCACGAATCTCTGCCTCGATTATCTTCGGCGTAAGCGCACCCGAAGCCGCGAATTGACCACTACAATTGGCCCAGACGGAGAGGAGCGGGAAATCCTCGACCGAATACCTGATCAGAGCGCGGGCGCGAGTCCCGAGCGCAATCTCGCAGGCCGCATACTTCGGGAGCACATCGTTCGTGCTCTCGGCCAGCTCACACCACGCGAGCGTGTCGTTTTCGAACTAAAGCACTATCACGGCTTAAAGCTGAGAACTGTGGCGGGAATTCTCAAGACCACCGAAGGCACCGTCAAGAACACACTTTTTCGCGCCACCCATAAGCTCCGCTTACAACTGCGCGATAACATTCACACTTGAGCGCGTCTCCGCCGTGAACCAGGGATTCTCTGAATAAGTAAATTTCTGACCGCGTAAGTCTGCTACCTCAGCAATGGGGGGATTGATAACGGTGGATTGATTCCTAGCCTTCCATTTGGATTTCTTGCCTTCGCCCATCCAACCGGCTTTCACCTTTCATCTGCGCGCTCGCTGTCAGCAGCTTCTGACAACCGAGGCACAGACGGAACCATACGTCCCATGGCGTCTTCCTCCGTTCAGCTCGGTCCGAGCCAACTTTCAGCGGGCACACCTGACCCCCAAAGCGTCGCATCCTTGTAGCGCCGCTGAGCCAGTCCTCCGTCAGATGTGGCCGCGACCCACTAAGCAGCCAACTTCGTCTCGATTGTGTCCGTTGCCTTGCGCACCGACAACGACAGCATCACCCGCGTAACGCCGCTGATGATCATGCTCACGCCGACCAGCGTGCCTATCGCCCAAGCTGAACTCGACGGCCATTGCGCGTAAATCATCAGCCCCAGTAATAGAGTAATGATCCCGTCAATCAAAACCCAACTGGATCCTCGCAAGGGGCGTGCCCTGAAAAACAAAACTATGTTCAAGATGCCCTCCAGCAGAAACAGCGATGCCAGGACCAAAGTGAGCGACGCTACACCCACTGCTGGACGAGCGATCAGGTAAACGCCAAAGCAGACATAGGCGAGCCCTACCAGCAGTCTCCAGATCAGACTGCCTGCTTCGCGTTTGTGAAAAGCGACTGTCAAGTGGACCACACCTGCCAAAACGATGAGCCAGGCAATGACCACGTTGACTGCGACGGCAGCGATAAACGGCGATCCCACCGCCAGCATGCCCAGGATGATGAGCGCAACGCCCCACAGGATAGACAATGTCGAAGCCTGCCGCACAACGCCAGACGGTTGCTGTGCCATAGAGACCTCCTCAAAAAACGGACGGATAGATATCTTACGGAGGGAGTCTATCTTAAAGAAATACAGGAGCGCTACCACGGAGCTCCATGATTCGATCTCTTAGAGAGGGTGGGAACCGGAACCCAATTAACAGTCGGATCAATGCCCACCGGAGGAACCCCGAAGGCTGGGGTCTAAAGGCTCTTGTGGGAGCGGCGGGCGGCCGAGACCGCCCACCGACTAGGACTAGGAGAACCGGGCCTCCAGAAACTCGCCCAGCTTCGCTGTCGCTTTGAATTGTGGGACGGGATGCAGTTGATTGAATGCCGAAGTGAATTCATTCGAGAGGCTGCAGATCGTTCTCCGCCGGAATTCCTCCTACGTCGGCTCGAAGTAAAAGTCATCGACCGTGCGGGCAAGGTGTTTGGGAGCTTCGAGCTTGCACTCCACAAGTGCTGCCACCTTGGCGGTGACATCTGTCAATTCACTTTTCTGCCAAGCCTCCACTTGCCTTCGCGTCGGTTCGAACTTCTCTGCATTCGATCAACAATATGCCTGAAACAATCTCTCCGAGTTCTGCATACCGTGAGGTTCATGGTTCAACTTCGTCGAAATGCATTCGGAGGCTCAAACCCCGAAGCCGGGCGAATTACCAACTCGTCCTGAAACATGGAACGCGCGGGCTGAAGGGCGCGGCTGACTGCCGGCCGACTGAGCAATAGTCGGGTGGATGCTTTGGTGGCGCTTGTTTCCTGTCCGCGCGGCTACCCGCACTTGCTCGCGGAGCCATGCGTGCGCCGGTTCCTCGTTCAAGCGTGGGTGCCACGTCATGAAATATGGGAATGGCTTGATTTCTCCAGGCGGTTCTGCCAAGCGTACGCCATCGATTCGCCGGACAAGCTTTGTCAGCTTGCGCGGCACAGTCAGGACCAGGTCCGTTTTCGCAACTGCGAACATGGCTGCCGCAAAGAATGGAACGCTGAGGACAACACGCCGCTTCGCGCCAAACTGAGCCAGCGGACGGTCCACGGGCGTTTGTTCGCCCGCCCAGGTATCGACCACCACATGGGGAAGCTGTAAATACTGGTCCAGCGTAAGACGAGGGGATCGAACTTTTTGAGCGGTCCCCACCACGCAGACAAAATCGACTTCGAAAAGAACCTCACTCCGCAGGGCTGAGGGCGGATGCTCCGCGCTGAAGGCTGCGTCCAGCTTCCCCTCGATCACAGCTTCGTAGGCTCGATCCTGCCACTGGGAGACTTCCAATCTTATGTCGGGCGCAGCGCTGCGTATTCTCCGGATGAAGGGCGGTATCAGCGTTATCGATGCATAGTCCGTTACCGCTAATCGAAATCGTTCCTGGCTTCTTTGTGGATCAAAATCCTGCCCGCGCACCATCGACTCGAGCCGAGGCAGAAGTGACTGCAACTCTCTCAGCAGACCCTCTCCTCTCACCGTGCGTTCGTACGAGCGACCGCTACGGATCAAAAGCGGGTCGCCGAACATTTCCCGAAGCCTTTCGAGCGCTCGGCTCATGGCGGGCTGGCTCAAGAAACAACGCTTCGCCGCGCAAGTGACGTGCCGCTCCTCCAAAAGCGCATGTAAGGCGAGTAGCAAATTCAGGTCAACATGCCGTAAATGTGTGTGACGCATGTCTGTCATTCTAACAATGCATGAAACAACTAGGTGCCGGGGATTATCGAACCTACAGAGCGGACAGATTATGTGACCGTGGTGGAGCCGAGAGAACTACAAGGAGAATTTCCTGTGACAGATACAACAATGAAGAGCGCGATCATTACTGGTGCCTCTGGCGGAATCGGAGGCTCGATCGCAAAACGTCTGGCAAAAGACGGGTTTGCGGTGGTGGTGAACTACGCCGGAAAAGCAGCTCCGGCGCAGTCTTTGGTGGCGGATATCAAGGCTGCGGGGGGACAGGGCATCGCTGCGCAAGCCGATGTGGCGATTGCCGCAGACGTCGACCGGCTCTTCAAAGAGTCAATCGAAGCCTTCGGCAGGCCTGATGTGGTGGTTCATTGTGCGGGCATCATGGCGCTGTTTCCGATTGCCAGCGGAGACGTGGCTAGCTTCGACAAGGTGATCGCGACGAACTTGCGCGGAACGTTCCTGGTATTAGCTCAGGCGGCGCAACATGTTCGGGATGGCGGGCGCATCCTGGCCTTCTCGAGCAGCGTTCTCGCCAAGTCCTTCCCGACTTACGGTGCCTACATCGCTTCCAAGGCGGGAGTCGAGGGGATGGTCCATGTGCTTGCCAACGAACTGCGTGGCAGAAACATCACGGTCAATGGGGTGGCGCCGGGCCAGGTGCGAACGGACCTGTTCTTGAAGGGCAAGAGCGACGCACTGATCGAGGAATTAAAGAAGATGAATCCGCTCGAACGGCTCGGCATGCCGGAAGACATGGCAAACCTAGTGTCGTTCCTTGCCGGTCCTGAGGGCGGATGGATCAACAGCCAAGTGTTGCGTACCAACGGCGGTTTTGCGTATTGATAGCGACCTCACTGAAGAGACAGAAGGGAGAAGCAGCGGTGAAATACGTAATTGTGATCACGGGAGCTTCTAGCGGATTCGGGGCATTGACGGCACGTCGTCTGGCTGAGGCGGGACACACCGTTTATGCGACGATGCGTGAGACTGGCGGGCGGAATGCGGAACAGGTCGAAGCCGTCCGGAAGTTTGCCGCCGAGAAAAATGTTGATCTTCGAACAGCAGAACTCGACGTCAGTTCTCAAGAGTCTGCTGATCGAGCAGTACAACAAGTTCTTGGCGCAGCCGGACGCCTCGACATAATCATCCACAATGCAGGTCACATGGTTTTCGGCCCAGCGGAAGCGTTCACCCCGGAACAGCTTGCTGAGATTTACGATGCAAACGTCCTCAGCACCCAGCGGGTAAACCGCGCAGCGCTCCCGATCCTTCGCAAACAAGGAGGTGGTCTGGTCATCTGGGTCGGGAGTAGCAGCACGCGCGGTGGCACACCTCCCTACCTCGCGCCGTACTTCGCGGCAAAAGCTGGCATGGACGCGATGGCAGTGAGTTATGCGGGCGAATTGGCTCGGTGGAAAATCGAAAGCACAATCGTCGTACCCGGAGCATTCACGTCTGGCACCAATCACTTCGCGAACGCTGGGAAGCCCAGCGACGCCGGTCGCCTTAACGAGTATTCATCCGGCCCGACTGCTAAGCTCGGCGAGGAGATTATGCAGGGGTTCGCACGCACAACGGTTCCCGACGCAGACGTTGCTGAAGTGGCGAATGCGATCGTAAAGGTCGTGGACATGCCCTTTGGAAAGCGTCCCTTCCGCGTCCACGTCGATCCAGCAAATGACGGAGCAGAGGTGGTCAACGGCGTCGCCGACCGAGTCCGGGCGGAACTTCTTCGCAGCATGGGTCTCGGTGATCTACTGCGTCCAAGTTCAACTCCGGCGAAAGGGGCGTCGAACTATCACGATTCCGCCGCATAGGCACTGTTAATCGCGAGATTCACGTGCCGGAAGTTGTTGGCTGAACCTCCGAGCCAGATTTGTGGCGAAGGATGCGCCGGTTTGTGGGTCGATGCCTGTTGTCACAGTTCTCTGGACGCATGGCGGCCATGACTAATATGCATGAGCCCTATGCAGACTGAAAACCGTCTATTTTGGGGTGTGGCAAAGGGTTGTTAAGCCACAGAAAAAGGAGAACGCGGTGACACAAAATCGACAAACTGAGAATCACGGGGAGCTTTCCGAGAGGCGAATTGTAGTGCTCGGCGGCCCGTCCGGCATCGGCTTGGCTGTGGCGAGCAATCATCGCGTCGAGTAACGCAGAACGGGTTAAGCAAGCGGTCGCTGGATGCGGGTACCGTCGATGAGTATCTCCTTCATTCGGCGCGCACCCACGCCGACCGAGGGTGTTTTTGGCTTCGCGAATTGATAAAAAGCCGGTGTCCCGGCATCGATGGCCGCTCCCATCGACTCGAGCACCGCATAAATCTCGAGACGACCCGTGTGCGGACTGTTCGCCGCTCCTTAAAATGAGACCGGCGGCTGAGATCCCCACACATACTCTCATTCCCTGTACCATACGGTAGAACTTCTCTGCTTCCTCGCGGAGCTCCAGGCGCCGTTCCCGTAATTCCCCCGTGTCCGTATCGACAAAACACAATTTGCGGAAAGCTCGAGTGGTAATCGCATCCTGCCAATCAACATATCGGCTCCTTTTCTTCCGAGCCTTTTGGTTGGTTAGCACCACCAAGTTCAGATCGGGGCAAGGTAGCCGACATGGCCATGGAATCAATTATTACAAGTGAGGACGGGGAATTTATTGACTCCCGTTGAGTGACGATCTTATTCGATAAACTGAGCGCTTGCATTCGTTGGACTCAGGGCAGAAGGTCGACTACCGCTTCATGCGGAATCTGAGGCTTGTTCTCGCGCCGACTTCCTGTACGTCGATTTTCTCGAGCCGGACGCCCTCAAGGCCGGAGCTTTCAAATGACCGGAGACCGCTGCCTAACAATACCGGCATGATATCAACATGAAGCTCGTCGACGAGTCCGGCACCCAGGAGCTGTTGGGCTATGCTGACGCCGCCGACCGCTTGAACTGCTTTGTCGCGGGCGGCAGCTTTTGCTTGGGCGACTGCTGATTCCACACCGTCGGTTACGAACATGAAGGTCAGGTGCTCGTCTTGTTTCGGTGCAACGCTCGGGGGGGTGATGGGTCAGCACGAAAATCGGCACTTGGAATTCGTAGTGGCCGACGTAGGAGTCGGCGTCCGCCATCTCGAACGTCCTTCTCCCCATGAGGACTGCACCAGTCTGCTCGATAGCGTCGTTCATGTAAGCGGTGTGTCTGAGCGCCGCCAAGTCGGGATAGAGGCGACCTGCGTTGCCATTTTGGTCGGCTACAAACCCGTCAATCGAGACGGTCATCCCGACGATCACTTTTGCCAATCGTTCCTCCGTGTCCGATTATTTCGATCCGTTATTTCAGGATTATCTCCGAAATGGGTAACGGCTTGTCCCGCTGAAAAGGTCCTGAATTTTTGCAGCTGGCGCCGTAATCAATTTGACCTACGGAGAATCGCTGCTCGGCCGTTCAGGGTTTGAGCAACTCCTCGGAGAGCAAGTAAGCTTTCTTCGCTAGATTATGTCCGCGTTCCACGTCCCCGGCGGCGACCGCCGATTTAGCTTGATCCATGAACTGCTTGGTCTGATTTACCGTCTCTTGCTGGCTGGGATCGAGCTGGCGGCCCGCAGTCTTCTTGAGATTCTCTTGAGTTGCCGAGGTGAGTTGTTCGGTGCTTAAACGTTGCTGCGATGCTTGTGGCTCTGATGTGCCGCCCTTCAGTTCTACGGTCGGCTCGTCAGATCCTCCGTTCTTGATAACCACTTTCGGAGGGGGGCAAGGCTTCGCCGCGGCCGTACTGCTGCTGGTTGCATCAGACGGAGCGGTCTGTGCATTTCCTGAGCCAGGATTCCTCGCCCCCTTAGCAGTCGCAGGGTTTGGCTTGCCGCTGTCCGCCGGGCTCGACGTTGCCGGCGAATCGGAGCAATTTGGGACGCTGTCCTTCTTGCGGTGCCTGTTTTTTTTGGCCGACGGTTTGGCGGGGCTCGGCGAATTGGGTGGCTGGTCAGTGGGAGAAGCCGGCCCAGGATTTGAGCCTTGCGCCGGCGCCGTCTGGGATTGCGGCGTCGCGGCACTATTCTGATCCTGTGCCCGAGTCGCGGATCCTCCCACGCCGGGACCGGATCCTGGACTTAGAGCATCCAGAATTGGACCACCCAGACTTAGAAAACAAACCACGAGGATTGCGGCCAGAGTCATATTCAATCCTAATACGCGGCGAAGCCGTATAAATCTTACGCCCTGGAGCGTCGGGGGCGAAACTAGGCTAGGTCCCCCGCTCCGTCAGCATCTTTTCCAGGCGGAAACTCGTTTCGTTCTCGGAGTCGAGATGCGAAGCGGCCAGTGGCATGCGAAAGCGGAATGTTGTCCCTTCCCCTTCCTGCGATTCAAATTCCACGGAACCGTGATGCCAGTCCAGGATCTGGTAGGTTTGCGCCAGTCCGATGCCGTTGCCCTCTTTCTTGGTGGTGAAGTAGAGCTCAAAAACTTTTTCGTGCATGTCTCGCGCAATGCCGATGCCTCGATCGCTGATCTCGGCAACCACTCCATTGCCATCACGATGCGCGGAGATAGTCAGCGGGCCCCCATCGGGCATGGACTGTATTCCGTTGAGCACCACATTGAGCAGCGCCTGTTTCATCAAGTCGAGGTCCGCGCTGACCGGCAGCGGCTCGTCCGGCAGGTCGCGCTTGATGTTGACGCCGTGTTGCGCTGCGTCCGGCGCCGCAAGCAACGCGACTTCCTCCAGCAAACGGCGGAGGTCCACTTCCACCAGGCGCAGGTCGCGGGTGCGCATGAAGTCGACCAGAGTCTGAACAACTCGATCAAGCCGTTGAATCTCGCTTCCGATAATGTCCATGTGACGGCGGGTATCAGGGTCCAGTTGCGACAACTTGTTCTGTAAGAGCTGCAAGTGGAGAACGATGGCATTGATGGGATTCTTCACCTCGTGAGCGACTCCGCCAGTGACCCGCCCGCTGGCGGAGAGACGGCGTGACATCTCGATCTCGTCTCCGATACGCCGGACTGATTCGGCATCCCGCATGATCAATAGAGCGCCGATGTGGGCACCCTTTTCCTGGACAAAATCCATAGACACCTGGACCCGCCTTCCGCCGGCTGCGCCGAACTCCCGTTGCGATAGCGGACGCTTGCGCTCAAAAGCGTCCAGCACAAGCGTTCCCAGCTGCGAATCGCGCGAGAAAATTTCTCCTGCTGTCCTGCCAAGCAGCTCTCCTCGAGGCCGCCCGAGGAACCGTTCCACCGGCGCACTAACCAGTACCACTCGCGAGTCGCGCGTGAACAGCATCAACCCATCCTGCAGCTTGGACATGAGTTGGTCCACGTTGTCCTTTAACGCGGAAAAGATCTCCTTGGTGTCGCGCATCTGCCGACCCAAATTGGCGATCTTCAAGGTGACCAGCCCGAATTCATCGTGTTCCGATTCCCTCCCCGAAAGCTCCTCGCTCGTTCCCAAACTGACGCTATCCAAATTGCGGCTGATCTCCTTCAGTGGGCCCAGAGCCATGTTGGAGATCATCGCTGCCAGCAACAATGAGGCAAAAATCGACGCAATCGAAAAATACAGGGCGTGTATGAGTCGGGGCGTCAGTTCATTTCTGAGAAAGACGGTGGAGACCCCGACACGAATCGTGCCGAAAGGCTGGCTGTTTAATTGCAGCGGGTAACTCACGTCATAAACCGCCGCCGGTTTATACACCAGCTTGAGTTGCTCCCGGAAGTGAGCGGTCGTAACGCTATGAAAGCCCGGTCTTCCTGGAATCTGCTTACCCACAAGTTTGGCGTTCGAGTGGAGCAATGCCCTGCCCTTCGAATCCGTTACGGAAATGTCGTAAATGTTGGGGGAGAGCGCCGTCTCCGATTCGATGATGTTCAAAAGACTGGTATCCATCGGCAGTAACTCGGCCAGGGCTCGCCGGACTGCCGCGGGATCATTGGTATCGATGCGCGTGCTGCTCAGATCAGGCAGGTCATTCTCGGCGAAGTAAGCGAGTATCTGGGTCAGGCGATCGGCACCTTCGTAAGTATTGGTGATGCGCAGGCGAAGAATTTGCGAGATATAAAGATAGGAGAACGCGGTCACCATCATGGTGACCATGAAGGTGATGATGAGTACGATGATTGCTTTACGTCGCATGAGAATGCAGCGGCCAGTGGTCAGTCACTCGGAGCAGCAGTGTGTGCAGCGGGGATTAAACCGTTGAGGATGGAATCTCCACTGCCCACAGACCATTTGACTACTTAAATTTATTCTTCCACTTTGGCGGGATCCGCATCCGCCGTGCTGGTGCCGTACTCCTTGAGCTTATTATGAAGGGTTTTCAAGCTAATACCCAGAATTTCTGCAGCTTTCGTCTTGTTGTTGCTGGTCGACTCCAGCGTCTTGAGGATCAGCATTTTTTCCGCCTCCCCCACCGTTGTGCCCACTCCCAGACGGATGGCGTCAGGATCATGAGCACTGGTGCGCAGGATCGCGTGGCCGAATCCGGGAGGCAGATGTTTGGTTTCGATCATGCCTCCGTCGCACACAATCACAGCCCGCTCGATCGTGTTGCGCAATTCGCGGACGTTTCCCGGCCAGGTATAGTTGCTGAACAGATTCATCACGGCTTCGCTGACGGTGCCCACTTTGCGGGTATGCTTCTCGCTCATTTCTGATACCAGAAGCTGTACCAGATCGGCTACATCTTCTTTGTGCTCCCGCAGCGGAGGCATGTGGATATTGAACACATTGAGCCGGTAATAGAGATCGCTGCGCAACTCGCCAGAAGCAACCGCATCATCGGGAATTTTGTTGGTGGCGGCAAGTACGCGCACATCTACGGACGTTTCCACTTTACTTCCCAGGCGACGGAACTTGTGGTCTTCGAGAACACGTAGCAGCTTCGCCTGTGTGCCCACCGGCATCTCGCCGATTTCATCGAGCAGCAAGGTGCCCCCTTCGGCCAATTCGAAGCATCCAGTGCGCCGCTCCAGAGCTCCTGTGAAGGCGCCCTTTTCATGGCCAAAGATCTCGCTTTCAATCAGCGTCTCCGGAATCGCTGCGCAGTTGATGGCGACGAAAGGCCGGTCGCGGCGTGGGCTTAGTTGATGGATGGTGCGCGCCACCAGTTCTTTGCCGGTACCACTGGCCCCGGTGATCAGTACCGAGGCCGTGCTTGGAGCAACTAGCTCGATGAGCCGGAAAATCTCCTGCATCTTGCGCGACGTTCCGCGCAGTTGACCGAGAGAGCCGGAATCCCGCAGCCGGCGCCGCGTACTCTCCAATTCGGCGCGCGTACCCAGCAGAGAGGATGCATTTTGCAGCATCGCCCGCAGCCGCTGCGTATCGATGGGCTTAGTGATGTAGTCGTAGGCGCCCAAACGCATCGCCTGAACCGCACTGTCGATCGTGCCCTGCGCAGTCACCAGAATCACCGCCATGGCTTGAGCCTGCTCCGCCAGTCGTTGCAGCAGTTCGATGCCTCCCATACGCGGCATTTTGAGGTCTGTAACCACGATGGCGGGATTCCACTGCGCCGCTTTTTCAAGTCCCTCGGAACCGTCGACAGCGGTTTCAGTGCGGTAGCCCCAGGAGGAAACCAGTTCGGCGAGCCCGGTACGCTCGTTTTCTTCATCTTCAACAATCAATATCTTTTCGTGGCTCATCCCTTGGTTCTTGTCCGCCCCTCTGGTCGTGATCCCTCGCCCAGCCTTGGCCCTGAGACTACAAACATACGCGGCTAGCTTCACCTGGAGCAAGGTCCGGCGAATTAGCGGCCGCTGCGCCTTCATACTCGCACTCACCGGACGGGCCTGCCTCGGAGTTGGTTCCATGTCAATTTGAGACGGAGATTGCGCAGCGATGGACCGAGAATTACAACAGTTCATCCGGAAAATCACTTCCGCTTTAAGATTACTGTGCGTTAGAATTGCGGGTCCCTGAGTAGCGGTCCAACTATAGCTTCTACCGGCTTTTTGATGATCTCCTCGGACCCTAAGCGCAGGTGAAGCGTGTCTGATATATGGAGGAAAGAATGTCACTTTGTTCTAAGTTCAGCAAGAGCCGACTATTAATCGGCATGCTTATTATTCTCGCCGTGTCACTCATCTCTTTCCCGGCGTTCGCGCAGAGCGACTCCAATCCAAAGTGGGATTTGTTTGTGGGATATCAGTGGCTGCATCCCGGCGGCACAGTACCTGCGCCATTCGGTGATTTTAACAATCCCGGGACCTACAAGATTCCCGACATGGCAAAGGGATTCGGCAGCTCCTTCACCTATAACTTCGACCCTCATTGGGGTGCGGAAATTGATTTGGGTCACAACTGGGGCAGCAGCAATTACGAGACCACAGCGTCGATCGGCCCCCGGTTCATCTGGCGTACGGATAGCGCAAATTACTTCCTACACACTTTGATTAGTCTGAACCGAGTGTCGGTGAGCGGCCTCAACTCGCAGAACGGAATTGGAGCTATCCTCGGCGGCGGCATGGACCTGCCCCTTAAGAAGTGGCTGGCATTCCGGCTGTTCGAAGCCGACTATGTTTGGGGGAAGCACAACTACAGCGATTTCATCGCCCCCATGCCGGACGATAGCTTGCGGCATGCATCCTTTGAAGGCGTCCGCCTGCGCACCGGCTTTGTATTTAGTTTCGGTGGCGCGCCGGCGGTCACGCCGACGGCGAGTTGTTCAGTGCAGCCTACTGAAGTAATGGTGGGTGAGCCCCTCACGGCGAGCGTTACTGCCAGCAATTTCAATCCCAAGCACACCCTCACTTATGCCTGGAGCGGCAACGGAGGCCAGGTTACCGGCAAAGATACCGCCGCCCAGATTGATACCAAGGACGCGGCTCCCGGAAGCTACACCGTCACTGCTCATGTCACCGACGCGAAGATGAAGAACAATGGTGAAACGAGCTGCTCGGCGAACTACACGATCAAGCCGTTGCCTCCGAAAAACCCGCCGACCATGAGTTGCTCGGCCAGTCCTTCGACGGTGCAAGCAGGCGCAAGCGTAACGGTGAGCTGCAGCTGCACCAGTCCTGACGGTGTTCCTGTGTCCGTCTCGAACTGGACTGCGACCGGCGGCACCGTCTCCGGTAGTGGCAGCACGGCTACTTTGTCTACCGACGGAGCGGCACCCGGTCCCATCACGGTCACGGCGACGTGCACCGACTCTCGCGGTTTGACGGGTCAGGCCTCGACCCAAGCAACGGTAGAGAATCCGCCGCCTCCGCCACCGAAGGCTGCCAAGCTCAGCCAGTGCGACTTCCCCAACGAGAAGAAGCCGTGGCGAGTCGACAACACCTGCAAGGCGATCCTGGATGATGTAGCCAAGAACCTGCAGCAGAACCCCGACAGCAGGCTGGTAATCGTCGGGAATGCCGATCCGAAAGAGCGGCGGAAGAATCTGGCGGGCGAACGGGCCGTCGATTCCAAGTTCTATCTGACGGAAGGCGAAGCCCAACAACACATCGATCCCAGCCGCATAGACGTCCGAACCGGCGGCGGTGGAACGAAGACGGCGGAATATTGGATCGTGCCTTCAGGCGCGACCTTCGATTCTGCTGGTACTGAATCGGTGGATGAATCCAAAGTCAAGGCCATCCCGGATCATCCTAAGCCGGCAGCCAAAAAGAGAGCTGCCAAGAAAGCGCAGTGAGTTCGGCAACGGAGTGAAAGGGCCGGTCGGCGAATGTCGACCGGCCCTTTTTTCCGCGTGTCCTTCGGTAACTTGCTGGGGACTAGCCAGCCTGTCAGGCTAGCTGTCGCATCTAACTTTTTCGACTCGTGGGGCGGAAAATCACTATGAAATGCGCTGCGCTTAAACTGCTGATGTGGTTGCTGTTGGCTTCCATTTGCGCGTTCGGCGCGGGAGCTGGCCAATGGTCCGTTCTGGGACCCGACGGTGGCGATGTCCGAAGCCTGGCTTATGATCCGCAGAATCCGGACCGCGTCTTTCTGGGAACCAGCACAGGCGTGATCTTCGTTTCCGACAACGGCGGCCACAACTGGTCGAGATTCGCCAAGCTCGGTGCTGGCGACGATTATGTACTCGATCACATGGCCTTTGATCCGCAGAATTCGAAAAATATTTTCGTCTCCGCCTGGAGCGTGCAGGATCAGAACGCAGGCGACATTTTCCGCACTCGCAACGGCGGCCAGGACTGGGAAGCTCTGCCGGGAATGCATGGCAAATCGGTGCGCGCCATGGCAGTATCTGCTTCCGACAATAACGTGATAGTAGCCGGAGCCCTCGATGGCGTTTACCGTAGCAACGATGGCGGCAACAATTGGCAGCGCATTTCTTCTAACGACGGTGTCGTCAAGAACATCGAATCCATCGCCGTCGATCCTAAAGATCCTAACGTTGTGTATGCCGGAACCTGGCACTTGGCATGGAAAACCAGCGACGGCGGCGGCAACTGGCAGCACATCAATAAAGGTATGATCGATGATTCCGACGTTTTTTCAATCATCGTTAGCTCGGCCAATCCTTCAGAAGTTTTCGCCAGCGCCTGCTCCGGCATTTATAAGAGCCTCAGCGGCGGCGACCAGTTCGAGAAAATCAAGGGCATTCCCTTCACCGCGCGACGCACCCGCGTTCTCAAGCAGGATCCCAGCAACCCGGCCATCGTTTACGCCGGTACCACCGAGGGTCTTTGGAAGAGCGTCGACGAAGGTAAGAATTGGAAGCGTGTGGGCAGTCCCGAAGTCGTAGTGAATGATGTGCTCGTCGATCCGCGCAATTCGCAACGCGTGTTGCTCGCGACCGATCGCAGCGGCGTGCTCGCCAGCAATGACTCCGCGACCACCTTCACCGCCTCCAACCACGGATATTCCCACCGTTATGTGAGCGCAATTTTGGCTGACACCAAAGAACCCAACACGCTTTACATCGGCCTCGTGAACGACCGCGAATTCGGCGGCGTCTTCTTCACTCGCGATGGTGGACAAAACTGGCTGCAGAAAAGCTCAGGCCTGGACGGGCGTGATGTATTCACTCTCAAACAGTCCCATAATGGAACCCTGGTCGCCGGAACCAACAAGGGCATCTTCGAACTTGTTTCTGGCAGTTCGTCCTGGCATCCGATCAACAATGTAGTGCTCGAGAAGAGCGTCTCCCGCACCGTGACGTTGAAGAGCGGAAAGAAAAAGACCGTAACTTCAATCGCCAGCACTCACACCCTGCTTGACGGCCGCGTTAGCGATACCGACCTCGGATCATCCCGCTGGTTCGCGGCAACTTCCGCCGGATTGTTCACCAGCAAAGACCAGGGCAAAATATGGGTCGGGGGCCCTGTCTCCGGAGAAAAAGACTTTGTTTCGGTGCAAGCTCAGGATGGCTTGGTGGTCGCTGCGACGCGATCAGCCGTGCTCGTTTCTGAAGACCAGGGAAAGATTTGGCAGCCTGCGCGGCTGGCCTCATACCCGATCAACATTCGCAGCGTGACGGTGGCTCCGGATGGCCAAATCTTTGTGGCCACCCGTGAAGGTGCCTTCCACAGCGCGGATTCCGGCAAGAGCTGGAACCATGTGGTGGCGGGTTTGCCCGACAAGGACATCACGTCGGTCGCCTACGACGGCAGCCACAAACGTCTGCTCGCTACCAGCGGCCAGACCGGCGTCGTATTCGAGAGCGCCGACGGTGGCAGCACCTGGCAGCGTGGACCCGATTCTGGTTTCCCGCTCCGCCGCATCAGCGTGGTGCACGGACGCTACGTCGCAGCTACTCCATTTGACGGGGTGGTGGCGCAGCCGGAAAACGACTCGCAAAGCGCCAACGCCGGCAGCGGGTCCAAGTAATCGCGGTTTCTAACCCAAAAACCTTGGCGGAGAGCACAATGCTCTCCGCGATTTTTTTTGCACGGCGAAAGCAAGTTCTACACACGCAAACCACCAGCCGGCTCGTATGTACTTAAATCTAATGGGGCAGATCTGGTCTTTCACTTGCCCACTGTTGTTAGAGTTAAGGATGGCGCAACCGCATTTAGCATGGCGCGACGTAGAGTTCCCCCGCAGTCCAAATTAGCTTGGCTGGTGTTGTGCTCGGTATTGAGCATCGCCGAAGGATGCTCTCGCCAGAGTCCTGTCCACTCAGCGCAGGCGGAAGCGAACTCACCTGCCACTGAGCAAAACCTTCCATTCCACCAAAATCCCGTCCGTACGATGGACAACAGCGCGCACCCGGCGGTTCCATCGGACGGCAGCTCGGGAAACCGTACGCCCTTTCCGGCGGCACTCCGATCGCACAGTCTGCCGCCGGGAACGCTAATCACGGTTTGGTTGAAGGATTCGCTAGCCGTCTCCCATGTGCGCACGGGGGATACTTTCAACGCATCAGTAGCCGAGCCTCTTACCATTGACGGAGAAACTGTGATTGATCGCGGCATTCTCGTCCGCGGTCGCGTCGAGTCTGCGCCACTTTCAGCGGACCCGCGAAGCTCAGGTCCCGGCCGACGCCCCGATGCAAGCTATGTCCGGCTCACTCTGAACAGCATTATGGTTGGAGGGAAAGTCCTTGATCTTCAAACTTCGACCCTGTTCGCCAAAGATACCCTTCAGCCCAAAGGTCCGTCGAACGGGTCATCTGCAGACAGGGGAGCAGGCCGGCGATCCAGCACCCTCGGAATACGAAAAGGACGCCGCCTCACTTTCCGGCTCATATCCCCGGTCACATTTAACTCGCCAAACTCCATGCCCAATCGGCAGGATTCCAATACTACTGCCAATAAATAACCCCAGGCTTCCAAGTCTTTTCCATCTTTAATTAGTTTCCCTTAACCCCAACAATCAAAAGCGATTCCGACGTTTTCCACAGGCTTGTTCCAGATCGGTGTGACGTCTGCCCTTCGCAGTGCCAGATTGGGCTTCCTATAGTGGGATTCGGGATGGTAGCTGGCAAAGCGCAAACGCGGTGTGCGGGTCCCATTTCGGGAGACCATCTTGGAGTTTCTTTCCTCCCTCTCCCACTCGAGAGTATCGGCATGAACACCGCCACTCCATTTCCCTGGACAGGACCTACCGCTGCGGAGAACGTCAGAACGGGCTTCCGTTCCATCTCGAACACGCTCCACTCTGCCCACGAAGAGGGCCTGCTACAGGCTCAAAGAGGGGAGGCCGTGGGTCGGCTGGCGGGAGGCATGGTGCATGAGTTCAACCTCCTGTCCGGCGTCATGCGGTATTGCGATCTTCTACTCACTCGGCTGGATTCATGCGACCGACGTAGCCGTTATGTGGATGAAATTCGCTTGGCCACGATGCAAGCCACTGCCCTGGTGCAGCAACTGCTGCTCTTCGCCCGTCCGCAAGTCTCCCAGGTCCGCGCCTTGTGCCTGAATCAGATCGTTCAGGCCTTACAAGATCTGCTGACTCGCCTTATCGGCGAAAACATCGTGCTCGAACTCAGCCTTGATCCGGATCTGGGTCCGGTGGCGATCGATCAGGCCCAGGCACAGCAAATTTTCCTCAACCTCGTTCTCAACGCTGGCGACGCCTTGCCCAACGGTGGCAATGTCGTTAAGACCGCCAACTGTCAGTTTCAAAATATTCCCGGCTCCGAGCGGGTAGGCCGCGGTGCTCCCACCTTTCCCTGCGTTCTTCCGACTGTCAGTGACAACGGCTGCGGCATGGACACCAAAACACGGCGACCTCTCTTCGAGCCTTTTTGCACCACCAAGGGCGCGGGCAAAGGTACGGGTTTGGGATTGACCACCGTGCGCAGTATTGTCACCACAAACGGCGGACTGATTCAGGTCGAAACCGTTGCGGATCGCGGAATGCCAGTCATGATCCTGCTGGTCCGGGCATTGCACTCCCCCGCCCCCGAATGTCCGGACGTCGTCATTCCATATTCAGATACCTCCCGTACAACATTTCAGGAACTCAAGAAGGAATCACACTTATGACGTCAGCCGCTGTTAGTCCAATGATCGCCATGCCTCAAATTATGGCTGCCAATTTTCTCAACCTCCTAATCGTCGATGATGAACGTTCCATTCGGGAAGCCTGTCGCGAAGTCGCGCGCTCACTCGGGTTCGTGGCGCATGTCGCCGATTCCGCCGAACATGCCTATCGTCTGTTGCAAACTCAAAGTATTGATGCCGTGCTCCTCGATCTACGCCTTCCCGGGGAGGGGGGGCTGGAGGTTCTCCGGCAGATTAAATCCCAGCGTCCCGAGGCGCTTGTCATCGTCGTGACCGGATATGCAACGGTTCAGTCCGCGGTCCAAGCCATGAAGCATGGCGCTTATGAATACGTCACCAAGCCTTTCAGCATTGACGAACTCAAACTGTTGCTGGATCGTGTCTCCAACCACCTCAAGCTGAAGACCGAAAATCGGATACTGCGCGAAAAGCTCAAATCCAAGCAGGGGTTTGGTGGCCTCGTCGGCCGCGCTCCAGAGATGGAGAAGCTTTACCGCATCATTTCCAAAGCCGCCAACAGCTCACATCCCGTACTGATTCTTGGTGAAAGCGGCACGGGAAAAGAAATGGTCGCGCGCTCCATCCATTACTCCGGACCTTTTCGCGACAAGCCTTTCATTCCCGTCGACTGCGGCTCGCTTGTCCCCACGCTGATTGAAAGCGAGCTGTTCGGGTATGTCCGTGGCGCGTTTACCGGTGCCAACCAAGCCAAAGACGGACTGCTAGCCATCGCCGAAGGCGGAACCGTATTCCTCGACGAAGTCGGCGAACTTCCCGTCGACCTTCAAGCCAAACTTCTGCGCGCCATTCAGGAAAAGGAAATCCGTCCCGTGGGAAGCACTCGCCGCATCCCCATTAACGTTCGTATCCTGGCCGCCACCAACCGCGATCTGGAGCAGGCTGTCACCGAAGGCACTTTCCGGCGTGACCTCTATTTTCGCCTCAACGTTCTTAGCCTTCGCATCCCACCCCTGCGCGAGCGTCGTGAGGACATCCCTCTGCTGATCGCTCACTTCATGGAACGCCCCTCGGCTCAGGAAAAGCTTCTCAGCGACGAAGCCATCAAACTCATGTTGGCGTATGACTGGCCAGGCAACGTTCGCGAACTCGAAAACTGTTTGGAACGCACCTGTGCCTTCACCAGCGGATCCCTCATTCATGTCCGTGACCTGCCGCCAGCAATTGCCAGCAGGGCGATAATCATGCCTGGCAATGGCAATGGAAACGGTCACCACAAAATCGTCCCCATGGCGGAATTGGAAAAGCATACGATTCTTAGCGCTATCGCGGAACTGAATGGTGACAAGCTGCAGGCCGCGCGCCTGCTCGGCATCGGAAAAACCACTCTCTACCGCAAGCTGAAGGACTACGCGGCGAACGCTTAAAGAAGTCACAAGCGATTGTGAATTCAAATTCGGTCCGGTCCGAGGTTCGCTGAGGGAAGGCACAAACCTTTCGATTTCATAACTGCCTTTCAACGGCTGGAGTGCGCAGCCACTCTATAAGATTCCACCGGCAAGGAAACTCATTGGGCTGAAAATTCATAGAAAGCGGTCGCCTGGCTGCGCGAACAGGCATATTCCAATTCGTTATCGATCAATTCCTTCTGGAAAACGAGCCGGCCGAAAGCGACCAGGTGCTCGAGCATCTGGGCACAGCGTTTCCCCTCTACGGGCAACTTCGCAATCAGTGGCACGGAGCGGTTGGTAGCCGAAGCTCATTCCGCACCACACCGGCGCAAGCGGGAAGAAACTCAGGCTCGGGGCGCAGTCAAACAACAGTTTCGCAGCGAAAGGTGTGAAAGCCTCACATCCATGCTGCTTTCCTGCGAACTGGCCATGTCCGTCCCCGGAGTGCCCGGACCTGCTCCCCCAGAAATACGAGCCGTCGACGATCGACGATCTGGCCCGCGAAATGAGCTTGAGGCTGGGCGCGAACTTACCGCTTCTTGCTATCTATGGCGGCATCCGCCTCCCCGAGAAAGCTGCCGCCGAGCATTCACAACGGCGAGATCGCCGCCCAGAAAGTGTTTCCTGCTTAGCCGCTTTCTGCACTAAAATGGGGCAGCGCAGCGCCGGATCCTGCACCCGCCGCAGCATCCCGCAGCTCCAGGAGGACTTCTTGCACGTTCTGGTCACAGCCGATACCCTGTCTGGCTCCTGGACCTACGCTCGCGAATTAGTTACGGGACTGGTTACGCGCGGCGTGCGAGTCACGCTCGTCACTTTCGGCGAAATCCCTCTCCCCGATCAAACTTCCTGGATGGATCACCTTCACGGCCTCGAATACCGTCCCACGGCTTTCCGCCTGGAGTGGATGGACGAAGCTCCGCAAGACCTCTCCGAATCGTCCGAATTTCTGGCAAGCTTGGTCCGCGAAGTTCACCCCGATCTGCTTCAGCTCCACCAGTTCTGCCACGGCAATCTTCCGGTCGATGTCCCCCGCGTAGTGATGGCTCACGGGGACCTCATCAGTTGGGCGCAGGCGGTGCAAGGTTGCACTCCTCAACCGACGCGCTGGTTGAAGTGGTATCGCGATACCATCATTGGTGGCATCGCTGCGGCCGACGCTGTAGTCGCGCCGTCGGCCTGTATGCTTAACAGCATTATCTCCACCTACAGGCGCCCGCGTCGCGCCGCCATCATTTATCCTGGACGTAATCCCATCTTCTTCAATCCCTACATCAGTAAAGACGATTCCGTTCTGTCCGTCGGCCGGCTGGTGGATGCCGGCAAGCAAGTCTTCCTGCTTACTCAACATAGCCATCCGTTCCCGATATGCATCGTAGGCGCCGAGCAAACCGTGCCGGTTCCGCGCATTCCCATCCGCGCGGACGTGAAAGTCTCCACCAGCCAGGCCACAGTTGCCATCCGCGGTCCGCAGACTGAGTCGCAACTGCGCGCGCTCTACAGCCGGGCCGCGGTCTATGCCGCCACTCCGCGTTACGAGCCGCTCGGCATGGCCGCGCTCGACGCTGCTTTCTCCCGCTGCGCCATCGTCGCCAACGATATCCCAAGCTTCCGCGAAGTCTGGGGCGACGCCGCACTGTACTTCCGCACCAACAGCGCGAGCAGCCTGGCTGCAATTCTTGCCCAGCTCGATTCCGACCGCCCCTTGCGCCACGCCTATGCCGATCGCGCCTTTGCGCGCGCCCGGGAACGTTTCACCGCCAAACGGATGATCGACGACTACCTCGACCTCTACCGCAGCCTGCTCCAGTCCGACTCTCTGGCAGCCTGAGACCATCCCGCTGTGGAGCAGGCGCTCTTGCCCGCTGCCTTTGACTTTGTGGTTAGCCGTCAAGAGCCATCGGACTTCGTCATTCCTGGTTTTACCGCAACCAGCCTCTCTGCGGTTGCATCTCAACGCCATCCGGAACTAGTTCGGAGGGGTGATTCTTACAGGTAAAATCCATGCCACAAACCTCGAGCGGAACTATCCCCCTACGAAAGTTCGGTCACTCTGACGTCAGAATTTCCGTTCTCGGCTTTGGAGGTCATCACCTCGGGGACGCCCCGGATGCAAGAACTGCGGTCGAAATTATCCACCAGGCAGTCGACGGCGGAATCACCTTCTACGACAATTGCTGGGAATATCGGCGCGGCAAAACCGAAATTTGGATGGGCGCTGGCCTGAAGGGGCGCCGAGACAAAGTTTTCTTGATGACGAAAACTTGCCCTCACGGCCGTGACGCCAGCCTCGCTTTGCAGATGCTGGAAGAATCACTGCGCCGTCTGCAGACCGATCATCTCGACCTCTGGCAAGTTCACGGAATGGCTTTCGATAACGACGCCGAACTCTTCATCCGTAAAAACGGCGCAGCCGAAGCCCTGGAAAAAGCCAAGAAAGATGGCAAAGTGCGTTTCCTCGGATTCACCGGTCACCAGAATCCCAAGGTTCATCTCGCAATGTTGAACACCGGATTTCCTTTCGATGCAGTGCAGATGCCCCTGAACGCCTTCGACTCTAATTTTCGCAGCTTCGAAAAGCAGGTGCTCCCCGAGCTCAACAAACGGGGCCTCGCGGTTCTCGGAATGAAGCCATTAAACGGACACGGCGAAGCCATCAAGCAGGGCCTAATCACCGCCGAAGAAGCTCTGCGATATGCCATGAGCCTGCCAGTCAGCACCACGATTACCGGCATCGACAGCCTGGAGGTGCTCCACCAGAACCTGCGCATCGCCCAGAACTTTACACCTATGACGGAATCGGAAATGAACGAACTCCGTGACCGCTGCCGACAGGATGCCGCCGACGGCAGGTTCGAACTCTACAAACTGTCGCTGAAGTTCGACAACCCGGAGGCGCGTCTCGCCCACGGATTTCCGCTCGATACACAACAGTCCGAAGTCCAGGACATGCTGGGAGCCACGCAGAATACCGGGCACCCGTTTCCGCAGAGAAAATTCTAGACAGCACTGCTTAGGAGAACGTCGTGGCTTCGAACCCTGAATGGAATCGCCGCAGATTTATCAAAGGAGCCGCCGTCCTGGGGGCGGCGCCTCTCATTCGAGGAGGCAGCATGGCACAGCCACAGCCCGCTCAATCGCAACAGGTTCCAGAGGGACAAGTGCCGAAGAAGTCGCTCGGACGCACTGGCGTCCAGGTTTCCGCTATGGGCCTCGGCGGCTATCATCTCGGCTCCGCCGAAACCGATCAGGCTGCGAACGAAATTGTGGCCAAGGCCTTCGATCACGGCGTGACTTTCTTCGACAACGCCTGGGAGTACCACGACGGCCTCAGCGAAGAGCGTCTTGGCAAGGCGCTGAGAGGAAAGCGGGATCAGGCTTTCGTGATGACAAAGGTCTGCACCCACGGACGCGACAAGAAAATCGCCATGCGAATGCTCGAGGAATCTCTTCGCCGCCTGCAGACCGATCATCTCGACCTCTGGCAGATACACGAAGTGGTTTACGATAACGATCCCGACTTAATTTTCGCTCCTAACGGCGCTGCCGAAGCCCTGCTCGCCGCGAAACAACAAGGTAAGGTTCGCTTTGTCGGATTCACCGGCCACAAAGATCCCGAGATCCACTTGAAGATGTTGTCTCACGATTTTCCCTTCGATACCGTACAAATGCCGCTCAACTGTTGCGACGCTACCTTCCGCAGTTTCGAAACCCACGTGCTGCCTGAAGCCACCGGTCGCGGTATCGCTGTCCTCGGCATGAAAAGTCTGGGAGGCAGCGGCGAACTTGTACACCACGGCGCAGTCACTGCTGAACAAGGACTCCGCTATGCCATGAGCCTGCCCGTAGCCAGCACGATCAGCGGTGTAGACAGCATGCAAGTCCTCGATCAGAATCTGAGAGTCGCCGTGAATTTCCAACCGCTAGCCTCCGCTGAAATGCAGGCCTTGCGCGATCAGTGCCGCTTCCTCGCCTCCGACGGCCGCCTCGAACTGTTCAAGATGACGACCATGTATGACGGCAAAGTCGGCCGCGAACAACATCACCTCCCAACTTCCCAAGAGCTGCCGATCTAGGTTTGCTCGCCGCTTTTGGGTGCCGGCGGCGCTTCCGGCGCCGCTACAGGCAGTTCCCTGCCAGTCGGAGCTTCAGACCCCAGAGGTACCTGCTCAGCTTCGCCGCGCGACACTGCTTCCATCTTGGTGGTATCTTGTATCCTTACTAGAATCTCGTAAGGTTGGAGGAATGAAACGATGGCTCAAATTAAAATCACCGTCCGCCCCAATGGTCCTTACCGCGTGGAAGCGCCCGAAGGCTCCGTAGAACTGGTCGACGTTAATGGCACCCCGTACGATCTCACCGGCAAGCCCGCGTTTTCTCTGTGCCGCTGCGGCGGCTCTGTGAACAAACCATTCTGCGACGGAACCCACAGCCGCATCGGATTCCAGGGTGCAGAACTGGCCGTCAAGAAGGCCGATACCTAAGTTCGGGGCCCCACTCAGACTCAGACTCAGACTCAGACTCAGACAAAAGATGAGCGACCAAACCGACCGCGAACTCGGTATGAAGCGCAACATCACGCGCCGTGATTTCCTTAACGGCGTGGCCGTCACCGCCGGCGCTGCCATGATACCCCGGCAGGTTTTCGCCGCGGATGAGTTAGATCCGGAGCAGTCGCCCGCATACTATCCGCCTGCACTCACCGGATTGCGCGGCAGTCATCCCGGCTCGTTCGATGCTGCGCACTCGTTGCGCGATGGCACTTTCTGGGACGCCGCGGGCCCGCCGCAAGACACTGGTGAAACCTACGACCTCATTATCGTAGGCGGCGGCATCAGCGGCCTCTCCGCCGCGCATTTCTATCGCAAGTCTGCGGGCGCGGGCGTCCGCATCCTGATCCTCGATAACCACGACGACTTCGGCGGCCACGCCAAGCGCAATGAGTTTCGCGTGGGCAACGCGTTTCGCCTGGGCTACGGCGGTACGTATTCGATCGAGAGTCCGGCGCCTTACAGCAAAGAAGCTCGCGGCCTGATCGAAGAGCTGGGCATCGACGTCGCTTCTTATCCCAAGTATCACGACGCGAATCTGTATCATTCGCTCGGTCTCAATTCGAAAATCTTCTTCGATAAAGAGACCTTCGGCGTGGACCGGCTGGGGCTCGGTCCGCCCTCGTTGAAAGGCGGCGAAAAGGACTACGTGGCGGCCGCTGATCGAGAGACGTGGAAGCGCTTTCTAGCGGAAGCGCCGCTGGCCGCACCCGCCAAGAGCGATCTGGACCGCCTGCATCACGAGCCCACCGACTACCTGCCCGGCCTAAGTTCTACGGAGAAGAAAGCAAAGCTGGCGCGTATGAGCTATGCCAGTTTTCTCAGGGACGCAGTCAAAGTTCATGAGGACGTGGTGAAGCTCTACCAGCCCGTGCTGCATCCCACATTCGGTTTAGGGATTGACGCCATTTCCGCGCAAGATGCGTGGGGCATGGATCTCCCTGGATTCGATGGCATGAAACTCGATCCCGCGCCCGGCAGAGGAATGAATCGGGACGCGATTCCAAATGAAGAGGCAGAGAAATATTTTTTTCACTTCCCTGATGGCAATGCCACTATCGCGCGGCTGCTTGTGCGCAAATTGATTCCGGATGTGATTGCGGGAAACTCCGCTCCAGACGTCGTCCTCGCGAAGGCAAAATATTCCAAGCTGGACTCGGCGGCCTCGCCCGTGAAGATTCGGCTCAACAGCACTGCGGTCCGCGTGAAACATGTGGGGGATGCTGCCACCGCGAAAGAAGTTGAAGTGGCTTACGCGCGTGGAGGCAAGGTGTACACGGCGAAGGCGAAGAATTGCATTCTGGCATGCTGGCACGTTGTGATCCCCTACATCTGCGAAGAACTCCCGCAAAAGCAAAGGGACGCTCTGGCCTCGGCGCAGAAGGTTCCCTTGCTCTATAGCAACGTGGCGCTGCACAACTGGACATCATTTCAGAAGTTGAACACGAATGCGATCTATGCTCCGGGCAGTTATCACACCCGCGTGGCCCTTGATCTGGCAGTGAGCCTTGGCGGCTATGAATGTGCCCGCAAACCCGAGGAGCCAATCGTGGTTCACATGGTGAAGACTCCGTGTAAACCGGGAAAGCCCGCTCGCGACCAGCACACCGCAGGCCGCATGGAATTGTTCAACACCACATTTGAAACCATGGAACGTAAGATCCGCGACCAGCTTGCCCGCACGCTAGGGGCGGGAGGCTTCGATCCCGCGCGTGACATCGCCGCCATCACGGTGAACCGCTGGCCGCACGGTTACGCTTACGAATACAACTCGCTGTGGGATTCCTTCTGGCTGGAAGGCGGCGAGGTTCCGTGCGAGGTAGCGCGAAAAACTTACGGTCGAATCGCAATCGCCAACGCCGACGCCGGCGCATACGCCTATACCGACGAAGCCATCAACCAGGCTTGGCGGGCGGTAGGGGACTTGAAGAGCTAGCTGCGGCAAGCGACAACTGATATCGATGCGAGTCTGTTCACTGTCCGGTACCTTTCAGCCGCGACGCTTGGTTTTTTGCTTCCTGAGCTTGTTGCGTTAAGCCCTTGACTTGGTAGGCGGAGGCCAGCGCGGCTTCCAGTTCGTAATCGTCGCCGCTTTGCTGCCGCTCTTTGAGGTAGGCGGCGATGGCATCGTCCGTCTGATTTAATTTGGCGTAGGAGAGACCAAGGTTGTAATTGACGCCAGTGGATTGGGGATCGATGCGGGCGGCGCTTTTGTATTCTTCGATGGCAGCCTGATGATTATCTTCAGCGGCCAGCGCGAGGCCGAGCCCGAAGTGGCCCTCGGCGTTGTTTGGATCCTGCGCGAGCAGTTGGGCGAAATTATCTTTCGCCTCCTGCGGTCGATTCTCGTTCAGATACACCATCCCCAGTAGAGCACGGGCGCCGGCGTGTTGTGGCTCGATCTCAAGCACGCGTTTCACTTGCATTTCAGCCTTCGCATATGCCGCTTGGTTGAAGTATTCCTGCGCCAGATCAAAACGTGCGGGGACGAAGTTAGGGCGCTGCTTGACGATTTTCTCCAATTGCCCGACAGCGCGGTCCGATTTGCCGTCTTCCACTAAAGTCGAGGCGCGTCCCAGGCGCAGGGGCAGGCCATGATAATGCGCCAGTTCGGCTGCCCCACCAGCCATGACGAGAGCTACAGTGGCGAAAATCGCAACCCGGCGAACATCACGATCGTGTTGGGGAGCGAGGACGGCGATGAGCGCGCCCAGAATTAGCCCCGTGACGAGGCCGCCTACGTGTGCCGCGTTGTCGGTGGTGCCGATTGCAGCTCCGAAAATCAGGTTGTAAATGACAAACATTGCAAGGCTGCGCAGCGTGCCAGAGAGTGCGGAGCGCGGCACCGAGAACTCGCCTAACTTGAATGCTGCGATAAGCGCGCCAGCCAGTCCGAAGATGGCTCCTGAGGCGCCCACGCTGGGTGTGCCGGGATGCCACGCCACGCTGGCGAGGCTCGCGCCCACTCCGCAAATGAGATAAATCGCGGCATAGGTCCAACGGCCATAAAGCGATTCAGCCAGAGCGCCGAGATTCCACAGGCACCACATGTTGAACGCGATGTGGATGATGCCTCCATGGACGAAGACGCAGGTAAGCAATCTCCACCATTCTCCCGAGAGTGTGAGTGGTCCCCAGTTGGCACCCCAGCGAATCGTCTCTTGAGGCGAGAAGTCCATGACCGTGGAACCTGCCAGCGCCATACCGAGAAACACCGCCACATTCATGCCGAAGATTATCTGAGTGAGCCCGATAGAAGATTCGCCGCTCCGGACCCACGGTGTGCGCATCACGGGCTGTTTCGCATCTTCGACGATTTCGCCGCGCTGGTAGGCTTCATGCTGCACACACCACTGGCAGATCTTCTTGCCGAAGGAAAAGCCGGGGAGCTGGCGACCACATCGAATGCAATTTGCCATGTGTCTCACTAAAGCGTATCAGCAAGTTGGCGTGTGCGACAAAGACCGGGAAGGCGCGCTATCGTGTAGTCTCCTCGGGCCGGCACGCCAGATGTCATCCTGTGATTGACGGGATTATTTCGCGCGCCGATAATGGACCTCCTCATCGTGCTGGCAGGCCCGGTTCCGTTCAAACCGCAGACGCCCGTCGGCGGCCTTGAAGGCTCTTGCGCGCTACCCTACTGCCGCGGGAGAGGCAAATTACCAGCGAGGTGGTGAACAGCGGCGAGCAGCTGCTCCTATGCGAGTTGCGTCACGCGCGGGATTCAGTGAATGGTTTTCGTCTTCCGAGACATGTAATCCATCAGCAGGTATTGGCCGAGCGTGTAGGGCGTGGTGAAGTAGGCTTTACCGCGGCACATCTCGGTAACTTTCTGGACGAATTGCACCAATCCATAATCTGACGCGAGCATGAATGTATTGATGAGGACGCCGGCGCGCTTGCACTTCGAGACTTCTTCGAGCGTCTGACTGACCACCAGGGGATCGAGACCGAAGGCGTTTTTATAGATGCGTCCGTCTTCGAGCGTGAGGGCGGATGGTTTGCCGTCAGTGATCATGACGATCTGCTTCATGTCTTTTCTTTGCCGCTGCAGAATTCTCTGTGCCAGACGCAGCCCTTCCCGCGTATTCGTGTAGTAGGGGCCGACCTTTACGCGTGCCAGTTGCGAGAGCGGAACCTCTTCCGCGGAGTCGTGGAAGAGAACAAGCGACAGTGAATCGCCGGGATACTGCGTGCGGATGAGGTGCGAGAGCGCCATGGCAACTTTCTTCGCGGGAGTGAAACGGTCCTCGCCGTAAAGAATCATGGAATGCGAGCAGTCGAGCATGAGCACCGTGGCGCACGAGGACTGATACTCGCACTGATGCACCTGTAGGTCGGAGTATTCGATGTTGAGCGGCAGGGCGAGGCCTTCGCGCTGAATCGCGCTGGAAAGCGTGGCCGTGATGTCGAGATTGAGAGTGTCGCCGAACTCATAGGTTTTAGACGATCCGCTGGCTTCGATGCCAGTGGCGAGGTCGCGGGTGTCGTGCCGTCCAAAGCTGGATTTGCCCAGCGAGCCAAGCAGGTTGCGCAGAGATTTGAATCCGAGGAAGTCGAGGCTCTTGTCGGTGATTTCAAATTTGGCCTGCCGCTGGTTTTCGCCGATTTGTCCGCCCGCGCCCGATGGGCGGGTTGGATCTGGTGGCTGGTCGATGGAGATGTAGTCTTCCTGCTGCATCCGTTCGATCAACTTTTCGATGAGTTCGTCAAGCTGGCCGTCCGCCGCCATTTCCTGCAGACGTTGCCGCATGTCATCGTCGAAAGTGTCGCCCTCCATCAGGGCTTGTTCAATGGCACGCTTGAGGTCGTCCAGGGTTTGCTCACCCTCGGGCATCTCGTACCACATGTCGCTCTGGAAGCCGCTCTGCAACAGGTAGTCGGAGAGCGCGCCGAGCAGGTCTTCCATGCTCATTTCGCCCGCGGGGTCAGGAACGTATTTGGAATAGCGAATGCGTTTCATTGCACTAGAGACGTAACTTTCTACGGTTCGCTGCAGCCACCTGGACGTTGCCAGCCACCTCTACACTAGTTGAATTGCCGCCTCTGTCGGTAGGGTGGTTCTTCCTTCTCGAATGCCTTGTCCCGCTCTCGCGGTTCGGCCTTCTTCTCTCCCGCTTTGAACACGCGCTCCTCGTTGCGGCCAATACGTTTGTGCGCGTGCAGGCCTTCCAGAATAAACTCGGCGGCCGACACTTGCTGCTCCGGGCTTTCTTTCTGCGATACCCCGAGCGGACCGAGTTTCTCCACCAAACCCTGAATTTCTTTCAAGTTCTCCAGCGCCTCGAGAGCGGACACGGAATCGGACAACTGAATCTCGCCCCCCAGGTCGAACCACTGCACGATCTGCTGCACGTTGGCGCCGGTGAAGTATTCGTCGTAGGTCTTGGCGATGGCGGCGCGGATCAGTTCACGGCCGACGAAGTCAGCGCCCTTCATCTCTCCTTCGTATTCCAGTTCAAGTTTGCCGGTGATGGCGGGCAACGCCGCGTATACGTCGCTGATGCGGGGCACGACAAGTCTTTCGTCGTTGCGGAGCGCCCGGCGCTCGGCGTTGGAGACGACATTTTCCATCGCGGAAATCGGCAGGCGCTGGCTGACACCGGAGCGCTTGTCAATCTTCTTATCCTCGCGGGCGGCAAAGGCGATGCGCTCGACCACTTCCTGAATGTAGGTGGGCATATGCGAAGCGTGGGCGTTGCGACTGGTCCAGGCTTCCTGCGCTGTGATGGCCATGCCTTCATCCACAGTGGCGGGATAATGGGTGCGAATCTCAGAGCCGATTCGGTCCTTGAGCGGCGTAATGATTTTTCCCCGGGCCGTGTAATCTTCGGGATTTGCGCTGAACACGATCGCGAGATCGAGCGGCAACCGAATGGGATATCCCTTAATCTGCACGTCGCCTTCCTGCATGATGTTGAACAGGCCCACCTGAATTTTTCCGGCCAGGTCGGGAAGCTCATTCACCGCAAAGATGCCGCGATTGGCGCGAGGCAGCAGGCCGTAGTGAACTGTGAATTCGCTCGAGAGTTCGTGGCCGCCGCGTGCGGCTTTGATGGGATCGATGTCGCCGATGAGGTCGGCGATGGTGACGTCGGGCGTGGCCAGTTTCTCCACATAGCGATCGTCGGGTGTGAGATAGGAAACCTGCGTGTCATCCCCACGCCGCGCGACTTCTTCGCGGCAGCGGCGGCAGATGGGAGCGTATGGATTGTCGCGGATCTCGCAGCCGGCGAGGTAGGGCATGTGTGGATCGAGCAAGGTCGTCAACGCCCGCAGGATGCGGCTTTTCGCCTGTCCCCGCAGCCCGAGCAGAATAAAATTGTGCCGCGAGAGGATGGCATTCACGATCTGTGGCACGACCGTGTCGTCGTATCCAACAATGCCGGGAAAGATGCTGGCATCGTCGTGCTGACACAACCGGGTGATGAGATTGTCCCGGAGTTCGTCTTTCACGCGGCGGATGCGCAAACGTTCTTCGGAAAAAGTACTGCGGCGCAATTCGCCGAGCGTGCGAGGAAGACTCATGAGGAACCCCCGAGGCAAATACTTTTCTGGATTATACGCGGGTTTACAACGGTACGAGTTGGGCACTCAGTGCACGTGCCCGTTGCCGCCAGCTTTTGCCTGGGCACGCGCGGCGCGATGGAGGTTGGGAATGACAGTTTGAAGATAGGTAATGAGTAAAGAAAGTCGTTCAGGCTCGGAGCGCAGAGAGAGTAATTTCTGTTTGAAATCCAGATCGAGAGGCAGGGAACCAGCCAGATTGAAAGAGAGCAATGTAGGGTCGACTTCAGAAAGATCCTGTTTCGCACCCGCAATCGCTAAAAGTTCCGAATGAAGCTGAACTGCCCTGGAAGCCTCCTCCTGCGGGGGTGCTCCGGGCTCATCTTCGATCATGAGAACTTCCGCCTGCAGAAAAGAACGATCCTGGTTGATCCCAACAATTTCAAAGCGCTTGCGACCTTCGGTGACCAGATCAAGACGGCCGTCAGGATACTCTTTCACGATGCTGACGATTTCGGCCATGCATCCCACGTCGGCCACACCTTGCTCGAGCGCCCGCACCACCCCGAAAGCGCGATCTTGGGCAAGACATTCAGCCATCATTTCTTTGTAGCGGGGCTCAAAAATGTGCAGCGGCAGGGGAGTGCTGGGGAGCAGCACGACATCGAGTGGGAACAGGGGGATGAGGGCAGCCAAGCAGTCTCCGTGGGCGCGAGGAGCCGCGCCAATAAGCGGACTGTTTCTGATTGTACCCCAGGGCTTGACTCCACAAGATGGGGAGGGATAAAAGCACTCCATGGAACTTGCAGGGAAAATTGTGGTGGTTACCGGCGCTTCGATGGGCATCGGCGAAGCGATCACGAAGTGTTTCGCCGATCAAGGCGCCACCCTGGTGATGCTCTCGCGCGATGCCGGCCGGGTAGAGGCTGCCCGCGGACGTGTGGGGCACACCGAGCGAACGCTGGCGATGGCTTGCGACGTCAGACATCGTGAGGATATTGACCGAGCCATCGGACTCACCCTCCATCATTTTCAGAGGATTGACGTTTGGGTGAACAATGCGGGCCATGGCCTGCTTGATTCTGTGGCTGAGATGAATATGGCAGCCTGCCGGGAAATGTTCGAGACGAATTTCTTCGGCGCAGTGGCGGCGATGCAGGCGGTCATTCCGGTGATGCGCCAGCAGGGCGGGGGCGCGATCATCAATATCTCGAGCGTGGCGGGGCACATCCCGATTCCGTTTCATGCCGCTTACAGTGCGACCAAGTTCGCGATGAATGCGATCGGCAAGGCGGCTGGCGTCGAATTGAAAAATGATGGGATCCATGTGTTGACGGTCTGTCCGGGATATGTGCGCACGAACTTTGGGGAGAATGCCGTCCAGGGAAATGAATTGAAGCGAGTGCGTCCGGCTTCGGTGCGCGGCATCACCGCCGAGCGCGTAGCTCGGGCTACGCTGCAGGGATACATAAAGCAGAAGAGGGAAGTAATCGTGCCGTGGACGATGCACATTCCAATGAAGATCTATCAGCTGTTTCCGGTCATCGTGGAGCGGGTGATGGAGAGGATGGCGAAATGATTCGTAGGGGTCGTGTCAGAAGACTAATAAACTCAGAACGGCAGCTGGGAAAAGCTCTTTCGCCGGACTTGAGATCATCCCAGCTCTGCCAGCATCGCTTCCATTTCAGATTGGGCATGGAGGTTGCCGGTGCGGCGTGCCGAGGCGATGCCGTCACTCAGCATCGTCTTCGCTTCCGCGGCCCGGTCGGCGCGAACCAGGGTTTGGGCGGCCATGAAATATCCCGGTGTGTAATCGGGACTGTGTTTGATCAGGATCGAGTATTCCGCCAGGGCTCGGTCAAGGTCGCCCTGCTTCGAGTACTCCATCGCCAGACCATAGCGGGCGAAGGTATCGTTTGGATGCTGCGTAAGAATATCGTTGAGAGCGGCGATGCGGTCCATAAGCAATTCTCAATTCTAGATTCTTAATGCTCAACTGTCAGGCGAGACCAAACTTAGTATAACCGTCGTCTTTGCCATGATCATGATCATAGGCGCAGTGGCTTGTGTTGAGTACGATGAGTAGAATAGGCAGTCGTGAAATTTCTGGTAGGCGGGAGGCTCTCGTTGGCGTGTCCATTTTTCATGCCGGTGGAGAAATTGGAGAACGTTGCCTGGCTGCATCCGAACCGGCTTCCTCTGGGATGTGGATGGAACGGACACTGCACCTCGCCTGGGCATGAAAATGCAGTCCCATCGCCAGAAGAGCTACGGGACTTTTGCAACCTTGGCTACGCCGAAGGCTGTGGACGTTTGCCGCGGGAACGCGCGTGGGACTCCGTCCGATTCGGGGCGCGAACCATTCCCAGTGACGGTAGGAATTTAATCGGCGGGGAAATTCAGATTCGCTACGTCTGCGAGCGTGATCATCGTCCGGTTGAGCACGGTACTCTGACTTTTGACGCACCGGCGGCGCGCTGGCAGTCAACTCATCGCGATAGTCGCGTGCAGCGCCTGGCGGAATGCTTTCTGCAATCGTATGTTGAGAAGAAAAAGAGGCATGAAGTGAACCCTGCCCTCGCCAGCTGATACGAATTTCGTTCAATCAACCTGCCTGCCCAGAGAACCAGGAAGACTATGAACCAGGAAATGCTGACTCCCCGTCCAGTGCGCGATTCGCAATCGGAGATGGCAGAAATTGTCCTGCCCAATGATGCCAACCCCCTGGGCGCATTGTTGGGCGGCCGCCTGATGCACTGGATCGATCTGGCCGGAGCGATGGCCGCTCATCGTCATTCGCGAAGCTACGCTGTGACAGCCTCGGTCGATCACATCGACTTTCTGGTCCCAGTGCGGGTGGGCGATCTGGTTATTCTGCGCTCGTCGGTGAACCGCGTGTTTCAGACTTCGATCGAAGTGGGAGTAAAAGTTTTTGTGGAGAATTACATCGTCGACAAGTCGCAGCACGTGGCCTCGGCCTACCTGACGTTCGTGGCCGTCGATGGTAACGGGAACCACCTAAGAGTCGCGCCCATAATTCCGGAGACCGATGAACAGCGGCGCCGCTATGAGGATGCCGGGCGGCGGCGCGAGATCCGGCGCGCAGAACTGGAGCGGCGGCGGAAGGCGAAGCGTTAAATCGTGGTCCCTATAGGTTTTTTGATTTTGATAAAGAACGCAAGGATTGGGGTCCTCTGAAGCCCAGCATTCCCCTGTATAATCAAGGGTTCGACACCGACCTAATTTATTTTATCGGAGTGTGATCTCTTGAACGCACACATGCCCCCACCTCCCGGTCAGCCTGCGCCGGGACCGCAGCCGTTGCCCGGAGTAGACGTCATCCTTGCCGTAGGTTCGGGAAAGGGCGGGGTGGGAAAGACCACGCTGTCGGTAAACCTCGCCGTTGCCCTCGCCAAGATGGGGCACAAAGTTGGCCTGCTCGATGCTGACGTGTACGGTCCCAACGTCCCACTGATGCTCGGGGTAAGCGGTCAGCCAAAAATGGTTGCAGAAAATCGCATCGAGCCAATGCAGGCGTTCGGTCTGAAAGTAATTTCCGTTGGATTCCTCAATCCCGGCGACAAGCCGATCATCTGGCGCGGTCCCATGCTGCACCAGATCGTGAAGCAATTCCTGGGAATGGTCGAGTGGGGACAGCTCGACTACATGATCGTTGACCTGCCACCTGGTACTGGCGACATCGCCTTGTCGCTAGTGCAGAACGTTCCGCTGACAGGTGCGGTCGTGGTTTCAACGCCTTCAGACGTTTCGCTGCAGGATGCGCGCAAAGCCATCGAAATGTTCAAACAGATGAAAGTGGATATCGTTGGCGTGGTCGAGAACATGAGCTTTTTCACCTGCCCCCACTGCAATCATGAGATCGACATTTTTTCCCGGGGGGGCGCCGAGAAAATGGCGCAGCAGTACGGCGTGTCGTTTCTAGGAAACATTGAGCTCGATCCCGAAGTGCGCAAGTCCGGCGACGGCGGAAAGCCGGTGGTGCTCGAAGGCGAAGATTCGCCGCATGCCAAGTCCATCTTCGCATTCGCCCGGAACGTCGCGGCACGGGTGGCGGAGATCAAGGCGGGCGAATCGGCGAGCGTGATTCAGATTCAGTAGGCAAGAGGGTCCACAGAATTGCCCGCTGAACCCTGCGTCTTCTGGGTTTAGCTTCTTGCCTCTGGAAATCGCGACAGGCACCAAATCCTGTCCGGTTCGCCATCTCTCAGAATCAACTCCGCCACGATTTCTCCGAGCGCCGGCCCATGTTTAAACCCGTGCCCAGACCCTCCGCCCACCAGCCAAACGTTATCCATTTGGGGATGCCGATCCACAACGAAGTGACTGTCGGCAGTTTGCTCGTACTGGCACACACGCGTCTCGATCAGCGGAGCATCTTTCATCGCCGGGAAGCGAAAAGCAAGATATTCGCGCACGCGCTTTAGCGTCGCCTGGGTGACGACGCGCTCTCCGCTCGTCGGCTCGAAAGCCGGACCGCGCGTGTCGTCGGCCACCTTAAAGCCGCGGCGTCCGCTGCCGGGGATGCCGTACAAGAATCGTTTTCCATGATCGCCCCACACCGGGAGATGCGTATCAGTGAAGCGCGAGTCACCCGCGGGCGGGCCGAAGAAAAAAATGTCCTGCTTGGTCGGACGAATCAAATCACCCACGGTTTCGGGAAACAATTTGCCAAGCCATGCCCCGCATGCGAAAACATAGTAGTCAGCTTTGAGCCGCGAGCCATCGGAAAGCGTCAAGCCGCGAAAAGGTGCATTCTCCAGACCGTCAGCTGAGACCGCGACTTGCCGGTACGAGCCGCCTCCAGCGACCAAAGCAGCAACCACCGCCTGACAACTGGCACGAGCGTCGAGATATCCGCACTCCGGCTCCAAGATTCCCCACCGCACATCCGCAAAATTAATTTGCGGCCAACGTTTCTTCATCGGCCCAGGGGAGAGTTTTTGAAATGCGATCCCGGCTTCGCCAAGCCGTGTCAAAGACTCGCGCTCGAAGCTGTCATCCCGGCTGCTGACCATCCACAGAACCCCCGTGCGGTGCAGGAATTGACGTTTCCATCGCCGTTCGTATTTCGACCACAGTCTGAGAGTCCGTGCGGCCAGCCTGGTATAGGGTTGATCCGGGCCGTAAGTAGCGCGCATGATGCGAGTCTCGCCTCCCGAAGAAGCGCGCGAATTTCCCGGACCCCAAGCGTCGAGCAAAGTAACGTGAGCTCCACCTTCAAGAAGATGAAGCGCAGTCCAGCCTCCGAAGGCGCCGGCTCCGACCACGGCGACGTGTGGCATGGACTTCATAGGGAGGGCTTTCGCATCACGCGAACTTGAGGATACGCGGAGGCGGCTTGGCGGGGGAAGATGCGGGACGAGATTCCGGTCAGTTATACTCCTTCCGCCATGCATCCACGAACGAACCCGCGCTCTCGCTGTCTTCTTCTGTTCGGCGTTATTTCCTTGTTGATTTCCGCTCTTCTTTTCGCGCAAGATTCAGCCCCGTCCCGCGCTGCCGCGATCGTCGACTCCATGCCTCATGCCAAGAAAATCAGCGAGGCTGCGTTCTCACCTGACGGTATGCAAGTTGCTTACATTGTGGACGACAAACTCGCGGTCACTTCTGCCAGTGGCGGTGCTTCCCAGAGCATTGCGGTGGCAGGCAACCTCGCGCTGCGCGATGTCGTTTGGTCGGCGGACAGTAAACGTATCGCCTTCATTGCCGACCTTCCCGGTGACATCCCTTCTGCACAAATCTGGATCGCCGCCGCCGACGGCAGCGCTGCTGCGAAGCATGCGGAGTTAAAAGGCTACGTCCAAGCCCCACGCTTTTCTCCCGACGGTTCTAATCTCGCGATTCTTTTCATCGAGGGTATGCCCCGCGTCGCAGGTCCGCTCCAGCCGATGACGCCGCTGGCAGGTGTTATCGACCAGAAGATATTCGAACAGCGTATTACAACCATCGACCTCAGCACCGATCATCTCACCCAAGTCTCGCCGGCTGATGTGTACGTCTACGAGTACGACTGGACGCCGGACAGCCAAGCCTGGGCCGCAACCGCCGCTCACGGCAACGGAGACGCGAACTGGTGGGTTGCGCGTCTTTATCTCGTACAGGCCGGCTCTGGAGAGATGCGCGAGATCTATAAGCCAAAGCTGCAACTCGCCGACCCCCGAGTCTCGCCTGACGGCAAGAACGTCGCATTCATCGAAGGATTGATGAGCGACGAGGGTTCCACCGGCGGCGACATTCACCTAGTCCCCACCGCAACGGGCGCAGCCCGAAACCTCACGCCCAACATCAAAGCGTCTCCATTCGCAATCGCGTGGACGGCTCCTGATCGCGTAACTTTCGCCGAAGACGCCGACGGAAATTTTGGGTTCGCCAGCGTGAACACAAAAAGCGGCGCGATCCAAACGTTATGGAAGGGCGAAGAATTGGCTTATCCTGCCAGCACTGGCTGGAGCGCATCCGGGCCCTCAGCAGTTACAACCGCCATCGTCCGCCAATCGGGCAGTACTCCGCCGGAAGTCTGGGTGGGCCCAATCGGCCAATGGAAGCAGCTTACCAGTCTGAATGCCGATCTCAAGCCAGCCTGGGGCGAGCTGCGCAACCTGCATTGGATGAACGGCAACACGCGAGTCCAGGGATGGTTGATGCTGCCCAAAGATTACGACCCCGGCAAAAAATACCCACTCGTCGTCAGCGTGCACGGGGGGCCATCCTCTGCATGCGCGCCGCAGTGGGGCGAGCGCGGCCTGGCCCCGCTTTCAGCGATGGGATACTTCGCCCTCTGCCCCAATCCGCGCGGCAGCTACGGTCAGGGCGAAGCCTTCACGCAAGGCAACGTAAAGGATTTCGGCGGCGGCGATTATCGCGACATCACGGCCGGCATTGACGCCATTGCCAAGCAGTATCCGATCGATACCAAACGCATCGGCATTCGTGGCCACAGCTATGGCGGATATATGACCATGTGGGCCGAGACTCAAACCCAGCGCTTCGCTGCGGCGGTTGCGGGCGCGGGCCTATGCGATTGGCTGAGCTATTACGGGCTCAACGATATCGATGAGTGGATGATTCCATTTTTCGGCGCATCAGTGTATGACGACCCCGCCGTCTACGCCAAAAGCGATCCCATGCACTTCGTCAAAGCGGTGAAGACTCCCACACTCATTCTGGTCGGCGACCGCGATGGCGAAGTTCCAATGGAGCAATCGGTCGAATGGTGGCACGCTCTCACCACTCTGCATGTGCCCACCAGGCTGGTCGTCTATCCGAACGAGGGTCACATGTTCATCAAGCCCGCCGACGCGCGGGACTACTCGCTGAGATCACTCGAATGGTTCGAGGAATGGTTCGCGAAAGCGCAGTAAGGTTCCGCGGTCCTAAGACAAGTAACAATCCTCCTTAAATCACGAGGGTCACGTCTGTAAACCCGTCGACACTGCGAAATCGTCGAGATCCCATTTCCCACATCCCCTCACTCGTTTTTCACGAACAATTCAACTTTTCGTAACATGCCAGTCACATAGCCTTCCATACCATCATAGCTCGAGGTCACAATGAAAAAGACACTTGCGTTACTCTTGCTCGTAGCGATCTGTTCGCTGGGCACCGCCATCGCCCAGAACAATAACTTCCTACAAGGCCACATCAAACGCGTTGTGCTGATTAGCGTAGACGGTATGCACGCTGTTGATTTCTTAAACTGTGCCAATGGCATCAGCACCATCAATAATGGCCAACCCTTTTGCCCCGCCCTAGCTGCCCTGGGCAAGCGCGGCATCAACTACGTCGCCGCGAGCACTTCAAAACCCTCGGATTCCTTTCCCGGCCTGACCGCGATCATTACCGGCGGAAGCCCAGCCTATACCGGGGTCTACTACGATGTAGCTTATTCGCGGAATTATGACGCGCCCGCGAAAACCACCGGCAACGGCCTAGGGGCTGGCCCTTGCACTCCCTTCGCGGCGCCGACGGGGACCACCACCGAGTACGAGGAAGGCATCGACATCAACCAGACCAAGTTGAACGGCGGCGCGCCGGGCGCGTCGCTGACCGATGGTGGCATCGCATCGATCGACTCGAAGAGACTGATCCGCGACCCAAACAATGGCTGCAACCCGGTTTGGCCGTGGGATTTTGTTCGCGCCAACAGCATCTTCAGCGTGATTCACCAGGCAGGTGGATATACGGCGTGGTCCGACAAGCACCCCGCATATTCTTCGGTGGCCTCTGGTCTTGGGCCGATTGCGCTCGACGACTTCTACGCGCCGGAAATCAACTCCACCGTGATCGCCCTTCCCCACGTGACAACGCCCCTCGGGGCGTCCTGCAATCCAATTCGCGATCCAGGTTCGGACCTTACGGCCTGGACCAACAGCTTCCAAAACATTCAGTGCTACGACACTTTGAAGGTTAACGCGATCCTCAACGAGATCGATGGGAAGAACCACCTCGGCACCAAGCAGACTCAAGTTCCCACCATCTTCGGCATGAACTTCCAGGCGCTGAGCGTGGGTCAGAAGCTGGTCGAAGCAAGCAACAGCACGACGGGCGGGTATCTGGATGCCGCCGGCACGCCTACCGCAGCGCTGCTGAGCGAATTTCAGTTTGTTGACGCTTCGATCGGGGAGTTCGTCAACGAACTGAAGGCCCAAGGTCTCTACGATTCGACTCTGATCGTGATCACTGCCAAGCACGGCCAGTCGCCCATCGACCCCAGCCGCTACGTTTCTCAGCTCATCAAAGGCACTTCGCCCGTCACCCTGCTCTCCAACGCCGGCTTTATTCCCTTGTCCGAATCTACCAACAACCCGACCGGCATTGGGCCGACGGAAGACGACGTCTCGCTGGTCTGGCTCTCGAGCTCCGCCGATACTTCAGCTGCCGTCGAGATCCTTGAAGCCAATGCCTCCCCAGCTGGAATCGAGCTAGGGCAGATCTACTACGGCCCTTCGCTTGCGCTGAACTACAACGACCCAACCGTAGACCCGCGCACACCGGACATCATCGTGACTCCGAACGTCGGGGTTACTTACTCCGGCAGCACCGCGAAACTGGCCGAGCACGGCGGGTTCGCCCATGATGACACCAATGTCGTTCTCCTGTTGTCTAATCCGTCCTTCCCATCCAAGACGGTCCGCGAGGGAGTGGGCACTGTCCAGGTTGCGCCGACCATCCTCCAGTCTTTGGGCCTCAGCCCTTCGGCGCTTAGCGCGGTTGTTGCCGAGGGAACGAGCGTTCTTCCGAAGTAAACCTTGCAATTGGCGAAAGCAGGGTCGACGACAGAGGACGCTCCTTCCTGGGCGTCCTCTGTTTGTTGGCCTAAGAACTCAGTCAAAACCCTGCGCCGGACATAAGCCCCATCGACTGGCATACCGATGATGATGTAGGCAGAGGTTGAGTGAACGCTTGCCGACCACTGACTCGCTGCCGCAAGACCAACCCGACCAACCTCCTTAGCTTGACAGGAACCTACCGCGTTCCTAGAATCCAAGCAGCACGCGCCCTTGCGTCTTTAGCTAAGTTTTTGCATCTAAATTACTTAGCGGAAAACTCGGCACGGCGCAAGCCTTGAAGACCCTGCTCAAAGAAGATGCCCTCGGATCCCAATATCGGCAAACGGGAACGCGAAGTTCTCACGGCGATCGTGGAGACTTTCATTACCACGGGCGAACCTGTCGGTTCGCGAACGTTGTCGCGATCGAACCGCGAAGGTCTCAGTCCCGCGACGATCCGTAACGTGATGGCCGATTTGTCGGAGGCGGGATTTCTCGAGCAGACGCACACCTCTTCAGGACGCATTCCGACCACCGAAGCGTACCGCTATTACGTAGAGCAGATTTCCGGAACCGCCAAGCTCGCACCGCAGGAAGAGAGCATGATTTCCGACTCGCTAGCCGGCATCAGCGACGTGCAGGAGTTCATGGAGCGCACCTCGCATGTGCTCTCGCTGATCTCGCGAAATGTCGGAGTCACGGTGGCCTCCAGCGGCAAAACAAACGCCCTCGAGCATGTGTACTTCTCGCGTCTGGGAGATCAGAAAGTCTTGGCTGTCCTGGTCACGCGTTCGGGACTGGTGCGTGACCGCGTATTGCGCCTCGATCTGCCTCAGGGTGAACTTGATCTTGCAGCCCGCTACATCAACGAGAATTTTCGCGGATGGACCATGGAGTCCATGCGAGCTGAACTCTCTCGAAGAATCGAGCAGGAACGCAGCGAATACGACCGCCTGATGGATTCCATCGAGCAACTTTATAAACAAGGCGCGCTCGCGGCAGAAGCGGGAACGCAGGTCGTGTTCGTGGACGGCGCGGCAAATCTGGTCACTGGCCAGGAGGATCGTAAGCGCCTGCATGAAATGTTGAAGACTCTCGAGGAGAAAGAAAAAGTCGCGCAACTCCTCGGCGCTTATCTGGACGTTAAGCAGGAGGCGGTACGCGTGGTCATCGGACTGGATGACGCGCTGCCCTCCATGCAGAACTTCGTGCTGATCGGAGCTCCAGCGCGGTCAGGCGCCGATATGGTCGGCTCACTGGCGGTGATCGGTCCCACCCGCATGGACTATCAGCACACCATGACGGCGGTCTCCTATATTGCGCGACTCTTTGACAAAATTCTGAATGAATCGGAGTAACCACGGTTTTATATGGGGAAAGCGAACGGTAGATCGGAAGTAGAAAGAGCGGAAGCGGAAAACTCCGGGCTGGATCCAGAGCACGAGCTCCCGGCGTCCAATAACGAAACTGAACCTGCGTCGAATCCGGTGGCGAGCAAGGAATCATCTGCACCCGAGTCTGAGTTGCAAAGATTAAGAGCGGACCGCGACTCACTGCTCGACCGCCTGGCGCGCATGCAGGCCGAGTTTGAAAATGTGCGCCGTCGCAGCACCAAGGAACAGCAGGATTTTCGAGATTACGCCGCGGCGGACGCCATTAAGCCCCTGCTGCCCGTGCTCGATAGCTTTGATCGCGCTCTGCAGGCGAAATCGGACGCGGCGGAATTTCGCAACGGTGTCGAGCTGATTTACAAACAATTGCTGACCGCGCTGGCCAAACTTTCCGTGCATCCCATCGCGGCCAAAGGTGAGCCTTTCGATCCTCATTTTCATGAGGCGATCGAAATGGTAGAAACCTCCGACGCTCCCGATCACCAAGTGATCGAGGAGTTACAACGCGGCTACAAATTTAAGGACCGGCTGCTGCGTCCCGCGATGGTGAAGGTGGCGAAAAATCCCGGACAGTAAGTTTCCAGTCCCAGTTTCATTCTTCCTAGAGGAAAGGCGTTAATTCTGACCACGAACGCAAAACGCGATTATTACGAAGTGCTTGGCGTCAGCCGTACCGTAACCGAAGTGGAACTTAAGAGCGCATACCGGAAGCTCGCCATGCAGCATCACCCGGATCGCAATCCGAACAATCCGGGTGCGGAGGAGCGCTTCAAGGAGCTTACCGAGGCTTACGCGATTCTCGCCGACTCCGAGAAACGCTCTCTGTATGACCGCTACGGCCACGCCGGAGTCGGCAGCGTATCGTCGCCCGGCGGGGGTTTCGATCCCACTGTGTTCCAGGACTTCGGCGAAATCTTTGGCGAGTTCTTCGGGTTCGGAGACGCTTTTGGCGGCGGTGGCCGTCGTCGTAGCCGGGTGCAACGGGGAGCGGATTTGCGTGAAGACGTCACCCTTGAGTTCGAGGAGGCCGTCTTTGGCACGGAGACGCGCGTTATGGTGCGTCGTCACGAAGCCTGCGAAGACTGCCATGGCTCGGGAAATGCCCCAGGCAAAGGTCCCACCACTTGCAAGTCGTGCGCGGGTCGAGGTCAGGTGCGCTATCAACAGGGCTTCTTCAGCATTGCACGGACTTGTCCCTCATGCCAGGGATCGGGCAGCGTGATTACCGATCCCTGCTCAAAGTGTAAAGGCGAAGGCCGCCTTCTGCGGCAGCGCTCCGTCGAAGCAAAAATTCCCGCGGGGGTCGAAGACGGCACGCGGATCAGGTTTACCGGAGGCGGCGAGGCCGGACCATTCGGTGGCCCTGCCGGTGATCTCTACGTTGTTTTGCATGTGAAGGAGCATCCGTTTTTTGTGCGCGAAGGAAATGACCTCCACTGCGCGGTGCCGCTTTCCGTCACGCAAGCCGCCATGGGCGCCGAGATTAAGGTTCCCACGCTCGAAGGCGAGCACGCCCTTAAAATTCCCGATGGAACCCAGCCCGGCACAACATTTCGCGTCCGCAACAAAGGCGTTCCCGTATTGAATGGACACGGCAAGGGCGATCTCTATGTGGAAGTTCGAGTCCAGATTCCCACCAAGCTGAACAAGCGTCAGAAAGAACTGCTCCAGGAACTTGAGACCACGGCGAAGGTGGACAATCAGCCGCTGGTGCGCTCCCTGCTCGGCAAAGTAAAAGACATGTTCGGCTAGGGCAGAAGAAAGTTGTGCATGGAAGATTGCTATCGAGACACGCCTTCAGGCCTGTCGTAACTGCCGCGGCATTGAGTGCGCCGGAAGGCGCTGCCGCTCCTACACCCTGATGACCCGCCGCCGCTGGATTGCCGACGAAATCTCCGGAGATCGCGCCGCTCTGGTTGGAGCGCACGCAGATCATTTGGTGCGTGTGCTTCGCGCCTGCGTGGGAGAAGATTTCGATATCGCCACCGGCCAATCCGTTCGCCGCGGACGAATCACATCAGTGAAACCCGACAAGGTCGAGTTCGACCTGGGTGAAGTCATCCCCGCCGCGTCTCTGGCCGAGATCACACTGGTTCTCGCGGTGTACAAGTTTGACCGCATGGAGTGGGCGATCGAGAAGTGCACCGAGCTCGGCGTCTCGCGGATAGTCCCGGTCATCTCGCGCCGCACCGATTCTCACCTGGCAACCGCTGCGACCAAACGAATTGAGCGCTGGCAGCGTATTGCTCGCCAAGCCGCGGAACAATCCCGTCGCTCCGCACCACCGGAGATCACCGCGCCAATCAAGCTTTCGGAAACATTGAATCTATCCCAGCCCTTGCGCGTTGTCCTCGCCGAATCGGAAGAGCAAGCTTTGCTCCGCAATGTTCTGAACCCGCAAACCGCCAGTAACGGAATTGCTCTCGCCGTCGGCCCCGAAGGGGGATGGACCGACGACGAGCTCCAAGCCTTTCAACAGGCCGGATGGATTTCCGCTTCGCTCGGAAACACAATTCTCCGCGCCGAAACCGCCGCTATAGCCGCGGTCGCCGTGGTAGTTTCCGCCATGTCCTCGCTCTGATTTTTCACACCCTGGGCTTCTGCGCCGTTCTGCACGGAGTGGTATTCTGAGCCCCAATGGCTGTCTCCAAACTTCAATCTCCTTCCGCTCCATTCCTCCCCGACGATCGCCAGCGCGAAGCCATCGAGCACGTTCACGGTCCAATGCTGGTGGTTGCGGGGGCCGGTACCGGAAAAACTTCGGTGCTGATTCACCGCATCGCGCGTCTCGCCGAGCAAGGCCACGCGAAGCCAGAGGAAGTCCTTGCTCTCACTTACACCGTGGCCGCCGCCGGGGAGATGCGCGACCGTGTGAGCAAACTCCTCGGCAGGAAAATTCATTCGGCAACTTTCCATGATTACTGCTACGCCCTGCTGAAGCGCGCCAAAAGAGACTTTGCCGTCCTCGATGAAAAAGATCTGTGGATATATCTCCGCAAACGCATTCACGACCTTCACCTCGAACATTACGTGCGGGCCGCAAATGTGGGACAGTTTCTCGACGACTTGTTGCGCTTCCTCGCCCGCTGCCACGACGAGCTGGTCACGCCGGAAAAATACGCGGAGTACGTTCAGCGCCTTGAGCGTGGTGAATCTCCCATTCCCCGCGTCGCGAAGTCGAAGGAGAAGTTGGCCGACGACGAAGTGATTGGCCGCTGCCAGGAAATTGCTCGTGTGTTCGCCACAACCGAACGCTGGCTGCGCGAAGAGAATTACGGCACATTCGGCCATATGATCATCCGGGCGCACGAGTTGCTCACGAGCGATGAAACATTGTTGGCCGAAGAGCGTGCCCGTGCCCGTTTCATTCTGGTCGACGAATTTCAGGATGCCAACTTCGCCCAGATCAAGATTCTGGCCGCGCTGGCAGGCAATGAAGCCAACCTGTTTGCCGTCGGAGATCCGGATCAGGCCATCTACCGCTTCCGGGGTGCGTCCAGCGCAGCCTTTCACCTCTTTCGCCGACATTTCCCTCACACCAAACTGGTCGTACTGGGCAAGAACCGTCGTTCCACGACCCCGATTCTGCAGTGCGCCTTCGCCGTGGTCGACAAGAATCCTCCTGTATTTCAAGGCAGCGACCCGACGGCATTCGCCTATCACCGTACTCCGCTGCAATCCGCGCGAGAAGAGGAAGCGAGTAAACAGGGCAAGCCCTTGTCTGCATTCTCCGTCGAGGCGGTTTCTTTTAACGGCAGGGATGCCGAGGCGCCCGACGTAGTCCGCATCATCGAAGAGACGCGGCGCCGCTCTCGATGCAAGTGGAAGGACTTCGCCGTACTCTACCGCTCGCATGTGAATCGCGATGACATTGTGCAGCACCTGGCTGAACACGAAATCCCGTTCACCATCGAAAACATGGACGTCAGCGATACGCCCGAGGTGCGGGATCTGTTTGCGTGCGTCGCGACTGTGGTCGACCTGGGCTCAGATGCCAGTCTGTTTCGAGTAGCGGCATTGCCGCAATTCGAAGTCGATCCGGAACAGCTTCGCAGCGCGTTGCGTGCGATTGCAAAAGAGTCGAAAGAGGGAGTGGTCGTTCCACTCGCTTCAGTTCTGGACGGCGTCGCCGGTGGTCCGGCAGTGTTGGACTGCGTGCGCAGTGCGCGTAATGAAGTCGACCGCAAGCAAGCGAAAACGCGCGCAGCCATGCAGTTGATCGGAACGCAATTCGGACTCAACCTCGACTCCGCGGTGCTGCAGGCAGCCCTCAAGTTTGCTGCTGACTGGGAGCAGAAGGCAACCACTGAAACCAAGGAACTGGGGGAATGGATCGAGTACCTCAGCTACTTTCGCGAAGCCTGCGGAACCATTCCGCTGGCGTCGAAAGAGAACGAGGACGCCGTGCGCCTGATGACTGCGCATGGCGCGAAAGGGCTCGAGTTTTCGCACGTTTTCATCCTGCGTGCGACCAGCCCTTCTTTTCCCGCCAGCTATCGGGAGAGCCTGGTGGAGTTTCCTCGCGAGTTGCGCGATCCGGACTCGGCCGCGGGAGGCGATGATAAAACGCTTCACGATCAGGAAGAGCGCCGTCTTTTTTACGTGGCCATGACTCGCGCCCGTGATTCGCTGCACTTGTACGGAAAGCAGGGGATCGGTCGTGATAAAACGCCTGCCGGCTTCATGCGCGAACTGATCGGCAACCAGGGACTGCAAACCCGGCTGCGGGCGCGGGCTGCACTCCCATCACAACCCGAGCTAATCGAGGTCGCGGCAGCGGTAGATCTAACCCGTCCTGAAGGGTCCCATTTGCCTGCCTGGCTCGAACTCGCGCCAATCCCGGGATTGAACGAGCGCTTGAGCGCCAGCGCCATCGAGACCTATGAAACTTGTCCCTTGCAGTTCAAGTTCGAACGCGAATGGAAACTCTCACGCCAGCTCCATGCAGCGGTGCAGTACGGCGCAGCCATGCATCGCGTGCTGCGGACCTATTATGACTCTCTACGTCTTGGCCGGACCAAGCCTGACGAAGAACTCCTGCAACTATTCAGGGACGATCTAGCCTCAACCGGAATTCAGGATGCCTATCAGCGCGCCCTTTACTTGCAACAGGGACTGGAACAATTGAAAGAGTTTCTCGCCGGAGCCCGTTCCGCGCCCGAGGCGGAAGTTCTGCACACGGAAGAATGGTTCGATGTGCGGATCGCTGGCATTAAGATTAGCGGGCGAATCGACCGAATCGATCGCGCACCCGACGGCAGCGTGGTCATCGTCGATTACAAGACTGGTAAGGCTCGATCGCAAGACGACGCCGACGACAGCCTGCAGCTCTCGATCTACGCTATGGCCGCCCATCAAAAGTGGGGCTACGGTGTAAGCGAATTGGCCTTTCACAATCTGGAAGGAAACGTCTCTGTGGTTTCGAAGCGAACCGAGTTTCAACTGGAGCAGGCGCGAGAGCGGGTGCTGGCCGTGGTGCGCAATATAGCGGACGGAAATTTTAAGCCTAAGCCCGATTTTTACTGTAACTTCTGTGCATTTCGCGGTCTGTGTCCAGCCCGAGAAAAGCGGACGCCGAATGTTGCCGCGGATATTGCGAAGAGCGTAGGACAATCGGTGGACTGACTACTGCCGTACCCAAGGCTGCGCCAAACCTTCCGCACAAAAACTTAGGGGACGCTTTCGGCGTCCCCCTTTTCAACTTCGTACTGACTTTCTTAATGCTTCTTTTTCTTCTTTGCCTTTTTCTTGGTTGCCATTGGTTCTATTCTCCCTTCCATTTTTCATGGAAAAATCTGCAACGATGTATTGTTGCAACTAATTGATTGTATAGAGTTAATGAAAAATGAAGTCAAGAAAAAAATGAATGCGCTGTACGAGCGATGCTGTACCAAAGTCACAGTCAGACGAGCGCGTGCAACAAAATCTCGACGTCGCTACAACGAAATACCTCTCAACAATGCAATTCAACGCGCCGAAGATAGGAAGACAATCGTCCCCGTCCATCTCGTTTGTTCGCAATCACACGAGCGCACGACCAGGCAAACCATCTCACATAAGTTCATCTTTTGCGCCGTCGTCTGCATCTATAATGAAGTTGCGAAACTTCGCGGGAGCATGATCAATGGCGGCTTTCGATGATGTTGTCATCATTTCTGGATGTCGTACCGCAGTAGGAAAATTTCAGGGAAGTCTCAGCGATTTGAGCGCTTCGCAGTTGGGCGCCGTCGTAGTCCGCGAAGCAGTAAAGCGTGCCGGATTGAACTCCGATCAGGTCGACGAGTGCATTATGGGCAACGTCCTTCCCGCCGGACTGGGACAAAATCCCGCACGTCAGGCTGCAATCTTTGGAGGATTGTCTCCCTCGACAGGTGCCATGACAATCAACAAAGTTTGTGGCTCGGGATTGAAAGCGGTGGCGCTCGCCGCGCAAGCGGTGCAAACCGGAAACAGTTCCATCGTGGTCGCGGGGGGTATGGAATCCATGACCAACGCTCCTTACTTGCTGCCGCAAGCGCGCAAAGGTTACCGACTCGGCAATGGTAAAGTGATCGATTCCATGGTGCACGACGGCCTGTGGGATATCTACAACGACTATCACATGGGCGTCACCGGAGAGAACGTCGCTGAGAAGTATGGCATCACACGCGAAGCGCAGGACGAGTTTGCTGTGAATTCGCACCGCAAGGCAGTCGCCGCGTGGAAGGAGTGCCGCTTCAAATCGCAGATCGTCCCGGTCGAAACTCCCGCGAGGAAAAAAGGTGAAGCTCCAGCACTCTTCGAGAAAGATGAGTCTCCGCGCGAAGACACAACCATCGAAGTACTGCGCGCCCTCAAACCGGCATTCAAGAAAGATGGAACCGTAACCGCCGGGAACGCGCCGGGAGTAAACGACGGCGCCGCGGCAGTGGTCGTGACCAGCGCTCAGCGCGCCCAAGAGCTCGGCGCTCAAGCCATGGTTCGAATCGTTGCGCAGGCCACCAGCGGCGTCGAGCCAAAATGGGTGATGATGGCTCCTGTTGATGCGGTTCGAAAAATCTGGGAAAAGACCGGATGGAAGAACGAAGACGTCGATCTCTATGAACTCAATGAAGCATTTTCGGTTCAGGCACTGGCCGTAACCCATGAACTCGGGCTCGACCTCAACAAAGTCAACGTGAATGGCGGCGCTGTGGCCATCGGTCATCCCATCGGAGCAAGCGGTGCACGCCTGCTCGTGACTTTAATTTATGAGATGGCACGCCGTAACGCGAAGCGCGGAATCGCCGCACTCTGCCTCGGCGGCGGCAACGCTGTTGCAATGGCTGTAGAACGAAATTAGCACGATCCAGATTATTCCGGCTCCTTCGAACCGAACGAAGCAGCCGCTGGCAGGGTGACGGTGAACGCCGCTCCGCCTCCGGGCGCGTTGGCGGCCTCCACCGTCCCGTTGTGTTCCTTCACCACCGATTTGCAAATGCTGAGTCCTAACCCGGTTCCTCGTCCCGGCCGCTTCGTTGTATAGAAGGGATCGAAGATGCTGGCCAGAATATCTGAAGGAATTCCTGGACCATCGTCCAAGAAACTTACCCACACCGACTGCCCGCTGGTTCCCAGACGTATGCGTAACGTTCCCCGGTCGCGTCCCTCGCGAATGGCCTGCTCCGCATTTAAAATCAAATTCAAAAAGATCTGCATCAGTTGGTGAGGATCGCCCTGAACGTAAGGCAGTCCGGACTCGCGAACGAAGTCAACCGTGATGTTGTTCTTTCGCAGCGAGTAGGAGTGCAGATTGAGGGTGCGCTCCACGATCTCCCCCAGGTTGACGCGCGTCTTTCCCGGCGTTGGCGGAGTCGCGAAATAGGTCAAGTTGTGAACAATTTCCGCAGCCCGGCGTGCTTGCTGCTGCAGTATCGCAATCTGCTTCCGCGCCGAATCAGTGGTCTGACTGTCCTGCAAAAGCTCGCTCACGCCGAGAATGCTGGTGAGAGGATTATTCAGTTCGTGGGCGACCCCGCCAATCATCGCCCCCATGGCGGCCAGCCGTTCGCTCTGCACCAGCTGCTGCTCGAACTTCTTTTCGGTTGTGATATCGCGCACAGAAATGATTACACCGGCGAGTTTGGAATCTGCATCGAAGAACTGGCTGGCCGAGGCCCGCATCGTCTGTCCGCTACCGTCGCGCCGGCGCGCCCCATATTCAGCCGATTCAAACACTTTATCGCCGGTAACCACGTCGTGGTAAAGCGCGACCAGTTCGGGTGCGTTACCCTGAGTTTCGGAAATCTTCTTCCCCAACAATTCCTCCGATGGACACCCCAGCAGATCACGCACTCGTGAACTCACAAAGGTGTAACGCTCTTCCAGATCGACTACCAGAATAAGATCGGGAAAGCTGTCCAGCAACCGCCGGCGGAATTCTTCCTGTTGCGCCACTTGCCGCTCAAGTTTTCGCCTCTCCGTGACGTCCACCAGTGTGCCCTGGTAACGAATCAATTTGCCGGCATCATCCCACACCGCGCGTGAGGATTCGAGAAACACCGCGGCGGTTCCATCCTTCTTCCGGAGCGTAATCTCCCGCGCTCGCACGCCCCCACGATCGTCCGCCGCTCGGCCAAGAACGGGCGGTTGTCGGCGATCGGCGTTCAGCTGAAGAGGCTCGAGAGCAAGTAGTTCTTCCTTCGTCGCATAACCCAATACGCTAACCAGTGCCGGATTCGCATCCAGCAGTCTCCCCTCTGGCGTGCTGAAATAGGCCCCCTCCTGCAGCGTCTCAAAGAGTTCCGTGAAGCGGAGCTCTTTCTCGTGCTGCTCCGTAACATCACGGCCCAGTGCGCTCACTCCCACAACTTCGCCACCTTTGAGGATCGCATTCAAAACGCAATCGAAATAGAGTGGACGGGAACCGTTCTTGAAACGTACCCGCACCGTACCGGCCCAGTGTCTCTTCTCGAGAAAACGCACGAGCCCGCCTTCGACGCTGGTGCGCGCTGGTTCTTCCAGAAACTCGAAAAATTTATGTCCCACGATTGCGGTATATGGAAGTCCCGCTAGTTCGCTGACCCGTTTGTTTACGGTGCGTAAAGTGCCGTCCAGCGCAACGGCGCAAGCAGCGTCGTCAAAGGAGTCAATCAGTTCCTTGAAGTTGCGCTGCGAGCGCGCAATCAGTTCATTTAGCTGATCTAGTTGCTCTTCGGACGGAGCGGCTCCCACATGTTCCTGTAGATCCTGCAGCAACACTTTGAGGTTCCCGACTTCCCTCCGCCGGCCGTAGGCATATACTGCCAGAAGTACTGATAAAACCAGCACACCCAACGCCATCGGGCCCAGATGGTAAGGCAAACTTTCCAGGCGCTCCCACGCGAGTGCGGCAAAGCCGGCTGCCAGCAACACCATGAAAAGTAATATCCATCGCCAAAGCTGAGATTCTTCACGCTCCAAATTCAGAGCAGGACGAGAGCGCCGAGGACTACCGGAAGAGGACTGCATCATGGGAAATCCCCCCGTTTCCCTGGAACGGAAAAACGGTTTTCACTCACGTCTTAGTTACTCAAAACATCGTACTGCCCGAGCTAGCGGCAGAACAACCTCGCTTGTTGGATAAGTAGGTACGTCTGGCGATGTAGGCGGTCCTGTTTCTTAGCAAGTCAGGATGTCCGGTCTTGGTAGCAAATGAAATGTACGGTTTCAAAGTTTTGCCCTCGCCGTTTGGTTGGGTGGGGGCGGGATTAAAACTCCAACTCAACACGGAAGCTATAATCATGGGAGCCATGGTGTCGGTGAATGAGGAGGGTTTATGTGCATTCCCCGCCTGCTAGTTCTCTCGTTGCTGTTGTCGGTATGCGTTGCGCCGGTTGCGGCGCAGTCCTCGCTGGACAGGAATCCCGAGCCCAGCATTCGCCTCGACCAAATCATTCCTCCGCCTGAGTTTCGCAGGCCCGTTTTTCCGCTCGGGCTCGAACCGCCTTTTCCCTCGGACAGAATGGGCCTGTCGGACCAGCGTTACCTTCAACTCCGAGCCGGCGAGCAGAGCGACGTCACCTGTTATTCCATCCGGAGCTATCGCGTCACTCGCGACGATCCAGAGTCCGACTCGACGAGTCCTGCGGGCTATTCCACATGCCAACCCATCTCTCAGTTTCAGCTGAAAGACGCTGGGGATTCGCCCGTGCAGGTGAGCTTTCCATAGGTGTTGCTGCGTGAAATGGCGATTGCGGTCTAACCGCCAGCACCCGCGCTCGGACGCTGGAAGCGAAACACATTGCCTGCGTCCAACAGTGCCCCCAATGTGTAGGACAAAGACGTGTAAAAGGTATCGTGACGTTCCCTTCGGGGTAGTGGGGAGGCGTACCTAGGAAGAAGTGAGCCAGAGTTGTGCCTCAGCTCCCAGAACACTGGATGGTGCCCAGAAGATTATCTTGGTCACCAGATACACAGTCGGCACAATCCAAACCAAAAAGCGATCATCGCCTTTGAATCGGATGCAGCTGAAATACCCCGCAGGAGCAGCCGAAACGACCGGTAGGCCGTAGTAGGGTCCGTTCGCGACCGAGATTTAACTGGGCATGGCTTATCCACGGCTCCAAGAGGGGCTTCCGGATTACGTTCAGTAAAATTGCGGTCGCTAACTAATTGAACCCCGAATGTTGCTGCTAGGAGATGCAACAGGCATAGGCAGACCCACCGCATGGAAGATTTCATCGGTGTAAATGTACAACTATCTGGCTGGTGACCGAAAGCGTGGCCGGAACGCTACGCCAGCAGTTTTTAAGGCTTGTGACGATTCGATCGAAACATTGTGCAGGGCCAAGTGACGAGACCGGGCATTAGCATTAGCTCAGAACCCCGGTCAGTGAGCGTGATCGCTATATTTCAACAGTTAAGGTGCAGTTAGGAACCTTTTCGGTCGCAAGCAGAAAAATTCTTCGGTTGCGCCTCACAATGTCCGACAAATCGAGTCAGGATGGCCGGCCATTTCTAGCACCACGGCCACGCCTAGTCTGCCGCTTAGCACCTCGATCCGTCCAGCAATTACGCAAACCACTTAGCCGGTAACCGCATCGAAGCACTGTGCCGCCTCTTGGGCACAAGGGGTGACGGTTTTGCGCTCGCGCGTTCTCGCCATTCTGTTGATTTTTACTTGCATCCTTTCCGGCGTTGCGGCGTCGGCCTCTCCGGTGGCGGTGCGCTACAGAGAAGGCTTTGTTCACGGCTTTCTGCTGCTCAGCACGCTCGATGGCGTAGCGATCGCTGCCGGCGACGTAACCCAGGTCGCTCACGGCGATCAAGTTACAACTCAAATCGCGTTCCGCTTCAAAGACGGCTCGCGGCAAGAGGAAACCACCGTTTTTTCGCAGCGCCGCAACTTCCGGCTCATCTCCTATCACCTGGTGCAGAAGGGGCCTTCGTTCAAGAACGCAAGCGATCTCTCGGTTACATGCGCCACTGGGCAGGTTACGGTTCGCTACACCGACAACGATGGCAAAGAGAAAGTAGCGAACGAGCACTTCGCGCTCCCGCCCGATTTAGGCAATGGTCTGATTCCCACGCTTTTGATGAATTTGCAAAACGGCACGCCACAAATCGAAGTCCCCATGGTGGTGGCTGGGCCGAAGCCGAGACTGGTGAAAGTGGTGGTGAACGCTCAGGGGAAGGAGCCTTTTTCCCTGGGGGGATTCAGCCGCGAGGCCGTGCATTATGTCGCGAAGGTTGACCTTGGCGGCGTCGCCGGCGTGGTGGCGCCGATGGTAGGAAAGCAACCGCCAGATTCGCAGATTTGGATTCTTGCCGGCGAAGCCCCGATCTTGCTAAAGACCGAGACACTGTCTTACATGGGAGGGCCAATTTGGCGCATCGAACTCACCTCGCCGGTTTGGCCGCAGCAATCAGCCGCAGACTCAAAAAAGGGAACCGCAACCAAACATTAGGCGGGCGCGAAGCGAGTTTTTTCCCGAAGAATGGGTTTGCACAATCAGGGAACGACGGGTCTGGCGCCAGCCAACGAACCATCGTAACGGTTGAGCACAGGCCTCAGTTAGGACTCAGAACCCGGTCAGTGAGCGTGAGAGAGATTTTGCAACAGTCAGGCTCACCACGTGTCGATCCCGCACAGGCAACGAGTTATAGTCCGTTAACGGTCGCCCCCAAACCGTAATCTCGCCGCGCGGTGTGACTTGCAATACGAGCGGCGGATGCTGGCTAGGTGCGGACGCGGAGCAGCAGCAATGTCTGGTCGTCTTGCTGCACGCCGTGCCGTTTGACTTCGCCCATGATCAAATCCCATAGCTGGGGGAGTGGCTGCGCGGCGTTTTTCCTGAGTAAATGCTCGAGGCGATCCAGACCAAATTCTTCATCGTTCTCGTTGGGTACTTCCGAGATCCCATCGGAAATCATCAGAAACAGATCCCGTGCGGAGTAGCGGACGCGCTGACTCGAATAGCGCCCCCCGGGCATCAAGCCCAATGGAAGCTGCTCCATGGCGAGCCGCGCGATATCCCCAGTCGGGGCGCGATAGTGAAGGATGGGCGGATGACCCGACAACGAATATTCCACTTCGGACGAGCCGTCGAAGTACAGAAGCGCGATCGTCGCGTACATGTTCGCCTCCTTGACTGCCGGAAGAACGCGGTCGGCACTTTCCAGTACGGCCACCGGTTCCTGGCGGAACTGGAGGGAGACACGCACCGCCGTCTTCAACATTCCCATCAACTGGCCGGCGGCCAGGCCGTGTCCGGAAATGTCAGCCACGTAGGCGAGCAGCGTTCCGTCACGCTCTACGGCATCGATCAAGTCGCCGCCCATTTCTGTGCTGGGGATGGATTTCCCGTAGAACTCGAAGCGGTCAGTCTGACGAGAAAGCGTCGGAACTAGAGTCGCCTGTATGCCGTGTGCGAGGGCAAGTTCGGTCTGGATGCGGACGGTGGCGAGGCCTTCGGTCCTGATGAAATCGATAAGCAGTCGATACCCGACGATCGTGCCCACCAGGATGCCGATGGCGTCGAAGACGACTCGACGATGCATCGCCTCCAAGTCTGGTGACGCGATCGAATGAAAGGAGATTCGAACCGCCAGCCACAGGCCGGCCCCTGTAATCAACAGAAGAACAGGGACGGCACCAGTCCGCCCCATGCGGGCCGCAAAAACGGCTGCCCCAAGCGTGCCAAAGTAGATCGGCCAGAAAAAGCCTCGACCTAAGGGTTGATAGTTCACCAGTATCAGATCGATGACAAAACCGACCGCGCACCAGGTGACAAACGCCGCGACCAGGAATTTTCCTCTGCTCACCATTGGCAGCGCCTGCCAATAAGCACTTGAGGTGTTGAACGCCCACCGATCAGACAACCATCTGCGAACTGTAGTCTTCATGACCCCTCGCCTCGGAAAGCCGATGCGACGGGACGAGCATATCAGTGGGCACTGGATCTGGACGGATTTCTTTCTAAAACGTCAGGGATGCTGGCAGGTGGTAGCCACGCACGAAACCTCATGGGGAAACAGAAATCCGACTTTCCGAAAGCACCTAGGCCGCCCGATGTCTGGGCCGGCTTTTCTTTTTCCATCAAGCTGAAGGTGGGAGGCAATAGTTATTGTAAGGCGTTGGCTTCCAAGGAACTCCCCTCGCCCCGAACCTGGTTATGCAGCCTTGGGTTCGATAGGAACGAGTTCGTAGCCCAATTGTTTGGCTTGCCGTTTGAGTTTGCTTCCAACCTTTTCTCCCGCTGGACGTCTCTGGCGTCCCAGATGGTCTCGTCATATTCGACTTGGTTTTTGACCATGGTGTAAAAGATCACTGCGATCTTATGGGCGGTTGCCATGGTGGCGGCTTGGGGGCCAGCTTGGCTTTCATTCGACGCAGGTAGTTGCCCAAGGGCGTGGGGCTGCGATGGAGGGCATAAGCGGCCATGCGGAATAAATGGCCATCTCAGGATGCAGAAATGGCGCGCCCAAGACAAGTTCCTTTCCGCTTTGCCCCGCCACCCGACCGGGCCCCTTGCTGTTGAAAAACTCCATTTTCATCAAAACAGCGAAAATCCCGCCCACCGATATGCCGTGGAACGTTCGCGAAATGCAACTTCGCCATCCGGATGTCCGGATGGCCACCTGTGCCGGGTCGACCGGGGATTCGAGCCCAAAAAGTAGAAACCTAAAACTGAGGGGGTTATCGCTCACAACCTGCGGGAATGATGAGACTGACAGTTCGGAAGTATTTCTTTCTGCTCTAGTTTTCAGCGTCAGGGTGCGTAACGAGTAAAGACAAGGTCGGTTGCTTTGGCCTTCTCATGGCAGGGGAAGCAGGATTTCATGAAAGCCGCGTCGCCAGGTTTGCCGTCTTGGAAGTGAGCGAACCCCCAGCCTCCCGTTGCGGCGTACTTTGTTGAGTCCTTGACCATAAACTGAATGTTTGTGGGAGAGCCGGGAACGAAAGATTGGACACGTCCAAACACTTTGTTGTTTTCGTCCGACGGGACGTTACGGTAATGCAAAGCAGCAATGATCGTGCCGTCCGGGAACGGGAGCTTCCCTTCGCGATAGGCTTTGATCGCCACGTCGTTTCCCAAGACGGCACCCAAACTGTTGAGGTTGCCTGCTTCATGGGCCGAGGAAATCCACTGCCAGTCGCGGTATCCGTGAGGAATTTCGGTAACGTAGTTCGCGGCGGGTTTCCCATCCGCGCGTCCTGGCGCAGCGGCAATGAGGGCGACAAGGCCAGCCATTGTTGCAACTGCAACCAAGAAGAATGTGAAGTGTCTCATAAGGGTTCCTCCATTCGTCCCGAATTCTACCCCAATCCAATAGGCTTTGGCAGGACTGACCGCGCCGGGAATTTGATGGTTGATGTAACCAGGCGATCTCGCAAGCGGGCCCGAAAAAGCATTGTTGGACTGGGTCTATTTGCACCGTCTGGAAGGCAGCACGATCAACACCGATGAACTCGATCTGCACGCGCTCGATCGCAGCAAGCTACTTCGCTATGCTGCCCAGTTTCCCTTGCCGGTAAAACAACAGATCGTGGAAGCGCTGGCAAGCTTCAACAGCGCGCAGCTTCATCCCTGATTGGCTTGCATGCGATCTGGCTTAGTTCGTTCTGGCTCCGCTCAACCATTTTGGGCCGCACCAGAACCATTCTGCATTGCGTTTCATTCTTACCGCGCAGACCCGCGCGGCGTTAACTCGCTTTTGAGTTACCGCTTGTTTTTAGCTATCGAAAAATGAAGAAAAATGTGAGGCAGTCTAGGCTGGGCTCTTATCCGGCGTTCCAGTGTCTTTGTTTCGGCGTTTCACGACGACTACGTTCCCCATTTTTTCAAATCGACACCGTTCTGCTCCAGCCATTGTCGAGCTTCCTTAATCGATGAACGCCATTGTTCTACGGTCGTCAGTCGGTACAACTTCTGCCCGTTCAATTTCTTACATTCCACTTCGTGGGGGACCATGCGCCGCAGTGTGGTGTGAATCGAGGCTAAAGGATTCGCCTTGTAGTTTTCGAAATTGAATCCCATGTTCTTCAGGTAGTCCCTGATCTCCATAGTAGTGAGCCACTCTTTTCCGGCGCCAAAAGCGCCTCGTATGACGGTAGTCAGTCCGGGAGGGCGATTGTCGATGCGTTCGAGAAGGATTTCACAGTCACACTTAGACCGCTGCTCCGGCGAAAGCATCTTGATGGTTGATCGGATCAACTCGGAACGGCGTGACAATTCGCGTTCCGCATCATCACGTTTACGCGCCCAACTCTCGCGCTCTTTCAACCAGATCCCGCAGCAATTGCACGTAATCAATCGACATGACCTTGAGTGTAAGACATATGTCTAACCGATAAATAATAATGTGAAAGACAGTGCCTCGGGATTTGCTGTGCAATCGGAACAGATAACAACGTGGGCAGCGGGTGAGTGAGGGTGGTGCCGGGCAGGTTGCACGTCCTTGGATGGAGTGCAGGCACCCTAAACACGCAATACCCTCAATGGATTAGCAGGGTAGGCTTGTAAAGATACGGCGCTATTTGATTGTAAATGTGGTCCCCACCGCCCACAAGGACTGGTACGGCGAACTGTTTCAACCCTGCGTGAGTGCAGGCCTCATTCCAGCGGCTGCGCTTGTAGGCTACCGCAAGGATGCGGTGTATCTGCGCACGTAGCGCTACGT
>DATNLE010000017.1:0-14293 GCA_035603035.1 Candidatus Acidiferrales bacterium | reverse complement strand
ACAACGGCGAAACTCTCGATCGGGAAGAAAGCTGATTAACTGCGAGAAGACGGCGCGCCCTTGATTCATGAAGCCATTGTGCGCCGTCAATGCTGGCCAAACTCGTCCCCAGCCGTTCAAATCGCGGCAAGCTAGATACAGTCTCAACTCGTTACCGGTCCATCACTTGCCGGCCGCACATAGCGCGTTAGCCGGACAGAGTGAGAATCCTTATTGGACAGTTAAAGGACAGTCGCGGTATAGCTTCTGTTTTCGCTCGATCGTCGAAGGGCGCGCTTGTTTTGCTGCGGATCAGCAGCTCCGAGTCTGAAAGCTTCGGTTTGTCTCTTCTTCGAAAAACTAAGACGGTTCGCTAGCTATTGGCGGAGGTATGTATCCACGAAATCGTCAGCGTTGCGTCAAGCCGCCATTCATCAACATCTACCGCCAGCGGGCGTTTTGTCGAGATGACCCGTCTCCGGGTAGCCGCTCAGCTCGATCCGTTTGACGCGAGTTGTCCCTAAGCATTTCGTCTGGTGTGCGTTAGAGAAGAACCCGAGGATCGTAAGGCGTCGCGGGAGCAAATTCGCCCGTCCAGGCACGCTCGTGCAGTTCCCATGGCGATGCGCCCGCTTCGCGGGCGACAATCACCTTGTCGGGGTCTACATACTTGCCCATCGGATTCTTCGCAAAGTCCGGCGAGGTCCGCAAATGTTCGGTCGACGTCCAACTGTCACCGTAGTTATCGACGTTCAGTTCGACGCTGTTGCGGTCCGGATCCTCATAGTAAAAGGTGGTCTGAGCGCCGGAATCTGTACACAGTACAGGCAAGATGCCTTGTTCCTTCAATCGCGCATACGTGCCGAGCAAGTCGTCGAGAGTTCGGTATTCAAAGGCGAAGTGCTGGAGCCGTTGATGATGCGCTCTGTCGGGATCGGCGATTAGACCCGGCAATTGGACGAATGCCAAGCGGTGGTTCGCCTCGTCATTGCTGACCCATGCCGCCATCAGATTGGGTCCCGATTTCTGATCACCGGTCGCGGAGCTGGTGCGATGGACCAGACTCATCCCTAACACAGTTCGATACCAATGAAGCATGGCATCAGTATCGGCGGTGGTCATTCCCAAGTGCTGCAGCCGGGGGTGGATAATCGTGACCTGGTTCATTGTCTCCCCATTTCTCCTAAATGCAAATACTGCTTCGCAGCAATTCAAGATCCAAAGGTGGTTCGCATTATCTTTGTAGGGCCAAGGTCGGGCGACTGCCAACGGGTTGGCAGCCGATAGCCCGTTAGCATTGGATATCGAGCGCATCGACCGCTCATCTCTCGCCAAGATGCGTTCCCACTGAATTATTTTTCCAGATCGTGGTAGGTCGGCGACTCTAGTTACGCTGGAGTTATACCCAGAGGCGATCATCTGTTCCTCCGCCTTATAGGGTGGAGAGGCAAAGCAACGGTTTTGGCAGGGGGAGTGCTCTCCCCTCAGTGCGTGTGTGAGAGCACGACATTAATCTGCGGTGGGAATTTGTCCCACCGTGTAATCGATATGGAGGTGGACGGTGGCTCCAGAGGCAGCGAGTGCCCCGACAACTGAGCCCGCGAAGCCAGCCCTAGTGGTTCCTCGCCATCGAGCTTGGCCCGGCTGGATAGTGCCCAGCCTAGTCCTGCTTCTTGCCGTAGTCCTTTTATTGGTAATTGCGGGTAATTGGAACGCATGGGTAGGGGGAGAAGCGAAGCAGGCCACGGATGATGCCTATCTCCATGCCGATGTAACACCGCTCAGCACCAAGATCTCAGGGGTTGTCGCGAGTGTGAAAGTGTCCGACTACCAACACGTAAAGGCCGGCGATCTTCTTGTCCAAGTAAAGGATGACGACTATCAAGCCCAAGTAGCGCAAGCCGATGCTGGGGTGGCTGCTGCGAAGGCCGCAATCGAAAATAATCGGCGTCAAAAGCAACTGCAACAAGCCAAGATCGACAGAACCGTGGCGGGTGTTGGCCAAGCGCAAGCTGAGATATCAGCAGCTCAAGCAGGCATTGACGCTGCTCGGGCCGAGCTCGACCGTACGTTGCCGGAACGACAACGCCAGGAAACTCTGATTGCTACAGGTTCCACAACCCGGCAGAAAGTTGAGCAAGCGGTCGCTGACGAAGAACGGTCGCGGGCGCAACTCGTCAGCCGTCAAGCTGGATTGGCGCAGGCCAAAGCAGCACTGGCCAGCAACGAGTCAGCAGTGGAGGCCGAACGCCGAGGGCTTGACGTTTTGAACTCACAGGAAGCTCAGCTTCGTGCTGATCTCGCTGCGAAGCAGGCTGCTCTTGACGCGGCCCGCGCCAACCTCGCATACACACGAATTGTTGCCCCAACGGACGGTACGGTCGGTGAGCGGAAGGTACGCCCGGGACAGATGGTCAATCCGGGAACTCAAGTGATCTCGCTGGTCGAAGACGACATGTGGGTCCAGGCAAATTACAAGGAAACGCAGCTCACGCACGTTGCAGTCGGGAACTCAGCAGAAATAAAGGTCGACGCTTTTCCCGGCATTGTCCTGCGTGGGAAGGTCAGTAACGTCTCGCCTGCCAGCGGCTCGCAGTTCTCTCTTCTTCCGCCTGACAACGCGACGGGGAACTTCACGAAAGTCACACAGCGTATTCCGGTGAAGATCACGCTTGAGTCGGACGGCCGGGTTGCCGGAAAGCTGCGCCCCGGCATGTCGGTGCTAGCCACAATAGATACACGTTCTGCCCACTAAATCTCAGGACCTCATCTCAGGATCAGGACGGAGTATGAGCGCAACCGAACAGAGTTCGCAGACTCAAGAAAAGACCGGGGCACAGATCCTCACGTCCCTCTCCGGCGCCCTGCCGGCAGAAATCTCCGTACGTCCGGTCATGGGAATGGCGGGCGTGGCGCTCGGAGCAATGATCGGAACCATCAACGGCCGACTCCTCTCCGTGGGGCTTCCTGACATCCGAGGCGCGATGGGCCTGGGGCTGGACGAAGCCTCGTGGATCGCGACGGTTTTGAATATGGGAATGATGTTCATCGGCCCATTTTCAGTGTTTCTTGGCGGTCTGCTCGGAGCCAGGAAAGTTCTACTTCTCTGCGCGACCATTCTGATCGTGGTTTCTGTGGCGTTGCCCTTTGCACCCAACTTTCCGCTCCTGTTGGTCCTCGAGGTAATTGCGGGAATCACTGCCGGCAGCTTCTATCCGCTCGCCATGAGCTTCATTTTACGCAACTTGCCAGTACGCTATTCGATCTTTGCGATCGCAATGTATGCCGCGGCAATTGATTTCTCGACAAACGCGGCTACATCCCTTCACGCCTGGTATATGCAGCACCTGTCGTGGCATTGGGATTTCTGGACTGCCGCCTTGCTCACGCCGCTAATGACGTGGCTCGTCCACAAAGGCATTCCTCCCTCTCCGCCGCCGTCCGGCAAGGGCCCTCGGCCGAGTTGGCTTGCTTTCTTGTATGGCAGCTTCGGCCTTGCGTTCCTTTACGGCGCCCTGGACCAGGGTGAGCGCCTGGACTGGCTGAATTCAGGAACTGTCGTCGCCATACTTTCGGTCGCAGCTTTTCTTCTGACCGTCACGGTTATTCGTCGGCTGCGCACCCCGAATCCATTAGTTGACCTGCCTTTTCTGAGGCAGCGAAACACGCTGCTGATGGCCGCTGTTCTGTTCATATTCCGCTTCGTGCTTTTGTCTACCATCATCCTTATTCCGCAATATCTCGGGGGGATTCGCGGACTGCGTCCTGAGCAGATTGGTGCGGCGCTTCTTTGGGTAGCTCTTCCGCAATTGCCCCTTGCACTGCTTACCGGGTTGTTCCTCAGGCGATTCGACTCCAGACTGCCGTTGGCTGTTGGCTTTTTTCTGGTAGCAATTGCTTGCTTTATGAATTCGCACCTGAGTTCCGCGTGGGACCGCGGTGATTTTGTCGCATCGCAGATCGTGATGGCATTCGGACAGTCGATGGCGTTCACGAGCGTGGTAGCGAGTTGGATCATGCAGGCGTTCTACACAGGTGCCATCAGCAAACCGCAGTGGATTCTGACCTTTTCCGCTTTTGTCCATACCATCCGGCTTTTTGGCGGAGAATGCGGCGTGTCGCTGATGGGGCACTTCTTAAGCGTTCGGGAAAAGTTGCATTCGAACTTGATCGGCCTACACGTAGACACCGGAAGCTGGCTGGTGCAGCAAAGACTCTCGTTGCTTACTGCCGCCCTCGCCCCGGATTCCAGCGGTGCCGATGGCGCAAGCGGCCGTGCAGTCGGGTTGCTAGCGCTGCAAGTGAGCCAGCAAGCTCACACTCAGGCGCTCATTGATGGCTTCGTTCTGTGCGAGTGGGCTGTCCTAATTTGCCTGCTGGTCGTTTTGTGTATGCACAGAACGCCTATTACGTATGGCGATTTGGACATCGTTCCCGGGCGACCAGCAAGTGTGTGAGGGCCAGTCACAGTAGAGACACTATGGAAGAGCACTATCACGCCCTCGGCAAATGCGCTGTCATGTTGCTCGGTTCCTTACTGCTGGTGTCTGCGGCCGGTGGACAGGAGCGACGACTGACTTTACAGGAGGCGACTGACCTGGCGCTAAGGCAAAACCACGCAATAAAAACTGGCCAGTACGCCTTGGCTGCCGAACAACAGAAGCGGCGGATGGCAGAGTCCAACTACTACCCAACGCTCACCAACGAGTCTAATCTTCTGCATATCACCGATCTTCAACGTGTGGAGGTGCCAGCCGGGGCCTTTGGCGTCATCCCTGGGGGCGCATCCATTCCCCCTTCGAATCTGTTCCTTACACAAGGAACAAAGACGCTTGAAACCAGTGGCACGATGCTCGCGCAGCCGCTGACCCAACTCATCAAGATCCACCAGGCAAATAAGATCGCGGAGGCGGATGTAAAAGTGTCGGAAGCCTCCTTAATCAAGACATCCAGCGACGTGGTGCTCCGCGTGCACGAACTCTATTACCGTGTTCTGGCGACTCAGATGCAAAGGCAGGCGACCGAATTGCAGATTGCATCTGGCAACGAGAATCTGAACGAGAGTAGCGAACAAGTCAAGAACGGCAGCCTACTTCAAGTAGATCTGGTTGAAAGCCGGGCGAACCTGCTTGAGGCCAAGCAGACACTGTTAACTTATGATTCGCAAATCTCCGATCTCAGCGTTGAACTAAACGATCTACTCGGCCTACCACTCGATACAAGGCTTGCTCTGGACCCTGATGTCAATGTGGCGCTAGGCTTACCAACCCGAGACGAGTCAGTCAAAGCCGCGCTGAGCAGCAACCCCGATGTGAAGCAAGCGTTGCAGGAACTTTCTAAGGCGCAGGCGGCTCACTCGGCTGCGAAGGCCGAATACATACCTGACGTGGGTGCTTTCGCTCGATACAGCTACCAAAACGGTGTGCCCTTCGTCGACCGGAACTTTGGCACGTTCGGAATTCACCTCACCTACGATCTGTTCGACGGCGGCAAACGAAAGGCGCTCGTTCGGGAACGGCGTGACGAAATATCAGAAGCCAAAGAAAACCTCCAGCGCATTCAGGATGAGATCGAGGTTCGTATCACAACGATTTACAACCGGCTGGAAACGACTCGATCCATGGTGGAAGTCAAGAGAGAGTATCTTGCCGCACGGCAAGAGAGCGCCCGCCTTGCTGAGGATCAATTCAAACAAGGGATTACTTTGGCGTCCCAGCGGGACGCATTACGCGCGCAAGCGATGAAAGCGAAGGCTGGATTGCTCGACGCAAGCTTGGCGTATTTGTTGGCTCGCGACGACTTGACGCGAACCCTTGGTGGCGAACTTCCACGGTAGTTTCTCACGCTAACGTAATCGGCTGAGGAGCGCGTGTTCCAGATAGTCAGGCGAAACAGACTTCATCGGAGATTTGCGAATGCCCACCTCTGAACCGCGCACTCATCCGACAAAGGCGAATCCGCAACTAAAACAAAGGGCACAGCTCGTCTGAATGCCAATCTTCAATCACGTGTTAGCCCATTAGCACTCGGTAACGGCAGCAGCATTTATCGCAAACCAGATCATTTGCATGGTGACTTCATTCCCTTGGCTTTACGAGCGACTTTCCCTGAAAAGAACTTCGGCATCGTGATTGCTCCATTACCATCCGGACACCGCAACCGCCAAAGAAAATCAGGAGAAGAACAATAAAATGATTGCCTACCGGCTCCTCCAACCTCAACAAGCTCCGGAGCTTCGGGATGTGCCCAAACCATCGCCTCGTGCCGGACAACTTCTGATCAAAGTGGGTGGCTGTGGACTCTGTCACACGGACATCGCCATCATGGGCAAGACCAAAGCGCAGCTCGATGAGTGGCATGCTGCGCCTCCGTTCACATTAGGACACGAGATCGCTGGTTGGGTCGCGGAGCTCGGCCAGGGTGTTACAGGCTTCAAGACTGGCGAGCCGGTGGCAGTGGTACCTGTGTGGGGGAGCTGTGGGCATTGTCCTCCGTGTCGCCGCGGTGAAGAGAACTTCTGCTACTACATCACGAGTCTGACCGGCGCCGGCATTGGATTCGACGGTGGTCTAGCTGAATATATGGTGGTTGAGTCCCGCTTCGCAGTTCCAATCGGTGATTTTGATCCTGTCCTTGCCGCTCCCCTGACTGACGCAGGCTTGACCACGTACACCGCGATCAAGCCTGCCTTGCCATCGCTCGTCCCTGGAAGCACGGCTGTTGTAATCGGCGTGGGTGGACTGGGACTGCTTGCGGTTCAGTTCCTCCGTAGTCTCTGCTCTGCCCGAGTCATCGCAGTGGACAGCGACCAGGGCCATTTGCAGATCGCCACGGAGCACGGCGCCGACAACACTCTGCCGAGTGACGCGACAACTGCAGAACAGATACGGAGCCTGACCGCAGGGACAGGCGCTAATTTCATTCTTGATTGCGTTGGCGCCGAGGCGACTCTTAAGACCGGCGTCGCGGCCTTGGCACGACTTGGGAGACTGACTCTCGTAGGTGCAGCCCTAAAGACCATTCCATTTGGACTGCACGAAGTACCCTGGGGCTCTCAACTTGCCACCAGCATGAATGGAGGTACGGTCAATCTCCGCGAGGTCATCGAACTTGCCCGGCTGGGAAGGATCGAAACCATTGAGGATCGTTACCCGCTCACGCGGGTTGCCGACGCCTACAACGATTTCAAAGCGGGGAAAGTACGAGGTCGAGCGGTTTGCATTCCGGAAGGGACAGCGGCGTAGCAACCAAGACCTCCTGAAGTCTTGTCCTTAGGATTCATCGGTTGCTCGCATGGGGGAAATTCCGATTATGAGTCTGGCTGAAGCGATCAAGGTTACGACAGTGCCGAACGAGCCCGCCATCCTTTCTGACATCCGTAAATTCTTTGTGGCTTACGGCCCCACGTTCGTGGAACTGGCAGACGGAGAACGGTCAGATCTCGACGCGCTGCTCGATTTTTACGGCGCGCCGCTAAGGTTCATCGGTTCGAACTTCCATATGGTAATGAAGGATGACGATGCTATCACCAGTGAGGAAGGAATGGGGGGCGAGATCGGCAGGTTGCGACATGCCCATTTTGCCGGATCAACGCTTGACAAGTGCGACATCAAAGTTCTCAACGCTCAGGCGGCGCTCGTCGATGCGCTGTGGGTCCGGCGCGACACCGCAAGTACCGTGATGTCGCGGTTCGGTGTGATTTACCTCATGGCTCTTACTCCGCACGGCTGGCGCATCACGTCTGCAGTCAACATATCGGAGTGAGCGCCGCTGAACTCAGTTCCGTTTCAGGTTGGACCAAGGAAAGGAGACTTGACGAAAGCAATGGGAGCGGAAGCAAACATCGGGATGACGATGCCGACGACAGACATTACCACGCTCGAAGTGAGCGATATACAGGCGACAGTTTTGCGCCCGCGGCCTTCTCCATATAAAGGAGAATACATAATACTTCGCATCGACGATGCCGCACAGGCCCGGGAAATGGTGCGTCGACTGCTCCCTCACGTAGCCCCAGCGGATGATTGGTGGGTACCAACGCTCCCCGGCTGGCTGGGAATTGCTTTTACTTATCAAGGTCTCAAAGCGTTGGGAGTGCCCCAGGCATCTTTGGACAGCTTTCCCAAAGAATTCCGCGAAGGCATGGCGTCGCGCGCGTCCATCCTTAATGATGTGGGTGATAACGCTCCGACTAACTGGGAATATCCGTTTGGCAGCGTGGACATGCATGTGGCGCTGGCGATTTATTCGAAGGACGACCATAGCCTGGAAACAGTTCTCGAGCGGGCGCGACAGAGTCATCACGACCTGCCAGGAGTCTCGGTCATCTACCGCATGAAGTTCAGTGAGCTTCCAGGAGGTCGCAACCCATTTGGCTTCAGGGATGGACTGCACAACCCACACGTTGAAGGAAGCGGCTTTCATGCTCATCCGGGTTATGGGTCGCTAGTGAAGGCCGGCGAGTTCGTCATGGGCTATCCGGACGAACTAGGGCGCGTGGCAACAAGTCCGGAGCCCGAGGCCTTGCGGCGGAACGGCACCTTTTTGGCTTTTCGTAAATTCCACACGAGGGTTGCCGCCTTTCGGAAATACCTGCGCGAGCAAGCGTCGACCTCCGAAGGAGAGGAATTGATCGCGGCGAAGATGGTCGGCAGATGGCGAAGTGGCGCGCCCCTGGTGCTCGCCCCCGAACTCGACGATCCCAACCTCGGCGCGGATGCGGACCGCAACAACACTTTCAGTTATGAAGGCGACATGCAGGGATTGAAGTGTCCTTTCAGCTCACACATTCGACGTGTGAATCCGCGCGATGCTTTGAAGAATGACCTGGTGGCTGTGGATCTGCACTATTTCCTGCGTCGGGGCACCAATTACGGCCCTCCCCTTCCGGAAGGCGTCCTGGAAGATGACGGCGCGGAGCGTGGCGGAGTTTTCCTGTTGATCGGTGCACATCTACAAAGGCAATTCGAGTTCGTGCAGTCGCAATGGATGACGGACGGCAATTTCATTGGCCACGGGACGGAGCAGGACCCCATCGTAGGGAACGGCGAAGGTGACGGAATCTTCACCATACCTAAACGGCCGATCCGCCGTCGTCTTCACGGGCTGCCGCAATTCGTTGCCGTCCGCGGAGGCGAATACTGCTTCATGCCCGGCCTGCGAGCGTTGAAATGGTTGGCCGTTCTAGACACCGAGCACCGGCAAGGAACGGAAAACGTCGTTGCTAGACAAATGAGCAATACGCGTTAAACAAAAAGGAGACAAGAATGGCTACAACACCGGAAGTGAAGAAGGTCGCCAAGGTCCGTCCGGGCACCAAGACAGGACAATCGAACGAGTTCACGCTTATCTGCGCGCTCAAGCCAGGAGGCGCGGAACGCATGCGCAAGTTGCTGGCCGATGGATTCACTGGCGAACGCCAGAAGAACACGGATCGTATAGCCACAGTCCATGACTTGCGCTTCGTGATCTTCGATAACGACAGCAGGGTCATCTTTGCCTCCACTTTCGACGGCGACTGGGAATCGTACATCAACGATTTTGCCACCATCCTTCCCGACGAGATTGATCTGCTTTTTCACGAATGTGCTGGCTATCCCGGAATACATAGTCCTGGGATTAAGGACTGGATTGTTAGCCAGCAGGTCTCGGCCGTCGGTTTCTACAGTGCATATCCCGACGCATCGGTTCGGGATGTGTGGAAAGCATTGAAGACCAAGAAGGCATTCGACACCTTGCTGGATGCGGCCAGCTGAAAAAAGCCTGCAGCCGGCGAGACTTCGAGTAAATCCGCCTCAAGCTCTTTTGAGGCGGCTTCCAAGACGGGAGAGAAAACATGAATCACGGTCAATACCGAATATCCGTGCAACTGGTAGAGATGATCCATCAGGATTTTCAGGGGTTCCATCCGGGCTATCGCGATGTGCACGCCTCGGGTCGTTATTATGCTGGTACGTTTAGTGCCACACCCGAGGCCAAGAAGCTGAGCCGTGCTGTACACCTGCAGGGCAATCCCGTGCCGGTTACCGTGCGCCACTCGAACAGCCGATCGGGCAACCCTTGGGGGCCGGCAACCACGGCCTCGATGGCGGTAAGGTTCTATCTTCCCGATGGCACCGTAACGGATCTGGTCTCTCTGCCGATCCCGCTCTTTTTTGCGCGCACTCCCGACGAGACGCTCGAATTTCTGGAAGCGGTGCGGCCTGATCCCAACACAGGCGAGCCCGATCCGAACCGGATCGGGCCGTTCTTGGCAGCACGTCCATGGATTGCGCACGCGGTCCGACTGGCGAAAAGCCTGCCGGCATCAGTGAGCCTTGCCCAGACAGCGTTCCACATGCTTCACGCCTTCCGTTTTGTGAACGCGGCCGATGAGGCGCAGTACGGTCGATATCACTGGGAGCCCGAAGCTGGCGTTGCGGGTCAGGCGCTCGAAGAACTGCAGAAGCAGCCGCCGAATTATCTCTTTGAGGAACTCGAGGCACGACTGCGTCAGGGGCCAGTAACATTCAATCTTGTCTTGCAACTTGCCGCAGACGGGGACTCAACGGATGACCCGAACGCTCCGTGGCCCGACGGTCGCCAGCGCGTACGCATTGGGCAACTCAAGGTCGTCCGAACGACCACCGTCGAAGAGATAGGCGATCCCGTGATGATGCACGATCCCACACGGCTGACTGACGGCATTGAGCCGTCGGACGATCCCGTCCTTGCTGCGCGGCGCGGTGTCTATGAAGTCTCGGTCGCCTACCGCACCGGCGGGTGGAAGGGACGCCAGGCGGCGTGGGAGCGCGGAGGAATTTGCCCGTTCGGGGGCGGCGCCAAGGAATAGGAAGCGATCGACAACAATCAAGGCACTTAAAGTTGCGACAATAGAGGACTCCTATGGCGACGAAATGGATCGACAATGAACGTACCGCATTGGCCCAAGAGGTGACCCGTCAGCCGGACGGTCCCGGCAGACGGATCGGGGAGCGAGGCGAGCTCACCGGCATCGGCAAGGTTGCGCCGGGAGGAGCGAAGATCTTCCGCGAGCGCCTGCCGCAGTTCCAGGCCGAAGCCGCCTACTGGGAAAACCGCATCGGCACGGTGCATGATTTTCGCATCTTCTTGTTTGACAACGACACCCGTATTTTGTTCACCATCGTCTTCGATGGCGACTTTAAGCCCTACGTCGAAGACTTGGTCAAAGAAGTGACTCCCTGGCTCGATCAGATCTTTGGCGGCGTCTGGGAGGGATATAAGGGCATGAAAGATGCCGGGATTTTGGAACTCGTCCACAACGCCAAAGTTGACGCCGAATTCTTCTACGCTGCATTCCCTGACTCCACACGCCGGGACGTTGAGAAGGCGGTGCGGATAAGCAGTGCGGTGAACGAGTTGCTGGACGCCGCAAGTTAATCGCTGCCCAGTGCCCATTCGCGCTGATGCTGCTGAATGAGTATTCGTGCGGCCATTCCGTTGCTCACCCTTCTATTTGCGGTCGGACGCGTGCTTGCCCAAACCGCTTCGGCTTTTCCCCCGACCACCCATGGCATTCCGCTGTCTCGGATCCGAGTGCCAATCAGCTAGCAACAGGTAACCCATTAGCACGGCAAAGCTCGAGCCGCACAGTCAAACTTGGGTTCTCTTCCGCAACATCTCTTACATCTCAACTCTTTAGGTGTAGTCGTCGGGTTTGGCTGAGATTGGCATATACCGTGCACAGGAAGAGATGGCAACGCTCCCGAAAGGTTTTTTCACCTGACCGGTCATGGTTGCGGTGAACCTCACCGCACGAAATCCGAGAACGATGATGGCCACGTGACAGCACTGGATTGAACCAACAGCGGACACGGGCAGTCGGAACTAGTAGCTTCATTGCAGTCAGATTGCGCGCCTAAGAGGAGAAAGGAACCAATGTCTTTGAACAAACCAGTACGTCGAATCGCAATCGTCGGCACAGGAGTAATCGGCGCGAGCTGGGCCGCCCTGTACCTTGCGCGCGGCTTCAATGTTGTCGCCACGGATCCAGCGCCAAACGCCGAAGCCAATCTGCGTCAGTACATTGATGCCGCTTGGAAAGACCTCACTGTCCTCGGGCTCTCGCCGAAAGCATCGCGCGATCATCTTGAGTTCACTCTCGACATGAAGAAGGCGCTCTCGGACGCTGACTTTGTGCAGGAGAACGGGCCGGAACGGCAGGACTTTAAGATCAAGCTGTTCGCGGATATGGACGCCGCTACTCCCCTAGATTCGATCATCGCGTCGAGTTCATCGGGGTTAACCATGAGCGTGATGCAGTCAGCCTGCAAGCATCCCGAACGCTGCGTGATTGGCCATCCTTTCAACCCTCCGCATGCCATTCCGTTGGTCGAAGTGGTGGCTGGTGCGAAAACATCATCTGAAACCGTCCAACAGGCGATCTCGTTTTACACCTCGATCGGAAAGAAGCCGATCCATGTCCGGAAAGAAATGGTCGGCCATGTCGCGAACCGCCTCCAAGCCGCGCTCTATCGGGAGGTTGTGTATCTCATTGAGCAGGGTGTGCTGGATGTCGCAGATTCGGATGCTGCTGTGTGCTGGGGACCTGGGCTGCGTTGGGGAGTTATGGGGCCCAACCTCCTGTTTCATCTGGGTGGTGGTCAAGGAGGGATTCAGCATTTTATGGATCACCTTTCCGGCCCGACAGCCAGTTGGTGGAAAGACCTCGGGAAGATCACGGAATTTAGCCCCGAGGTCAAGCAAACCATCATCGACGGCGTAATAAAAGAAGCCGGAGGCCGCTCACTCGATCAATTGGCTCGGGAACGCGATGACGTGTTGCTGGGATTGCTCGGTTTGCGTAGCAAGCACGCCGAAGTATCTCCGGCTTTCGCTAAGACCGCAAAGACCTAAAGATATAGCGCTCTCTCGCTGACAACACGCTCACAACAGCATGCATTCTGATTCGGAGGGCTTCCATGGTAGCTGCAACGCAGGAAATCGACGCAGCGAAGAGTGGCAAGAAGAGCGCAACACTCCCGGCTCCAAATAGCGACTTCTACGAACTTTCCGAGACCCTGTCCGCCGAAGATCTGGCGGTTGTGAAGCAGGTGCGCTCCTTTCTGGAAACGAAAGTCGCGCCGATCATCAACAAATATTGGATCGACGATGCCTTTCCTTTTGAACTACTGCCCAGCCTGAAGGATCTCAACATCGGCGGGCTTGCAATGAAGGGCTACGGCTGCAGAGGCGGAAGCGTTCTGCTGTTTGGCCTGGTCGCAATGGAGATGGCGCGCGTCGACGTGTCCATTGCGACATTTTTCGGCGTCCACAATGGCCTGGCGATGGGTTCCATTTACCTGGGCGGATCGGAAGAACAAAAACAGAAGTGGCTTCCGCCGATGGCTCGCATGGAAAAGATCGGCTGCTTCGGGCTCACAGAGCCGCTGGTGGGTTCCGGAGCGGCCGGCGGCCTGCTGACGACGGCGAAACGCGAGGGCGACACCTGGGTTCTCAACGGCCAGAAGAAATGGATCGGAAACGCCCCCTGGTGCGATATCTCCATCATCTGGGCGCGCGATTTGGCAGACAACCAAGTCAAGTCATTCATCGTGGAGAACAAAACCACGCCTGGTTTTAAGGTGGAAAAAATCGAGAACAAGATTGCGCTCAAGGTAGTCCAGAACGGCTTGATCACGATGGAGAACTGCCGGGTGCCGGAGGAGAATCGTCTTCAGGGAGATAAATCGTTCCGTGACACTGCAAGAGTGTTGAAGATGACCCGCTACCTGGTTGGATGGGAGGCTACAGGATGCGCGATGGGCGCCTACGAACATGCTCTGAAGTACTGCCAGGAGCGTCTGCAATTCGGAGAGCCGATTGGCTCATTCCAGTTGGTACAGGACCTGCTCGCGAGGATGCTCGCAAACATCACAGCGTCGCAATGCCTGGTGGTTCGTATGGCTCAACTACAGGCCGAAGGCAAGCTAACGGACGCCCACGCGGCGCTGGCGAAGGCGTTCACCACGTCCAAGTGCCGTGAGACGGTCGCATGGGCACGGGAGTTGTTGGGTGGCAATGGCATTGCGGCCGACTACAACGTGGCGCGATTCTTCGCGGACGCGGAGGCCCTCTACTCTTACGAAGGTACATTCCAGATGCAGAATCTGATCGTTGGCAAAGCCATCATCGGTTTCAGCGCCTTTGTGTAGAGAGCACGGACCACGGCTAGTCAACGAGGATCAAGTTTTGAGTTTTCCCAATAAGGAGCAAGAGAATGTCGCCGACTGTCACCAAACCGAAGCTCACAAATTCCGGCTCCAAAACCACTTCAGGCCGGCTGTTTTTATTG
>DATNLE010000015.1:0-12416 GCA_035603035.1 Candidatus Acidiferrales bacterium | reverse complement strand
CCAGGCCGAGGCGCGAGAAGCAGGCGATTCAGTGCTCGGCCGGACGATTTCACACTATCGAGTCCTGGGAAAGCTGGGCAGTGGCGGAATGGGCGTCGTGTACGAAGCGGAAGATCTCCGATTGGGACGCCGCGTGGCTTTAAAATTCCTGCCCGGGAGTCTGGCGCAAGACCGGCGGACCCTGCAGCGGTTTGAGCGCGAGGCCCGCGTCGCTTCTTCCTTGAATCACCCGAACATCTGCACCATTTACGAGGTGGAAGAATATGATCATCAGCCGGTGATCGTCATGGAGTTGCTCGAAGGCAAGAGCCTGAAGGAGCGAATCCGCGAAGGGCCAATCTCAACCGACGAGCTTTTGGATTTTGGGATTCAGGCATCCGAAGCGCTGGAAGCGGCCCATACTAAAGGGATCATTCACCGGGATATAAAACCCGGAAACATTTTCATCATCGACGGTGTGCGGGTGAAGATCCTGGATTTCGGATTGGCCAAGGTGCGCCCCTCTCATTTTGCGGAAGACCAGTCCGAGGCGGACTCGCTGACCGCGGACGGCATTATTCCGGGCACAACTTCTTATATGTCTCCTGAGCAGGTGCGCGGAGAAGAGATTGACGTGCGCAGCGATCTGTTTTCGCTGGGTGTAGTGCTTTACGAAATGGCCACCGGCAAGCGGCCTTTCGCCGGCAAGAATCGTTTCGTGACGACCAATGCGATTCTAAATGCGCGCCCGGCTGAGGCCAGCAAGCTGAATCCCTCCTTACCCGCCGCTCTGGACAAAATCATCGCTAGGGCGCTGGAAAAAGACCGCGAGAGGCGCTTCCAGCATGCCGCCGATATTGGCTCGCAGTTGAGGCGGCTCAAAGGTGAAACGCAAAAAGCGCCCACGGTTCTTGCACCCGACGCGCTTGCAGGGCCGCAGGCCCGTCCGGCAGGCTACGGCTTTGCCCGATATCTCGCGCGCGAACTTGGGGCCATACGCGACCGCTTCTCCGAAAAGCCAGTTGAGCCGGCAGTGGCCTTCCCCACGAATCTTCCCGTGCAGCGGACCGGGTTTGTGGGGCGGGAAAAAGAAGTGGCTGTCGTCAAGGAACTTCTGCTGCGTCCGGATGTGCGCCTGGTAACAGTCACGGGGCCAGGCGGGATCGGCAAGACCCGCCTGGCGGTGCAGGTGGCGGGTGGCCTTCTCGCGCGCTTTCCAGGCGGCACTCATTTTGTTCCGCTCTCCGCGCTTAGCGATCCGGATTTGATTGCTTCCGTGATCGTCCAAACGCTGGGGATCCGGGAGGCGGCCGGGCAGTCGCCGCTCGAAATACTCAAGGAGCATTTACAAGATTCGTTGCGCTCGCAAACTCTGCTCCTGCTCGACAATTTCGAGCAACTGGTTCAGGCAGCTCCTACCGTGGCAGAACTCCTGGCCGTGGGTCCCAATCTTAAAATCCTGGTTACGAGTCGCGCAGCGCTGCACGTTTATGGAGAATATGAATTTCCGGTGCCAGCTCTTGCGCTGCCGGATTCGCATTCCATGCCTCCGGTTGAGGTTCTGTCAAAGTACCCGGCGGTCGCGCTGTTCGTGCAGCGCGCCGTCGCTGCCAAGCCAGATTTTGAACTTGACAGGGGAAATGCATCCGCCGTCATCGAGATTTGCGCCCGCCTGGATGGTTTGCCGCTCGCGATCGAGCTCGCAGCCGCGCGGGTAAAGGTCCTTTCGCCCTCTTCCATGCGGGCACGCCTGGCGAGCCGGTTGCAGCTGTTGACAGGCGGCGCGCGCGACCTGCCGCAGCGGCAGCAGACGCTGCGGGCTGCCATAGACTGGAGCTACGATCTGCTGAGTACCGCCGAGCAAAAGCTTTTTCGAAGATTATCGGTGTTCGTGGGCGGATGCACCCTGGAAGGTGCCGAAGCGGTATGCGACACCAAAGGCGATCTTCACCTGGACATGCTCGACGGTATGGCCTCGATGGTGGACAAGAATCTGGTACAGCAGGTCGAGCAAGCGAAGGGCGAATCGCGCTTCGTGATGCTGGAGACGATTCGTGAGTATGCTCTGGAAAAACTGAAGTCAAGCGGTGAGGAGGGCTTGACCAAGCGCGCCCAAGCCGCCTACTGCCTGGTGCTGGCAGAGGAAGAGGCTACGGAGCAGAGCGGCGCTCAGAGGGCAGAATGGGTGGAGCGCCTTACCTCCGAGCATGACAATTTTCGGGCGGGCCTGGAGTGGCTGACAGAAACCGGGGATGCGGAGTGGGGCCTGCGTCTCGGTACAGCGCTGTTTCGCTTTTGGGAGGCGCGCGAGTATCTCGCCGAAGGTAGAGACTGGCTGGGAAAGCTATTGAAGCTCGCAGGAGCGGCGGTTCCCACCAAGGCGCGCGCCCGTGCCCTTTTTGCCGCAGGCGCGCTGGCCGGCGAGCAGGGGGATTATGTCTCGGCGGATGCGCTCATCGGCGAAAGTCAAGACGTCGCTCGTCAGTTGGGGGACAAAACGGGTGTCGCCGTCTCCCTAAACGCCTTGGGGGTTTTTGCTCGCGACCGGGGAGACGTGGCACTGGCGCGTGCCCTGTTCGAAGAGAGCCTGGCCCTGTGGAGAGAATTGGGCGACCAGAAGGCCGTTGCCCGTGCCCTCAGTAACCTGGCGAATGTCGTCAAATTGCAGGGAGAATATGATCGCGCGCGCTCGCTCTACGTGGAGTGTCTTTCTATCTTCCGAGGACTAGGAGATCGGACGGGCGTCGCATGGTCGCTCAACTACCAAGGGGATGTTGCGCGCGATCATGGCGACTCGGCCACGGCGCGGACGCTATACGAACAGGGCCTGGCAATCTTTCGGGAGGTCGATGACCGTTGGGGCATTGCCGGCACGCTCGCTGATCTGGGAAGCCTGGCGAGGGAGCAGGGCGATTATTCTGCTGCGCACTCGATGTACCGGGAAAGCATAAAAGTCTTTCAGGAACTAGACCATAAACGTGGAATTGCGCGCTTGCTGGAGTGCTCCGCATGCTCGGCGGCTGCTCAACGGGAAGCGGAGCGTTCGCTGCGGCTGGCAGGCGCCGCAGCTGCGCTGCGCCGAAACATTGGCGCTCCGCTCACACCCGCGGAACAGGCCAAGCTGGAAGCCGCTCTAGAGCCGGCACGTCGGGCATTGACCAACACGGCAGGCGAGACGGCTTGGTTGGCGGGCTGGGCTTTGCCGGTCGAGAAAGCTGTTGAAGAGGTGCTGATGTCCGAGACTTCATCTCCGTTATGTTAGCGCAGCCGCTGCCGTGCCGGGCCGGCGCTGATGGCGAGGGAAATCCGGCACTCCTCGATCCGGTACCTCAGCAGATTCAGCCACCACTTACCCGGCCATGGTCGGGTCGATAAGTCGGCGCACAGCGGAGACGCGGTTGGCAGGAATGCCTACGCGCCGCGCGTGTTCTTGAATGATCGCTTCGTCCGGGGCCAGGTAGACGCAGTACACCTTGTCGCCGGTCACGTAGCTATGGAGCCACTGGATCTCGGGACCCAATGCCTTCAGAACATCGACCGATTTTTGGGAAACCTCCCGCAATTGGGCGTCCGTTAGATTTCCGGCTCCCGGGATTTCGCGTTCGATGACGAACTTGGGCATGGGGCCTCCCTGATGTGAGAGATGCTAGCAGGCAGAGGGAGCTGCTTCAAGACACTGGGCCGAAGCTGCCCCGTTAGCGAAAATGCTAGGAACCTGGGAATGAGGTCGCCATGGATATTCGATCATTCGATCGCTTCAGAAGCCTTTGAAAAGAGCAATACCGCAATGACCCAAATGCCTCAAGAATCACAATCCGAGCGAAAGGCGGACAGACGGATGTGCCGGTCGCATGCTCGGTCGATATCGGACGTGCCGTCTACCAGCCGAAGCTCACAAGGGAGTTGAAGGGGCGGGTGCCGGCGCCTGTTCGGGCGACCTCTTGCTGGGGGCTCTGGCAGCTTGCGCGCAGATCACGTGTCAGATGGTGGCCGCGGCTATGGGCATACCGACCGAACGCATTGAGGTCACGGTGCAGGGACAATTAGATCTCCGAGGTACCCTCGGCATAGCGAAGGACGTTCCTCTGGGATTTGAGAGTATTCAGCTTCATTTTGATGTCGCTGCACCCACGGACATCGGAACAACTGCGCGGATTACGGGAGAAAACAGAACAGTATTGCGTCGTGATGCAGACCTTAGTACAGCCCCCGAGTGTGCAGGTCGAGTGGGCTGGTACAAATCAAAGATGACCATCCGGCACCCTGTTCCGGAATCACTGTAGCTTCTCATATTCTGCCTTGGTCGCTTTAGGACGGGGATGCCAGGATCAGAATCTTTCCAGAGAGTCATAAAATCCTGGGCTAGCTAGCTCCCGCTCGATGGCCGTTACGATTTCTCGCTGGTTCGGAGGAAATACCTTGAAATCCGTAAGCAGAGCCTTTTAGCTCGGAATTACGTTGCAAGTGGTTGGAAACAAAAGCGTAGAAAATCTGGCGGAGAGGGAGGGATTAACATCCACCGCCTAAATTTTGCCAACAACACTGGCAAATTTCTGCTGTTAGCATCGCCGCCTAAAGTCAACGGCAAGAGGTGTTGCCGATGAGCTCTGCGAGTCAGACTGACCCTTGTTGCCTTGTCGCGCCAACTCTCGCGCTCAAGACGAGAACGGGAGATCTCGGCTTAGTCAACCAGAAATCTCCCGCGGTGATGTTCTTAGCTGTTATGCGTATAGTGCCAGACTGCTGCTGTTCGCATGTTCCTGTGCTTCTTCCTTCTTCCGACTCGGCATCCTTGCCTTTGAGGTAAGCGAGTGTCACATCCAGCGACTCGTGTCCGAGCCGGAAGCGATGGTATTCACCGACACTCCTTCTTCATGCAGCGTATCGGCTAGGTCTGCTCTCTCCTATCTCGTCGATAAACTACACTTGCTGAGAGCCGCTCTGATATCCATCTTTCCTGCCTCGTGTCTCTTCACGACCGCGCGTCCGCTTTCATACCGCACTGTTACCACTGACGCCAGCTTCTCCCCGCCAGGCTTCGTCTCCACTAGACACGAATAAACGGGAACCAACTGTCGCTCTGGCCGACTTCCTTCAACCTCCGTGATCCGGTACACCGCTCGCCACATATTTTCAGGTCCCATATGAGACGTGGGGATCTGGCCTCCGGCAAGGGGTTCTAGGTTTGTCATCAGCTCCATCTGCTCAGCCAGAAAATCCTTAGCGAAAAAATGCTGTTTTGGGTCGTAAAGCCATACGCAATATCGCGCCCAGTTCGCCCCGAACTCCCGAATTCCCGCCAGGTCTGGATGCCCGTCAGAATCTAAGTCACGCACGACAAATTGTCTTAAGAATTGCTCCCGCACCGCGACTAGCTGGTCCTCTGAGACCGCAGTATCGTCCCGTAATAACGGGCAGCTCAATCTCTGCAATTCCGCTCCGTTTTCATGCTGCACGGACACGAGGCCATGGTTCCGCTCCGTCGAAATCTGGAGCACGAGCGCTGGTTCTCCGCTCGCGCTTGGAATCCTGATTATCCTCTCTTCGCCGGCACCAGATTTCTGGCAGACGATCGGCGGAGCCACCCAGATTGCTGCCAACCCAAGAAACATCAGAATTCGCACTTTAAGTTGAAACATTGTCACCACCTTGGCTTCATCCCTGACCCACTCATCAGAATCCAGTCTTAAGGCACTGAAGCTCTGCAACATCCAGAGCACTTGCCAATCGCTTCGCACTTTCCTGGTTCCGGAGCTCCGACAAACCCTAAATAGTCATTCAGCTCGTCTCGTGTTGATTCGCATCCACAGAATATGTGATTACCGCCGCCAGGAGGCCTAAGCCCAGAGCTCCCGATAACTTTCGCTTTCAATACAGGAAGACCAAGCCGGCCCAGACCTGACAACACTAGGAATTCATCTTTCTTCGCCACATAAGAACCCGCGTCTTCGCTCTGCCAGGATCGGACTTCACTGCTGTTTGCGTCTGATAGAGCCTTTTTGGCCGTCACTAGGGCAGATACTTGAATTTTCACGGAATCATTATCTTCGCGCATGCTGGGGATGATCAGAATACCCACAAACTGCCCCTTGGAAACTGGAATGACTCCCAGCATTTCTCCCTTTCCCACGACTGGAATATAGAAAACCGCATGATCGGCACCAACCGCCACAGGCCAAGTACCTCCTGAGGGAAGGTCGATTTGGATCGCACGTGTTACGACAGGCTCGCTGCGGGGCAGTGCTTGTGGCCTACCTCGAAAACCGACCAAAACCAGAACGGATGCCAGCCCAAGAAAGAATAACGCTCTTCTCGCGACACTCATTGGGGAAACCTCTGTTTCTGACCACTGTCACCTTGGAAAACCTCATGTAAGGAACGGGCAGGACAGAATATCTTGTCGGAGAGTCCATCCTTTTTTGAGTAAGTCTGCCCCACTGCCTGACCAACGCGCTGATCGCTCGGCATAGCAGCCTATCAATCACTACAAGTCTCCCACAATTCTGCAAAGTGTCGCGATGTGACTTGCTAGATTATGCGTACAACGCCAGACTGCTGCTGTTTGCGTGCTCTTGAGCTTTCTCGGGCAGCAGACGGCCGGGCATAATCAGAAACAACAAAAGTCCGATGCGTTTCATTTTGTCACCATGCAATAGAAAGAATGGAGCACGATCCTTGCACGTAAAATCCTCAGCGAACCAGTCATGTGGCAACACTGAAAATCATCGCCCTCGGCATTGTGCATTGTCATTTCCTGCCTCCGGAAATGCCGCAGTGCATTTGACTTGATATGGGAGTCAACTCATAATCCATAACCTATCTCACACCCATTTGAAATAAGTCATCCATCCTGGCGACAACGTTCTGGACCGAGTCGGTGATCAGGTAGGCGTTGTATGTGCTCTCTCCGGCCGGAAACACAAGGTCGGGGCCGCTGCCATCTCCGTTGCCAACGGCAGCGCTCCAGGCCGTGTTATCGGACGCCCCCTCGGCAGGGCCATCTCCCCAGCAGTAGAACTTCCACATGTCTAGATTGGACACTGATCCGCCACGGTCGACGCTCACACCATAAATTCCCATCGCGTTGGCGCCAGATGCGTCCGACATAATGATGCCGCCGAAGTCCGCGAAAAATGCATAGCCGCCGAAGGAGTTATTGGTAAGCGCAGTGCAGCCGTCGGGCATGACACTGGTTACCTCGGTCAACACCTTAGACCGCGCGTTATAAGTCCAGAAACGATTGAAGCTTGAAAGCAAGTAGCCCGCAGGATCGGCCAGCGTTGCGGTGGTTGCATTTGGAATCGTGAGATGCGTGGTGTATTGGGCGACCGGTCCCAGGTTTTGAAAGTTGAGAGTCAGATCCTTACCCAGAACCAAGCTGTCCCAGATGACCGGATGGTCCTGATCGCCTCCGTACTGCGTAGGATCCCAGTCCAGCGGGATGGCGCGAGTGTACTGGGTGTTTCCTTGGTTCTCAAACCGAAGAATCGGCGAGCCGTGCTTGAGGGACTGATCGAGATAGCTAAAAGTCAGTTGGTCACCCGCTTCGTTTGGGTTTAGCAGGCTGGTGCCGAAATAGAAGGCGCCTTGAATTTCCCGTCCATAGTCTCCGTGATTCAGGAATTCGGTTCCATTCCAGTACCAGCGCCAAGTGGTGCCTCCGGCGACCGCATTGGACTGCACCGTCACACCTCCGGCCGAGAGACTGAGCAACACTTCAGCCGCCCCTCCATACCGGGGATAACCATAAGCTGCCATGGGAGCGGGATTATACCCGGGCAAGCTCTCGTTTGGTGAGAGCAGGGCGTAGTCGCCGGTGGAGCTATCGAAGGCCTCCGTCAACTGGACTACCCCGGGGACCGCTACGCTGCTCCACGGATACCCTAGAACCCTATCTTGCGTATAGCCGCTCAAACTCGTGGTCGTGTCAGCATGATCGCTACCGCTGGCGTTCACTACGCGATTCAAGGTGATGCGATTGTCGGCCGACTGGTCGGGAACGTAATAGACCTGCGCTTCTAGGGGATAGGAGGCCCTCTCGTCAGGCCCGAATGTAGACACTCGATCGTTTCCGTTCTCGACAAGGCGATACAGACTACGGAGCACCGTTGGCGTGGGAACTGGAGATTTTGGAGATGGCGGCGGTGGCATATTCGTTCCACCGCCACAGTTCGATTCCAGGATTACTAGTATCCAAGCAAAACCGATCATGATGGGCGTGCGCCACACTGTCATTGCCTTTCTCCGGCTACTGCACGGCGACCGTCAGGGTGGTCGAATGTTGCGTCGCCCCGGAATTTCCGGTGATGATAACCGTATAGGCAGTTACCCTCGGGCCACCAGTCCCTCCTCCTCCGCACGCAACCGAGGCGATCAATCCGGAGGAAATAATCGCGGCCGCCAGGAACATCAGCACTCTCCGCTTTTTGGAGAATCCGATGCTCAATCCGGTCCCGACGAATGCTAAGCCCGTCACGGGAAGCCACAGCGCGAGCCCGCGAAAGCTACGAAAAGATACTGGGCTTGCAAGCGCTGCCGCAGATGAACCCGCGTTAACGGTCAGGGTGGCAGTCGCATCACCACTTCCGTCAAACGTTATCGAATTCGTGTCGAGAGAGCATGTAGCTCCGCCAGATGTTGCGGGTTGGACCGAACAAGTTAGAGCAACGGGATTATTGAAGTTGCTGAGCAGTTTCAGCGTCACGGTTGAACTAGCGTTTTGGCCTGCGCTCAGAGTGCTGGGGCTGAGCGCAGTTGCTGAAATCGAGAAATCCGTGCCCGTGTTTACGAGAAGGTTGATGGCGTTCTGCTGTATCAGCACCAGATCAGGTGCACCATCGTCATTAACATCGAGAACCTGAGCGTCAGAATCGCTTACCGGGAGTGAGATCTGCGGCTGGAACGTTCCGTCCCCGTTTCCCATCAAGATTGTCCCGACCCCGACCAGATCAAGCTTGCCGTCCCCATCAAAATCGCCATCAGCGACTACCTCTTGTCCTATTTCGGTCGGAAGTTGAGAGGTTCCGCTAAGCCAGAGTAGAGGGGTAACGGGCTTGCAGTCATAAATACAAAACACGAAGGGTCGCGCAACCAGATCATCTATCCGGTCCCCATTGAAATCGCCCACAAGAATCCCGTATCTAGTCGTGCTGGATGATCCAGACCGAAATGTGCCATCCCCGTTGCCGTACCAGTAGGAGACCACATATCCGCCGAATACTACCAAGTCCTTCCTGCCGTTGCCGGTGAGGTCGGCTGCAAAGACCGACTGAGGCTGACCTATAACGGTATAGGCAACGGGCGGCTGGAACGTGCCGTCGCCATTGCCGAGCAATACGCTGAAGCTGTGGTCGATGTAATTCGCAACTACCAAATCCAAATGCTGATCGCCGTTTAAATCGAGGGCAACGATGGGTGAGGTTCCTGAGGAAGGGTTTTTGCCCGGCGTGAGCACCTGACCCTGATGAAAGGTGCCATCGCCATTGCCCAGGAAAATGGTGACGTCTCCATCGTCGTTGACATTGGGATCGCCGGTCCGGAGCGCGAGATCCATGTTTCCGTCACCATCAAAGTCACCGGCCACCGCGCTCGTGCAATTTTTCCCGATCGCGACATTTTTCGCGGATTGAAATGTGCCGTCGCCATTGCCAAAAAAGATGCTGACGCCGCCCAGGTCATTGACGGTTGGGTCTCCTTTGTTGATAACCACCATGTCGCGTTTTCCGTCGTTGTTGAAGTCGCCCACGACAACCCATGTGGGATTACTAACCGAGTAAGTTTGAACCGGTTTGAATTGCACAGTCGAGGCTGCCGCAGCGAGCGTCATGAAGGCCATCAGGGCGGAAACGCCACATCGGATAGCAATTCGTGCATTCTGTGGGCTCACCGTCCCCAACAGGTGGACAAGACTGCATTTCATGACAGCCTCCTCGCTTGAGTTTCGTTTCGTGGGTTTCCAAGATCGCTTCGTCCCACAGTCACTGCCCGTGCTTATGCCTCGAATTGACTAGGAACTCAATCCCGCAATCCTCTCGTGTCGCTCTCTTGCAAGTCTCCTTGGTCCCAGAGGCAATCTAGCGTGCTGCCGTCTCGATTTCGCTTGAGAGTGCTAAACTACCGGCAACTGAATCGGTTAGCCTGAATGGGGATCGCTACTTCGCACCGCCGCTTCCGCTTTGGCTGGTGGACCAGATTGACGGGGGCTTCCCGAACTCTGATCCACCCCAAAACTGATCACAGCCAGCAATCCAATTCTGGCCATAACGCCTGCCCGTACGAGACGGAACCGGGCAGGGCTAACCCCCGCCAGCTGAAGCTACCGTCGCCATTGCCGAGCAAGCTGGTTACTATGCCACCAATTCCGGCACCCGTTGTTGCTTTTACACATAGCAGCCTCCTTTCCGCCTCAGTTGAATCACAGGCTCATGCCACGCGGCATCGCGGTTTTGACGCATCTTCTACTTGCATTAGTCTTTTGTAGAGACGCGATTCCCATCTAGCGTCGCTACCACAGGCAGAACTGTGCCGTCCGCCAGGATCAACGACGTGAAAATCATCCGCACATGATTGCCGTCTCCGTCGTAGGCCACGTCCACGGTAGTGGTGCGCAGCAGGACGCCGGCGAGGTAAACGTTAATCGTGGCGCTGCCGGTGCAGTTGCCATTCACAGTCGCGGTGGCAGAGATGTCTTCCAGCTCCGTCTGTCCCGCCAGCGTATGCGTCTGGCCGCCCCTGACATTCCCTTTGGTATCCTGGTGGAAGTGTCCGACGGCGGCGATCGGCGCGGCATCGGGCACGTACACCGTGCCGGTATACGTATAAGCCCAATAGCCGGCCGCAGAAGCCTGTGAGCATTGACTGGCCTGAGCCCGAACCGAGACTATGGCCAGAATGGACATCGTGGCGACCGCTAGCCTTGCATTGGCGAAGTTACCTGTCATAACAGCCTCCTGATTGATCAGCTATGTTGTCTCTTCCCCCAGACCTTTCACCGGGGAAATGTCGAACGAGTCTGATTTCTACCGCAATGGTGGGTTGATGTCGTGAGGAAGTTGTGAAGTTTGGGTGAAGCTTGCAGGTGGGCCGGCGGAAACCAGCCGAAAATGGCACAGATGGGTTTATAATTTCGGCGTTTACGGGGGTAGTTGCCATGGATGGAAACTTCCAAGTAGGTCCCTGGCGCGTCGAACCGAATCTCAACGCTGTCTCCCGCAACGGCACGACCGTACATCTTGAGCCAAAGGTAATGGAGGTCTTGGTGTGCCTCGCCGAGCACCCAGGCCAGTCCGTCTCCAAGGAAAGCATGCTGCAGGTGGTCTGGCCCGGCACTTTTGTCAGCGACGACGTGCTCAAGCGTTCTATCCATGAGTTGCGGCGCGTATTTGAAGACGACGCGCGAGATCCAACGTTCATCCAGACTGTCGCGAAGCGGGGATACCGCCTGGTGGCGCCGGTAGGGCCGGCCAACGGAAACGGCACGGTGATAGCTCCTGTGAGGGCAGAGCCGCAGCGATGGAAGTTGCTGGTAAGTGCGGCGCTTCTGGTCGCATTGGGCGTTCTCAGCGCCGCTGGATTGCAGAAGTGGATGGGGAAAACGAAGAAGGCGGATGTCGTCAAGAAACGGCCCGCCTATCTGGTGCCAACAGATATTGAGGTCAAGAAACAAGCTCAGATCACGGGCACTCGAGGAAATGGCTCTGTCGTGTCGTCGAATGTCAATGTCCAGAACACGTTCGTCTCAGTGGAAACTGCGCCTGTCCGCGCGGAAACTCGCTTTCAGAACATCCCGCCAGAGGCAGTCCGGACACGGGTAATCCATGTTGTGCTGCCGGTGTATCCCGAGTTTGCGAAACAGAATCACATTACGGGGACAGTGGAAATCGGACTGGGCATTACGCCACGGGGCGACGTGGGCAATGCCCGCGTGCTGATCGGCCATCCCATGCTCGTAGCACCTGCACTCGAAGCCATCCGCCAGTGGCGGTTTCAGCCGAACCTGGTACAGGGGGAAGCGACCAGCTCACGCATGCGCGCCTTGGTACATTTCAACGCCGATGGAACGACCGCAGTGGCTTTTGCACACCCCCTGTTAGCCGATTCATTTGGCGACCCCGGAGCGCGGCGTGATGAAGTTCACGAAGCCGCGACACCGCCCATCGTTCCAGAAGCACACTGAGTCGCGCCGGCTCGTGCTTGCCTCAGAGCTTGGTCGGGAGGGCAAATTGTCGGAGGCGGATCCTTCTCAAGGAGAAGGGGTTGACACCGAAAATTGCATAGAATGCCCGGTGAAAGACCAGGTATTCATTCCGCCGAGCTTTTGAGTGCCGCATCCCTTCCTATGCGTACAGCGCCAGGGTACTACTGTTAGCGTGCTCTTCTGGCTTCCTCCGACTCGGCATCCTTACCTTTGAGATAGGCGAGTGTCACGTCCAGCGACT
>DATNLE010000450.1:0-2115 GCA_035603035.1 Candidatus Acidiferrales bacterium | reverse complement strand
GGAAGAACTGGATCGCATCATCGGCATGGCGCTGGAGAAGGACCGCGAATTGCGATATCAGCATGCGGCGGACCTGCGCGCGATCTGAAACGGCTGAAGCGGGACACCGACTCGGGGCGGCAGAGCGATGGCGATCCATCTTTGAGAATTCCGTCATCGGTGTTGCGCTGAGAGGCCTAATCGGCTGCTTCCTGGCCACCAAGCCGGGGAGGAGGCGTTACGGAGTAGCGAGGAGCGAGTCGGGCTCATCCTCAATTCCTCGGCGCCGGAAATCTTTGGCTGCGATCCGGAGAGTACTGGCCTTTTCTGCAATCCGTAGGCGATGCGCCTGCCGGATATGACGATCCGTCCGAATTGCTCAGGAGAAACATGCGCGCGCTGGAACATCACACGCGGACGGACGGAAGGCCGTAGTTCCGGCCGCCCTGCAGCAGGCTGATTGAGTGGTGGATGGGGCGCCTTTCTCCACCGGCTAAACAAGCTCGGCATTCAGTGCTCTCCCACCGCCAGAGTTGTGTTTGTCAAGTTCTGCAAAAAGATTTTTTGTGAGTCACGGGTTCCCCGTACCATCTCGCGCTACGTAGCCGCAACCACCAGAACCAACCACCGGCGGCGCAGGCGGCCTGCAGGCCGCCGAGTACGCCGGCCTTCGGACGAGGCGTCGCCCTCCGGGCGGCGACTCGCCCGCCATTCCAGCTTTTTCCATAACCAGTTTTTCGATGGAACCGGCGCCCCACCTGGCCGTCAAGCGGCCGGCGCTAATTCCCGCCGTTGTTCTTTCAATTGCTCCTTCAGCACCTCCATGTTGAGATACCGGGTGGCCTCCACCCAGTCTTCGTGAATCTCCACCGCCAGCGCCCGGATTAACCGCAAGCAGCTCGCCGCGTTCGGAAAGATCCGTACCACCAACGTCCGCCGCTTCAGTTCTTGGTTGATGCGCTCCAGCATATTCGTCGATTTCAAATGCTTATGGTGTTCCTGGGGCAGTCGATAAAACGTCAGCGTCTCTTCGATGTTCACCTCCGCCCAGTCACACAGCTTGGGATACCGAGCTTCCCACTTCGTCAACCAGGCCGCCAGGTCCCGCCGCGCTTCCTCCACGTTCCGCCGTTCGTAGATCCACCGCAATTCCGTCAATACGTCATCATCTTTCTTCCGCGGCAGATGATCCAGCGCATTGCGCAGGAAATGCACATAGCAGCGCTGCCATTTCGCCTCCGGCAATACTTCCGGAATCGCCTGGCGCAGCCCCGCATGATCATCGCTGATGACGCACACCACCCCTCGCAAGCCCCGCTGTTTGAGCCCTAAGAGAAACTCTTTCCAAGTGCTGGCACTTTCCCGCTGGGCCAGTTCCACTCCCAGCACGCAGCGTCGCCCTTCCCAGTTGATGCCGATGGCTACCTGCACCGCCCGGCTGCTAATCACGCCATCTTCCCGCACCTTTTCGTAGCGCGCATCCACCACCAAGTATGGGTATTCCTCTTCCAAACCCCGCCGCGCAAATTTCTGCAGCTCCCCGTCCAACTTCTCCGTCACCCGGCTGATGGTCGCCGCCGAAAACTCATGTCCGCACAACTGCTCGGTGATCTCCTTCACCTTGCGCGTCGACACCCCCTGGATGTACATCTCGGCCAGCGCCGACACCAACGCTTTCTCACTCCGTTGATACCGCTCAAACACTTCCGTCCGAAATCGCCCTTGCCGATCCTGCGGTACCCGCAGCACCAATTTCCCCACCCGCGTCACCAACGTCCGCGTGTAATACCCGGATCGGTATCCCACTCGCTCTGCCGTCCGCTCGCTCTTCTGGGCTCCTACCGCCCCGTCCATGTCCGCTTCCAGCACCTCCTGGACGATCTGCTGCACCAGTTCTCGCAGCCCATCCGGGCCACTGCCGAATATCTCTCTCCAGTCCAGCTCTTTTGCGTTATCCTTCTTTTGGGTCATGTCGTTCCTCCGCTCCCCTACCAGGGAGACGCTTTGGTCTTCACGGGAACATCATGACCCATTTCTGTCTGACCCGATTTAAGTCGGATCCATTTTGCAGAACTACTGAAGCATAACCAAGATCTGTGAAAGGGCAGGGAGACGAGTTCCCACCAGACGTGGCCG
>DATNLE010000448.1:0-1458 GCA_035603035.1 Candidatus Acidiferrales bacterium | reverse complement strand
TGTCCCTGGTCGAGGACGCGCCGAGTGGCGGCGTTAGGCACGGTACCGCTGGACTTTGAGCTATGGCCCGCCAAACCACATCGAGCTGCTCTGGAAATCGGAATGCCTTATCGGACTGTAAGTTCAATCCTTCTTCTTTTTTGTGGTGGGCTTCGGTTTGAGGGAACCTACGTATTCGTAACTGCAGTCAAAGAACTTCTTCAGTTCCCGTGTCGAGGACAATAATGAGTCGGGAACCTCGACGTACTCGGGCTGGACCCTTCCATACGCCTCGCACAACTTGGCCTTGTATCTCTTAAGAAACACCCCCCGCTCTCCAACCGGCAGTCGGAGAGCCAGTTTGCCCTCTTTGCTAAGTCGTCTGATTCAGAATTACGGTGACGTATTTTCGGTCAGGCTGCGGGAGCCAAGCGTTTTGCGTTGAGCTTGGCCAAGAGCGCCTGCAGATCGCTGTGGGTGAAGGTCCATTTGAAGGGAGACGCTGTCCGCTCGTAGTGGACTTGAAAGGCGAGAAGGCGCTGTTCGAGATCGGCCAAAGAAGAAAAGTCATTCGGGGTGAGGACCTTTCGCTGAACGATCGAGAAGTAGATCTCGACCTGATTGAGCCAACTGGCGTGGGTCGGAGTGTGTATGAGGATTGCATTGGGCCATTGGGTACGGAAGCGGTCGGCGGCCCTCTGGCCCCGATGCGCAGAGCAGTTGTCCATGATCCAGAAGACGCGTCGTGCGGACTTGTAGGGCTCTTGGCTCATGACTTCGCCAACGAGGCGATCCACCGCCGCGATGCCATTTTTGGACTCGCAACGACCGAAGACCTTGGCGCGGTGCACATCCCAGGCAGCCAAGTAGACCCAAGCGCCACCGCGAAAGTACTCATGTTCCACCCTGGTGGGGCGGTTCGCTGCCGCAGGCAAAGTCGGCTGTTTGCGACGGCGGGCCTGAATGCTGGTCTTTTCATCCGCCGAGATCACAAAGTCATCAGCGCCCAATGCAGCGCCTTCCCAAACCCGATGATACAGATCGAGGACCGGACCGGCCTTGGCGGCAAAATCGGGATCCCGAGGAAAGACCCAGCTTCGATGTTGCCAAGGCCGAAGGGCATCGCTACTGAGCCAGCGCCACAACGTGGCGCCACTGATCTCTGCGACGAGGCCCTGAGAAATCACGTGTTGCCGGATCTCCGCAATGGAAAGGCGGGATAACGGAAGTCCGAGGCGGTGCGGGAGTTCACAGGCCAGCGCCTTAACCTGGACGACGAGACTGGGGGGAAAAGCGGGCTTTACGCCCGCCGCGAGGCTGCGCCTCCAGGCCCGGCAGGCGCGCGAGCGAGAATCGCTTCCGCCACTTGCTGACGATCTGGCGAGGTGTATCTAGGCGGGAGGCGATGACGTCATTGGACAATCCATGATCCGCGAGAAGGATGATCTTGGCACGAATTACATCGCAATACGGTGACGT
>DATNLE010000445.1:0-2556 GCA_035603035.1 Candidatus Acidiferrales bacterium | reverse complement strand
ATTCGGCGATATCCTGTTCATGATCCTGGATCATTCCTTTGATGTAGGACTTATCGAACGATTGGCCGGAAAGGGCCTCAAGCTTGGACTTCGCCTCCATTTCGGCAACACTCGGGTTGGCGGGCAACGTAATGTTTTTTGCCTGAGCGAGAGCCTTCAGCTTTTCGTTGGCCGCCGCATGGTCATTGACCATTTGCGCGCCGTAATCCTTCACGCTCGGGCTTTGGGCTTTTTGCTGCGCCAACTTCCCCATTGCCACTTCCGCCATGCCGCCTTCCGCTGCGTCTCGATAGAACTTCGAGTCGGGGATTTCGGCGGAAAATGCGGCCAACGGAAGCAGTAAAACCAACGATGCGGCGAATTGCTTCATACAGGTCTCCGTGGGACTCTCTGGTTTTAACGCCAAAGTGCACGTTATGAGGCTCGTTTCGCATAGCCAAGTTCCCCCGCCTGCTCGTAGGAAAAGAGGAAGTTTTACCCTAGGGAAAAGGGAGTTTGGATGACAGCCGACTGTCAGGCACGTGAGGGTCATCCCCGGCGGGCCTTCCCTCAGCGTGCCTGCACGCGTGGTCTTTTACAGACAGCTCAGAGCGGCCGACCCAATCGCTTTTCAATCTGTTTCTTTTCCCACTTGGGTCCAAAAATATTGACGACTTCGAACACATTGAGGCCGTGCACCACCAAGCCTATGCCCCAGCCGATCGAGCCCCAGAGAATCAAAGGGTGCTTGAATCCCATGAAGAAGCCAAAGGCCGCTACGAAGATCAAATACATAAACACGTGGCTGTAGAATTCCTTCACGCCTTTGACGTACTGAATCGCGTTTTCCTCATCGGCGGTGATTGGCGAGGTATTCGGCATGGGATTGTCTCCAGGTTTGAACAGTGAACGATCAACCTCAAACACGGCCGCCAATGCGTTCATTGATTCGAGACTGCCAGTTTGGCCTCGTTCCAAGCGCTGAATGCTTCGAACGCTCAAGCCCGTCAGTTCAGCGAGATGCTCTTGGGTCCAGCCCCGCTGCAGTCTCAATTTTCGAACGATCATGGGTACGCCCTTGGTTGAGTCGCTTGATAGTGCACGGGGACCTAAGATTCGGACACGTCAAAGACCTGACACTCGCCGGACAAACGGGCGACGTGGCGGATTTTACGTCGCCAAAGGCCGCACGCGCGAGGAACTCTTGCCAATTCTGCGCGGTCGAATGCTAGCTGCATGAGCGCTGACAGTCACCGGCGCCGCGCGTTTCGATTAGAGTAACCAGCATTCAGGGATAGGGACCGCCCATGTTTTGGCACGACCTGCGAATCGCCCTGCGAAGCATCCGGCAGAACCCGTTTATTGCGGCTCTGATCGTCGCAGTGATTGCGGTCGGCATCGGCACCTCGGTGGTGGCAATTACCCTGTACCACGCAAAAGCCGGTAACCCCATCTGGTGGAAGAATGACGTCCTGTTCCGGGTGCTGATCGACAGCCGTCCCGCGGCGGACGAAACGGACAAGGACCAGCCGCACCCGGAAAATCCGCCGTTCACTTTGATTTATCGAGATGCGTTGGCGATCTACCAATCGAAGATTCCCGAACGCAGCGTAATGATGTCTTACTCCAGCGGGAACGTGGATTCGCAGCGACCGGGAAGCCCGCCGCTTCGTCGCGAAGTTCGCGCGACCACGCGAGAATTTTTCTCGATGTTCGATGTGCCGTTTCGCTACGGCCGTGGATGGACACAGGCGGAGGATGAGGGTCCTGCCCAGGTTGTCGTCATCAGCAGTTATCTCAACGATCGGTTATTCGGAGGCGGCAACAACATCGGCCGCAGCTTGACCTTGAACGGTCAGCATTTCACGGTCATCGGCATCCTGGCCCAGTGGCTGCCATTGCCCCGCTTCTATGATGAGGCGAAAGACTTCGGGCCTCCGGATGATCTGTTTATCCCTTTTCGCTGGCTTGAGTCCGTGGAGGGCCTGGCGTTCGACGGATTCTGCTATCGAACAAAGACAATGCTCGAAACATTCAAGGCTTTGGCTGCGTCTGAGTGCGTTTCATCGACCGGCGTATGGGCCGAGTTGACGACGAAACGCCAATACCGCGAGTACGCGCAGTTTCTGGAAAATTACCACCGCGCTCAGCAGCAAGCCGGTCGATTTGCGAGGCCGCCGAACACCCGTCTGGCGAGTGTTTCGACCTGGCTCGAGATGAATGAGGTGGTCGGCAATCAGAACAAAATTCAAGTAGTGCTCGCCCTGACGTTTCTCGGCATTTGCGTCTTGAATACTTTGGGTCTGCTGTTGGCGAAATTTATGAGCGCCGCCCCCTTGTCCGGAATTCGCAGGGCATTGGGCGCGACCCGCGGCGATGTCATACGCCAGCACCTCATGGAAGTTTCGCTGCTGGGTGTCTTCGCTGGGTTCATTGGTGTCGGTATCGCTGCCATTGGGCTGCGTTTGATCCGGATATTTGTCCTGATGCGATCGGCCCAATTTCAGGGCGACAACCCCGATTTCACCACGATCTCGCAGTCGCTCTCGCACATGGACGGGCAAATGATCCTTACTG
>DATNLE010000442.1:0-30924 GCA_035603035.1 Candidatus Acidiferrales bacterium | reverse complement strand
GGGCGCCTGCGATTATCAGAACTACAAGAAGGGGCAGGCATACCAGCGAGGCGAAGCGCTCCGCGTACAACTAGCTGCTTTGCTCCCGGCAAAATGCCACGCGCAAACGCCAGCCGAAGCGCAGGCCGACCCTCACCGCGGCCAGATTCCACCTGCGCCTTCTCCGATTCGGGCGCGCGCGAACGCTGGCAGCGACGGCTCGGGATCCGCAGCTGCGGTGAATTCGCAGACCGGTCCCGGCGGATTCAAGGTCGGCGACACCGTGCGCGTTTTGAGCGACGGCTGGCAGGAAGCCAAGATCATCCAGGTGCACGGCCGTTCTTACGTGGTCCATCTGCCGAATGGGATTGACGTTTCAAAACTCTGGCCAATAGAGGTGCGTCGGCTCGGAAGACTCACGGCCGAGGATCACGCGATGGGGCAATACGATCTCCACGATCGCGTGCAAGTGTTGGTCAATGGCAAGTGGATGGAGGGTGAGATCCGGGGACAGAATCTCAATATGTACGACATAAAAGTGCCTGGGGTCGATACGGGCTTCGGCTCTGACATTGTGAACACCACCCCCGAGAATATCCGCATGTCTAGTACACCGGCGCCTCCGCCTCCCGCCCAACGGGCGGCCGGGCAAGCTCCCAAGCCTGGACTCACGAGCTGCACCGGCAAGTATGAAGGCCGGTGGGAGCACGTCTCGGGCATGGGCGGCATGAAGGTCGTTTTCCGTTCCGGGAAGGCAACGATTACCGAAGGATTGGGCGGTGAGATGCCTTTCGATTGCTTCACCGGCGACGGCAAGGTCGTTTTTTACAAGGCCGGATCGTTCACGCCCTTTTCCTACGACTTCGACATCAACAACGACGGAACGCTGCAGACGCCCCTCGGAGCAATCAAGAAGATGGGCAACTGACAAAGTTGCGCGGCACATGAGCTCCAAGCCATGCTAAATCATGCCGCCGCACTGATGCGCCGGTGCGCTTACCGAGCGAGTGGTCAGCAACCCTTACCTTGCCCTTGATCGGGAATCCGGGGGCGCAACGAAAGCAGCGGAATTGAACCACTCCACGGCGGCGGGCCTACCGGGGCCGAATGCAGGTTGACCTGTGACATTGGCCGGTGTGGGGTTTTCCCCCAGAACGATTCCGGCATTGGCGGTGCCGCCAAGAACGGAGATGTGAAGGGCATTCCGGATTCAACCTGACCGATGGCGGATAGATGGATAGATGGATAGATGCCAGTTTTTACGTGACCAGTTCCACCCATTCTGCCTGGCGAAGCGCAGGAATATCGTACACGCTGCTTAGCGCGAATCGGTGGCACACGTCATAGTCAGGTCCTTTTTCGCATTGAGGTCTGCGTCGTTTTGGGGGATTGCCACCCGCGGCAGAATCAGTCGTCCTCGTCGAAGGAAGCCTTCAGTCGGCATGGACATCGAGATAGGTTGACATCAGTCCATATTTCTGCAAATATCGAAACATGGCAACCAGGAAGACTACCGAGCATGTTGCAAAATACGCCGACATGCTTTCCGCGATGGGCACGGATTCGACGGGATTGAGATTGAGCCAACCAGAATTTATCGCATCGAGGATGCACGCGAGTTTCTTTGCGGCCAAAACATAGACGTGGATGCGATCGCGCCACAGCTGGATGGCAAGTTCATGAGTGCCTTCGTGCGGGCCGTTAAACCATAGCGGACGGAACCTTGCTGCGGGCCAACCTGCTGCCAGTGAGAAAACAACATGCCATGTATTGTTCTTTAAAGTCGTTACCTCCCGCCTGTTCCAGATTTTGCCAGCCCATTCAGAGGAGCCTATTGGTTCCTGCTCCACACCGCCGAGCCCGAATAAGGTTTTTGCATTATTTCAAGCGATTCCAGGCGCAACCGACTAGGCCCGTTGATTGCAAATCCGATCCTGTGTGGTGCGCGTTTTTGCGACAGTGATCGCACCCGCCTGAGAAGCGGCTGCTCGTGGCAGCTCAGATCTCTAAACTTCTATTGGAACTCGAGCATTACAATCTCGGGATTCGATCCCAGGCGCAGCGGCGGTCCCCAGGTTCCAGCTCCGCTCGAAGTGAAGACCTGCATCTTGCCAATGCGGCTTAAGCCGTAAACAAACTGGCGGTAAATCCGCCGCGCCATCCAGCTCCAGGGGATGAACTGCCCAAGGTGCGTATGGCCGGATAGCTGCAGAGAAACACCGGCGGCCTCCGCGATCTCCGGATGGTCGGGCGCATGCGTCAGTAGAATGCTCGCGCGGTCACGATCCAGGCGGACGTCCTCTAACACCGAGGCAAGCTGCCCACCCCGCACCGCATTCCGGTACGGCACGCCAATGATTTGCAAACCGTCCACGTCCACCTTTTCATTGCTGAGCACGCGTACACCGGCCGCCGCAATGGCCTGCAGGTATTTACTATCGTCCCCAAATTGCTCGTGATTCCCCGCGATAAAATACACGCCGTGAGGAGCGGTTAGCTTATTCAACGGTTCCGCGGCACGTCCTGCATCGATGGCCGTGCCGTCATACAAATCGCCCGCTATAAATATCGCGTCTGGCTCTTCCTTCAAAATCTTCGCGACCATGCGCCGCAGAAAATTGCCGTTTCGGACGTGCCCGAGGTGAACATCGCTGATCAGAGCCGCTCTGCGACCCTGCCACGAAGCTGGCAAGTTCGCGAGTTGCACAGTGGTTCGCGTAATCCGCGTCCAACCGGCGTTGAAAACTCCGTAGAGTCCGGCTATGACTGCAGCGGAGAACAGAAATTCTACGATTCGATGGAAATGAACATCCAGTCCGGTTAGCCGCGCAAATCCGAAAACAATCCATGAGAAAATCGCCGCGAGCAAAAGGAAGCTCACCAGACCCATCCAAACCGCAGTGGCCCGGTAAAAAGCGCGCAGAACGGGGTTGGTGTAGCGAAATGCGAGTACCGAAGCGGAAACAAAACCCACCGACAACAAGCCCAGGACCATTTTGATCCAGACAGCCCCATGAGTGTCACTTCCAGTAGGCGAAAATGCCCACGTCTCATAGAGAAGCAGATGGACCAAACAAAGAACGGACTGAATGATTGCAATTGGAATGATTAAACGCTTTGGCGCCATTCGATTCCCCAACCCGCGATTCGTATTGTTGCCATGATGCCGCGGGCAATTCGCTTGCCGATACGCCGAATGAATCTCATTTCCTCAAGGAGGCAACTTCGATGCAATACATCTCCTTTCTGAGTATACCGTGTAGTCGTTGTTGGTATACTTAGTATCGTTGGATGGGATGCCAGTGAAAAAGGCTCAGAAAAAAAATGGGGCCGGGGAAAGCGCTTCCGCCAAGCCCATTGCCATCGTGCTGGCGGGGCTGCAGTTATTTACCCAGTACGGGTATCGTAAAACTTCTGTCGACGATATTGCCCGGGCGGCGCAGGTGGCCAAGCGCACGGTGTACCTGCACTTTGAGAACAAAGCAGCGGTCTTTCTGGCAATCCTTGAGTATCTCGGCGACCAGGTACGACAGCGCTGCGCTGCCGCCGAGCGCGCAGGTGGCACGGCGCTGGACCGTCTGACTGGATTGCTCGACGCCTACTTCGGAATGGGGTTCGAGCTCTCCCGCGAGTCCGAACACGTGCCGGAACTGGAGGAAACTTTCTCAAAGCTGGCTCGCGCGAGGATCGGCGACATGAATACGGAGTACGAGGGGCGGCTCGCGAGGTTTTTGCGATCACTTCAGCAGACGCGCGAAATCGGAGGGCCTCCGCAGGGCCTCACCATGGAGCAGATAGTCCACATCGTGGTGCGCGCGGCAGAGGGAGCCAAACACGACGCAAAGGTGCAGGGCGATCGGAGGGCTCTCGAGCGCCGCCTGCGGGAGTTGGCGACGCTTGCGATTGCCGCAATGAAAAAGTAATTCGAGAGGAAAATGGCAGCCTGCAGGGAGGAGAGCACCCCAGTTCCCGAGCGAGAGCAAGTCTGCCTTGACAGCGATCGCAGACCGATCGCTGCCTTGTAGTTACAACGCGATCACGTCGGCTTGTCTGAACAGTTTCAAACCCGCGTCAAAAGCTGCGCACGCTCTGTGCGGACTCCTGCTTGTCCAATGAGGGACTGACAACGTATTCCTCGTGGGCAATGGTCAGAGCCTTCTTGCCGTAAAGTCTGACTTGGACAAACGTCTCATCCCTTTGGGGAAGCCAGAAACTGCCGATTTTTTGGTATCGCCGGACGAAGTCGGCTCGCTCGATCCAGAAAGAAAGCTTCTTCGCCGGATGGCCGTCGATCCGGACGACGGCATAGTCGCGGTCATCAATCCATACCTTGCCTTCGAATAGATATTTGTCTTTCCGCTTGGGAATCGCCTGTACGACGAAGCAGTGGTAAGGTCCTACCTGTTGCTCGCCCAGCGCCTTCAGGGTGTAGTTTGCGGGAACTATAGCGCTGTCATGATGCTCCCTGCCAGCCGCTGTTTCAATCTCGCTGGCGATCAGCGGATTCAATGCCATGCGGCGAACCAGGCCCGACCCCTCTTCGGATGTAACCACGAAGGTTTTCTGGTCGGGTGCACGGTACTCCATGCGCCCGATTTCCTGGGCGTGCACCTTCCCTTTCAAATCGACCACTTGATAGGTCCGGAGGGACGTGTACCCGAGCAGCGTCGCGTTGCGAAGCTCGTTGTGAGCGAGCAATTCGGAAAAAATCTGGCCTTCCGTGACGTCGGATCGCAAGGGCTGAAGTGGAGTTGTAAGGTCCACTTGGCTTTCTTGAGTAAGCTGCCCTTGCGCACCGGCGGCGAACACTGTCATCGCAATCAAGATGGCGGCGACGAAAGAGAAATTGATTTTTGTGTTCGGCATTGTCATATTTTTTGCCCAGGTTGGTTCTTGTTCAATCCTCGAAGCTGCGCACGCCACCCTGGAATTTGTTCCTGGCGTTGGCCCACAGCCACTTGATCACTCGTGCGTCGTTGTAGCAGTAGGCCAGGTTATGGTTGAGGGTTGAGAAACAGTGTTGCTGGCAAGTTGATTTCATCGCCGATAGTTGCGCCTGGTCGAATTTCGGGTGATCAATGTTTCCCCAGTCGAAGGTCGCACCATACATCGGGAAACAGGGGGCGACGGTGCCGTCGGTGCGGATGATGACGTTGTTCTGCCCCGCGCGGCAATTCCATTCCGCAAAGCGCAATTCGCCGCTTTCCTCCTGCACGATCCCAGGCATCGAGGCGAGCAGTTCTGCCTGGTGTCCGTTTCCATGCGTGCCATCGCCGTTCCAGCCATACTCCTTCAGGTCGAGTCCGGACGACATGCGCACAAAGGCCTTGATCTCCTGCAGCCGTTGCACTGAGTTCACCATCTGATAGCCCGCTTTGTTTTTCTCGATCAGCCAATCGACCAGAGAGTCGATCTCGCGCCAGTCTTCCGGGCGAATGTAGGTGGGGTTGTCATACAAGTGCTTGAAGTGGTCGTCCTGTTCGAGCATCGGAGTTTCATTGATGTGATAGTCGGTGGCAATGCGATGGTCATGGGCATACTCGGTCAGCTTTCTGACGTCATCCAGGTTATTGCGGCAGATGTTGATGTTGAAAAAGACCAGGTAGCCGTCCACATATTGTTTACGGAGGATGTGTTCCAGATTTTGTTGCGAGGGAACAAACGCTTTGGGCAGACTCGGCTGCAGGTCCCAGGAGTCGAGTGCGAAATTAAATACCGCTACGCCGGCATCGCCAAGACGGTCAGCAACGTCGGGGCGCAGCAGGCGTCCATTGGTGGCGATGTAAACCCAGAAGCCTTTCTTCGCCGCGTAGTAGACAACTTTATGAATGAACTCTGGCCGCAAGAGAGGCTCGCCGCCCATCAGCGCCAATACGCGGCAGCCATTGTCGTGCAGCCAGTCGATCGAACGCCGTGCCACATCCTCGGTCATGCCTTTGACTTTGTTGTTGTAGGACCAGCAGTACCAGCAATCGAGATTGCACTTGTACTCGACAAATAAATACGCGGTGATCGGGTGGAACTCTCCGGGCAGAACTCGCGAGCGAACGTAGGGACCTAGCCATCCGCGTGAGTAGCGGTAGACGTCCTTTGCACCCCACTTGCGCTTCTCCGGCGGTGTGTCAGGCCCAGGATCGTTGAAGCGTTGCGGGTGCTGGGGGAAGATGGGCTGAGGGAGGGTTAAACCCCTGGCTTCCGCCGGCGCGGGGGGCCGCTCGGTGGAATTCATCAGGAGATCGTGGATTGCTACATCGATGCGAAACTTGGCGGCTGTGGCCATTTGCAATTCACCTCGAGCAAAGTTTACGAAGGCGGTTCCTCCGGGTGAACCGTCGGCATTGCCACTGTGGCGTATGCAAGGAAGATGCCAAAGTCCCAACTGGCAAGTCCGGTCCGAAGCCCCTCATTGAGCCAGGTTACGAGCCAGGTTGCGAGTCGATTTATTTTTTGCCGCGGGCCGAAACGTTCCCTTCATCGCATTGGGGAACAACCACCTCCAACGGGCGCTCGTTAAGGCGTTCCCCTCCTGACCCACCCTTTGGTTAAATCCTTGTTCTCGTCCTCAGACTCGCCGCCTGTGACCAATCGTTGACATCACTGACGAATGTCGAAGGATGCTTTTGACACTTGTCGACACCTTCCTCGCCCGACCCCCTCTTTTCCACTAGAGTCAGCGATTTACGGGACGTCCCCACCGCGCATCGCTTTGGCCGGTCAGTTGCTTCGAGCTAATTTGGTCTTGGAAGACTCACGTTTGAGGTTTCTCTCATTCACAGGAGAAGGCGGAATGAATCGCCGTGTCTTTGTTTTTGTCTTTATCTTTGTCTCTGCACTCGTGCTCTTCCTTTACGGATCGAGGACCTCTGCGGCGCAGGAGCAGACCTTGCTGCCTGACGCGCCCAGGGCGCAGCCGGGAATTATTGTTGGCACTGTACTCGATGTGAACAACGACGCGGTTCCGAGCGCCACCGTCGTTCTTCAGGGCCCCATTCTCAAGAGTCCTCGCACCGTCGCGTCGAACGACAACGGATTCTTTGAATTCAACGATCTCGAGCCGGGAACCCCCTATCACGTCAACATCAGCGCTCAGGGATTTGCCAGCTGGACTTCGCCCGACGTCACCCTCCAGCCGGGCCAGTATGCAATTCTGAGGGTCAATAAGCTCCGGGTTGCCGAGGCGGTGACCAAGGTGACCGTGGGTTATTCCGCCGAGGAGCTCGCCACCGAACAAGTCCAGATCGAGGAGCATCAGCGCGTTTTCGGCATCATCCCTAATTTCTACATAGCTTATGATCGAAATGCCGCGCCGCTCACGACGAAACTGAAATTCAAGCTCGCCGCCAAGGTTGCGTTCGACCCCGTCACCTTTGTCGGGGTAGGTATAGTTGCCGCCGCCGGGCAGGCGGGGGAGCACCCCGACTATCCCCAGGGTGCGAAGGGTTACGCTGAGCGCTATGGCGCTTCCTACGCGAACGGCTTAAGCGACATCATGATCGGTGGCGCCATTCTGCCATCACTTCTGCACCAGGATCCGCGCTACTTCTACCAGGGCACGGGCACGAATAAGTCCCGTGCCCTCCACGCACTCACCAGCCCGTTCGTATGCAGAGGAGACAACGGGCAGTGGCAGCCCAACTACTCGACGATCGGGGGCGATCTGGCGTCGGCCGCCCTCTCAAATGCTTACTATCCGGCGTCAAACCGCGGCTTCGGGCTGTTCATCGGGAATTTCCTGATCGGAACCGGGCAGCGAGGGGCCGCCAATCTGGCGCAGGAGTTCCTGCTGCGCCGAGTTACGTCTAAAGCCAAGGAGCGCGCGCTCTCACAGAAGCAGGACCAGCAGTAATCGTTCCAGCCTCGTACGCCAGATAATGGCGCACCACTCTGAATCTCACCTCACGGTGTTTCGGTGAAGCCGCGTTGCGGGAAGTGAAGCAAACTCCAGCAGACGGGTTTTGTCGAGCCGCGCCCCGTAATGTGGCCCGCCATAGCAGCCATTCTGATCTGATACGATATAGCCACTTCAGGCGATATATCAATGAAACGAATTTCCGCTGGCTTCCTGCCACCGATTGCACTGGACTCCAGCAGGAAGATTCCAATGTACCGCCAACTGTACGAATGGTTTCAACAAGCTATTCTTGCCGGCCAATTGCGGCCTGGCCAAAGGGTACCGTCGACTAGAAACCTCGCGGCGGAGTTGAAGATATCGCGAATTCCAGTCTCCGGCGCTTACGAACAATTGCATGCGGAGGGGTATTTCGAGACATTTGTTGGGGCTGGAACGTGTGTCTCGAGGTCCATCCCGGACGACGCATTGAAACCAGCGGTCGGGAAAATAAGGAGTGCGGCGCACGTTTCTAAAAGCAATACTCTGCGAAAAGTTTCCCGCCGCGTAGCGTTGATGCGCGTGCCCGCGCAAACTTGGTCAAACAAACTGGTTGCATTTCGAGTAAGTCTGCCTGCACTTGAACATTTTCCTACCAGAGTATGGTCCAAACTGGTGAACCGCTATTCGCGAAAACCTACAAGACAATTGATGGCTTATGGGGATGCCAAGGGATACGCGCCGCTCCGGGAAGCCATCGCCGAATATTTAGGCGCAGCTCGCGCGGTGCGATGCGAGCCATCACAAATTCTTATAACAACGGGATCACAGCAGGGCTTACAACTCTCGGCACAGGTTTTGTTGGATACAAATGACCGGGTGTGGATCGAAGAGCCTGGATATCCGGGAGCCCGTCAAGCTCTGATTATGGCTGGGGCACAACTCATCCCCGTGCCTGTCGATCAGGAAGGGCTAAACGTAGCCGAGGGAATCCACCGCGCTCGTCGCGCGCATGCTGTCTACATCACCCCATCGCATCAATATCCGCTGGGTGTGACCATGACCGCGACTCGACGAATGCTGCTGCTCAATTGGGCCCTGCGAAGCGGCGCATGGATTATTGAAGATGATTATGACAGCGAATACAGGCTGGGAGGCCGCCCGATTGCCTCGCTGCAAGGATTAGATACGGACGCGCGAGTGATTTACGTCGGAACATTCAGCAAAGTAATGTTTCCCGCGCTGCGCCTCGGCTACATCGTTGTTCCCAAAGATTTGGCGGACGCATTTTCCACCGCGCGCGACGCTACCGACCAATTTTCATCCACTTTGTATCAGGCTGCGATGACGGATTTCATCCGCGAAGGACATTTGGCGCGGCACATTCGAAGGATGCGCATCCTCTATATGCAGCGGCGAACAGCGCTGGTCGAGGCGATTCATAAACAAATGGGGGATGAGCTCGAGGTGATCGGCGCTGAAGCGGGAATGCATCTGGTGGCGCTCCTGCGGCCGGGCGTTAATGACGTAGCGATTTCGAGGAGGGCTGCCGAAAAGGGAATATCGGCTATGCCTTTGTCCTCATGCTACGCGAAACCGCCTGTGCGGGGCGGCTTGATCCTTGGTTACGGCGGCACCGATGCGCGGCAGATTCATGATGGGATGCGCAAGCTCAGGATGAGCATTTGACAAGCCAAGAAGCGACATGATCGAGCAGGTGGCCCTCTCGATATAAGCGGCATCGCTCGCCGCTGGAAGTAAGCGTGGAACTGCACTGCTTCACCCAAGTCACAACCCCTAAAATCTTACGCTCCCGCAGTATCCATACGGTGTCCCGCGAACCAAAGACATCCAGGTCTGGAATAAATCGTGGAGGATGCGGTTAACACCAGCAGAGTGCAAATTCCCCTAATGTCGAAGGGCGCGAGATGGCGGCGGCGCGCTAATCGAATCAAACGCTGAAGGTTGGCCCACTCAGTGCCATCGACTTTACTAGAAACGCCTTCGGGGAACGGCCAAACCCGATAACCTATGTCGAATATTTTATCCATTGCAGCCGGAGTTGCATTCGTCACGCTTGCCGCCACCAACGTGGCCGTGATGCTGGAGGCTTCCCAACCCGCGCGCAGCGGAGCGACGAGAGCCCGAATGATCGCACTTCACAGGGCAGGTGGTTACCTGTTTGTAATGCTGTTGTGCATCATGGCCTACGGTATGAGTCAGAGACTTGCGAGTTTGGGGATAACAAGTCATCTGCCCACACACCTGGTTCTGCACATCGTGCTGGTACTCGCACTCGTGCCTCTCCTCCTCCTGAAGATATTGGTTGCACGCCGCTACAAGCAAAGTCATTCGTTGCTGAAGGCACTCGGGGTGACGATCTTCCTCTTCGCATTCGTGGTTGTGGCCATCCCTACATTCTCGGAACTTATTCGTTGGGCGAGCCCCGGGAGCCTGTGGTTAAGGCTCGTGACCGGCGTGGTGGTTGTCGCGTGCCTGATCCAGTGCGCCCTGGTGTTTAGGAAGAGAAAGCAGTCGCCCGCTTTGGCGGAGTCATCGCGTATTCGGGAGATTCCTGCGCAAGCAATTCCCTCAACCTCTCGCGAAAACGCGAAGAGCTTGATGAGTCTTCTGTTAGTACAGACCGAGCAGCAAACCAACGATACAAAGACGCTGCGCTTCCGGCTTCCAGAAGAAAGACGACTTTCTGCTAAACCAGGTCAGTTCCTTGCGTTCCAGTGGCAAATCGATGGTCAACCAGTCACGCGATCGTACACGATTTCCTCCTCGCCTCTGCATGAGAACTATGTGGAGATCACGCCGAAACGCATGGAAAATGGCTGCGTCTCTGTTTTTCTCAATGAACGGGCTGAGCCAGGTCTGAGGGTGAAAGCCAGCGGACCGTATGGCCGGTTTTACTTTGACGAGAAACTCCACAAAAATATCGTTCTCATTGCGGCCGGAAGCGGGATCACTCCAATGATTTCGATGCTGCGCTATATCGATGATCTTAAACTGGCTACTTCGGTCACGCTCTTATATTGTGTGCGAACCGCTGCGGACATCATTTTCGAGAACGAACTGGCCGGACTTGGAAGGTCTCTCTCCAACTTTAAGTACGAGGTGTGCCTATCGCAACCGGACTCAACCTGGCAGGGTCCGAGCGGTCGCCTGACCGGGAAATTTGTCTCCCAGCACGTGACCGATCTAGCATCACCCACTTTCTTTCTCTGCGGCCCCAAGGGATTTATGGACAACGCGCGCCAGATTCTCTCGACTCTCGGCGTAAACCAGGACCAGATCCTTCAGGAGAGTTTCGGGGAAAGCAAACGGTCCGTGGAGCCGCATCCAATGAAAGCCCGCCCGGTCGAGAATGTCGTATTCAGTCACTCGGAGAAGGTTTGTCAGCTTGCCCCCGGAAGCAGTCTGCTCGATCTGGCTGAGCAGAGTGACGTGAAGATTCCGTATGGCTGCCGCCAGGGCCTATGCGGCACATGTGCCACGCGAGTTCTGAGCGGCGTCGTTCAAATGGATGTCGAAGCTGGGCTGACGGCTGAGCAGAAAAATGCAGGCTATGTGCTCCCCTGTGTAGGCCGAGCAGAAGGAACAGTTGTCTTGCTGGCCTGATCTGATTCTCCCCGCGAATAAACCTGACTGGGTCAAGCTTCTGCACCAGAAAAAACTGCGTCCGTAGAAACGAGAGTCTGTGGATTCGACGACCCGCCGCGCCGACGAAACGTGCTAAAGCAGAGTCGAACACCGAAAAGCCCTCGATGTTTTGCAAGATTGGAACCGAATCCGAACCGCCCACTGAAGTTCTTCGGATTGGCCAGTGTCACTCATTATCAAGGACTGCCACCCCTGCAGTTTGCGCACAACGCCATCGAGCTTTGGAAAAAGGGCGATGGTATGCAAACTTCGAATAAGGCGCCGACCGACCACCATGGTCGGTTCACTCAGCCGGTGCCTCCTTCAATAGCTTCAACACGTTGTCGGTTGTGTCCGTCTCGCCCAGCCGGGGGAACATCTTCTCGACGCTATAACGATGTGCATCGGCGTCCCGGTCGGTCATCGCATCCACGACGAACGCAACATTGTAGCCGTAGTCGTAGGCGCTGCGCGCTGTCGATTCCACGCCGCTACTGGTTGCAATGCCCGTCAAGAAGACCTGAGTTACGCCGCGCTGACGCAAGTACGCATCCAAGGATGTGCCAATGAACGCGCCCACTCGCTGCTTGCTGACGAAGTAATCGTGGGAGTGCTGCTCCAACTCAGGAACAATCTCGATCCGATCGGCCGGAAGTGAAAACGTGGGACGTCCGGCGTCGGTTCGGCCCGGAGCCGCACCCGTCACGTTGACGAGAGCGACTGGAAAGCACGCGCGAGCTCGGCAGCGCGGCCGATGATCTCGCCAGCAGGGTGCACGGTCCCAAACTGACAATGCCTTTTTGCAGGTCAATCACAATCAAGGCAGCGGTGGTATCGAGTTTCGTTATGGGCACGGTTTCCTTTCGGCTGGGTGGTGTGGACGATCGCGCGGCTTCGCTCGAGCGGTTAATTGGCTAGTTTCTTTCGAAAGTGCACACTCAACATCGTGCTTATTACCACGATACCCGCGAAGAAAGTAACCACTGCTGAGTTGCCTCCGCTTGAAACGTTCCCGACCCGGAACAGGATGTAACCCGCAACCAGATTGAATAGTGCCCAGACAACGTTCACCGTTGGCGATGACAATCCTTTTCCGGGAGGGTGAGCAAATGGCGTCGGAAAACGGTTGCCAGAGATCCCATGCACGAAATGAGGAACGACATTAGCGAGAAACATTCCGGCGAAGAAACAAGCGATGTAGTCATACCAGTTCACTATGGCTTTTCCTTTCAACAGCAGTGGTAAGGTCATATTGCCGGTTCCTGCAGGTCGGAAGTCAGGTCAATGTCGCGCGCAGACAGCAGACCCATCTCCTTGTAAATTGGCTGTATGGCCGCGTTGACTTTCGGCAGATCAAGCGTGAACCATAGCGAGCCGGCGATGCAGAACGCGCCCGTAACGATGACAGTGTGGGGCGCTCCTATCCGCTGCGCCAGCGTGCCGGCCAGCAGGCTGCCGAACGGCGCTGCGCCGAAAAATGCCATCGTGTAATAGCCCATCACGCGAGCGCGTTTGTCTTCTGGCACCAACGACTGGATGATCGTGTTGCTGACGGATGCCCCCTGCATCAGGCCGAAGCCGACGAAGACCATCAGTACAAGCGACAGCCACAACGTATGCGACAGGCCGAAGAGAATCAGCGCTCCTCCCAGCATCGCAGTCGCTATCTGCACCATGCGTGTCAGCCCGACGACCGACTTGCGGGCCGCAAGGGAAAGCCCCGACACCAGCGCACCAATGCCTGAGGCCGCGGTCAGCCAGCCGAGAGTATGCGCGCCGCCGTGTAGCACATGGCCGGCAAAGACGGGCAGGAGCACGGCGTAGGAGTAGCCCATCAGGCTGATAATCGCAAAGAGCAGAAGGATGGTGCGGATGGGCCGAAATGCACGGACGTAGTCCCAACCTTCACGTATCTGTTCGAACATGCTGGTCGCGTTCCGACGGATATCCATGGGCTCGATGCGCATCATCAGCAGGGATGCGATTACGGCAAAGTAGCTGACGCCATCGATCATGAAGCACCAGCCTTCGCCGAAGGCACTGATCACCAGGCCGGCGATGGCGGGGCCGATTAGCCGCGCACCATTTGCCATCGAGGAGTTGATCGCGATGGCGTTACTGAGGTCATTGCGATCGTCGACCATCTGTACGAGGAAGGACTGGCGCCCAGGCATATCGAAGGCATTGATCAAGCCCTGCACCGCGGTGAGAGCCATGATTTCCCCGAGCGTGATGACATGAGTCAGGGTGAGTGCGGCCATGGCGAGCGACTGGAGTGCAGCCGCGGCTTGTGTCCACACCAGCAGCTTGCGGCGATTGAGGCGCTCGACCCAGACACCTGCAAATGGCCCCACGGCAAACGAAACAATCTGCCCGGCGAAGCTTACGATTGCCAAGCAACAGCGCCGAATGGGTCAGGCGATAGACCAGCCAGCTGGTCGCCAGCCGCGTCATCCATGTGCCGATTACGGAAACGCTCTGGCCGAAGAAAAAAAGTTTGAAGTTGCGGTGTCGCAGCGCTCGCCAGGCGTGCGACATCGAGCCTCCGAGAGATGCCTCCTTTAAATCCGAACTGATAACTGGCTTTTTCACTTTTGCGCCAGGCGCTTGATGATCTCCCCAGCCTTGAACAGCGTCTCCCGTTCCTGTTCGTCGAGCTGGGCGACGGCCTGCGCGAGCCACGTCCGTTTTGCATCCTTGGCACTCTTGCGCACGGCGGCGCCTTTGGCGGTCAACTCAATATTCACTTGGCGGCCATCGGTCGGATGCGGCGTGCGCTCGACCATGCCCATTTCCTCAAGCGCCGCGATGGTGGTTCTCATCGACTGCGGTTTCATGCCTTCGGCACGCGCCAAGTCGGCGGTGGTTGCAGGTCCCTCTCTGGCGAGGCGCGCCATGACGGCGGCCTCGGTCAACGAAAGCTCATGCGAGGCGGCGGCGGCGCGCACGCGGCGTACCAGGAGTCCAATGGCTTGAATAAAGTCGAGAAGAGAGATTTCAAGGGTCCTTCGCGCCATAAGCAATTCCATTATATACACAAGAGCAGTCAACCTTGCAAGTTTAGCTTGCAAGGTAGACTGCGTTATCTGGAAAGATGTGATCGCAGTCCAGTCCTGATTCACCGGGAGGACGCCCGAAAAACACGGCTATATTGCACTTCTTGCGCGGCTGATATTTTCCCGTCAGGTCTTGGAGGCAGGACGCTGAGAAGGCGATTTCACCGGGTCGGCTGTTCCGAGACCGTTGCCACGGCGTGGGGGAACACGATGGGAATCATGAGCCATGCGACAGTGGCACTCGCCAGAGACAGACCCGCGCAAACCCACATGACAAGGCGGAATCCGAATACGAACGCTTGCTCAATGGATTTCTTGACGGCAGTTTTCCTAACGGGATCGAGATCATCCGGCACTTGTAAGCCGCCGAGTTTGATCTCGTTGGTTTCGAGATCATGCAGAATGGCAGGCGGCAGCGAGAAGCGAGCCAGACTATGGTTTAATCGAGAACTAAACGCCTTCATCATCACAATTCCAAGGACTGCGAGAGCAAGTACGCCGGCTACCCGCGCCACTGCGTTGTTGATTCCAGAAGCAGTGCCGACCCGGTCTTGACCGACGGAGTTCATCACCACGGTCGTAAGGGGCGCTACCGTGACCGCCATTCCGAATCCGAGAATAATAATCGCCGGGAAGAACGCCTTCCAGTAACTGTCCGCGAGAGAAGGCAGCGCGAACAAGACGAAACCTAAAGCGGCTATGATTGGGCCATTGATGAGCGGCCCTCTGGAGCCATAGCGGGCGACAAGCCCGCCAGACCAGCGAGAAAGAAAGAAGATGAGCAGAATGAAAGGTAGGACGGCAGCCCCGGTCGCGGTAGTGGAATATCCCTGGACCTGGATAAGATTCAAGGGGAACAAGAAAAAGAAAATTCCGATCGCGGCATAGAGAAACAGCGTAAGCAGGTTTGCGCCACTGAAGCCGCGGGATTCGAACAGCGTGAGAGGGAGCATCGGTCGAGTGACGTGAGCCTCGAGAAACACGAAGGCAATAAGACATCCGAGGCCGACGAACAAACTCCCGAAAACCAGCGGATCTTTCCAACCGAGGTTGACCGATTCGATCAACCCGTAAACCAAACCTCCTAATCCGACAGTCGCCAGGATTGCTCCCCGCCAATCCACGCTCCCGGCAGCAGCGCTGCGGGTCTCAGGGATGGACCAAAGGGAAAGAACGATCACCGCCACCGCCAGAGGAATATTAATGAAGAAGACCCACCGCCAGGAAGCATGCCCGACCAGCCATCCGCCCAGGACCGGCCCAATGGCGGTGGTGATTGCAGTAAAGCCCGACCACGTGCCGATCGCCTGGCCCCGACTCTTCTCGTCAAATGACGTGCTGATAATCGCAAGACTGCCGGGCACGAGGAGCGCCGCTCCCACGCCTTGAATGCTCCTCGCGATAATCAGTTGACTGATATTCGAGGCAGAGCCGCAACCCGCGGAGGCCACGGCAAAAATCACAACCCCGATCACGAAGAAAAGACGACGGCCGAACAGATCGCCCAGCGAGCCACCCACCAGAATCAACGCCGCTAGCAACAGTCCATAAGATTCGACGATCCATTGCACGTCCACCACGGTTGCATGAAAGCTGGCTTGCAGCGCAGGCAGAGCCACATTGACGACCGTGCTGTCGATGAAAGCCATGCTGGAACCGAGAATGGTGGCGACAAGGATCCAGGTTCGTGCTGCCGCTCCCGAGGGGACTTTGGCAACCGCTAAGCGCATTACGGCTTCGTCACAAGGCGTTCGCATGCAAAGCTATGGATGCCATTTAGGGTGCCTTAGGTTCTGAAGATCGGCGGAGCAAAGTTGGGGAACGTCTGCGTTTGGCTCGGGTTTGGAGCAGGGATGTGTCGGTGGTAGACTGCGCGTATGGCCGCCAAAAAGAAAACTAAACGGAAGCACGCGTCCCTGAAAAAAGCTGCCGCGAAGAACCGGAAACCGGTCAAGAAGACGGTTCGAAAACGGGCTAAAAAGAACGCGACCCTGAAAAAGAAGTTGGTCAACCAGAAGCCCCCTCTGAAAAAAGCGGGGGTGAAAACGAAGTCCCCCGACAAGAACAAGAACAAGACCGGTGCGAAGACTGCGAGTGTCTCTGGCAAAAGAGGTCCCAAACGAGAGCAGAGCTTGGAGGGGGAAGCATTTGAACCCCAGGAGATAAGAGCGGGATCGGCCGGGCAGTCCGGAGATTTGCAGGGGTTATCGAACGTCGAGAGCGCGGACTCGGAGAGCGTCGACGAATTGATCGAGGAAGGAAACGCGTTCGAGGCCGACGTAGTGGCGGGCGTGGAAAGAGCTGACGCCGCCGATGAGAAGGGAGTTCGCACGCACGAGGTGCCAGAGGACGACGTTCCCGGCGAATACCTGGATAAGGACTAATCGCGGGCCGTCCGGTTCAAAAACTCTCCACCCAATTTCGCAAATGTAAATTACGTCCAGCAGTGTCGTCCAAGAACCGCTCTCCCCGGGCCGTGCAGGCGGCGTGCGCAGTATAGATAGGTTGTACCTGCGCAAGTGGAGGATTGAGCCTCTAGAAATACAGCATTTACAGGATACGAGCTTCTTGCTTTGGCCGATAACGTGGGTTTGGAAGTTATCAGAGGAGAAGCGCGATCGAACCGCTTGCTGAAGATATCGTGGCCGTACGGCGGGAGATGTTGGATTTGCTTCGCCAGCAGTTGGAAGTGCTGAATTTCGCGCCGGAATTAACCGATAGTCAGCTAAGAGAATGCTATGAACGGCAAGGCCGGGTTCAGGAATTACGGGAGAAGTTGCAAGCGAGCTTAAGTGGGGAGCCGCAAAATCGTCCGCGCATGAAGGAAGGATTGGCAACTGAACTGTCGACGGCGGATTTTTCTTGTGTCGCCTCCCGTCCACAAGGCGGCGCCTTCCCCGGAACCGGCTGCTCATCTTTGAGACACGCAGTTGTCTCATTTACCAGGTAAGAACATTCCCATTAAAACGGAGGACTCATGCATCGAGGATACAAGTATTTCGGAAGTGTGCTGCTCGCGGCAGCACTGGCCACGCCGCTTGCCGGCGCACTGCAGGATCATGACGACCATGATCGGAACCGGGATGAGCACAGGGTCTATGATCGGGACCACAAGGACTACCACAACTGGGATGCCAAGGAAGACAGAGTTTACCGGCACTGGTTAGAGGAGAAGCACGAGACTTACCGCGAGTTTAACCGCCTGGATGCCAAGCGACAGAGAGAATATTGGGAATGGCGGCACAACCACTGAAGATCACGAGGACCATCACTAGAGCGTGGGAACGATAATTCCGGCGTAGCCGACTACGGCATCGCGATCACCGGAAATATCCCCAGAAGTCGAATATTTCAGCAGCTCGGCGGAAACTCCGCCGAGCTTTTTTGCTGCCGTTAACATCGCGACTGCGGGACCAAAGCCGCACATGCTGATGTGCTGCTGGGTAACCACATCGAAGAGAGTGCGGGCGTCAAGGCGGAGAATTGGTTCAATCGCACTCTGGTCTTTGCCGCGGGTAATGGCGTCGGACTCGTAGTGATTCATGTCGCTGGAGGCGACGATGAGAACGCGGCTGCCATGCGCGGCGATCGCGTCCGCCATAGCGAGGCCCAGGTACTCGAGTGCTGCGAACTGTCTGGTGCCGAGCGCGATTGGAACGAAGGTAAGTCGAGGTTGGAGAATTTGCAGGAAGGGCAGCTCAACTTCCGCAGCATGCTCGGAGCGGTGTGCGGCTGCATCTTCGAGAAGAAGAGGACAGCGCTGCTTCAGAACGGTAGCGAAATCGCTTGCAACGGGTACTGGGCCGAGAGGAGTTTCCCAGATCCCTTCGCTCACGATGGCGAGGGCACTGCCCAGGCCTGTGTGGTTGGGACACAGTACGATGCAGAGTTCCGGAATTTCCAATGCGGCAAAGACGGCGCCGGCGACATGGCCGGAATACATGTAACCCGCATGGGGGACCAGGCATCCCAGCGCAGAGGTGGTTTTCTGCGGCGGAGTCTGAGAGAGATAAGTGAGAACGTCTTCGCGGAGCAGTTCTGGATCGCGGGGGTAGAAACGTCCGGCCACGGCGGGATGGCGAATTGGAATCGCGGTCATAAGAAAGTCTCCGCGAAACGGGTACAGCAGAAATACCCAGTCGACTCAGTTTATGCTACGAGCCGTCGTGGTTCTGGCGCAAGGCACGATAGAGCGCCGCACTCTCATCCAGGCTTAAGGTCTCGGCGCGGGCTGCGGGCTTCACTCGAGCCTGCGAAAGCGCCGCACGGAGGCGAGGCTCAGCGTAGGCGGACTTGAGATTGTTCCACAATGTCTTGCGCTTCTGGCCAAAGGAAAGTTTAAGGAAGTCGATGAAGCCGTCTTTAAATCCAATGGTATCGAGACCAAGCTGTTGATCGCGTGGCGCAATCGTGAGTCGCAGAGCGGTGGAATGCACTTGAGGTGGCGGCGCAAAGGCAGTGGGCGGAAGGGTGAAGAGTTTTTCGACACGAGCATGGAGTTGTGCAGTAGCGGATAGCAATCCATAGTCACGGCCACCAGGCTCGGCGGCGATGCGATCGGCAACCTCGCGCTGCACCAGGATCACCAGGGTCTCGAAGTATTTGGAGTATTCAAACAGCCGCAGCAAAATGTCAGAGGTGATGTAGTAAGGAAGGTTGCCGATAACCTTTGCCGGTGTGGGCTTAAATTCGATGCCGGGACGGCGGAGTCCGGGCTTGGGACCAAACAAGGAATCGAAATCGATGGAGAGGATATCGGCTTCGATGACCTCGACGTTCGGAAACATGGCGAAGCGCAGGCGAAGCTGTGCCGCCAGGACGCGGTCGAGTTCCACGGCGATCAGGCGGCGCGCCCGTTTGGCCAGCAGGGAAGTGAGGACTCCGCGTCCGGGACCGATTTCGAGCACGGTATTTTGCGAGATATCGCCCAGGGCATCCACAATTTGCAAGGCGAAGCTTTCGCTGGCGAGAAAATGCTGTCCCAACTTAGGCTTAAGTTGCGGCCGGCGCGTGGATACGACCTTCGGCACGTTGACCCTCTTTTCCTTGGGCATATAGACTGACAGTTCAGCCCGCGTGCATGGTTGGCGGGAGATCCGTTCCCACAACATCTTCCATCATAACGTGCGCCCGGGGAAAGCGGGATTCACTCCGGGGAGGGTTCATGCATATCGCATTCGCGGCTTCGGAAGGCGTGCCCTTCTCAAAGACCGGGGGGCTGGCCGACGTGGTGGGCGCATTGCCGCGCGCCCTGGCCGCCTTGGGGCATCAGGTGAGCGTGTATTTGCCGCGGTACCGGCAGACGAAACTGACGGATCCGGCCACCGCGGTACGCAGTATTACGATTCCATTTGACGACAAATATCGCTTTTCCGCGGTGGTGACGGGCGGAAACCAGTCAGGTGTGCGTTTTTATTTTGTCGACTATCCGGAGTACTTCGATCGCGACGCGCTTTACGGAACGCCGGCAGGGGACTATCCCGATAATGCCGAGCGCTTCGCCTTGTTTTCCCGTACCGTGCTCGAAGCCTCGAAAATTCTTGGCGTACCGGACCTGTTTCATTGTCACGACTGGCAGTCGGCGCTGGTGCCTGTGCTGCTGCGCACGGTTTACGCCGAAGATCCGGCGTTCCGCGATGCAGGCACAGTGTTCACCATCCACAACATAGGTTACCAGGGGCTGTTCCCGCCGGAGACTCTACCGCTGCTGATGCTTCCATGGGATCTGTTCACTATGTCGAAGATGGAATTCTTCGGGCAGGTAAATTTTCTTAAGGGCGCGCTTACTTATTCCGATTACGTGACCACGGTGAGCCGGAAGTATAGCCAGGAAATTCAAACTGCGGAATATGGCTTTGGACTGGAAGGTGTCCTGCGCGACCGGGCCGCGACCGTTACAGGAATTCTGAATGGGGTCGATTACGATGAGTGGAGTCCGGAGGCCGATAAGTTCATCGTGGCTAAGTATTCGCCCCAGGATCTGTCGGGCAAAGCCAAGTGCAGGCAGGATCTTCTGACTGCGTTCGGCGTGAAGAATGCCGATGCAAAGTTGCCGGTGATGGGAATCGTTTCGCGCTTTGCCGCGCAGAAGGGGTTTGACCTGATCGCGCAGATCATGGACCGGCTGGCGCGCGAAGAGATGATCATGGTCGTCCTTGGTTCCGGCGACAAGCAGTACGAAGAAATGTTTGCCCGGCTCAATAAGCAGTTCCCCAACAAAATTGCGTTGAAGGTGGCTTACGACAATGCCGTCGCCCACAAGATCGAGGCGGGGTCCGATATGTTTCTGATGCCTTCGAGGTACGAGCCCTGCGGACTGAACCAGATCTACAGCCTGAAATACGGGACGGTCCCCATTGTCCGCGCTACGGGCGGCCTCGACGATACGATTGAGCCCTGGGATGCGCGCACCGGCAAAGGCACCGGTTTTAAGTTCACGGAGTATAACGGCGAGTCTCTGCTGCTGACCATCAAACAGGCGCTGCAGGCATTTCGCGACCAGACCTCATGGCAAGCACTCATGCGCAACGGCATGAATAAGGATTTTTCCTGGAAGGTTTCCGCGCGGGAGTATGGGAAGGTTTATGAGCGGGTGCGGCAGATGCGTGCGTCCACACCGGCCGCTGCAGAAAAAGCTTTAGTCTAGTGCCGTATCCAAACTCCACGAATGATTGCGGCTTAGTCATCGAGGTTGGCCCCATGTAACGAATCGTCACCCCAGCGCACTATGGGAGCAGCGGTCATTAGGGACGGACGGATTGCCGACCTTTGAAATCAAGAAGGAGATTTCGGGACATAACCGCTGTGTGCCGAGCCAGCGCAGCCGATAGCGCCCTGCCGGGGTGACGGCGCAGTTCGCGATGCCGCCCGAGGCTACTCCTCTAAGAGATAAAGGTGGAGCATCATGGGACATGTCTACTTTCACGTCGATATGATTGCGCAAGGTCAAAACCCTATCTGTTGGATCGCATGTGTCGCAATGCTAACCTCGTTTAGAACGAAAGCGACTCACCCGATCAGTGAATTCACCGGTGGCTTTGATCCCAGCAACTCTTGCATACCGGACCCAAACAAGGGCTGGAAGGATCTTTACACCAATCTGGATAAGTTTGGATTCGACGTGGATGGAGCCGACATGTCGATCGGTGCCAACTACATTGAGGACACGCTGAGAAGGCATGGTCCTTTCATGATCTTCGTTGATGTGGTGGATTTTCCTTTTTACGGACCGGTCTGCGTCAGCGTGGGCAGCGGCACCCATGCGTTAGTAGTCAGCGGAGTCGACACAGACGCGGGCAAAGTGATGATCGTAAATCCCTGGGGCACGCGAACCCCGCCCGCGGACCTCGATGTCATCGTGAAAGCGATGCAGAACATCTCAGATCAAGACCTGAACCCGGTCGCGTACATGCACTGACGGAGCTGCCAAGCCCTAAAACGAGCGCAAGCGTGGCTCACGGCTGGAGCGAGTGTGTCTTAGTGTGCGGAGCGTCATCCGTGGCAGATCGCAGCGCGGCTGCTAGAATTCGTTCACATGGCCGCTGCATCGCACATCCCGGCTTTCACCCGCACCATCTTCCACGTCGACATGGACATGTTCTTCGTATCAGTGGAGGAGTTGTACGATCCATCTCTGAAAGGGAAGCCTGTTGTGGTGGGTGGGCAGCGGCACGAGCGCGGAGTGGTTTCGGCGGCTTCCTATGAAGCCCGGAAGTTTGGAGTGCATTCGGCATTGCCGTTGCGAACCGCGGCGAAGCTTTGTCCACAGGCTATCTTTGTCGACGGCCATCCGGAGCGTTACCGCGAGTGCTCGGAGAAAGTGTATACGGTGCTCACGGCATTCTCTCCCCAGCTGGAGATGGCTTCGATCGACGAAGCTTACCTTGATATGACCGGCACCGCGCGCCTGCACGGGCCGCCGCTCAAAGCGGCGCACAAATTGCACTTGCGGATGAAGGATGAGACGCGGCTCAATTGTTCGATCGGCATTGGCTCATCGCGCCTGATTGCGAAAGTTTCGTCTGCCCAGGCGAAGCCTAACGGTGTGTTGTGGATTGTCCCGGGGGAAGAATCCAGGTTTCTCGCACCGCTCGATGTCCGCGAAATTCCCGGTGTGGGCAAAGTAATGGAGAGCCATCTGCACGCGCTCGGCATCATGAAAGTAGGAGACCTGGCGCGGCTGGAAGAGTCTGAACTGGAGGAGCGATTCGGCAAGTGGGGGCTCGCGTTGGCGGGCAAGGCGCGGGGAGAGGATGCGGGCGGATGGTTCGACTCCGAGGTGGGCGCCGATACGGCAGCGAAATCCATCAGCCACGAACATACGTACAACCAAGACACGTCGGACGTGAGTCAACTGGAAGCTACTCTAATGCGGCTTTCCGAAATGGTGGGCCGGCGTCTGCGCGAAGCCAAGTTCTACGCGCGCACCGTTCAACTTAAATTGCGTTACAAAGATTTTACGACGATCACGCGTGCGCATAGTTTGCCGGCGGCGACTCAACTTGATGGTGAAATCTTTGAACAGGTGCGCACCCTTTTTCGCAGGAACTGGAAGCCGGGGAGGGAGATCCGACTGCTGGGCGTGCAGGCGTCGTCATTCGCGCCGCAGACCGAACAGATCAATCTGTTGGAAGGTGGCCGACAGCAGCGCTGGAAAGATGCATTGGCGGTCGCCGACCGCTTGCGCGACAGGTTTGGCGAGTCGAGCGTTTCGCTGGCCGCGGGCATGCGGGGGAGCTTCCGCGAACGGACGCATGAGAATCCGGCTGGGCTGCCGGGAAAAGCCAAACCTAAGTAGATTCTATTTGCCAGATGCTTCGTCTCGGGGCTTCGCCCCCTGAGACAGCCGAGGGCGGCTGTCCTCACGTTGAACAATAAAGTAGCCGAACAAGAAACGCAGGCCGGGTATCCCGGAAGTGATTCCGGATCCCGGCCTGCGTTTTATTTCAACTTGAACTAGAAGCTGCTTAGTTGCCTGAAGGTGAATTGGCGGCACTCGTGGGTGGCGCGGTTGGGGATGTTGATGCGCCCCAGCGCGCTAACCGAGGATAGAAGGGCGTGACTTCGAATGGCATCTTGTCACGAGCCGAGGTGATGGCGACCGGAGCCGTCTTCACCATTTCTGCTCTGTCGTCCCAGGGATTGATCTTGACGCGTCCGCCGAGCGGCAAGGCCGCGACCTGATCCAGCTTGTTGTTGTCGAGCGCCGGACCTTTCGTTGCCAGAGCAGCCAGGCGGCTGATGTTTCCGTTTTCCGCCAGCGGGTTGCCCAGGTGTGTGGTCAATAGAGCATTGAGCTGAGGTGCGTGGGCTTGCAGTGATTTGAAGAACAGGCCGACATTGTCGAGTTTCTGCGCGTAGGGAGAATTGTTCAACAGATCGATCGCCTTCTTGTCAGCGGCGGCTTCTTCTTCTGGAATGTGTTTGAAGCCCAGGTTGTTGTAAGTGGAATCGTCGGAGAACAGCATGCGGTCGTTGAAGGCATACTTGCTGCCCAGGTTGTGGCCGAGCACGATGTGCGCGAGCTCGTGGGCGAGCACGGCGGCAAGGCTGGCCTCGTCGGGTAGGACGTCGATTAAGCCACGGCTGATAACGATGGTGTTGCCGACGCTGAAGGTTTCAAGCGGTGCAGTGAGCAGCACTCGAGTGCGTACTGGACGCGGCAGGTCGATGTTGTTGGTGACTTCAAGATTGTTGACCACCGTCTGGAGAATGTGATCCACGTCGCCTTCAGGCGCAAGTAATCCCGCGCTGGTGAGGCGTTCGACGACGTTATCTTCCGCCTGTTGCTGCCACACCCGCTCAGCTTGCAGCGGTGAAGCGTCTTGGGTGCTGGCGCTTTCATCCTTTACGCTGTCGACCCGAATCTGAGTAAGTTCGTCGTCCTTGCCGCCCTTTTTCAGGTCATAGCCCCAGATGCGGGTCTGCGCCTTGAAGGCCATCTTATTTTTTACGCCTGCGCTGAAGTCTCCTTCTTCACTGTAGATGTAAGCAGGAACCCAGTAACCGGGAATGAGGTTCAGGCGCCAGCTATCCATGTGGAAGAAGTAGGAATTGCGCGGCGCAGGATAGTAAGTCCCATTCAACCGGACGATGTTGTATTCCTGATCTTCGACCCAGATACGGCCAAGGAAGCGTCCCCTGCCGGAGCCTTTCTTGGGCGTGACGTCGAACACCAGGCAGCGGACTTCGCCGAGAAATTCACGGCGGATGTAATGAAACTCATAGTGCTCGCGATCGAAATCTGTACGGTCAGCGTAGACCATCCAGGAGAAGCCGAGGGGCTGGTACTGCACCTTGAAGAGCTTGTTGAAGCCGCCCATCAAGCGGGACTCCATGCCTCTGTCTTGCTCCTTCAGATAATCTTTGCGGTCGACGGTCTCACCCATATCCATGCGGCCGAGGAAATAATGGTCCGCACTGGGCACGGGGCCGAGTTGCGGGTCGGCGGTCAGATTCTGCAGATAAGTTTCAACCACCGGGGTGCGGCTGGAGAGAGCCTTCATAAGCCCGTGTTCGCGCTCGATAAAACGATCCACCACCTGATCCATGGTGGTGGGCTGCGGCAGAGTCGAGGGCGTCGGCGCCGGAGCCGTTGACGTCTGCGACTGAGGCGCTTGCGGCGGTGCAGAGGATTGAGAATCAGACGCCTGCTGTGCGGCGCTCACCGAGACCAGCAGTGCGGCTGTGAATATCCATTTCGAAGTGCACATGACTTTTCTCTCCAAGTTTCTTAAAGCCCGATGTTTCTTTCAAAGCGATGTTTGCGTAACTCAAATTTTCTTTGACCGATATGCTCAATTCAGTTGCCAGCCACAAACCACGAAACCGGCCTTCTGGACGGAACCTTTCGTGTTTCCAAACTTCCTAAAACTGACTTCTCTAGTACGCCAACTGAAACAGCACGTGCACGACTGCCGTGGAATCCACGGGCTGTCCCATGCGCAGCGCGGGTTTGAATCGCATCTTATTGGCTGCGGCAGCGGCCGCTTCATCCAGACCGTGACCCAGGCCGCGGACCACGCGGTTCACATGCAGGGTCCCGTTGGCTCCGAAACTTACTTCCAACAGAACTTCGCCTTCCAGCTTTAATTTGCGAGCTTCGTCGGTGTACACCGGCTGCGCCTTGTAGGTGATTTCGACTGAAGAGGTGGCCGGTCCTAAATCAGCTTGTGCGAGCTTGGGCCCGCCATGGACCACCTGCTCGGCTCCGAACCCGCCAGTTGAGACTGCACTGCCGGTTCCATTACTTCGCCCGTCACCTTTCCCTCCGCTCGCAATGCCGTTTCCGAAGTCAGCACTGGCGACCGATCCTTTAATACCTTTTGCACCGCCCGATCCGTTGCCTTGTCCTGAACCGACGGGCATGTCAAATGAGCCGGCTTGCGCGGCATACAGCTTGGCGCCCTGCTTGCCCGTACCTTGCAGGCCGTTAGGATCGCCGAAGCCTCCTGTCTGCACTTTTTGCACGGCGACATTCACCGTGGGGACGACTGAACTTCCCGAAAAATCTCCGGTGTGCAGGAGTTGCGGACGGGCCCCGCCGGCGGTCATCTTGATCTGCGGAGAAGCGAAAGTGTTGATCACGACCTTGGGTGCTTCTATAGCCTCGGGCGTGGGCGCGCGATGAACCTCATGCGGCACGACCAGCTTCGGGCGATCAAAAACAGGCGCGGGAGGAAGCAACTTGGTCTTCAGCGACTTCACTTTAACCCGCATACGCTCCGGTCTCATCGCGGGAAGAGGAATCAATTCCGTGACCCGGTACGCCTTGAGCTGAATGCGGTCTGGAAATAGAAGGCCTATATTAATCAGCAGCAGAGTGAGCAACACCAGGAAAGCGTAGCTAGTGGCCAGCGCGCGCTTGTCGATGTGGCGCTCCGGCAAAATCCCGAGCTGAAAACTCTGTTCTGGCATAGCCATGTCGTAACTCCAAGGGGATCCGGGCCGAGGGAGCGGACCGGGACTGGAGTTTTCACAGTACGGGAGAAAGGACAGTGGGTAAACGTGTCCACGGCTCTTGACCTAAGGTAACCGGGGCAAGTCACTTGCGGCACTTGGTTCTGAAAAGGGGCCGAGGGACTACCTAGGACATGGCATGCGACTGACGCCGCCGGCGAAACCAGGAGAAAACCGGTATGCCAGCCAGAATTACAAGTAGTCCGTACAAAGAATTCGGCCAGTTTTCCCGAAATGTGTAATAGAGAAGGATTGCGGCAATAGTAATGAACAACGCGGGAACCACAGGGTAGCCGAGCACGCGATAGGGACGGATTGCTTGCGGATCGCGCCAGCGGAAGACGAAGATGGTGCTGCCAGCGATCATGTAGAAAAGCCATTCCGCAAAGATGGCGAGAGAAAAAAGCTGGCGAAAGTTTCCGCCCAGCAACAGCAGAATGATCGACAAAACCGCCTGGACCACAATGGCTGCAGACGGAGTGTGAAAGCGCGGATGCACTTCTCGAAGAGCGCGAAAAAAATATCCGTCGCGCGCCATGGCGAAGGGCACGCGGGCTCCGCTCATAATGGTGCCATTCAAGGTAACCAACATGGAAACAGCCATGCCGATGGAAACGATGGCCGCACCCGTGTGTCCCATAACGAGCGCGACTGCGTCGGAAGCCGGCCGCTGCGAAGAAGCGATCGCATTCACTGGCAGAACGTACTGCACGGCCGCGTTCACCAGCACGTACAGCACGCCCACTGTGGCCACACCGGCAATCAGCGCGATCGGGATGTTGCGCTCGGGACGCTTGATTTCGCCGGCGACCATGTTGAGGTCGTTCCATCCATCGTAAGCCCACAAAGCGGCCACCAGCGCGGCCATGAATCCGGCAATTCCGCCCTTGGCTCCGGTGAAGGTCCCGGCAAAGTTGGCCCAGCCGCGCCCGCTGGCGCTGCCGACGCCGCTGAAGCATACGAGCACGATGCCGAGAATGATTGCGACCTTCAGCACGGTGAAGATCAACTGAAATTCCCCAGCCTTTTTTACCCCCAGGTAATTTAAGACGGAAATAAGAATGGCTGCGGCGATGGCGATGAGCTGTCCCCAGGTGACGGCGAAGGGGTGAGAGAAAATATGCGCTAGATAAACATTGTCAGAAAAAAATGAGAAGACCGAGAAGGTGCCCAGGATGCGCACCAGCCCGGTCGCAACGGTTGCCACCGACGCAGGTTTCGCGATTACGAACCACGTCCAGCCATAGAGAAATCCGCCCAGCGGACCATAGGCGTCGCGGACATAGACATATTCGCCGCCCGCTTGCGGTTTCATGGCGCCGAGTTCGGCGTAAGTGAGCGCCCCAAAAAAAGAAAGCATGCCTCCGACGAGCCAAGCCAAATAAACCAGCTTGGCCGAGCCCACGGCCTGCATCATTTCTGCGGGAACCAGAAAAATTCCGCTGCCGATGATGGTTCCCACCACCACCGCCGAGGCATGGCTGACGCCCAGGTCGCGGGCGAGTTCGAAACGAGTCGCAGCTTGTTCTGTCAGCTCCGGCATTGGGGAGTGTGCAAGTATACGTCAGCGGTGCGACTTGTATTCCGCCAACGGTTCTCGCAAACCCACGCTGGTGACGTATCCCACTCCAAAGGTCACAGCCGCTCCAATCATCACCCACCACGTCCAGGGAACGTGTGTCCAACGCCACAGGTATAAATCCGCGCTGAACCCGAAAAGCATGCCCACCATCGCGCCCCGCTGGTTGGCCTTTCGCGTCAGCACACCGAGCAGGAAGACTCCGAGCAGCGCGCCGTAGGCCACGGATGCGATCTGCAGTCCGACTTCGACTACGCGCCCCGCTTTGTGAAGGGAAAAAACCGCCAGGGCAAATAGAACGATTGCAAAAAAGAACGTGGCTAGCCGCGACAAGCGCATGCGCTTTTGCTCGTCCCCAACCGGCCGAAGGCGCACGTAGAAATCCATGATTGCGCTGGATGACAGCGAGTTCAGCGCGGCGCTCAGATTCGACATGGCAGCCGCCAGAATCGCGGCAATCAACAGGCCGGAGATACCGTGCGGCATTTGTCTCACGATGAAGGTAGGGTAGATCCGGTCCGGTTTTCCAAAGGTCACCGAGGGCACGCGATAGTAGGCCCAGAGCATTACTCCCACCATGAGGAACATGGCAAATTGAAACAGAATGGCCCCGCCGCTCGAGATGAGCGCCAGCGCAGCCTGTTTCTGCCCCCGTGCCGCCAACAGCCGCTGGACAAAAAGCTGATCCGTGCCGTGGCTGGCGGTAGTAAATGCCGTCCCGCCGATCACTCCAGCCCAAAATGTGTAAGGGATCCAGAGGCTGGGCGTGAAATCGAAGACTTGCAGTTTGCCCGCGCTCGCGGCAGCGGCATGAATGGCGGGCCAACCTCCGGGCACAAGATGCAGGATCGTCCACAACCCGACCAGTGTTCCGCAGACGTAGATCACGGTCTGCACCACGTCGGTCCAGATCACAGCTGCGAGGCCGCCTTCGAACGTATAGATGAGCGTCAGTACAGTAATGATGGCAACCGACGATACCTCTCCCGTCCCCAGAGCGATAGCTACCACAATCGATACGGCATAGACGCGCACTCCCTCGGCGGCGGTCCGAGTCAAGAGGAATAAACCGGCGGTGAGCGAGCGCAGTTCGCGGCCGAAGCGGCGTTCGATCAATTCATATGCGGTATAGAGATCGCCGCGAAAATAATGCGGCAGCAGCACGAAACTGATCACCACGCGCCCGATCACGTATCCCATCACCACCTGCAGGAAAGTTAGGTTGGTGTCATAGGCAAGTCCCGGGATGCTGATGATGGTGAGGGTGCTGGTTTCGGCGGCGACGATGGAAAGCGCGATGGCCCACCAGGGAATATCGCGTCCCGCGAGAAAATAATCGCGCAGAGTGCGTTGCCGCTTGCGGAAGCGCAGTCCGAACAGGGTGATGCCGACCAGGTAGAACGCGATAATCGCAAGATCGAGTTTGTCGAGACCCATGCGTTCTGCCGCTACATAACTTCGCGCCGCTGCAGTTTCGCGACCTTCATTCAGGGCGCGATCTTAATTATTATGGAGGCAATCTTGAGCGCGCGCGAGTGCGTCTTGATAGACGTGGACCAGAGCGCTGCTCGCAAGGACCGTCCAGCGAAACTTTCCTGTGGTAGAAATAACCGTGGCTTACTACTTAGGCATTGACGGCGGCGGAAGCAAGACCACGTGCGTGGTGGGCGATGGGTTATCGGTACTCGGAACCGGTCTTTCCGGCCCCAGCAACATCACTCGCGTGGGAGAAACGCGTGCGCGCGTGTCTTTGCACAACGCGATAGGCCAGGCGTGCGCCGTCGCAAAAATCGATCCGCGGCAACTGCAACGTGCCTGCGTCGGGGTGGCAGGAGCGGGGTACGAACAGATTGCCAGCGCCATACATAAAATTATTGCAGAGGTGATTGTCGGAGAAATCGAAGTGGTGGGTGATATGCAGATCGCGCTGCAAGCCGCTCTGGGCACGGGACCTGGCGTGATCGTCATTGCCGGCACTGGTTCGATTGCCTACGGCCGCGATGCCAGGGGAACAGCGGCCCGTGCCGGAGGTTGGGGGTTCGCGATTTCCGATGAAGGGTCGGCTCACTGGATCGGCCGTACGGCGGTCACTGCCGTACTGCGCAGGGCAGATGACGCCGCGGAAGATCGTAACCTTCCGCAAGTGTCGCCGCTTTTCCGAGAGTTGAAGTCCATTTGGACGGTGGACTCATTCGAGCAGTTGGCGCGCACTGCCAACTCCAGTCCAGATTTTGCGACTCTATTCCCTGGCGTTCTGGCCGCCAGCGACAACGGGGACGAACTGGCACGGCAAGTTTTACAGCAAGCGGGAAGGGAACTCGCGCAGCTCGCCGGCATCGTGGTGAGGCGGCTTTTCGGGGAAGAGGACGCGCTTATTCCCCTGGCCATGGTGGGCGGGGTTTTTCGTTATTCGTTGATCGTGCGTGAAGTTCTCTGCAATACGATGTCCAGTCTCGATCCGCGCCTGGAGGTTAACCAGCAAGTAGTTGAGCCTGTCGCCGGGGCGCTGATGATGGCGCGTAAGGCGCACCTCCAGCCTGCAGCAGAAGTTAAATAAGTGAAGTTAAATAAGTTACCAATGACGGCTGCTACCGGCCGCCGCCGATCTCCAGGATGGCCCCAGTGGTGTAGGAGGCGGCCGGGGAGAGCAGCCAAACTACGCCTTCGGCCACCTCGAGCGGCGTGCCCGGCCTTTGCATGGGAATGGTTGCTGCCAGGCGGTCGAGCCGATCGGGTGCGCCATTGGCGGCGTGCAGCCCGGTTTCGATCAGGCCGGGAGCGACTGCATTCACACGGATTCCTTCGGTCGCTACCTCGCGCGCCAGGCCGATGGTGAAGCTATCTATCGCGCCCTTGGATGCCGCGTAGTGTACCCA
>DATNLE010000441.1:0-1261 GCA_035603035.1 Candidatus Acidiferrales bacterium | reverse complement strand
GTCTGCGTCCAGAGAGTGCGCCGCGGGCGAGCACGGCCGCGAACTTTCGAGCTACAAAAGCGCTCGGCTAGAGCACTTGACGAAAAGGTTGAATCGATTGTGGATTCACATGACGGCACGAATCAGATTCAACATCCCCACTGGTACAAAGGGGCCAGTCATGAATGGGGAAGCCTTATTCCGATGATTTGCGCGAACGTGTCGTTGCTGCAATCGAAGCCGGTCATTCCCGTGTGAAAGTTGCCGAGTTGTACAACATGGCTTTGAGTACCGTTGGCGGATTCATCAAGCGTAAACGCGAAACGGGCTGCGTCAGTCCAGACAAGTTCGGCGGGTACAAGACTTTCGCGCTTGAGCCCCATACGGCTCTAGTTAAGGAACTTGTGGTGGAACAACCGGATAGTACTCTTGTAGAGCTTCAAGTTCGCTTGGCCAAAGAAAACGTGGACGTGAGCCAATCAGCGATTTCTCGATTCCTCCATCACATCAACCTGACCTTTAAAAAAAAAGCATACACGCGGCGGAACAAGATCGGCCCGACGTTGCGGCGGCCCGTAAGGCCTTGCGGAAAGAACAGCTAATCCTTGATCCGAAGCAACTTGTCTTCATCGATGAGACCGCCGCCACCACCAAAATGACCCGCCTCTACGGCAGGGCTCCGCAGGGCAAGCGGCTCGTTGATAAGGTGCCACACGGCCACTGGAAAACTACGACTTTCATATGCGGTCTGCACTATGATGGCGTCACCGCCCCGTTTGTGCTGGATGGCCCAATGGACGGCCCCCACTTCTTGGCCTATGTCGAACAGATCCTTGGTCCAACTTTGAAGAAGGGCCAGATCGTCTTTCTGGACAATGTTTCCACTCATAAGGTCGACGGGGTCAAAGAAGCAATCGAGGCTCGTGGCGCGCGTGCCGTTTTCCTGCCGGCTTACAGCCCGGATCTCAATCCCATCGAACAACTCTTCGCAAGACTCAAATCATTCTTACGCAAAATGAAAGCGCGCACAGTTGAGGAGCTTTGGAGAGCAATCGCCTCTTTTCTCAAAGGTGTTTCCAAAGAAGAATGCCACGCTTATCTCGCGAACTCGGGATACATCTAACCTAATCGAGAAATGCTCTAGTCGGTCGGCGGCGGCCTGCAGCGCGGCGACGTCGTCGACGGCCAGGAAGGCATTGTCGTTTTTGCGGAAGCCTACCTGTGCACGGTTGAGTTCCTGCTCGATGAAGCTATGGCCGTTGAGATAATAGGTGGTCTGGAA
>DATNLE010000415.1:0-21026 GCA_035603035.1 Candidatus Acidiferrales bacterium | reverse complement strand
AACTAGCCAAGGGCTTCGCCCTTGATATTCCATCGCACCCGGCTGCTGCAACTGGACGTTACAACGTGGTTACAACGAGAACAAAATTCTCGTTTCACGGGCCATAATGACTAAACATGCCAAATCCTCGCGCATTCCCTAGCAAATCGATCCCGAGTGTAATGGTAAGATTCCGCAGACGCGCAAAAGGTACGGCTGTAGAAGTGAGGCGCTGCAGAACTAGCCTCGAGGCTGAATTGAGGAGGAGCCGTTTGTCACTTTTCTGGGAATCTTGAATCACATGGTAGCGGGGGCCTTTTAAGTATTAGAGCCACACGCCGTAAACCAATGTGTGGGATAATTCCGTGTGGTTGCCCTAACTGAAACCTAGACTCAAAGAGCATGAGCTTCCCAAGAACACCGGCGACCGGGTCCACTTCGCCGCGGCAGAGCCCTGAACTCCCAGGTGCTGCGTCCAACAATGAGCAAGAACTTCTTCATGCAGCGCAGTTGGAGCTTCATCGCGTAAAGACCGAACTGGACCGGATGGCGGCGGAACAGCAACTTGCTTCAGAATCCTTACGAGCGAGTGAGGAGTTCAAGAGTCGCCTGATCACTTGCAGCCGGGACTGCATCAAGATCCTCGATCTCGAAGGCCGAATACTGTTCATGAACAAGGCGGGCATGCAGGCGCTAGAAATCTGCGATGCCGACCTGTCTCCGGACAGTTCCTGGATTGATTTCTGGGAAGGGGAAGACAGAGAAGCAGCAAGAGCCGCTGTAAAGGAAGCGGTAGCTGGGGGAACGGGACACTGTGCCGGGTATTTCGCGACCCGAATAACCGGCCAGCCGCGATGGTGGGACGTTGTGGTCAGTCCCATTCTTGATGCGAACGGAAGACCAGAACGCCTCGTCGCGCTCTCGCGAGACATTACCGAGCACAAGAAAAATGAAAGTGCTCTGCGTCAGGCGATCCAGTTCAATCAGGAGATCATGGAGGGCGCGGCGGAAGGCATTATCGTCTACGACCCAGAGTTGCGTTATCAATTGTGGAATCCGTTTATGGAGCGCCTCACGGGTAGGCGCGCAGAGGAAGTCTTGGGTAAGGTTGCCACTGACGTTTTCCCTCGCCTTATTCCTAGCGGCATTGAAGCGGCTTTGAAACGAGCGTTGCAGGGAGAAGTCGTTCAAGTTCCTGATGCTTTGATTCCAAAGCATTCGGCGGAAGGCCAAGATGTTTTGGAATCTTGTACCTTCGCTCCCCACCGAGACGCACGAGGCCTCATTGTCGGGATCATTGGTCTGGTGCGCGATGTCACCGAGCGCCACAGAGCCGAAGAGACTTTCAGATCGATTGTGGTGGGCACCGCGGCAGTAACCGGAGATGATTTCTTCGCGTCGCTGGTGCGCCACATGGCAGCGGCATTTCGCTTTCGTTACGCCTTTATTGCATCGTGCGACGACCAAAAGCGCGCAAAGACGCTTGCCTTCTGGGATGCCGATGAGTTGGGGAAGAACTTTGAGTTTGATATCGCGGATACGCCTTGCATGAAGGTTCTGCAAGGGGAAGTGTGTCACTACGAGAAAAGCGTCCAGGTTCTGTTTCCTCTGGATAAAGGTTTGGGGGACTGGCGCGTCGAGAGCTATCTCGGAGTGCCGATGCTAGATGGAATGGGATGTGTCATAGGGCATATCGCCGCTCTTGATGATAAGCCGATGAAACGCGATCCCCGCGGCATCGACGTGCTCAAGATTTTTGCGGCGAGGGCTGCGGCTGAACTGAAGCGGCAGCGCGCGGAAGCGCAACTGCAGGCTGCTCTTGTGCAAGTGAAAGAACTGCAGCATAAGCTCGAAGCGGAAAATGTCTATCTCCAGGAAGAAATCAGCAAAGAGCACAATTTTGAAGAGGTTGTGGGGAACAGTAGAGCCCTTATTAAAGTGCTGCAACAGGTTGAGACTGTTGCCCCCACTGACTCGACGGTTCTTATATTAGGCGAGACCGGTTGTGGCAAGGAGCTGTTTGCCCGTGCCATACACAGCCACAGCAAGCGCAAAGGACGCCCGCTCGTGAAGCTGAACTGCGGAGCGATCCCCACCGGCCTTGTCGAGAGTGAACTATTTGGACACATGAAGGGCGCATTCACTGGTGCCTTGGAACGCCGGATGGGTAGATTCGAGCTCGCGGATGGAGGGACTCTGTTCTTGGACGAGGTCAGCGAACTGCCCCTTGATACGCAGGTCAAACTGTTGCGAGTCTTACAAGAGCATGAGTTCGAGCCGCTGGGCAGCAGCCGAACCCTCCGCGTAAACGTCAGGATCATTGCGGCAAGCAACCGCGACTTGGAGAAGGCCGTCCAGGAAGGACGCTTCCGTGCCGACCTATACTATCGTCTCAATGTTCTTCCCGTCTCGGTCCCACCTTTGCGACAACGCCGATCAGACATCCCTCTCTTGACCAGTTTTTTTGTTGAACGGTTCGCCAGGCAACTAGGCAAGCAGGGCATTGCCGTTGCACAGGAGACTGTCGACGTGCTGACTCAGTACGATTGGCCGGGTAACGTTCGCGAGCTGCAGAACGTTATCGAACGTGCGGTTGTGTTGTCACAAGGACCCATTCTGCGCCTGGGCCGCGACCTCTTGCCTTTTTCCAACGAGGATCCAGAAGCCGCGAATGAAGTCGGGGATGGAACTTCTTCTCATAAGCCAAAGCCCGAGGAAGATCTGAATACCTCGTTCTCATTGCAACAGGTGGAAAAGCGGCACATCCTTGAAGTCCTAGCGAGAACAGAAGGGGTGATCGAGGGCTCTCGTGGAGCCGCCAAGCTTCTAGGCCTGCACCCCAATACTCTCCGCAGCCGCATGAAGCGGCTTGGTATCGGGCGTTCTCTGTCACCGCGTCCCCACGAAATATCGCAGCCACGAACCTCCAACTAGCCGTTCCCACGAGGGCTCGTGGATTCCCCGAACGCTAGCTCCAAGCTTGTCTTCTCCAATCCTTGCCTAATCAATCACATAGCCTTTTCATCTTGCGCTGCTGCCTGTGGCGTTTCACTTGCCCTAGCAAAGGAGTCTTCGGAGGAAGTATCCCCAGTGCTCAGAATTTCGGTCACCAGCGACTCAGACGTCTCAATCCATTTCCAATTGGAAGGTAAGCTCATCGGCCCCTGGGTAGAAGAACTGCGGCAATTGAGCGATACCGCTCTCTTACGGAACAAGACTATAACTCTGGACCTCAAAAAGCTTTGGTTTACCGACCTGGAGGGAGCTGGTCTGCTACGCGAACTTCACCAGAGACAAGTCTCCCAAATCAACTGCTCTCAATTCATCACCCAACAATTGCTCGCCGTTCATCAGCCAACAATGGAAGAAGAGGTACCAGCGATGATCAAAACCTCAGAGAAAGCTCGGCCGCTTGAGAATCAAGCCTGGTCCCGGAACGCTCGCGGAGCCAACGTTACTAAAACGGATTCCGTGGAGTCATTCCTGATCCATCGCGTGATAAACGGAGATATCGAGTGCTTCTACGAACTTGTGCGACCTTACGAACGCGCCATATTTCTCGCTGCCTTGTCGCTGGTCAGGAACGAGGCCGACGCCGAAGATATCGTTCAGGAGGCAGTCCTCAAAGCATTTAAGGGGCTTCGTAGTTTTCGACAGGAAGCGAAATTCAGCACGTGGCTGATCCAGATCACTCTCAACGAAGCGAAGATGAGGTTGAGAAAAGATCGCCCCTATCTTCATGAGTCGATAGAGGAAGGTGAACGCGGCGAGGATGGCGACTATATCCCGAAAGATTTCGCCGACTGGCGAGAAATACCATCAGAAGCGTTGGAACAGAAAGAGCTTCGCGAGGCACTTATTAAAGCTCTAAATTCACTCCCCGAAAAATATCGTACCGTGTTCGTATTGCGGGACGTGCAGCAACTCAGTATCGCCGAAACAGTGCAAGCGCTCGGCATTAGCGAAGCCAGTGTGAAGACGAGGCTCTCCCGCGCCCGCCTGAAGATGAGGGATACATTGGCGACTTCTTTTTGGGTGCGTTTCTCAAGCGCAAGTGGAATCGGGAACTCGACTATCGGTTAATCAAAGAACTCTGGCCTTTCGAGCGTGATCGGATCGCTGTGCGCTTTGCGTACGAATTCCGTGATGACTCCGGAAACTGGTTTAGAGCCTACGGCGTTTGATCGACCACAAGTGACACGTTGGTGTGGGTAAACAAAGATGAGGAGTGATCACACGTCTGTCAAGGTCGCGATCGCGGCCCTCGCGTCGTACGAACTCAGCCACGAGTGCCGCAGCAGGCAATTGCCTTGCCAGCCAAGAATTCTCGGCTGTTCCATTCATCAACTGTTCATAGATTGCGAATACTGCTCGATTTCGAACCTAACTGAGAGCTGGTGCGACATTGAAGCTCATGAGCGCCGTTGATTCATCCGTATAAATCGCAAACACCGTGTAGAGTTTCGTAAGCAGCATCAGATCCTGTGTTTGTTTGTTCAAGTTCAATAACTTGACGGCATCGCCCTGAGAAGTGGCTTCGACGTTGCTCGCAATCAGCTGGCCGAGACCAAAGCTGTCGAAGTACGTTCCTCCGCTAAGGTCGAGAACGATATTTTTACGCAGGCTGTCGAGCAGTTTGCGAACGGTGTCCCGAAGGGATGCTCCGGAAGCCCCTAAAGTCAAGCGTCCAGCTAACTCCAAGATCGTTGCATTTGTGGTTTCACGAGCATTGATTGTCAAACTCATAATAGAACCTCGTTTTCTTTCCTGTCAGGCACTAGCGATTCTCGTGAGACAGTCGATTAAGCAAATTCGAAAGACGGTGGATCACATCAACGGCGTTGATCTCACAAAGCTGGACGACTCAACGCCACGCCGAACTCGGAGGCAACATACTGCACATTCGAATTCGTGCACGCTATTGGGATGGTCCCTTCCGCGCTGAAGTCGCCTGTCGCCTGCTTGGCCCGTCTCTTAGGTGTTGCGAGCCTTCAACTCTCGCTCCGCCTGGAGCCAATCCTCCGCGTCAAATCCGTGAATTCCACTCCGCTCGATTTGGTTAGCTGCGCTTCGTGATGGTCAGGTACGGATGCTACAGAGCATGGGAGTTCATTCTGACTCGGTTACTAACGAAAAGTTCGCAGGCAAGCCTATTCGATAGGCAATGAACCGGAATCTTCTCTATCCGACTAAGCGGAAGATGTAGTGATGAGAGAGAAATTCAGCCGCGATCAGAACAAGAGTGACAATAGCGAGGGTGAGTTGCACTCTCTCTCCCCATAGGCGCCGGCTGGAAATCGACTGCCGCCTCCACTGGGAAGAGGGCCGCTTCCGGAGTGATCGAATTCTCCAAATTATGTAGAGATTGACGCAGGCGACAAGAAGCACAGCGGGCAAGAATGAGTCTTGTGGAATACCTAATTTTCCGGAGCGTGTCTTCTCATAAGTTACTTTTTAAAGTACGGACATAAACGAGTTTCATTGTAACTATTCAGGGGCAGGACACTCTTACAGTCACACGAGTGAGGCGTGGAGATACTCACGCAGCGCTATCGTGCATCTTCTCAAAGGAGTCCGACAATGCTTCCTGCTCTTCGAAGGTCCTTCCCTCTCGGAAACGAACTGAATGTGTCCGCTCTGCGGTCGCGCATGTTCTCCTCGGCTAAGCTACTCATCTTGGCCAGCGCGGCGGTGATGAGTGGTCTCGCACCATCAACATCGCTTGCGCAATCAACTGTGGCGGCTAAGCCATCCTTGTCTCCCCAGACGATGGCCCTGCATCGTCTCGTGAAGCGTCCTGTTGCAAATTTGACGGCGCCGGTAGACGTAGCTGAGAGTTCGTCCGGGGTCAACTCGGAACAAGGGTTCGGAGCCTTAGCGCGCGATAAGGGGCACCCCGGCTGCGACCTGTTTCCTGCGCCTGCGAATATCGGCACGAATGTAGGCCTTTCCTACTTCGGTCCCCCGCCTTCCACAGTCAACCAGAGCCTAGTCGGTCCCGTGCAGTTGCTCAACACCGGGCAACTCGACGCCACCCCTGGCACGATTACCATTCCTCTCTATAAGGGAACGGTCAAGAGCACCGGCAAGACGGCCTGGTACATCCTCACTGATGTTTCTGATCAGGGGATTGCCCAGGAGCTTGGCCTTAACTTTTCCGCAAAGATGAAGAACATCAACACCGCCGCCAGAACCGGTAACCTGGGTCCCGATGGAAACATCATATTCGACAAGGGCACTGTCAATTTCGCCCCGGAACGGAATATTGTTCCCGGCCCGGAAGGTGCCGAGTTTCCCCCCAAGTCGTTTACGCCTGGCGAGATCGGGGATGCGAACTACAGCCCCTACGTCACTATCACTAATGGCGGAGGCGTGGTCTACAACGCACCGATGATAGCCTACGATGTCGACGCAAGCGACATCAACTTCCCTAACGGCCACGTCGACTATACCAAGGTTCATGACGCGGTCCAGGCGATCGATCCCATCAACATGACCGTCACTTTGGCACTCGTCAACGGCTTCAGCTTCGGCCGCCCGGTGTGGTACATCACGATGGACGCCAGTATCCCCCTTGCGGCCGCGATCGAGCACAACACGTACGCTCCACTGATGGGTAAGCTTCTGCTGGGCAATGACGACAGCGCCGGAAGCCCGATCGAGCGCATCTTCATCGCCACCAACGGCACGGAAGGTTGCGATAATCCTCAGCGTCAAGGACTCTCGGCTGACCTGAACGATGGACACAGGCCGAACAACACATTGGGGGGGATTCCGACACTCGCTCTCGATTACAGCCCGGCCTGGGACGCGAACTTGTACACGTGGACTGACGAGGCCATTTCCAAGGGCTATCGCCAGCAACTTCGTGAAGAGTTCCAGATTCTCACCTACGCGCAAGACGGCTTGATCACCGGAGCTTCTGCTACTCAGCCGTTCGGCAGCGCTGGCTTCTCCATCAATTGCCCAATCGTCCAAAGATTGGATTAATCAATAAGACTTTTCCTTGATGGGATTGTTCAAACATGACGACGTCAGGTATGAACAATCCCTCTTTTTCCTTCAATGACCAATGTGACGGGGCATCTTGCTCCCTTAAGAAGTTCGATCAGCGCTCAAGCGTAAGCCTACGGGCTACTTTATTCACCGCAAAGTGAATAAAGTAGCGCCGCGCTGTAACTTTTCCGCAAAACACTTGTCATATGGGCACTCCATAGGAGGAGTGCCTCGTCATGTCCAGATTGAGTTCGACAGACGTAATCTGGCGTACAGAGATCAGCTTGCTTCGGATGATTTCCACAAGCGCGTTGCCAGCGGCGTCGGCGAAGGCAGCATGGCGATCGCCTTCATCCACGAATACCTGGCACTCACTGATACGCATTCATAAGGCAGCGCATAGCCGAGCGTCGCCCGGTCAACGCTCTAGCGCAATGGCACGGAATCACTAAGAAATTCTGCGTCCGTCATATTGCACAAATCCACAAATCCTATACTTCGCTACCCAAGGCGGAATTTATCTGGGGAAAATTGCGGGTTCTCCGGGATTGTCTCGCCAGATCGCAGTGCCTGCGCTGCCGAGTGATTGATCTAGTCGGAAAGACGCTGATGGAGAAACTGGAAGTGATGTCGGACCGTTATCCGATTTATCAACAAATGACTAAGGAAAAGTGTCGCCGCCACTTTCCAACCAGACGCTGGGGTCAGTAACCAACCCACGTAAATGCAAAGAATAGTTCTACTTAGCGCGACACAAAGCGTAACACCCCGACACGCGCTTCGGTATGGACAACCATGCCCCTCTACCGCAAGAATGCCGCTCATCAGTGACCAAGAGGCAGTGTGGCTTCGGCGGCCCCCATATCCGGCGACGGATAAATCGAAAGGAAACTAAGCAAATGGTTCTGAAGATAGTTACCAGCTCACTTTTATTGATTCTCACGTCTGTTTCATTGGCGATCGCCCCTGTGGCCTTTGCAGATCCATCGCCGGCGCAGGTAAGACTGGTTTGCTGGTACGCGTACTGTAAAACCTGCGGTTGGTCTGGGTCGCAGCATACAGGCAGTGCCGGCGAAGCCGAAGCTCGGCTGGACGCACAGGAGCACAGTAAAAACATGGAGAAGACAGACAAGGAGAAACATGAAGCACAACCAAAAAGTTGTCCGTCTCCGTTCGATGTAAATTAAGTGTACTTAAAGACTTAAAGACCGGATAACCATTTCGAGCTGCACTTAAACACCGGACGGATTTGTAAAAACCGGATAGAATTGTACCTAAAAACCGGACAGTGCCGTCACGCTGGCGAAGCGTTGCACTTGTTGCACTGTAGAAAAGGGATTTAGGGGTTTTGGAGCAGTTCGGGAGGAGAGGGAGTGAAGTGTGAATGGAAGATGACGGCTGTGTGATGGTGGCGAGAATAAAGCGCGGACGCGTGCGCAAGTGACACTTCGCGTTGCGAATCGGAAGACGCAAGATTCTCCGGTTTTTAAGTACAACAATCCGGTCAATTAGTACAATCGTTTTCGTACCAATCGACCGGACACCCTCGACAACAGACCCCGGCCAGTCCGGCTTTTAAGTACAGCTCGACAGCAGCCTTCTCCGTTTCCCAAAAACGTTCTGGCATGGGTTCTCCTTGAGGCAGGAGCCACCCCGTTGGGGTGGTTATATGACCCTGAAACTCTGTCAGGGCTCGATGGTGTGGGATGCAGGCGGGGACTTGGCGCAGTTAAAATCTCAGTCACAACCTGGCTCGGCAGCCCCAATTTCTTTGAGCAAAGTCACATCTTCCAGCAGGAGATGGGCCAAGCGTTTGAGCTCTCGATCAGGGGTATTGGGATCACGCCACAAGCGCGGAAAATCTGTGGCCAGCGTATGCAGCCGGCTGCGCAATTCTTCATCTATGGCCATGCCATCTTTCTGGCGTTGCTGCTCGTACTCCTGCTGAGCTTCCTGAAGGGCGCGCAGCTTCCGGTTCCAATCGGCTTCCAGCGTATCGGCCACCAGCCGGTTATCTGGGTCCACCCGCATGTAGCGGCGCTGAGCCAGTTCTGCCTCATAGCGAGCGCGTTCCACCTGCTCTTTGCGCTAACGTTCCACTTCGTCCCATCTAGCTTGTAGTTCTTGTTGCACGGCGAGCGTAACTTCGACGGCAACGGTGTCACGATTTCCAGCAACACCTCGCCCACAGCCTCGTCCACGTCCTTGCCCGAAATCCATTGGCAGATGGGTTGCGGATCATCCACCGCGCGTCCATCACAGACATAGTCGGGTACGCGACGCCCGGCGCGAACATGGTAAATTACCTTCATGCGCTCGCCGCAGATGCCACAGATCACCAGCTTAGCTAACGGTTACTGGTGGGGGCGACGGTTGATCGCATGGCTTCGCGAAGCCACACATGACGCGGATCGGTGTTGGCCCTCGGATGCCAGGCCATGAGGAAATGAAACGGGTGCAATTCTTGCGGTGCCTTCACCAGCCGCAACCTGCGATCGTTTTTGATAACCTGCGTCATGCCGCTAGTCAGGGTAAGGACTAGTTCGGTGCCGGGAAGGCATTGCAGCGCCACGCCGAAATAAGGCACCCGAATACAAGAGCTGCGTTTGGCACCGACAGCCGCCAGTTGTTTGTCCGGAATTGTTTGCACCCCTTCATAGGGGGAAACCACGATATGGCTCGCGGCCAGGTATTGCATAAGTGGCAGCCGGTCGCCAAAGTGGCTCTCGCGCGCCGCGGCGCAGATCCAATCTTCCTTATAGAGCCTTTCCAACTGGAAGTGTGATGGCAGGAGTCCTTCATCATTGCAGAGAACGAGGTCGAGTTGCCCGTGTTCGATTAGCTCCGTGATGCCGCTCTGCCACGGAAGAAATTCAAACTGCACTTGATAGCCTCTGTTCGCGTACTGCCGACACAAGTGAGGAAGGACGGCGGTACAAACGTTATCCGGGCCTGAGATGCGGAAATGGCTTTTCTCCCGAGTTGGATCAAACAGAGCGGGCGCAACGAGATTCTCCATCCTGGGTAGCAGTCCCTCAAGCTCGTCGAGAATCTTTCGACCCCTCAAGGTGAGTTCGAAGCCATTTGGCGATCGAACCAGGAGATCATCCTGAAACATCGCGCGTGCCCGCTGCAGGGCCCGGCTCACGGCAGGCTGGCTGAGGAACAAGCGGGATGCCGCCGCCGTGATGCTTTTCTCTTCGGCAATGGCGGCAAATGTAATCATCAGATTCAAATCGACTTGACGTAATTTCTCTAAACGCATGGCCATCATGCTCATTATGCATGATTCACATGCGTGTGTCCGCTCATCTGTAGCTCTGTAAGTCGACAGAAGAGGATAAAAGGAGAACTCAATGCCAACCGAAAAGGATTTCGACAATAAGCGCGTGGTTGTCGTAGGTGGGTCGTCAGGAGTTGGTCTGGCCGTCGCCGAGAAGGCGGCATTGCAGGGGGCTGAGGTCATCATCGTCTCCAGCAGCGCAGGAAGAGTTCAGGAAGCCATTCAATCCATCGAAGGAAATGTCCGTGGAGAGGTGGTTGACGTCTCGGACGAAAAGGCTGTGGAAGGCTTTTTCACCAACCTTGGCGCCTTTGATCACCTGGTTTTCACCGCAGGTGACAGCCTGCAATTGCACGAGCTTGCTGATACGGATCTCAAGCAGGCGAGAAGCGCATTTGAACTGCGTTATTGGTCCGCACTTGCCGCGGTCAAATATGGGAGTCCACAAATTCGAAAAGGCGGCTCTATCGTTCTCACGACGGGAGTCGCCGGTCGACGCCCGCACAGTGGATGGGTAGTTGTCGCAAGCGTTTGTGGAACGATCGAGGCTTTAACACGTGCCCTGGCGGTTGAACTGGCGCCGATACGGGTGAACGCGGTATCTCCAGGAGTCGTTCGAACCAACCTGTGGCAGAACATGAGCTCATCAGAGAGGGAGCAACTCTTTGAAAGCGTGGGCAAGCGTCTGCCTGTGGGGCGCGTGGGTGAGGCTCGTGAAATTGCACAAGCCTATCTGTTTCTGATGCAGGAGGGGTTCAGCACCGGCCAGACGGTGGTTGTCGATGGTGGAACGGTACTGGTTTAACGTCACCGTAATTTCAACACAAAAAGGAAGATGACTATGAGTTCAAACAAAAGAATCAACGCGCTGGTTATGCTCGCGCTAACTGGGGGCATGATGACGGCACCGCCGACATCCGCACAGACTTCGCAGGTCGACAACCCCGATTGGCCATTACGCACCGCTGAGATCCATTGGCCCGCAAAGCACGCGCCGGCAGATGCGGATCTATTCGCTCATAACGAGTTGCTGATTGATTCATCCTGCTCGACTGTCTGGCAACATCTCGTTCAGGCGCAGGCCTGGCCGGAATGGTATCCGAACTCACACAATGTGAACCTGCTGAACAGTTCGGATGGCAGGCTGCACCAGGACACACAATTCTCATGGGATACGTTTGGCGTGCACATTGAGAGCCAGGTGCATGAATTTGCGCTGGACTCCCGTATTGGCTGGTTCGGTAAGGGAACAGGTATGGATGCCTACCATACCTTTCTGCTGCTCAAAGCACCTGAGGGTTGTCGTGTCGTGACCGAAGAGGTCGTGAGAGGACCGGGAGCAGTAGAGTTCCACAAGAAGGACCCTAGCGCGATGCATAGGGGCCACGACCTCTGGTTAGTGTCGCTAAGGCAAATATCGGAGAAGTAAGCTTGCGTGCGGATTCGGGTAGGGAGTTCCTCTGGAGCAAATCGCACCACCGTCGAAGAAATCTCCAGATGAATTGAAACGCAACGGATAAAAGCGAACACGGGATAACGCCAGATGGATTCTGATGTTTTTAGGGCGATTGGCCATCTCAGCAATCGCGACGAAATGTAAGCAAGATTCGTCGGATGCTGGCGAAGTTCAAGTGGAATCAGGAGGAAGACTACATTGCAGGCTGTATCGATAATGCTGGCTACCGAATCGAAGAAAGAAGTCCGAGCGCTGGGCGCCAGGGAACAGATGTTCTGGCTTATGAATCAGAAACATCCGGTCCACTTCACGGTGACCGCCGAAGTCAAAGGCATTACAAAGGTGCAAGACTGGATCGATGCGCTTGATGCGGTGCAGAAACGCCATCCCATCCTCTCCACCTCCATCAAGCCAAACGAGGACGGGCGACCCGCACTGTATCAGGCAGACGCAGCGCCAATACCACTTCGAGTTGTCGATGGAAGTATGCAGGAACATTGGGAGTTGGAGTTGGACCGCGAGATGGCGCTTCCGTTTACTCTTGAACAAGCACCTCTTATCAGGAGCGTGCTGATCCATAAGCCGCAGTCTGCTGTCCTCATCATGATCGCTCATCACGCTATCGCTGATGGAATTGCGCTCGTCTTTCTGATCCGCGACCTTCTTCAGGTTCTCTCGGGCGAACAAATTGAGGCTCTCCCATTCAGCAGCACATCCGAAGAGTTGCTAAGCAAACTGCCAAGAGGAGAGAAGATTGTCCAGGCAGAGGCATCGCAAGCCGATGTTCCTAAAGCGAAACCCGCAGCGTACCGGGTAGGGGATGGTTTGGCGCCGAGGGCCACCGCGCGAAAGCTGGACGAACATCTCACTGCGACTCTCAAGGAGCGGGCGCGCCGCGAAGGGACTACAGTCCAAGGAGCGCTCTGCGCCGCGTTAGTTCTTGCAGGTCGAAAGACTTCAAATACATGGTGTAAACAGAAAGTCCGCGTGATGTCGCCGGTCAATGCGCGCGCACATCTGAGAGCGGGCGAGGCATGCGGCCTTTATCTGGGAGCTGGAGCTATGATTCCCTTTCAGCCTGGTGATTCGAGCGATTTTTGGGAGCTGGCGCGCTATGCAAAGAAGGAGATCGCTCCATCTCAGACCCTTCAATCGCTCTATGCATCGTTGCATGGCCTGGAGGCGATCATGACAAAAGATATGGAGGTTGAGACAGCGGCCCAGATTGCCGCTGGAGCGTTCGCTCGAGAACTCATGGTTTCAAACCTTGGTCAGATCCCATATGGGTCCGAATTCGGCAGGCTCAGACTAGAGGCGGTCTGGGGGCCAACTGCTCTGCAGGGACTCGAAGGTGAACAGAACGTCGGAGTTGCAACCACAAACGGCGCACTCAGATTGCTGCACGCGAGCTACACCCTCATCCCTCAGCTTCTAGAAAATACCGAATTGATTTTGAGGGCGGTTTGTGAGGACACCAGCAACTGATCGCAAGATTGCTTTCCCATGGACTGGATCGAGCGGCCGATGTACTTGAACGGGCACCTCAATTCGTCGACGAGTCAGGGGCGGCGGCCCGGGAGACAAGTGACTCGTGGACCAGGAGGAGCAACAATTGAACAGACTTGCAGGAAAAATTGCCGTCATCACAGGCGGCAGCTGCGGAATGGGATTCGCCACAGCAGAACAGTTCGTTGGCGAGGGGCGTATGTATACATCACTGGGAGGCGAGAGGAAGAGCTCCATGTTGCCGTTGCGAAAATTGGAGAGAATGTCGCGGCCGTCCAGGGTGATGTCTCCAACCTGGAAGACCTTGACCGGCTCTACGCGAAGATTGCAGAGGAGAAGGGGCGCGTTGGCGTTGTCTTTGCCAATGCTGGCGTGGGGAACCAGATGGCTCCTCTTGGTTCCATAACGGAAGAGCAGATTGATCGCACCTTCAGCGTCAATGTGCGCGGTCTTATATTTACTGTTCAGAAGGCTCTTCCGTTGATGCATGATCGTGCTTCAATCATCCTTTATGCGTCCAGCGCATCTATCAAGGGAATTGGATCATTAAGCGTATATGCAGGGAGCAAAGCCGCTGTGCGTTCGCTCGCGCGTTCGTGGACAACGGATATGAAAGATCGCAGTATTCGGGTCAATGCGACTAGCCCGGGTTATACCGAAATGTCGATCTTCGAGACGCTGGACTGGACTAAGGAACAGTTCGAAGGGATAAAGGCGGGCATTACTAAAACAATACCGCTCGGTCGATGGGCTGATTCAGAAGAAATTGCCAAAGCTGCTATTTTTTGGCTTCTGAGGAAAGCGGCTATGTGGCTGGTATCGAATTGTTCGTTGACGGCGGTGCCGTTCAGGTTTGAGGTCGGAACCCATGCTACTATCTCGGGCCTCTACTGTCAGTACTCCTCCCCGCTGGTTGGGCCTTCAGCTCCGACAGATTCACGGGAATCAACATAGCCGCGCAGTTCATCTAAAACAGCAGTACGACTGGATCGTCTGCGGGCTGGGTTTGTCGGATCGGCAGCACGCACGTCTGTCGAGCTTGCAATCGTTCCGCAAGACCAGAAAGGCTTTCATGCAGAACATGCAGACATCCAGCGAACTTTCAATTTCCGAGGTTCGCATCCTATCGCTCGCATCTATCGGGGGCGCATTGGAATTCTACGACTTCGTCATTTTTGTGTTCTTTGCTAACGTGATTGGAAAGTTGTTCTTCGCTGCGAGTCTACCCGAATGGGTTCGCCAAGCTCAGACCTTCGGTATCTTCGCCGCTGGTTATCTTGCGAGGCCTCTAGGCGGCATCGTAATGGCGCATTTCGGTGACACTCGTGGTCGCAAGCGCATGTTTACGCTCATCGTTCTGCTTATGGCCATTCCTACCCTTTTTATTGGACTTCTCCCAACTTATCAATCGATCGGACTGGTCGCGCCTTTGCTTCTCCTGTCAATGCGGGTCTTGCAGGGCGTGGCCATCGGAGGAGAGGCGCCCGGTGCCTGGATCTTCGTTGCAGAGCATGCGAGACGCGGAAGGGTTGGTGTCGCGGTCGGCTTGCTCACCGGCGGTTTGAGCTTCGGCATCCTTCTAGGGTCATTGATAGCGACCTGTCTCAACCGAGTATTCAGTCAGGACCAGATAGCCGGTGGCGTCTGGAGGATTCCATTTCTGATTGGCGGTGTGTTCGGATTCATCGCAATGTGGCTGCGCCGCTGGCTGAAAGAAACGCCAGTCTTTGAGGAAATGCGGAAACGTGCAACACTCTCCCGCGAGTTGCCTCTGGGCGCGGTTCTAAAGGAGCATGGTCGAGCGGTTGTGACCTCAATTGCTAGCACCTGGATGCTTACCACGATCATCGTGGTTGTGATTTTGATGACGCCTTCGCTGATGCCGAAGTTATTTGGGATCGCACCTGCCCAAATGCAAATGGCTAATCTCGTCGCCACTGCATCGCTATGCGTCTCTACGGTCTTTATCGGCGCCGCTACAGATCGGTTCGGCATTCGCCGTGTTTCGATACCGATACTACTTCTCCTGATCGCTTCAACCTATGGACTATATCGCGGTGCCGAGAGTATGCCTTTCGCATTGCTGCCACTCTATGCGTTGGCCGGAGTCGGCGCTGGCGGAGCTGTCCTCACACCCATCATGATGATTCGCGCTTTTCCTGCATCTGTACGGTTCAGCGGGGTCTCATTCTCCTACAACCTCGCCTATGCGCTGTTCGGTGGATTGACCCCACTGTTAGTGTCATGGCTGGTCCACTTTGACCGCATCGTGCCGGCCCACTACGTTGCCGCCGCGACCATTGTCGGACTCGCCGCAATGTTAATGGCCCCAAGTCATAGGCTCAGCGATCCGAATACGTCGCCTCATCTTGACGAGTCTTGTGTCTAAGGCCGTCACGCGACCCACCACGCTCAGCTTGAAGGGCTGTAGGCGCAAAACATCAATTCTAAACGCAGAGAAACGCTATCAGATACCGGAGTTCCAAAATGGGCATTTGCCTTGACGAAGACGCCTTTCGCCGGCTGTCTTCACCACCACTGACTAGCTTCGAGGCAACTTGCCACGAGCAACGATAAGCGGGATCACGAGAGGGAATAGTGAGCCGTCTACGTTTCAAGACCGAAAGAGAGGTTGCCGTTCTGATCGAAGAAGCCGCATCGAACGCGCGGCCACGTCATACAGGAAGTGACACTATGGATTTGACAGGTAAAGTTGCACTCATCACAGGTGGAACAGCGGGAATGGGAGAGGCCACGGTTCATCGCATCTCTAGAACTGGCGCTAAAGTTGTCTTTGTGGGAAGAGATGAAGAGAACGGCCGCTTGATTGAATCTGAACTCAAAGGTGAAGGAAAAGACGCATTCTTCCTTAGAGCGGCCTTAGCGTACCAGAAGAAGTGCGTCAAGTTGTCCCGGATGCGGTGCGCGTTTTCGGCCGGCTCGATTACGCATTCAATAATGCTGGCATTTCCGGCCCGAACAGGACTCTAGCAGAGCAATCGGAAGCTGATTTCGACGAGGTCTTTCAGATCAACGTCAAAAGCCTCTTCATCATAATGCAACAAGAGATCCATCAGATGCTGCATCAAGGCTGGGGAGGTTCCATTGTAAATATGGCGTCAGTGGGTAGCATACTGGCGACTCCTGGAGCATCCCTATACGTTGCCAGTAAACACGCTGTCCTCGGATTGACGAAATCAGCGGCGATCGAATATGGTCCGCAAGGTATTCGCGTAAATGCTGTCAGCCCGGGGTCAATACGGACCGAGATGCTTCGCGAGGTGTTTGGGGGAGATGAGGTCCTCAATCGAATGGTTGCAATCCATCCCATTCGTCGCATTGGCATTCCCGATGACGTAGCAGATGCGGTAGCGTGGCTGTTCTCAGATCAGTCATCCTATTACACCGGACAATCACTGGTTCTAGATGGAGGCCTCACGGCACAGCGGCCCACGACGCAGAATCGCCAATACGATGCCCCTGATAGACAGGAGAGGGGCACCCAGTCTTCGCACAGTGGAACCGCACGTCAATAGATCCCAATGACGTCGCTGGATTCCTTGGCGACGACGGAGTGGGGAGGTTCGCCAAGCCGTCTTTAATCCCTACAGAGAAGATCCATGTGGCTTCAGCCGTACTTACGCTTCGGCGACACCAAGGAGGAACGGAATGACGGAACAACGCTTCAGAGTTGGTATCGTTGGATTGGAGCCCACGCTGCACCGAAAGTGAGGAAGAACCCAATTCTCGAGTAGAAATAAAACGGCAGGCCAGAACGACCGGCCTGCGGCTCTGTTTTTGCTGGAGTTTGGAGCGCTCGCGAACTATCGCGGCAGCTTGAAGTTCACCGTGATCTGCGTCTGTATTTCCACCGCAGACCCATTGAGCGTATAGGGTTTGTACTTCCACTGCTTGACAGCGTCCGCCGCGGCCCGCGCCAAACCTGGATCTCCACTTAGAATCTTTACGGCGGAAATGTCGCCCCTTTTGGAGATCGTCGCCAGCAGTTGCACTGGCCCTTCAATCCGCATCCGCAAGGCGCTCGCCGGGTACGAAGGCTGCGTCTTCTTAATCGCCAATCCCTGGGATACTCCCTGCGAGATGTTCAACGTCTGCAGCACCGGCGCCGGCGCGTTGCTCTGATTGCCCAGCAAATTCGGCAACGATCCGCCGTCGCCACTGGAAGCGATGGCGGTGATGCTGGGCACGGGCGCTTCGCTGGTTGGCGAAACCTTTCCACGCGGGGCTTCCGGAGCGCTCTTCTTAACCACGATAGGCTCCGAAACCGCCGAGGCTATTGGTTCCTCATTTTCAGCTACAACCGATGTCCCAGGTTTGGACGAATCTAGTCCAGGGTTGGCTTTGGTCGGATGAGTTTGCCCACCGCCCGTTCCAGAAATTGTTTGCGAAACCCCAGACGCCTTTGCGGATCCGGTTGATTGCACTGCCGAAGGCGCGCTGGCCGTGGTAGCAGAAGGTGGAGCGGACGGCGCCGCGTTTGGCGGTGCACTTGGCTTCGCTTGTGCTATAGCAGCTGCCGGCGCCGGTTGTGTCGCGGCTGGCCCAGAATTGTCTATCGCCGCGCTGGAGTGCGCGAAGTGCGTCCACGCAAGATAACCACTCACTGCCATTAGAACCAGCGCAGCGAGTGCTATGAAAATCTTTGTGCTTCCGCCGCTTGCGGATTCAGTATCGCCGCCGACTGTGCCTCCGAAGGTGAATGAATGGGCAGGCAATACGGCCTCTTGGACCGCAGAGATTTCCTGGCCCCCCGCGGTTTTCCCGAGAATCTCGGGTGCCGGAATGACGGTCGCAGGTTTGTCCGAGGTGACGACGCTCGGCGCTGCCTCCCGCGCCGGTGCTGGTGCGCTGGCCGCACCCGCCGACATCGGGACCGGGGCACTCACCTTCGTTGATTTCGAAATTTCCGATTGACCGACTGTTAAAACAGGCTTGGATTCAGAGACCGGGGTTGATACGGCCGTAGTTGAGGCCACTTGCTCGGATTCTGCCTTAACGGGTTCTGTAGTTTTTCCGGACTCAGCAACCCCACCGAAAGCGGAAGCAGAAAAGATGGAAGCTGCTTTCTGCGCAGGTGCGGGGACCTGCGTCACAGCTGGCGTTGGGTGCGTAGAGGCCACACTCGGAACCAGCGTTGGCTTCGCAGGTGGTGGCGCGGACGCCGCGGGTTTCGCAGGAGATGAAGTCGTCGTGGCCGCTGCTTTGGTGCCTTCGTTTTTGCGCAGAAGACCGCGGGCAACCCGTAGCGTACCCTTCGCCTGCTCCACATTAATGGGCTTGGTGAGAACCAGGTTCGCACCGATCCGGAACGCTTTTGCCACGCCCGCCTGCCCTTCGACCACAGCCACTGCCAGAGCCGATTGGTTGTTCGGGGAATTGCGCGCACTCTTGAACAGCAACGTAGCATTCTGCTCGTTGTCGCAGTCCACCACAACCGCATCGAAGTGCTCACCCATCAATTTCTTAACTGCAGCGAAGGGTTCGGAACAGGAAACTACCTCGAAGTCCAACTCGCTGAGAACCTGTGTCACGGTGCGAGCCGTCTTTTCATCGGGACAGAAAAGCAGTGCTTGGTAACCCATACTGACTTCATCGTAGGTACACCCGTAAGCCTCATCAAGTTACGGTAGTAATTGCGTTTAGGCCGCATAGGGCTTGCCAGACGGGGTTTTGCGGCCGCTTAGGAAAGGGTACGATCCCGCGCATACAATACGTGGTCATGCGCATTCTTCTCTGGATTAAAGTTCTCTGGACGGTGTGCGTAATCGCCTGGATACCTTTGTACTGGCGGCAGTATGGTCCGCAGAACTTTCTGTTTTTCTGCGATCTAGGCAATCTCTTTATTACCGCCGGTCTGTGGATGGAGAGTGCGCTGATATTTTCCTGGCAGGCAAGCGGACTGCTGCTCTTCCAGACTCTCTTCATCATCGATCTTGCCGGGACGTTCCTCAGCGGACGCCATTGGATAGGAGGAACCGAATACATGTTCGATCCTCATATTCCGCTGTCGATTCGATTGCTGAGTCTGTTTCACGTAGTGACACCGCTATTGCTGCTCTGGGCTATTATTCGTCTAGGCTACGACGGGCGAGGGTGGAAATATCAGACGCTGACCGCGTGGCTTGTAGTTCCGGTCAATTATTTCTGGCGTCCGGAATACGATGTGAATTGGGCTCGTGGCCCCTTCTTTCGCGAACAGCACGTAGTTCCCGGACTCACATATCTGTTGGCTTACCTGATCGTTGTCCCCGTCTCGATTTACTACCCCACGCATCGCTTCCTGCTCTGGTTTGCTGGACGCTCGTTTGCTGGACGTTGGTTTGGCGGACGAAAGAACTGCAGAATCTAGTCGTCTTTCCCGGCATTCTTTCCGTCACCTTGTGGCCGGTTGCGCAAAGCCGACTCCAAACGCGCCCGATCCGCTGACAGGCGGCTGGAAGCATTCTCGTGATCGGTAGCTGCGGAAGACTCGTGCTTTCCTTGAGGCGACTCATCTCCTTCTTTGTTCTCAGCGTCGCCTCTTGATTTTGAAGAGGCGGGATCCGGGCTCAAGTACAGCTTTTGCGACGAGGACGCGAGGCTTGCTCCCGAGTCCTCAACTAAGTTCATGATCTCGAGCAGCACGTCTTCCCGCACGGCTGCGAATTCGTTGAAATCCTGAGTCAATATGTAACAAACCAGTTCCACATTAAGAGCGCTGGAGCTAAGTTCGATAAGGCGTACACGAACCGAATTGCTCTCGATCTTGGGGTTGCTGTTCAGCACGCGGCGCATTTCGGAAAGCACCGTGCGGACATGCTCCTGCGACGTGTCGGTGTGAAGACCCAGAACGGTTTTGAGAAGCATTTTGTCGCGCCGGCTCAGATTCTCCACATTGATGGTTGCAACCGTGCCATTGGGGATGGCGAGCAGGGTCCTCTCTTCCGTGCGCACGCGGGTGGAGCGAAGGCCAATATCCTCGACCGTGCCTGTGCGATCGCCGAACTTGCAGACGTCCCCGACCCGGATCACTTCATCCCCTAGAACAGAGACGCCGCCAAAAAGATTTTCGATGGTTTTCTGCGCACCGAAGCCGACCGCAAGGGTTCCAATTCCCACTCCAGCGAGCGCGGTGGTCAAGTTGAAGCCGAGTACCCCTAGTACGAGGAATATCGCCATCACGAAAATGAACGCTTTGACCAGCCGTTCGCCGAGCAGCATGAGCGAGCCCGTGCCGCCGAGGCCGCGGGCCAGGGCCTGGTTTCGTACACGCCTCAGGAACCAGCGAACCGCTCGCCAAAGGATCCAGTTCGTACTGATAATGACCGCAACCGCCGTGACCTGGGAGTAGTAATGGCGTTGCAGTAGCGGCATGTCGAGGTAGGCGGCGAGAATCTTGTGGATGAGCGCACCTATGAGCAACCATGCCGGCGCGGATACCGACCTCACCTCCACTTCCGAATGCCCATGTCGGCCTGCCCACCATCGCATGGGAATCTGCAGCACCATCAACACCAGCCAGCCCGCGCCCGCTGCGACGGGAATCAGCAGCAACAAGGCAAACCACTGCCACAACGGCATGCCCGCAAACTGATGCCTCACCACCCATTTGGGTAGTCGCGTTTCCACTTGGCGCGCTTGAACTTGGTCGTAAAGCTCGGGCACTTTGGCCAAAGTGTCGGAAGAGATCAGCCAGATCTTCCCTGCGTTCGCATCGGAAACACGAACCAGTTCCAGGTCCGCTTCTACGTCGCCGGCTGACATGGTTCCGAGCTTCTGACGGTCCCCGGGAACTCCTTCCTGCGG
>DATNLE010000389.1:0-17806 GCA_035603035.1 Candidatus Acidiferrales bacterium | reverse complement strand
TAAACCGTCCGACGTTGCAGAAGTCCGACGTCGCGGGCTGCACTAATCCGCCGCTGCTTCGAATGCCGCAGTGTCTTGTGGCGCAGGCCTCAGAAAGGCAGAGCGTTCCATCTCAAATGCTTCCAGATTCGCACCCATCGTAAGGTCATTCCAGCCGAGAACGGCGCCGATGCGCAATGCCGCTTCGCGGCTGCAGGATTCCGACCAGCACGCACCGAGTGCCACCGGTACCCGCCGCAGCAGCACGTCTCCCAGCGTTACTGCGTATTCTCGTCGATAGGCTTCAACCACTTCAGCAATCACGTGAGAGGTATGCGGACAAATCGGCGCCCGCAGTTCGGCGCTCACCAGCGCAGTGCGCGCGATGTCTGCTGCACGTTTGCCGTGCCACTCCAGCATGCCTCGCGCGGATTCCTCGCTCACCGCCCCGATCCGGGCAATCTCCAGCACGGCGTCGTCCAGCAGCGGATCCAGTGCCTGGCCCGAAGCCATTGCGATGGTATTCGGCTCCCCAACTTTTAGTCCGAGTTTCCGGGCACATTCCCGCGCCACCGAAGCCGCCGTCGTGAGCTTGCCGCCGATCACAGAAATCATGCGGGTCGCCGAGTCGTCGGCATGATCGTGCAGAATATGCTTGCGCGTGACCGCCGATGGACGGTTGTCCGGCGAATACGGCAGCGGTCGAATTCCGGCGAAAGAATATTTGACGCTCTGGGCTGAGATTTTCGCCCTGGGAAACAGCTGTGCCACAGAGCGCACCAGATAGTTGATTTCGTCCGCCGCCGGAGCCGTTTTGCCGGGATCGCCGTTGTCGGCAACCTCCGTGGTTCCCACCATGATCTGGTCGTTCCAGGGAAGGATAAAAATCGGGCGGCCATCTACCGCCTCGGTATACACCGCCGTATTGGGCGAGCCTGGAAATCGTGGCAGTACTATATGGGACCCGCGCACTCCACCCAGCATGGGCTTGCCCGTCCTAATCGAGGAGCGCTGGCACAGGCGGTCAGCCCATGGACCGCTGCAGTTGATGACCCAATTCGCATCCACACGCGCGTCCCGGCCGCTGATTTGATCGCGCAACAATACGCCGTGGACTCGCCCATGCGCCACGTCGACAGCCAGCGCTTCGGTGTGATTCCGGACCACTGCGCCGGCCTGTACCGCTTCCAGGAGCCATTCCGCAACCAGCCGTTCCGGAAACTCGCATTGCGCATCTTCGTAATTGAACAGGGACCACTTGTGCCCTGCGTCAAGAGCCCGCTCGAGCCGCGTCAATTCCATCTCCGTGGCGCCGTTCTGCGGCTTTCCGGCCATGCGCTGGTACAACCATAACCCGGCGCGTACCTTCATTGCCCTGCGCTGGCTGGTTTCATTCAAAAGCAGCAGGAATTGCATGGGATGCACGAGATGAGATTTCTCACGCAGTAATTTTTCGCGCTCGCGCAGCGACTCCCTCACCAACCCTAACTCTCCGTGCTCCAGGTAGCGCAAGCCGCCGTGAATGATGCGGGTGGAGCGGCTGGTCACTCCAGAAGAGAAATCGTTCTGTTCTACCAGCAACGTGCGCTTTCCGGCGCGCGCACACTCCCGGGCCACAGCTACGCCATTGATGCCACCGCCAATCACCACCACGTGAAAGCGTTGGCCTTCGAGGCTTGCCCGCGGATTTGCCGCTTGCACCATAGGGATTCCACACAAGAGTAACCGGTTCAAGGTTACTAGATTCGGAGCTGCACATTCACACTGCGACGCATAGAGTCTGCACCCCTTCGCTCGCAGAGAACAGGTCACCTTGGTGCTGCAAACTGCCTGACCCAAAGTCCCAACCCTATCGGCAAGTCGTTCAGAAACTTGAGCAAAAATAGGGCGGCCCGGCGCAAAGTGCAGCCGGGCCGGTATCCTGAAGTCGATTTCGTTATGCTATTTTCCGCTCCAACCTTCCGCTCATGCCTGCACCTTTTGAGAACAGGTCGATCATCTGCCGGTTAAATGCGGGAATATCGTCAGGCTTGCGACTGGTAACCACTCCGTTACTCAAAACCACCTCTTCGTCCACCCAGGTACCGCCGGCATTTCGAATATCAGTCTTGAGCGAAGGCCAGGAGGTAACGGTGCGTCCCTGCACCGCGCCCGCTTCCACCAGCATCCAGGGCCCGTGGCAGATCGCGGCTACCGGTTTAGCGTGTTCAAAAAAGTGTTTCACGAAGCGCACTGCAGAAGGATTCATCCTTAACTGATCGGGATTCATAACTCCACCCGGCAAAAGAAGGGCATCGTAGCTCGCAGGATCGGCCGAGTCTAACGTGATGTCTACCGCAACCGCCTCGCCCCAATCCTTCTTGTCCCAGCCTTTAATTTTTCCCCCGGCGGGCGAAACAACTTGAGTTCGCGCGCCAGCTTCTTCCAGGGCTTTTTTCGGCTTGATTAATTCCGATTGCTCAAAGCCATCCGTCGCCAAAATCGCAATGGTCTTTCCTTGCAAGTTATTCGGCATGAAGGTTCCTCCTTAGACTGTTTCTTGATCAGTTGCTTATTTGGATGCCGCAGCTCTGATCACGGTTTATCGCTATTAGTGAACCTGATTTACGAAAGCTGAGTCGGCTCAACGCATTGCTCGTGCTGCTGCGACTCATTTAAAGTGATTGCAAATGTCCACTACCGGTGAACGTTTCGAACGCGCCGTCGCCATCATGGAACGCCTGCGGGCTCCCGGAGGCTGTCCCTGGGATCGCGAACAGACTTTCGATTCCATCAAACCCTTCACGCTGGAGGAGACGTACGAAGTTCTCGAAGCCATCGACAATCGCGATTGGAACGAGCTTCCCGGTGAGCTCGGCGACCTGCTTCTGCAAGTGCTGTTTTATTCCGAGATGGCTAAAGAGCAGGGAACGTTTTCCATTGATGACGTTCTTGACAGGCTTGTTGACAAGCTGGTAAGCCGGCATCCGCACGTGTTCGCCGATACCAAGGCGGACACCAGCGCTGACGTGAAGCGCAATTGGGAGGCGCTGAAAACTGAAGAACGGAAAAAGCGGCTGAACCGGAATCCGGATGCAGCTGAACCAGCGAAGGAGGCGATTACATCTATTCTGGCGGGTATTTCTTCAGCCATGCCGTCTTTGCTGGAGGCCCACAAGCTGAGTTCGCGGGCAGCGCAAGTTGGTTTCGACTGGCCCGACATGGAGGGTTTGTTCGAAAAACTTGCGGAGGAGACTGCAGAACTTCGCCAGCAACTCCACGAGTTTCCGGCTCCCGGACCACATCCGCAAGGCCGCGGGGTGGCGGGGTCGGGGCGGCAGCCTATTCCGGAAGATCTGCGCGAGCGGCTGGAAGAAGAGGTTGGCGATCTGTTCTTCGTGTTGGTTAACATCGCGCGCTATCTGGCGCTCGACCCGGAATCGGCGCTGCGCAAGACGAATCGAAAATTTCGGCGGCGCTTTCAATGGATGGAGAGATGTCTGCACGAAAACGGCGGCAGTCTCGAACAGTCCTCGATGGATGAGCTGGAATCCCTCTGGCAACAAGCCAAGCAGCAGGAGAAGCGATCGTGAGCGTCGAGGCAATTACCATCCGCTGCTGTGAAGGGCTCGAGGAGTTGCGCGCTTGCGTCGCCCTGCAAAAAGAGATCTGGAACTTCAGCGACGCCGAACTGGTTCCGCTGCGCATTTTTGTGGTCGCCGAAAAAGTGGGCGGACAGGTGATGGGCGCTTTTGCCGGGACTGAGATGGTCGGCTTTGCTCTTTCCGTACCGGGGACGCGTTCGGGCCACATCTATCTTCACTCGCATATGTTGGCCGTCCGCAAGGATCACCGCAACGGAGGGCTCGGCCGGCGGCTTAAACTCCTTCAGCGCAAAGACGCGCTCGCCCGAGGCATCGAACTGATCGAATGGACATTCGATCCCCTGGAGATCAAAAATGCCTATCTCAACCTTGAAAAATTGGGAGCGATCGCCCGCCGCTACAACATCAACCAGTATGGGATCACGTCATCGCCGCTGCAGGGCGGGCTTCCGAGCGATCGGCTTATCGCCGAGTGGTGGCTGAAATCCAGGCGTGTTGAGACCTTGGTTGCAACCGGCAAGGTGCCTGCCTTCAACCGGGAGTTGACGATTGAAGTCCCGGCGCAGATTTATGAGTGGAAAGCTGCGGCCGAAACCAGAAGAGAAGCGCAAGCAGTGCAGGAACGCAATCGTAAGCAATTGCTTCGGGCTTTTGACAGTGGCCTTGCAGTGTTAGGTTACGAGCACGACGTCGCAGGCAACGGAAAGTTCATGCTTGGCCACTGGGATGAGCAGTACTCCTACGCATCGCAGGAATAATTCACGGGAGAGATACAGAGGTGCAAGCGAAACGAGAGTGGTTTTTGCTGGTTTGCGATTTACTTTGTCACCTCCGGCGAGACAGATCTTTTCTTTAGTTCCTTCCACAAACTATGAAGATTGAAGCCATCACACTCCGCGAGATTCATATGCCGCTCGTCCATTTTTTCGAGACGAGTTTCGGACGTACTCACAGCCGTCGCATTCTTCTATTGACCGTACATTGCGACGGTGTAAATGGTTGGGGTGAATGCGTAGCTGGAGAAGATCCCTTCTACAGCAGCGAATGGACCGACAGCTGTTGGTCGGTCATCACTCGTTACCTTGCTCCCTCCCTGCTCGGACGCAATCTGGAAGCGGCACGCGACTGTGCAGCTCTCTTCGCTTTTGCTAAGGTGCGTGGCCATCGCATGGCCAAAGCAGCACTGGAAAATGCGCTATGGGACGCTGAAGCGAAACAAAAGGGTCTGCCTTTGTGGCAACTGCTGGGCGGAAAGCGGAGTGAAATCGCTTGCGGAGTCTCCATTGGCATTCAGGATTCCATCGAGCAGTTAATCGACAAGATCCAACTGGAGCTAGCCGCCGGCTACCGCCGCGTCAAGATCAAGGTGAAGCCTGGGTGGGACGTGAATGTGCTGGAGAAAATTCGCTCGCGCTGGGCCGACATCACGTTAAGTTGCGACGCCAATTCAGCTTACACTTTGGATCAAGTTGAACATCTGCGCGGGTTCGACCAGTTCAACCTGCTGATGATTGAGCAACCGCTTTGGGATGATGACATTTTCTACCACTCGCGCCTGCAGAAGGAGTTGCGTACCGCAATTTGTCTGGACGAATCCATCGTAAGCAACCGCGCCGCGGCCGTGGCCGCCGAGACCGCGGCGTGCCGGATCATCAACATTAAAGTCGGACGCGTGGGCGGGTTCAGCGAAGCGAAGAAAATTCACGATGTCTGTCACTCGCGCAAGATTCCCGTCTGGTGCGGCGGAATGCTGGAATCCGGCGTTGGGCGCTCCCACAACATTGCGCTTTCTACGTTGGAAAATTTCAGTTTACCGGGAGACGTTTCGGCCTCGAGGCGCTACTGGAAGGAAGACATCATTGACCCGGAAGTACAAGTCTCCGGGCAAGGGATGATCAAAATCAGCGACCAGGCCGGCACGGGCTACCGGATTAAAGAAGACATGATTGAGAAACTGACCACGCGTAAAGAAACCCTTCGCGCAGTCGCGTGAGGCTCACCGATCGCTCTAGTGCGATTGATTCCGGGGGTTGATGGCCTCCGCCCCTCGGTTTTGGGCCAGTTTCACTTTTTCCGCTTTCAACATCTCAATGCCCTCGGCAAACGTTATGCCGTTGGGCACGGGCCGGAAGTCGCTGAACACTTCGTCAGACTTCATGGCGAGACTCTTGAACATCAAAATTTTTCCCGTAAGGTTCAGGGACATACGGGACACCTCCCAGGAGCCGTTCCCTATGTCACGCTGTTCCACCAGAAAATGACCGCCCTTATCGAGGTGGCCCAAGATTCCCCAACCAAAAGCGACTTCTTTGAACAAGGTCCCGTCGATTCTTGCGAGCCGGCGGCTGGTTGGATCAATTACCAGAAGTCCCTGCATCCCCGCCAGAACCTGCTCTGCGTGAGTAGGCGGTCGGTAAGCGGGGTTAGGGCGAAACCGCAAACGCACCAACTGTCGTCCCGCATCGCCACTGGCGCCTCCGCTTTCTTCTCCGTCGTATTGGTATAGGAAGGCATCGGGCAAGGCTTTCACGATGCGCAGGGTGCGCTCGCCATTTTCCTGCTCCTGTGAATGTTTGCGGCGGAGTTGGTCAGGGTTGCCAGCCAAGCCCTCCAAGCGACTTTCCTCGGTCTGGATATCCTGCGGAGCCAGAGGCCTGTCGTCAGAGGCGATTGTCATGCCTACCATGGCGTCGCGCGTCTCCACATAAAGCTTGGTTTGCGAACCTTGCGCAGTCTGCTTGCGTGCGCGGAACATATGTTTCGTCGAATTGCTATTGGCGGCTACTTCGTTCGCAACTGCACCCCGAACCAATTCCAAGCAAGAGGCTGGATCCTGCGGGGAAGCGAATGCGACTCCAACTCCCATCGGAGCGAGCTTCGATCCGGCAGCAAGAAGCACCAGAAAAACCACAACCACGAACTGCGGGTCTTTCTGTAGCCGGCTTTTCATCTGAGCAATCTCTCCCGCCTGCAGCTCGCAGTCTAGCAATTCGGTTTTGGCCATTCACTACAGGAAAACGGGTATTTCACCCAACCGGGACCAAGGCTTGCCGGGTACTCCGTGCCTTGAGTATAGTCGTAAGGGTGCTTTAGCAAGGTTTCTCCGCGTCAATGTTGATCCCGGAGCGGCTCGGCACTGATCCCGTAGCACTTATCCAGTCCAAATTAGGAGCGCGTTCCAATGAGCACAGCAGCCAGCGGTTTGGCGCAAATCGGTAAATCGGTTGTGGTTAAGGGCGAGCTCTCGGGCAGCGAAGATCTGTACGTCGATGGCCAGATCGAAGGCAGTATTGCTCTCAAGGGAAATAGCTTGACGGTGGGACCCAACGGTCAGGTCAAGGCCAGTGTCGACGCCAAAGGTGTGGTGGTGCAGGGAAAACTCGACGGCAACATTCAGGCCAGTGACCGGGTGGACTTGCGCAAGTCCGCAATTGTTACTGGCGACATCTCGGCCCAGCGCATCTCCATCGAAGAAGGAGCTTACTTGAAAGGTAAAGTTGAGATCCACCGCTCCGATGCCAAGTAATTTGGGGATGTTAGCGTTGTTGAACCTCTCCGCCCTAAAGGGCGAAGATTCTCAGGCTGCGTTTAGGATTACAACCCTTACGTTAGCGCCTGAAGGGTCGCACCGAGCCCACGCGTCTGGTTTTCAGACGGGACTAACCCCATCACAGCAGCCCTTTATGTGCTTAGGCTTCAGGTCCAGCTAAACTACGAATGGCAATCTGCCGGGAAGTTGTCTAGCCGGTAGCGTACCAAGAGGATAACTATATACGGCTTATATCTCCGCTCTGAAGGGCGGAGTTTTACGCCGCTGGGCGGATAAAATAGAATTGATAAAATAGGGATGATCGGTCTGGCAGATGATTGCCAAGCCTCTTAGGCTGGGGCGTCAAGGGCGTTCGGCGCGGTAGCGACGAGGCAGATGACGAATCAGCAGGTCAGGAAGTTAGGGTGTCGTCCGGCTCGCAGACTTTCATGAAATTTTTTCGTGGTTCTTCCGGACCGGAGACCATTCCGGCGCAGGGTTCGCAGAAACTCACCCGCCGCTCCAGTGGTTTGGGCGAGTTATCTCGCACTTGGGAGTCAGCCAAAGACTTGTGCGTGCTAGATCTGGGATCTACCTCGCCCACCAACATTCGCCATTTCACCGAGCACGGCCATCGCATCTACAGCGAAGATCTGCTCACGGCTTCCACTGACCCCGAGCTTCTCAACAAAGATGAACAGGGAACTGCGGTTCTCGACAGTCGTAAATTTCTTGCCGATAACCTGGTTTATCCCGCTGCTCACTTCGACGCGGTGCTGTGCTGGAACCTGCCGGACTATCTCGATGAGAGCCTGGTCAAGCCGGTGGTGGGCCGTCTGTGGTCCGTTTTGAAGCCCGGCGGCATGCTGCTCGCGTTCTTCCACACCCGTGATGCCGGGCCGGACTCGCCTTGCCACCGCTTCCACATTGTGGGCACCGACACGCTCGAGATGCAGAAAATTGTGCTGCGCCGCGAAGCCCGCCGCGGTCCGACTGGGGCGGTACACACTGCAATCTCGGATGGCTTCCAGCTGCAACGGGTTTTTAACAACCGGCACATCGAAACGCTTTTTCGCGACTTCGCATCCATCAAATTCTTCCTGGCGCGGGATAACGTGAGGGAAGTGCTGGTCGTCCGCTAGGAATTCGTGCTTCTTCAAACCCGAGTTTTCCAGACAATCACACCCATCCGGTAGAGGTAGTGGCTGGCAACCTCGACTTGAGGCGCTGTTGCTGGCGAAAAAGCCGATTCCAGTATGCTTTGAATTTCGTTGGGAGTGTAGGCGCGACGCACCGAGGTCAGCCCATCCAGCCAGGCTACGCGGTTGCGCATGAGGGGATAGCCGGCGTAGGCCAAAGCCAGATGGAGCGGGTGCCGCACCAGGTCGTTGATTAACACTGCTCGCCGGCTTATTCGTACTGCCTCTCGCCCGAATTGCTTCAACTGCTGCGGGTCAAGATGATGAGCAAAAAGGTTGCAACTCACCAGATCGAATGCCCCATCAGCGAAAGGAAGAGCGAGCGCATTGCCGACTACGCTGCGATTCCGCGCCGCATGGCTTCCTACCCCGTCCCCCCCGGGGAGATGAGACCGTGCAATGTCCAGCAGAGTCAGGTCCAGCGCGATTCCGCTTCGAGCCAGTCTCTGCCGGACAATTTCCGGTAGCTCGCCAGTCCCCGCGGCAACCTCCAGCAGAGAAAGACATTTCGTCGCGGCTACCTGCGCCACGCGATTCACCATCCTCTGCGTGGTCGCGACCCCACCGAACCATCGATTGATCCGCCCCAGTACCGCGAGAACGTCCTGCGCATCGTGAGGCAGGCAAGCGTCAGAATCGAGAATCTCCGGTGCGTCGAATCGCTGCATGGCTGGCTTAATTCGCTTTGAAACTCCTGCTAACTGTTCAAGTTCGACGCCGTCCTTAGACGGTATCAGCCCGGACTTCATAATGCGTGGCCTGGGGCTCGGCTTTCGAGAGGAGTCTTTTGGCCTCAGGTTCGAATACGGCAACGCCGTAGTTCTCCCCCGCGAACCGGCGCACCGCCTCGAGCGACGCAAATAAATTCACCACCACGAATTCGACTTCTTTCGTTCCATCTTTGCGAAAAACGTATCCGCCGCGATAACCCTCTATCGCTTTCAGGCCGGGCAGCACGGTTTCTTTCAACAATCGCTCGTAAGCGTCCGCATCTTGCAGCAGCGTCCAACCTCGCCAATGACGCGCAATCATGATTCACCTCGCGAAAGGAGACGGACCTGCGAGCGGCAAGTCGCAGTTCTTACAATGCACCAGCAGTTTCATGAAGCCGTGAGCTAAACTTCGGCCAGCTCTTCTTCCAGCAACTGCTTGTTATACAGATCGCTGTAGTAGCCATTCAAGGCGAGAAGTTCGTCGTGCGTGCCGAGTTCTACGATTTTGCCATTGTGCAATACGGCGATGCGGTCGGCGTTGCGCACCGTGGAAACCCTATGGGAGATGAAAATGGTGGTGCGACCCTGCATTAGCTCGCGCAGGTGATTGAGAATCTTGTCTTCGGTGTGAGTGTCCACGCTGGAGAGCGCATCATCCAGAATGAGGATGCGCGGATTGCGGACCAACGCGCGAGCGATCGCGGTGCGTTGCTTCTGGCCTCCGGAGAGCGTGATGCCGCGCTCGCCCACCATGGTTTGATAGCGCTCAGGAAAGCCTTCGATGTCGGCGGCAATATTGGCGGCGTCGGCCGCATCGTGGATCTCCTGAGCGGTAGCGGACTCAACCCCCAGCGCAATGTTTTCGCGAATGTGATCGCTGAACAGAAATGTCTCCTGGGGCACAAATCCAATACTGCCGCGGAGTGAGGTAAGAGAAAACTCACGGATCGGCCGTCCATCCAGCAGAACCATCCCAGGCGCGGCATCGTAAATGCGCGGAATCAGACTGACCAGCGTGCTTTTTCCCGAGCCCGTGAGACCCACGATTGCCATACTGCTGCCGGCCGGGATGCGCAGGTCAAGATGGTGCAGCACGCGTTTACCGTCGTATTCGAAATTCAACGCGCGGAATTCAATCTCCCCTATTACCTCCAGCTTTGTTGCGCCGGACTCATCCTTGATTGCCGGCTGCTCCTGCAGAAGCTCGTTCAGGCGTACCAGCGACGCCGTCCCCCGCTGAAAGATGTTGACCACCCACCCCAGCGCGATGATAGGAAACGTCAACTGCATCATGTAGATATTGAATGCCGTGAACGCACCAATCTGCATGCGGCCAGCCAGCACTTCCCGGCCTCCCATCCACAACACCAGCACCATCGCGAGTCCGAGCATGAGTTCCAGCGTCGGCCAAAGCATGCCCATCAAACGCACGAGCTTGAGGCTGCGCGCGACGTATTCCTGATTCGCGGTTTCAAAGGACGCAATCTCTGCTTCCTCCTGTACGTAGGCGCGAATCACGCGCGCTCCCGAGAAGTTTTCCTGGGCCCGCGCCGAGATTTCGGAGAACATCGCCTGAATCCTCTCGAAGCGTTCGTGAATGCGACGTCCGAAATATTGAATGGTGACGCTTACGATGGGCAGCGGCAGAAACGCGTACAAGGTCAGCCGCGGACTGTTGTGCACCATGAACCAGAGGGCCGCTGCGGTGAACACCAGCGTGTTGGCTGAGTACATGATCGCCGGCCCCATCAGCATGCGCACCGCGCTCAAATCATTGGTGACTCTTGCCATAATGTCGCCGGTGCGCATGCGCTGGTAGTAGGAGTAGGAAAGGGTTTCCAGATGAGCGAACAGATCGTTGCGCAGATCGAATTCAATATCACGCGAGATGCCGATCACGACCCAGCGGGTCAGAAAAAGAAAAATACCTCGTACCACAGCCAGCGCCAATACCTGCAGCGTAAAGACCAGCAACTTATGGCGGGTGACGCCGCCCTCCAGACTTTGGGCAGCCTTGCCGATCACTCTGGGCAAGCCCGCCCATGCCCCGTTGCTCAACACGATACAAAGCGTGCCAAACGCGAACCCCCAGCGATGTTGCTTGAGATAGGGCAGTAAGGGACGCATGCTCCGGGGAATCATGGGCTTGATGTAGATGAAATTCTAACAGGCGGGGTTCAAGCTTGGCAGCAAGACGCAAGGACAAAGTTGCGGAGAGCTCAATTGATGATCTTACATCTTACGAAGCACTCCAGTTACCATGAACGGATCGCCGTTCGGGTTCGCGACCGTGCTGGGAGAAAGATGGGAAGAGATCCCGTCCGAAAGCGATTGCGCTGACTGCCACAAGAACCATTCCCCAGGCGGCGAAGAAAATCCATCCAAGATCGAAGATAAATACTTGAGCCAAGTCCATGACATTTTCCCTTTGAGACGGACAGCCGGCGCGAGATCAGGAAGAATCCCGACCCCGCGTCGCGACTAAAGTTCAAGAGCGCCCGTCGCGCGGAGGCCTACTTACTCTTGCGAAGTAGCCGGAGCCTGCATATGCCGCTGCATACGGGCTTCCCGATTGGCCTCGAACTCCTTCAATTTGCTCTGCTGGTCGGGAGTGAGAAGTTGGAAAAGCTCGTTGTGGATGCGGGTTTGTTCTACCTTCACCTGCACCAGAGTCTGCGCTTGCTGCGCGACCAGAGCCTGCACCTTAGCTCCGTCGTAGGTGCCTTCCTCATACTGCCTCAGTTGCTGCTCCATCTGGTGAAGTTGCAGCATCATGGGTTTCAGAGCCGGCCGTTCTTTCTCGAGAACACCCTTCATCTGCGCCTTCTGCTCGTCGGTCACATTCAGGTACTTCGCATAAAACCCGATCATGTGTCCGTCCATCCCAAGAGCGCCATGCATTCCCCGATGCGTGGGCGGAGGGGAAGAAGTATCCGCGGTTTGCGATTTGGCGATCGCGGTTCCCAACAACACTGCCAGAGCGGCGGCAAGGAAGCGAAAACGAATTGATTTCATATACTCTTGACTCCTTACAAACCCGGCCCCTTCAATAACTTCGTGCAGGAACCAGGCACGTTTGCGTACACTGATAGAAACACGAATCGGACAGGAAAGTAGTAAAAAGTAAGTAAATCCGAGTAAAGTTTTGTCACCGCCATCTGCGGTGCTTTTGACAATTCTTTACCTCGACCATGGACTGCGTGGTGCACAATTAAAACCAGGGATATGGAACGCATTCTGGTCATCGATGACGACGTCGAACTCTGCACTCTGGTGGGGGAATATCTCCAGGCTGAAGGTTTTGTGGTGGAAGCGGCGCACGATGGCGAGAGTGGACTGCAACGGGCGACCGGTGGCGGTTACTTGCTGGCTGTGCTCGACGTAATGCTGCCCGGCATCAATGGGTTCGAAGTGCTGCGGCGAATTCGCGCCACCTCGCGTCTGCCGGTGTTGCTGCTCACTGCCCGCGGCGAGGATGTGGATCGCATCGTTGGTCTGGAAATTGGTGCCGACGATTATCTGCCGAAGCCCTTTAATCCGCGCGAATTGGTGGCGCGCATCCGAGCCGTCCTGCGCCGCACCCGCGGCGATAAGTCGGCTCCGGCAGCACCTGACATTGTCCGCGTCGGCGAGATCGAACTCGATCCCGCGACACGCAGCGTGCGGCGGGACGGGCAGCCCGTGGATCTAACCTCGGTGGAATTCAATCTGTTGGAAGTCTTGTTGCGCGAGGCCGGACGAGTGGTTCCGCGCGAGCGGCTGGTGAACGCCGTCCTAAGCCGGAAATTTTCGCCCTTCGATCGCAGCATTGATATGCATGTCAGCAAGGTTCGCAAGAAACTTGGCGACACCGATAGCGATGAGCACATCAAGACCATCCGCGGCGTTGGCTACATCTTTGCGCGACCGCGGGAGAAAGTTGGGGAGAAGGCGAAGACCACCTCATGAAAAGCCTGTTCCTCAAGATTTTTCTTTCCTTCTGGGTGGCCCAAGCTTTGTTTATTGTGCTGGCTATCCTGGTGACTCTGGCTTTTCGTCCGCGCAGCGCCACTTGGGAGGCGTTGCGCAATACGGTTCTGAACGACGCCGTCAGCGCTTATGAAGAAGGCGGCAATCACCAACTGCGACAGTACTTCGAGAATCTGGAATCAACCCAGCACGTGCGCGCCTATCTATTCAATGAACAAGGGGAGGAGGTTTCCCGCCGCGGCGCGCCTGACTGGGCCATCCGCGTAGCCTCGGGCGGGACTCGCTCGCCCCGTGACGGAGTTGTTTTTCCGCCTCCTCCCGTACAACGCGACTCGCGCGCCTCTTCCGATGGCAAGCATCGCTACACGCTGGTGATGGGCTTGCCGCCCGGGCCCAGGGTGTTTTTTGGACCGCGTGGTATGCCCATCCCGGGGCTGATCATTTCAATATTGTCTTCGGGATTTGTTTGTTATTTTCTTGCCTGGTATATGACCAAGCCGGTGGCTCGGCTGCGTGCCGCGACGCAACAGCTCGCCGCCGGGGACCTCACGGCGCGCGCCGGAAATCCCAAGAGCCGCAGGCACGACGAGATCGCGGGACTGATGCGCGATTTCGATACTATGGCTGGCCGTCTGGAGACTTTGGTGAAGGCCCAGTCGCGTCTGCTTAACGACATTTCTCACGAGCTGCGCTCTCCGCTGGCGCGTTTGAACGTGGCCCTTGGGCTGGCGCGGCAGCGCTCCGGAGAGGAGAGCGCGAGCATGCTTGAACGCATTGAACTCGAAGCCAGCCGCCTTAACGAGCTCATTGGGCGCCTGCTGACCCTGGCCCGGCTCGAAGATGGCGAAAAGCGCGTGCCGTCGACGCCCGTGCTTCTGGATGAAATTGTGTTGAACATCGCCGAAGACGCCGAGTTCGAAGCGCAGGCGCGCCATTGTCACGTAAGCAGCGGCATCCCCGTGGGGGCTTGGGAAGTGCGCGGCGAAGCGTCCTTGTTACACAGTGCAATCGAGAACGTAGTGCGCAACGCGATCCGGTACACGCGCGAGGGCACGACGGTGGAGATTCATCTAGCGCGCAGCCGAACCCCTAGCGGGGCAGAAGCAGTGGTGAGCGTCAGCGATTCTGGATCGGGCGTTCCGCCGGACGCTTTGGAAAAACTGTTCCAGCCGTTTTACCGCTTGGACGATGATCGCGGCCGGCAAACCGGCGGGGTGGGTCTGGGCCTGGCGATTACGGAGAGGGCGGTGCGCTTTCACGGGGGGCATGTAGCGGCTTTCAATAAGGCAGGAGGAGGGCTGCTGGTCGAGATTCATCTGCCGCTGTTGGCTGGCAGCGGCGCGGGCATGAACTCCGAGCAAGTTCCTGCGGTACAACAAGCCTAGCGAATATCCGTCAAGTTCTGACCACCGGTCTCAAACACATACCTTCAGGCAACTCCCGGTCGCTTGCGCGGTTCCAATGAGACTTGGCGGGGTTTGCTCTTCCCGCGCATTCCTGATAAACAGATGGATGGCAATCCCTGCCTTCAGAGAACGTTCGATCGCGGTCAAGGGCTACCGGGATCGCAGCAGTACGTCAGGAGATAAAGAGAAGAATGCGGACAAGGTTTACCTGGATTTTGGGAATCGCAGTTCTGATTTCGATCGCACTCCTGGTGGCGTGCAGCAGCAAATTTTCGACTTCCAACAATGGGCTCGTGGTCGTCTCTACTCAGGAGGATGCGGTGATGCAGACCTTCAGCCTTGATTTAGGCAATGGTCATGTTACCCAGATCAACAATGTGAACGGCCCTCCGACAAGTGGGGTACCAACCTCGGTAGTGCTTGATCCTGCAGGTGCTTATGCATACGTGCTGGTGACGCAAAGTGTGCACGTTAATAGTAGTGCCACGGGAGTTCAAGCGTTCCCCGTGGCCTCGGACGGGAAGTTGGGTTCTGGAACCTCGACAGCTCTGAACCCTGTAGGCTCTGTCCCGGTAGTGCCGGTGGCCATGGTTATAGACTCTGGAGGGAAATTTCTGTTCGTGGCTGATGCCGCGACAGGTTCGGTCCCGGGTGGGGTGTCAGTTCTCGCCATCGGCAGCGGCGGTACCCTAACAGAAGTTCCTAACTCCCCTTTTCCGTTGCCGGCGCAGACCGGCGGCATCATTCCGAGTGCTTCCGCGCTGGCGGTGACTCCCACCGTGTATCCGCCGGCCTTCGCACTTTGTTCTCCGAATGTTCCCCCGACAACCGAGAACCTCTACGTGACGGATGCGGTCAATTACCTGGTCCTGAATTACTCCGTCTCTTCGTCAGGCGCGCTTACACTCGTTCGCACGTCCTCGACGCCCGGAGTTCCGACGGGCACCGTACCCTCGGGAGTGACGGTCGATCCCTGTAACCGGTTCGTATACGTTTCGAACGGCCAACCGAACAACAGCGTCAGCGCTTATACGGTCTGTAGTGCCACAAGTTTTCCAACCTGTCCCCAGGCTGATTTCAGCCTGCATGAGGTTGCGGGCTCTCCGTTTCCTGCGGCCAACAGTCCGGGGCAGCTGCTGGTGGATCGGTTTGCCAATTTCCTTTACGTGGTGAATACGGGAGAGAGTGCCATCTCTGCCTACCGCATCAGCACTACCACGGGCAGTCTCTCGCCGCTGACTCCGGCAACGATAGCCACGAATTCGTTTCCCACGTCGATTGCGATCCGCAGCGACAACACTTGGATGTTCGTGACCAACCTCAACTCTCTGAATATTTCGGAGTATGCCATTACGCCGTCGAGCGGAGGATTGACTCCGCAGCCGCCGATCCAGACCGATAACTTTCCATGGGGAATCGCAGTGAAATAGTTGTGCAGGCGCGCCGCAGCCGCAGCTATGTAGGAATTTTTAGTATCAGGTAGGCGCCCACCAAAGCGAAAATCAGATCCGGCGACCAGGCTGCGAGAGCTGGCGGAAGCTGGCTGAGGTCTCCCATGGCTTCGAACAATCGCGATACAACCGTATAGACCACCGCGATTCCCACCGCGACCGCCACGCCGGTGATTGCGCCTTTTTTGGCCGCCGAAAGTGAGAATGGCACTGCCAGCACCGCCATAATCAGCGTGATGAGTGGGAACGATAGCTTTTTATTTAACTGCACGCGGAGCCGTACCACGTCGAAGCCGCTTTGCTGCAGGTCGCGGATATAGTGGTGCAACTCCTCGTAGTTCATCTCGGAATATTGTTTCACTTCCTTCTTGAAGTAGGACGGCGCCTCGCTAAGTTCGGGGAAGGTGGAGACGTCGAAGTTGCGGAAGCCGGCTATGGCCGAGCCCTGAAGCGAGCGCTGCCAACCTTGTTCGAAGATCCAGCGATTTAAATTGTCGGCCCAGTGGGCGCGATCAGCATGCACGCGCTGCGAGATCGCGAAGCTGGCGGGATCGATTTGAAAAATGGTGACATTGGCGAATTGATCGCGGTCGGCATCGAAAAACTGGTAATAGTAAATGTCATTGTGCTGGCCGAAAATCCACTTGCGGTCGGGCCGCAGATAGGTTTGCGCGGGTTTACCCTTGATCTGATTATGCAGCGCTTCCTGGCGTTTGTTGGTGTGAGGCAGGTAAAACTGGTCGGCAAAAAATAATCCTGCCGCGAGGAAGGCAGCTGCGGCCAGCACGGGCGTGACGATGCGATAGATGCTGGTTCCGGTGGCTTTAATCGCAGTAATCTCGTTCGACCGGTTCATCAGTCCGAAGGTGATCAGCACCGCGAGCAGCATGATCAACGGCGCCACGCTATAGAGCAAGTAGGGCGCAACATTGAGCAGGTACTCACCGACCACAAGCAGAGAGGTCTGATTGCGCAGAATATCTCCGAGCAACTCGAACAGGGTGAACACGAGCAGCAGGACGAGGAACGCGGAGAGGATCATCCCAAGGTAAATGAAAAAATCGCGCAACACGTAATCATCGAGCAGCGTAGGAAAGCTTGCGCTGAAGACCCGCCGCCGGGTGGAGGCGCGCTCGAAAGCGTTGGCGCTATCTCTGCGTCCCAATCGAAATGTGGGGACGTGGCCATTGGAATGAGGCTTATCGCGTTTGCCCCAGAAACGGAGCGCCGAAAGCGCAATAGGGCGGCGTTCGGCTTGCCACAGCAGAATCGACCCCGCTGCGAAGAACGCGATATTCGCCAGCCACGCTCCGAACATGGGGCCGACTTTGCCCTGGCGCGCCAGCGATACTCCGAGCAGAGAGACGAAGTAGTAGACAAAGACCAGCGCGATCGTAAGGACGAAACCTCCAGACTTGCCGCTTTTCTTGGAGGATAGGCCCAGAGGGATTCCGACCATGGCCAGCACCACGCAAGCCGTGGGCAGGGCGAAACGTCGATGAAACTCGATGAGATACCAGCGCGCCGAAACCGAGTCAACGCGGCGCGCATGATCGTGGAGTGCCGATGTTGTTATCAGGCCGACCGGAATTTGTTCGTCCGTCTTATTCTCGGTGGTTGGCAATTCGATCGGAATGTCGGTTTGCTGAAACGTGGAAATCTGGTAGTGATCGGGAAGTTTGGGATCGGTTTCGTGAGTGGCACCGTCGATCAAATGCAAGTGCAGGCGGTCCTGGCCTTCGGGAACGAGAATTCCTTCATGCGCCAGCGTAATGCGTGGACTAGCGGCATCGGAGATATCCGCCAGAAAAACGCCCTTCCAGACGGCCGCGCCTTGCGCGGTGTGCACATCCTGCACGTAGAGCACGATCTTCGGGAACCCTTCGTAGAAGACCCGGGGCTGGACTTCAAAAGAAACTTGTGAGCCTTTGAGTTGATCCTCGAGATGTCCCAGCGAAGCCAGCGACCACGGTGCG
>DATNLE010000354.1:0-1621 GCA_035603035.1 Candidatus Acidiferrales bacterium | reverse complement strand
GGTCGTCTCCAACGCAACAGACTCACATCCCGACCCGCAATAGACAACTCGGCCTTTCACGTTCGCTCGTCGGCAATCGCAGCGGTCAAGTCAGGAAAATTGCCCGTGGCGCAGCCGCGCTTGACCACGTAAAATCGCTTTCCGCCAGATCGCAGGATTGATAATGCGTGCACTATTGATTAAAGCCGCGTTTCTGTTAGTGGCGCTGAATGTTTGCTATGGTTGCGCGGTGCGCAGAACCGTTGTCGATCAGCACTACAGGCTCGTCAAAATTGGCGACACAGATTTTCTGCTGCCGCCTGACTTTTCTCCCAAGACAGAAGACGCTGTGGAGACATCCGTTGCCGTGGGCAAACTGAACAAGGGCCCGCACGCGAGAGAAACTGCGGAATGCTCGATCCGCGGTCGTTGGTTTTCCTTGAATCGCGACAGCAATGGGAGTAATTGGGTTGCCCAGGTGCCGGCTCCCAACGCGTGGTACAGCGATGACCTCGTTTCGCAGAGCCATCAAGAATGGAATCGCTTTCTCGCTCAGATTTACGATCTCGAGTCCAAAGGCTGCATCACACCCGAGGGCTATGAGACGGCCACGAGTTGGGTGCGGGAAAGCCTGCCCATACCAGCCGTCTTCGTCTCACTTTTCAGAGGCACGCTCGACGAACGCGGCTTCGTCAGTTTAAAACCGGGCATCAGGCTTATCGTCCAGAGGTCGGTCTACCGCCCCGCGAGCAGCGCCGCAATCGCGGATTACGTGGGCGAGATGAAGGCGGTTTACAGCGTCGTTCGTCAACACGGTGATGAGATTGGCTTGGAACTGGCCGACATTCAGAGAAGCGCAGGACTGTCGTCGATACCACATGAAGGGGTTCCCGATACGAAGTTGGCTCAAGCTTTCCACAGAGTCGGCGCTCTTCGACTTTTTTTGCTCACCTGGTATATTCCCTCGGGGCTACATCGCACCGCATTGTTGGTTGGAGTCCGAAATCCGGCGGACATGGTTGAAATTTCTCGAAGAGTTGAGAAAATGCCCGAAATTCCGTGCGGCGATCTCGCCAGTCCCGGCGTCGCATGCCTTTCGTTCGGCGGAGCGGATTCCGCAAACTCCGCCAGCGTGGAACTGAACATCGGAGTCAACGGGAGAGACGAGTATTTTCCAGTTAATTCTACGGTGGCGTCTGTATTGAACTCCTTGCCCCCAGAGCAGCAGGCGGCGGCGTGGAAGACGCTTCGAATTCGGCGTTTGTTTCGAGGCGAGTACCACGATGTGGACTTCCGTCGCGACGACCCGAGCGTTTCCAGCTTGGTGCTGTTCGCAGGAGACCAGGTCTCATGGGACAGCACGCCGTCGTTGCGCTAACATTTCAGCGAAACTTGGTCCGCCGCAATTCTTTGGGGAATTCGGATTAAGCAGCTTTGCGAGATGGAATCAATGGAAGAGAACACACCAGAACGAGATCAATTTAACTGGTGGCTGCCCGCAGCCGCATTGTTGGGTACACCTCTCATCTTCCTGATCGTGGCGATCTCTCAATCGGAATCGCTCGTTTATCTTTTCCTTGTGGTCCCAATCATCAGCGTTGTCCTGATCGTACTCGCAGTGTACAGCGCAATCGCCAAGAAA
>DATNLE010000331.1:0-15838 GCA_035603035.1 Candidatus Acidiferrales bacterium | reverse complement strand
TCTGCGCCTTCGATTTTCAACATCAACGCCCAATCCGCTTTATTTCATCCCGAACTGCGGGCTTTTATCCGCGCCGCTCAGAGCGAGACTTCCGCAGCAGGCTTTCGCAGCAAGGACGAGCGCAACCAGATCATTCAGGACGCGGTCCTCAGTTACGCCGAACTTGAAAAGTGGGAGCAGCGCCTCGATCGTTTGCATGAGATCTATCCCGATGTCCAAAAGATGGAAGCGGCAGTTGCCGATCGGGTTAAAGAAGGCATCGACAGCGAACTCGACGGCACCAGAGCTCGCCTCTCGGAAGCACGCCTCCGCTTGCGCATCGCCGAAGCGCAGGGATCCGCCGATGTGCTTCGCGAGCATTTGTCGAAACTGACCGGCGTGCCGGCTGACAGAATTCAGACGGAAGGAGACGCGCTGCCCGCGTTCCCCGCCTCTTCGGATGACGACGCCCCAAATAAAGCCGCCCAGGCAAGTCCGTCCGTCAAGTCCGCCATTGAACACGCCCGGGCACAATACCTCCGCTCCGAAGGCGAACATCGGTCGCTATGGCCCACCGTGGATTTTGGCGCGCAGTATGCTCTCTTCTCCACTTTCAACAACTATCAGAACTACTACATTCCGGAAAACATTTGCACCGTTAGCGCTGTCACTGTTCTGTGTCCGGCCAGCGGTTTTCAGAAAAATAACGCCACCATCGGCGCTAACCTGCGCATCCCTCTTTTCAACGCCACGCAACGCGCCCGGGCTGCAGCCGCCGATGCCGATGCACTCAAAGCAAAAAAACAGGCAGACGCCGCCCGCGACCGAGTCTCGGAGGAGACGCTCCGGCTGCAGCGCGCGGTCACGCAGATGCAAGCCGCCCACGACGTTGCCGAAATCGAATACGAGATAGCGCAGAAAAATGTCGAAGCCGTCGAGACGCGGATGAAATCCTCCACCGCAAATCTCCACGATCTGGACAACGCCCGCACCCAGTCCAGCGAAAAATTAATCGCGTTGCAGGATGTCATCTTCGAACTGAATCGCAATCAAGTCGCGCTCCTGCGCGCCACCGGAGATCTGGAAGCCTGGGCCCTGGGAAAGAAGTAGCTCACGGATGCGTCTTTCCCGCCATTCACTGCATCAAATCGCGTGTTCAACCACGAACCTGCGTAAACACTGCTTTTGGAGCACATCAAACGCATCCCAATGTTAGAATAGACACTCACATACTATGCCTTTAAAAACACTATTTCTGAACCCACCCTCATTTGAAAACTTCGACGGCGGCGCCGGCTCCCGTTGGCCAGCCACCCGCGAAATAGAGAGTTATTGGTACCCTGTTTGGCTGGCTTATCCGGCGGGTATGCTGGAGGGGGCGCGGTTGCTCGATGCGCCGCCGCATTATATCTCGGCGGAGCAAACCATTGAGATTGCGAAGGACTATGAGTTTCTGGTCCTGTTCACAAGTACTCCGGGATTTCCGGGAGACATCGGGCTGGCACGAGCGATCAAGGCGGCGAATCCTGGAATCAAAATTGCTTTTGTGGGACCGCATGTCAGCGTGCTTCCGGAAAAATCTTTGCGCGATTGTGAGGCGATCGATTTCGTGGTGCGCAAAGAATTTGATTACGCGGTGGTTGACTACGCTCAGGGCAAGCCGCTTGAGGAAATTACCGGGATCTCGTACCTGACAGATGGGAAAGTGGTGCATAATCCGGATGCGCCGCAGATTCAGGATCTCGATGCGCTTCCGCACGTCACCGATGTTTACAAGCGGGATCTCGATGTGACGCGTTATAACGTTCCGTTTCTGCTGAATCCTTACGTATCGCTTTACACCACGCGTGGTTGTCCGGCGCAGTGCACGTTCTGTTTGTGGCCGCAGACCTTGAGCGGACATCCGTGGCGCAAGCGGTCTACCGATGATGTCGCCGCGGAGATGGCCAAGGTCAAAGCGTACTGGCCGGAAGTGAAAGAATTCTTTTTTGACGACGATACCTTCAACATCCAGAAGGCCCGCACCATCGAGTTATGTGAGAAGTTAAAGCCGCTTGGCCTTACCTGGTCCTGTACGTCGCGAGTCACGACGGATTTCGAAACGCTGAAGGCGATGAAGGAAGCAGGATGCCGGTTGCTTATCGTGGGCTATGAATCCGGCGATCAGCAGATTTTGAAGAACATCAAGAAGGGTGCGACCATCGAACGCGCCCGGCAGTTTACGAAAGACTGTCACAAGCTTGGACTGGTCGTCCATGGCGATTTCATCATGGGGTTGCCGGGCGAGACTCGCGAAACCATCAACAATACGATCGCCTTCGCAAAAGAGCTTGACGTGGAAACCATTCAGGTCTCCGTCGCCCACGCTTATCCGGGCACCGAACTCTACGACTATGCCATGAAGAACGGATTCATCGTGGGCGACAACAAGATGGTGGATGAGGGCGGGCATCAACTGGCGCACATTGAATATCCCGGACTGCCGGCGGATGAGATTCTTTCCGCGGTGCACCGTTTCTATGATGAATATTATTTCCGGCCGAAGGCTGTGTTCCGTATCTTGAAGAAGGCCGCCTTTGACAGTAACGATCGCAAGCGGCTTTACAAAGAAGCGAAGACCTTCCTGAAGCTGCGCTCGGCGCGCAACAAGCTGGTGAAGAAGCACAGCGACGATGCGGCGGCGGAATTGGTCAAAGCCTGATTGGTGTGCGAGCCTTATCGATGACAGCTCTCACCACCACGTGATTTCCCAGTGAACTTCCGCAAGTATCTTGTGCTGGCCGGAGTCACGGTATTTGCCGCGGCCGGAGACTCCATGCTTTCGCATGGGATGAAACAGGCGGGCAGCATTTCGCTCAATCATCTGCAAGGCGTTATCTTCGCCATTCTCAATCCGTGGGTCGCGATCGGCATTCTTCTTCTGCTGGCGTTTTTTTCTACTTACATGACTGCGCTTTCCTGGGCCGATCTCACCTATGTTCTACCGGCGACGTCGCTGGGGTACGTGCTGCTCGCGCTGGTCGCAAGGTTTCTACTGCATGAACACGTCAGTCCGCTGCGCTGGCTGGGCATTGCTTTGATCACAGGTGGCGTGGGATTTATTGCGGGAGGGCCGGAGCTGACGGAACATCCGAAGGCGGCCGAACTCGACGACCAGTGCGCCGTGGCTGCGACGAGTTCCCCGCTTCTCTCAAAGGATGCGAGCAGCAGGGCGCCCAACGGAGTCCGGTCATGAAGGGTGTTTATACCTGGGGCGCGATTCTGGCTATTGTCTTCGCCTCGGTGGTGGGCGATGTGCTTCTGGCGCGGGCTATGAAGCAGGTCGGGGATGTGGGAGCGTTGCGTCGACGCGTGGGCCTGCTCGCGGTGATTCGACGGACGCTTGGCAATCCCCATTTCCTATTTGGGGTCATCGCCATGGCGGTGGCATTCTTCAGCCTGCTGTTCGCGCTCTCCTGGGGTGATGTAAGCCTGGTGGCGCCCGCCGCCGCTTCCCTCACCTTCATCGGCAATGCTGTCGCCGCGAAAATCTTTTTGCATGAGCGCGTGGATCGGCGACGGTGGATTGCCGCTTCGCTGGTGGCGGCGGGAGTGGCGTTGCTGGCGGGGTGAGCGGTGGTTGTTAAGGAATCACGCCTGTACTCGAGAGCCCCCCGCCAGGGGGCGAGACCGTGAAACCCTAGCTTTTCGCAGCGAAAAGAAGCCGAAAGAGATTGGAGGGCACCCGGCAGCCCCTCGTCCATGAACGTCACCCGGCAAACACCCGCCCCGTACAGAAGAAACCCCGCCCCTTCAGCTTCCTACGGGGAGGGCTGTAGGAACCGAATTCCACGTGGGATGAAAGATTTGCTCACACTGGCTCAATAATTTGCGCCGCGCGGGAGGGCCCGCTGGGTAGCGCGCCAAGCCAGGGAAGGCGCCCACCACGGCCTTGAGCGACAGGGAGAATGGGCGCGCCGCCTGCCCTGACCGTCCATGTAACTCCTAGAGAGAACTCGGCAATTTGGGGTGATCGAAGGCCGTCAACCGAGGTTGGGTTAGGCGCGCTGCAACCGAAACGCCTCTTCTTCAACGAAATCTGTGTAATGAGCTATCTTGCTCGGAACTGTGGCATGTGGAGTGCTAGATTCAACGCGGGTTCGCGGGCGAGTCGTCCCGCAGCCGCAACTGGGCAAGGACTGAGGTATGGTGAGGCGAATTGCACCCATCGGGGTCGTTTCGTTTGTGTTGTTGGCGGCTTGCGGAGCGTATTGCCAGAGTCCAGATCAATCGCTCCCTGACGCTCCTTCGGTGCAGATTGCAGCCGGGATGCAGGGATTAAATATTTCCGAAAAATTCCGGATTTCCGGAGTTGGGGCGACGGGTGGCGCCGAGCAGCCGATGGCCGCTGACGGATTTTCGCCTATCGATAAGAGGTTCGGTCGGAAAGATTCGAGTACCGTTTTTGACAAGTATTTATCTTCGGCATCGGTGAAGCGGCGATCCGCCTATCAATTTTCCGGCAGCGGAACCTTGATGGGCCGGGCGACGTACGCGGCTTCGCGGATATTCCTCACCCAGGATGAAACCGGAAAGGGCAGGCTGAACACTTCGTATCTTCTGCGGGCGCTGACTTCCGTGGCTGCCGAGACTGCTTCGCGGCCGTATTGGAGGCGATCCGGAGCCCAGCCCTTCAGCGATTTTGGATCGACCGTGGGCAACGATGCAGGAATGAATCTGCTACACGAGTTTGCACCTAATCTTCAGGAAGTGATGAAGAGCCACGCGCCGCGCTTTGTGTCCAACCTGGCAGCCCGTATGGCCACAACTAAGTCCCCCCATTTCAACTAGCTAAAGACGCGCATTAAGCCGCTGGCAGGCAGGTCCGCAGACAGGAACCGCCGCGAACCGATTCCTGCCGCACGGGTCACGGCTTCGGCGGCGAGGTACCCGCTGCGGACGGCGCCTTCCATGGTGGCAGGCCAACCGGTGGCGGTCCAATCTCCGGCGACAAATACGCGAGGCCATGCTGTGGTTTGGGGCGGCCGGTAGGTGTCAATGCCGGGGCGTGGCGAGTATGTGGCGTGGACTTCTTTGATCACGGTGGATTTCAACAACGTAGCTTCGCGAGATGCGGGGAAAAATTCGCGGACTTCTTGCAACGCGAGGTCGACGATCTCAGCGCGCGACTTGTCGATGAGGGACTTTGAGGCGCTGACCACGAGTTCGATGTAGCTGCCCCCTGATTCTGCCTTGGCGGCTGCGCCTCGGGTGGTCAACAGGCGAGACTTGTGGAACATCCATTGGATGGTGCGGTCGAGGAGCACGGCGTGATCGAGGTCGGTGATTTGACGATCGAACCAGAGGTGGATCCCGGTGATGGGACAGGATTCAAAATGGGCGAGTTTCTGGCGCAGGGGGGCGGCCTCAGGACTTTCAGGCAAGACGCAGTCGACGGAGTTGAACGGTAGCGCCAGGATGAGATAGTCGAACGCGACTTCCCGCTCGCCCTCTTCCCTGTCGGCTATGCGAATTTGGACGTGCGATGGTTCGGAAGAGAAACTTTCGAGCGACGTACGAAAGCGGATTTCGCCGCCCCGGGCTCGGATGTAATCTCCGGCTTGGTTGTAGAGGTCGGTGAGGGGAATGCTGGGCACGCCCATGTGACGGGCGGCGGGGGATTCCATCGACTCACGGACGACTTGCGCAGCGTAGGAAATTGAAATCAGGTCGAGATCCTCGCTGAGCGCACTGACGAGGATTGGCTTCCAGAAACGTTCGATGGCGTTTTTGGTTTGCCCATGCTCGTGGCACCAATCCAGAAATGATTCGCCGGTGTCGGGTTGGACCTTGAGAGCGAGGGCGGCGATGGCTTGAGAGATTACGAGCTTGTCTTTTACGTTTAGAAACGGAAATCTCAGAAATGACGGGGCAGTATGCAGAGGTGCGGGCAGCGGGGAGGCGTTCATCACGCTGGTGCGGCCGCCGGGCTCGACAAAAGTCATCACGTCATACCAGCGGATTTTGTCTTCCACGCCGATGCGGCGATAGAACTCGACCAGGTTGGTACAGACGCGAAACAGGACGTGCTGGCAGTTGTCGACGACTTCGCCGGTTCCGGGATGCTCGTAGGAAGATGCGCGTCCGCCGAGATAAGGCCGGCGCTCAAAGAGCGAGACGCGAAAGCCGGAATCGGCGAGAGCGCAGGCGGCGGCGAGTCCAGCCAGACCACCACCGGCTATGGCCACTGACAATTCAGTTGAGTTCTGGCTCATCGAAAGGATGGTTTCGTGTCCAGTATCAGGTGATGCGTTGCAGGAAACCTTTCCCGAGGATACGCAGTTTTTCGCTCACCGTGAGACTGATCTTGCCGCTGAAGACGTCGTATTGGCGCTCGGCGATTTTTTCCAGCAGCTTGCGATAGATGTTTACCAGCACATAGAGCGCGGGCTGGCTGTCTTCTGAAATGTACGGGATGAGTTGCTCGCCGGCCTGGTAGCCTTCGCGGGCACGATCAGCTTCAAGCGCAAGCAAAGAGCGAAAGCGGGAGGCGTCGGGGGCGGCGAGTAAGTCGGCGGCGGAGAGGCCGAACTGCGTCAGATCCTCTTCGGGAAGATAGACGCGGCCCATGGCGGCGTCTTCTTTGACATCGCGAATAATGTTGGTGAGCTGAAAGGCGAGGCCGCAGTGCTCGGCGAGGGGCTCGGCTGCGGGGTCGCGATATCCGAAAATGTGGATGCAGACAAGACCTACGACTGAGGCAACGCGATAGCAGTAAAGCTTGAGATCTTCGAAGGTTTTGTACTGAACGGTGAGCTGCGCAGGTGCGGAATTCGCCGAAACTGACATTCGTTGCGTCTCGGCCGAAGGGGCGACGACGTCCATGGCCGTGCCCATGGCGAGTTCGTCGAGCAGGCCGGCGGGGATGATATAGCTGCGCTGGGCGTCGTTCAGCGCGAGCAAAATGGGATCGTCGCTGGGCTGGCCTTGTTGAACGCGATGCAGGGCGTCGAGCCAGTGGTCTAGCTTTTGGTGGCGCTCCTCGAAGCTGAGGGTGGGATCATCGGCGATGTCATCGCAGCGCCGCATGAAGGCGTAGACGGCGCAGAGAGCCTGTCTTTTGCGCTTGGGAAGCACTAGAAATGCGTAGTAAAAATTCTTGGCGTTAGCGCGCGTGATGCCGCAGCAAACCGAATACGCCATGGTGAGCTGGGCAGGAGCGGGACTCCACGGAATCAGGACGGGCTGAATTCCGGCACTCATAATGTCCCCAACAACTTTCCCATCGCGGCGCGGGCCACCAGAGCGAGTTTACGCGCTTTGGAGATCACCGGGCGGCGCCCCAGGACGGCGAAGCGTTGGCGCGCGATGGCGTTCAGAATTTCTTGCCCGCCTCGGCTGAAGAGTTCGAGATCGACGGCTAATTGCGCGTCCACTTTTTTTATCAGCGGGAGGCCGTGGTCAAACCATCGGCGTGCGCGCTCAACTTCAAATTCCATCATCTCGCAAAAAGCAGGAGTATTGCAGCTCTGTGCCAGATCGTTCTCGGTGACCGAATAGCGGCGCAGGTCCTCGAGCGGCAAATAGATTCTGCCTTTGCTGTAGTCGTCGGTGACGTCCTGCCAGAAATTCGCCAATTGCAGAGCCGTGCAGGTGTAATCGGAAAGTTGCTGGCGCTCGGCATCGTGATATCCGCAGAGGTAGAGGACGAGATGGCCTACGGGATTCGCCGAATAGCGGCAGTAGGCGAGTACATGGTCGAAGGTTTCGAAGCGGGTGACGGTCTGGTCCTGCCGGAAGGCGATGAGAAGATCGGAAAATTCGTGTTTGGGAATATTGAATTTTCTAACCGTCTCGGCGAGAGCGACGAAAACCGGGTGACGCGGACTGCCCTGATAGCAGGCATCGAGTTCGGCCTGCCATTCATCAAGCAAGGCGAGCGACGCCGCTGGATCTCCCACTTCGTCGCCGAGGTCGTCGGAGATCCGGCAATAGGCGTAGACGTTGAGGAAATCTTGGCGGAGGTTCTTGGGGAGGAACCAGGTGGCAACGGAAAAATTTTCGTAATGAGAGCGAGCAAGTTCGCGGCAGTATTCTCGTGCCTTTTGGAGCGAGGGAGCAAAGGCGGGGATGGTGTATGCCACGGGCAGGCGGCTCCACGCTTGCGCCGGCGTAAGCGCGGTAGCCCTATGCGGGTCGGTGGTAATCGTTGAAGTCATTCATTCATATCCGCTGCGTTGCAGGCGCACCAGGCTCCGCATTCGTCCCTGCGGGACTGATTCCACTTTGGGAGCTTACCCCACGACTTATGTCCCGGGCTATTATCTGTCACGTCACCCGGGCTGGCCGCAACCCGTTGTCCCAAACCCACTCAAAAAATGCGGCTCTAATGACCTGGGATGATGGCGGTCTTGATGTCGCCTCCGCGGTTCAACATGTGCCGCAGCACCTTTTGCAAGCTGGAGAGCGGGGCTTCGCCGGTGATGTAGTCCGTGGGGCGAATCTTCTTGGCTGCGATCAGGCCGAAGGCGCGGCGCACGGTTTCGGGGGTGTGATGGAACGTGGCCTTGAGCGTGATCTCGGAATAGTGCAGACGGTTGGTATCGAGTTGCACCTTGGATCCGCTGGCGCATCCCCCGAAAAAGTTTACGGTGCCGCCTTTACGAACCATTTCGACGGCCCACTCCCAGGCTTCGGGGCGGCCTACGGCCTCAATGACCACATCACAGCCACGCTTTTGCGGAGTAAGCGCCCGCACCGCTTCGATAATATTGGGGGCTTTTGTGGTCTGAATAATCTCGTGCGCGCCCATCTGCTTGGCAGCGACGACCTGCTCGTCGCGCTTGACGACGGCAATCACGTTGCAGCCGATGGCACGAGCCACTTGGACGAACATCAATCCGATGGGGCCGCCGCCGATGATGGTGACGGTGTCGCCGATTTCCACTCCAGTTTCGTGGAGGCCGCGGAGCACGCAGGCCAGGGGCTCCGTCATGGCCGCGTCTTCAAAGCTGACGTTGGGGGGAATGACGAGCATGTTGGCTTCGACAATGCGGCGCGGTACGCGGATGTATTCGGCGTAAGCTCCGTTGTTGAACAGCAGGTCTTCGCAGAGATTTTCCTGATGCTTGGAGCAGTAGAAACACATCTGGCAGGGCGCGGAATTTAGCGCGACAACCTTCATGCCCTTCTTGAAGCTGTGGACGCCCTCGCCGACTTCTTCAATGACTCCGGCCAACTCATGGCCGAAAAGCGCGGGAGGGACGATCATCCGGGCGTGGTAGCCGCGCTGATACACCTTCAGGTCGGTGCCGCAGGTGAGCGCGACCTGAACTTTGACGAGCACCTCGCCCTTTTCGACGCGGGGGATAGGCACTCTTTCAATCTTGAGATCTTCTTTGCCGTACAAGACGGCGGCGGTCATTTTTCCATTCACTGCTGGTTTCCTTCCCAGGACGTTTCTTTCCACTTAGTCTTTCCAACTAGTCCCAGGCTGAATCACGATTTTCATCGATGCAGGCTGCGGATGAGCCGCGAGTTCCAACGCTCGCGCACTTTCCTGCAGCGGGAACCGGTGGCTGATCAGGCGTTCCAAGTCCATTTCCCGGTTCATTACGAACTGAACTGAATCCCCCTGTAAATCTACAGAAGCACTATAAGAGCCGATGAGTGTCTTTTCGTCCACGCAAACCGCGGCAGGATCTACGATCACCTCGCCGCGCTGAGTTTGCGCGAATAATAATACCCGTCCGCCGGGACGGGCGGCATCCATAGCGGGACGAATCAAACTGTTGCTCGCCACCGCTAACATTACAGCGTCGGCACCGCGCCCTTCAGTCTGTTGGCGCACATATTGCGCGGCGTCCTGGCGCGAGGCCTCGACTGCAAGTTCAAATCCTAGGCTTTTAGATATTCTAAGCCTCTCCGGATACAAATCGGAAGTGATAACGGTTGCCCCCGCCTGGCGAGCCAGCACACTTAATATGATGCCAATTGGACCCTGCCCGATGGACAGCACGGTTTCGCCCGGCTGCAGGCGCAGGGCCTGAATCCCTTTCATGCAGGTATTCACCGGTTCGACAAAACAGGCTTGCTCGAAGGAGACTCCGTCAGGGATTTTTACGGTTCCCTGTTCCACGATCCAGTCCATGACGCGGACATATTCGGCAAATCCCCCGCCGGAGGGCTCAAAGCCGGATGTGCATCCGACCTTTTTGTAGGTGGCGCACTGGGCAAAGGTCTGGTGGCGGCAGTAATAACACTGGCGGCAGGGGATGTGGTGGAAGACTACGACTCTATCTCCCGCTGCAAACTGGGAGACGCCAACGCCGACGGCTGCCACCACGCCGGAGGTTTCATGGCCGAAAATGCGTGGGGCGGAATGTGAGCCGGTGGCAATTTTTTTCAGGTCCGTGCCGCAGACGCCGCAGGTGTGCACGCGCACGAGCAACTCCCCCGCGCCGATCTGTGGAACCGGAACAGTTTCCAGGCGGACGTCATTTACGCCGCGGTAAACCGCCGCTAGCATGGTGGTGGGGATCGAATGCGTCTGATCGTCGATTGCAGTTTGTCCGGCAATTGCCATCGGTTTCGCTAAAACAAATCCAGTTCCCAGATGGAATAGTTCTTTATCTGAAATTCGCGTTCCATTCGCTTCAACAGCAGTGTATGTCAACCACCCTCTTTCTGAGCGCCTGCGGTAGTTCTCGGATCAGCATTGGTCAACTCCACCGGCGCAGTCATTGAGTCTAAGTAGGGCGAATCCGGTGGGGTGAACTGATGTGCCGTGACTTGAACCGCCACATAGAAACTGTCGACTTTAATGATGCGCTGGACGTTGACCGGCACACTCGCAAAGCTCGTAGGCTCCAGCCGCCACAAAGCGTTTCTTGGATCCGGCGACGGCTCCTGCGTGGTAAGGAGAATGTTGTCATAAATAGTATGATGCAGGTCCGCTAATTTTACTTGCCAGGAGGTGATTTCGATATCGCCCTCCGGTCCCCGGGGGACGATCGAGAACAGATGATGGTCGGCTCCGCGCGAGTCTTTGATGCGCTCGTGGTAGCTGGAATCTTTGGGCGTCAGTTTGACTTCGAATCGTTCTTCGATGATGCGGGTTGAACCCCGGCGAAAGCTTTCCGCATAGATGGGAGTAGGGGGCGACTGCGCGGAGAGCCGAACCCCCGCGCACAGAACCATCGCAATCAGAGGTCGGAACTTCATTTCCTTCCTCCGGTATCGACAGGGTCCGCTACGGCAGGTGCGCCTGGAGCGGGCGTCGGAACTACATCTCTTGCCAGGTCATTATGACAATGCTCAAGGTGCGAGCTCAGGGCTTGCGCCGCCTTCCGGCTGTTGCTGGCGAGCGCGACGAGGGGCTTCCACAGCCAGGGGCGAAACGCCGCGAACAGAGCGAGGCTCTCCGTCTTGAAGCGACCTTCCCGGGTGATGAAGCGAGTCATGATGGGCATCTCAAAATCTAACTCATCGGAGATCACTTTAGTGCAACCGAAAGTAATGCCATGAGCACGGGCGGCTGCCGCCACCTCTGCCGCTTCCATATCTATGGCGCGAGCTCCATAGGATTCGGCCAGTTTGGCTTTCTGTACAGCGCCTGCGACTGTCATGAAGGTTACAAGCGTCCCTTCGCCGCCTTCGAGTTTCGTGCGGCTTCCATCCCGCGAATCGATCACAACGGCTGGCGAGAAAATATCACTCACGTGGATATCCTTATGCAGAGCGCCGGCGAAGCCAACCGAGTGCAGGCGGCGAGGACGGTACAACGCGATCACCGCTTCGGCGGCGCGGCGGGCGGCTTCGAGGCCGATGCCGCCACAGACCGCGACCATGCCGTCGCGCTCGAAGAAGGTAAACTGACGACCTTCATACTCGCGCTGCCTGCGGGTCCAGTTTTTGACCAGAGCGGAGATCTCGCGGCGAAGAGCGGCTACCAAGGCGACGTGGCAGACTGCTGAGGGACTCATCTGGCCGACCAAATCTTCCCTCGGCGGCTAAAGCCGCTGTTCATTTGAGGGAGCTTAGCGGCGCGGCTGAGGCCGCGTGCCTTCAAAACCGAGTTACAGATCACGATTTCCGCAGCCCGTCTAAGCATAAGCGTTGGCCCGAAACCAGTCGACTGCACGACGCAAAGCATTGTCGGCAGGCAGTATCTTCCATCCCAGTTCGCGTTCGGCTTTGCCAGAACTGGCCCACATTTTTTTCTTCCCCATCCGAACAGTTTCAACTGTGGCGCGAGGCTCGCGGTGCAGCAGCCGGCCGGAAACCGTCTGATCGACCAGGCCCGCCGCGTAGGCAACGAAGTACGGCAGTTTCACCTTGGGCGACGGTAAGCCAGAGATCGCGCCGAGTTTATCCAGAATCTGCTTCAGCGTAAGATTTTCGCCGCCGAGAATATAGCGTTCGCCGCTCTTGCCTTTTTCCAGGGCCTTAACGTGCCCCAGGGCGCATTCGCGAACATCAACCAGGTTAAGGCCAGTTTCCACGTAGGCCGGGAACTTGCCTTTTAGGAAGTCGACCACGATTCGTCCGGTGGGAGTCGGTTTGATGTCTTGCTCACCCACAGGCGTGGTGGGATTCACGGTTACAACCCGCATGCCAGCGCGGCCAGCTTCGAGCGCCACCTGTTCGGCCATGAATTTGGAACGCTTGTAGTGACCGATCATGTCGGCGAGGGCAACTGGAGAATCTTCATCGGCCGGATGGCCGTTGCCGGTGAACCCGATCGTCGCCACGCTCGAGGTATAAACCACGCAGCGAACGCCGTTCTTGCGCGCCGATTCCAGAATCGTCCGCGTGCCTTCGACGTTGGAGCGATACATTTCTGCGGGATCCTGCACCCAGAGCCGGTAGTCGGCGGCGACGTGAAATACGACTTCGCAGCCGGACATGGCTTTTTCCAGAGACGCGGCGTCTCTAAGATCGCCCATAGCAGTTTCGGCGGGCAGGCCCTCCAGGTTCTTGAGGTTGCTGGTGGGACGAACCAAAAGGCGGAGATCGGCGCCCTGCTCAGCGAGAACGCGAGCTACATGGGTACCTAGGAATCCGGTTGCGCCTGTAATGAAAGCTTTCACAACAGTTTTCAATTAGTTTTTTCGGATGCCACAAGATCGGCTAACCGACAACAATTTGGCTCCTATAGCGCTAACAGCCTCCAGAGACGGCCAGCGCCTGAAGGCATCACCTCATACGAATCGTACTCGGGCCGCGGGTTGCCAAGTCCGTCAGGGGCTGAAGCCTGCATTTTTATTCGGCTGGGGCACGGCTGAAGCCGTGCCGTACCCAAAACCAGCTATAAAACATGCTCTAGATGGACTCTAGTTCTCCGCTTTCTCCATCACCTTGGCATACGTCGTGAGAGCGAGCAGTGGGAAGTACTGGCGATAGAGGTGATACTTCAGGTAGAACACGCGCGGGAAGCCGGTGCCGGTGAAAAAGTCTTCGTCCCAGGAGCCGTCTTGCTTTTGAGTGCGTAACAAGTACGCAATGCCGCGAGCGACTGAATCACTGCGGGTATCGCCGACGGCGAGGATACCGAGAATGGCCCAGGCAGTTTGCGAGGGGGTGCTCTCGCCCACGCCGCGCAGTGTCGGGTCGTCATACGAGCCCACGGTTTCGCCCCAGCCGCCATCGGGATTTTGCACCATGCGCAGCCATTCCGCGGCCTGCTGGATGCAAGGCTCGTGGTTGTCCATGCCGATGGCTTCGAGACCGCGCAAAACAAGCGCGGTGCCGTAGATGTAGTTCACGCCCCAGCGCCCGAACCAGCTGCCATCGGGCTCTTGTTCTTTGCGGATAAATTGAATCGCGTGGCTGACGGCGGGATGGTTCTTATCGTAGCCGTAGGTTGCCATCATCTCGAGAATGCGGCCGGTGATATCGACCGTGGGCGGGTCGAGCATAGCGTTGTGATCGGCAAAGGGAATGTATTGGAAAACCATCTTGTCGTTATCTTTGTCGAACGAAGCCCAACCGCCGTTCTTGCACTGCATGGAGAGAATCCAGTCAATGGCGCGCTGCACCGACTCGCGCTGGTAGCGACCATTGGGATGCTCGACGCGGCTCAGAGCGAGGCAAACCATGGCGCTGTCGTCGACGTCGGGATAGAACTCGTTGTTGAACTCGAAGTACCATCCGCCAGGCTTGCCATTTCTATTTTTGACTTGCCAGTCGCCAGGATTGCGCACTTGCTTCTGGAGGATCCAGTCGGCGCACTTCACCATCCGCGGATCTTTTGCGGAAACTCCAGCCTCACCGAGCGCGAACATCGCGTAGGCCGTGTCCCACACGGGAGACATGCAGGGCTGCATGCGGAAGGTATCGCCCTCTTCGATGCCGAGTTTCTCAAACTCATCCAGCGCGCGGATGACCTGAGGATCGTCGAGAGAATACCCCTGACAACGGAGAGCAATGATGGCATTCATCATTGAGGGATAGATGGCGCCGAGGCCGTCGCTCATCTCAAAGCGTTCGAGCATCCACTTCTCTGCGCTTTTTAGCGCGATCGAGCGAAGTGGCCGGATGTGCACTCGCTCAAACCAGTGCGTCATGCGGTCAAAGCAAAGGAAGATATTGCGCCAGGAAACCAGCTTCTTCGACCAGCGCAGGTGCATGCGCGACTTCTGCATGCCCCCAACAAACAACTCTTCGACGCCCATTTCCTGCGGAATTTTCTTGAACGGCTTCTTGGCGTAGCAGATGGAAAGCGGCACGAGAATAGCTCGGGACCAAGAAGAAATCTCGTAGATGTTGAACCAGAACCAGTTGGGAAAAAGAACGATTTCCGGCGGAATGGCTGGGACCGCGTCGTAGTCGTATTGCCCGAAGAAGCAAAGATAGATTTTGGTGAAGGTATTGACTTCAGTGACGCCGCCGAGTTCGAGGATTTTCTTACGGGCGCGCTCCAGGACGGGATGATCGGCGGCGTATCCCGCGAGCTTCAATCCGAAGTAGGCTTTTACAGAGGCGCTAATATTTGATGGGCCGGCCGCATAGATGCTCCATCCGCCATCCTCATTCTGATGCCGGACAATCCAATTCGCCGCCTTCTGGAAGCGTTCAGGATCGCCTGTGCCCAGAAGAGTGTGGAGGAGGATGTAATCCGACTCGAGCGTAGTGTCGGCTTCGAGTTCGCCGCACCAATAACCTTCCTCGTGCTGCGCGGAGAAAAGAACCTTGCGGGCGGCGGCGATGGCAGCGGATACACGGCTGAACAGGCCATCGATCTTGCCGAAACGAAGTTGTGGCGCGGAAGCCAGGTTTCGGTCAGGGGAGTTTGTGTCCATGAATGTGCGGCTCCGTTAGTCCGCGGTAGCACTGGCCGGAGCGGCGGCGATGGCCTCGACAATCTCCGGCGGCAGCCCGAAGCGGACGTTTTCCGGCATCACTTCAAGTTCCTGCACGTTGTCGAAACCTTTCGTAGCAAGGAAGTTTATGGTTTCCTCAACCAGACACTCCGGAGCGGAGGCTCCGGCGGTCAGGGCGATGGTCTTGACGTCGACCAGCCACCGGGACTCAATGTCTTTGTAGCTGTCGATGAGATGTGCATTTGTGCCCAGATTTCGCGCTACCTCGACCAGACGATTTGAATTTGAGCTTTTTTCCGATCCCACCACCAGTAGCAGATCAGATTCCGAGGCTACTTGCTTCACTGCGACCTGACGGTTTTCCGTGGCATAGCAAATATCCTGGGCCGCGGGCCCCTTGATGTTTGGAAACTTATTCTTCAGTGCTGCAATAATGTCTTTAGTCTCATCCAGACTAAGCGTCGTCTGCGTCAGATAGGCCACGTGATCTGGATCCGGTACGCTCAGCGACTTCACCTGCTCCGGATTTCCCACCACCTGCGTCACCAGCGGAGCTT
>DATNLE010000326.1:0-19626 GCA_035603035.1 Candidatus Acidiferrales bacterium | reverse complement strand
CGCGCCGATAGGAAGCGAGCCGGTCCGAATGCTCGTAGGTATCGGTCACAACAATCACCTCGTTAGCCTCCGTATCGCCGGCCAACTTCTCCAGTCCGGCTTTCACAGTTGCATTCGATCCTACAATCGCAGCACGGAGCTTGCTTTCGACCGCCTCCTGCTCCCAGGCCTGCCATAGCGGCTCCATGGAATCGACTGGAGGCAGCAATTCCACTGGCTGATTTCGGATCAGCTGTAGAAAGCGCTGCTGTGACGTCGTGAATAACCGACGGGCACCTCGATCGGTCTCGGCCGCAATCACCTGTACCGCTACCATCAGGTAGGGTTTCTGCAAAACGTCGCTTGGCCGGAAGCATTCACGGTAAAGGTGCGCAGCCGCGTACAGATATTCGGGAGCGAAGTGGGCTGCGAAGGCAAACGGCAAGCCCAATATTCCTGCCAGTCGTGCACTGAAGCCACTCGAGCCTAACAACGTGATCGGAACATTACTGCCTTGTCCCGGAAACGCTTTCACAGCCTGCCCCGGCTCTTCTGGTCCAAGATACGTCGTCAATTCCTCCAGCAGCTCCGGAAAATCGTCTCCGGTCTGCCGCAAGCCGCGTCGCAGCGCCCGCATCGTCGGGGCATCGCCGCCCGGAGCCCGTCCCAGGCCCAGATCGATCCGTCCGGGATACAACGCCTCCAACGTTCCGAACTGTTCCGCCACCACTAACGGCGCGTGATTCGGCAGCATCACTCCCCCACTGCCCACGCGAATGGTTTTTGTCGCTCCTGCCACATGCCCGATCAGCACCGGCGTGGCCGAACATGCCAATCCAGCAATGGCGTGGTGCTCCGCCAGCCAGTAACGCTTGTATCCCAAGCGTTCCACGTGTTGCGCCAGATCCACCGAGCGGGCAATGGCGCTGCCCACGGACTCGCCTGCTCGCAGGCTCACAAGGTCCAGTACTGCGACCGCCAAACCGTTGCTAGCGTTGCTCATGCGAATTAGATGAAACCAGCCGGGAAAGCGATGCGAGCCTCAGACCCTCTGCGTGAACCCCATCCCCGCCAGGACGCCTCGCATATAAGCGATGCTGGCAATAACGCCTGGCATCGGATCCTCGGGACGAATCTCATACTCCAGATCGACGAAGCCTGGATACTTTATTGCGACGAGGGCTTCAAACATCTTTCGCACTGGCATAATGCCATCACCCACGGCGACCTGGCTCTCCTTGCTCTCGAAGTTCGTGAGGTCCTTCATGTGTACATTGAACAGTCTCGGGCCGGCGTCGTGGATAGCCTGCACCACGTCCGTGCCGGCGCGAACCGTATGCCCGACATCGATGCAGCATCCGATGCGCGGATCCATACCCTTCACCGCTTTCAATACATCCAGCGGCGAATGCCACAACTTATCCTCAGGACCATGATTGTGAATCGCGATGCGGATGGCGTACTCTTTTAGCAAATTCTCGATTCGAGGCAGAGTTTCAGGCGTCGGATCGCCGGCGACAATGACAGGAATACGCGCTCTCTTGCAGTATTCGAATTTGGATCGGATGTCCGCATCTTCATCTTTCGCGAAGTAGATGGCGCCGGCAGCGTGAAGCTTGATGCCCGCCGCAGCGTAATCCGCGAGCGCGGCTGCTTCTTCCTGGGGATCGATCGGCAGATGATCTTTGACGTCCTTCGCATTCAACGCGAACACATTAAGCTGTTTCATGAAGCCGATCAGCTGAGCGCGGCTGAAGTTACGGAATGTGTAGCTCGCGAGGCCCAAGCGAATGGGTGGCGTTTCGTCGGATGAGGGTGGTGCTTGAGCCAGCGCTGAGACCTTCTGTGAAGCCCCGCACGCCGCGGCGATCAGCGCGCCGGAGCGAATGAAATCGCGTCGCGAGAAAGCATTTTTCCTGATCGGCAAATCATTAGACATGCGGCGCCCAGCCCTTCTCGTACTCACGCCCCCACATCTTCATCGCTTCCGGATCGCCCTGGATTCGTCCGTCTTTCGTTGCGAGATGCAATTCGCGGTTGACCTCCCATGCGATGTTGGAAAGCTGAAGCATGGTAACCGCGACGTTGCCAACCGAGATTGGGGCGTTGAGCTTCTCTCCTTTGCGGATTGCCGCGATGAAGTTCGCAAAGTGGGCATCAGTCATGGAATCGCGGCCCAGCAAGTCGGAGGATTCAGTCCTTCCGCCAGTCTTGAATTCGTTCGTCTTATTCCCTTTGAGGTCGTATATTTCGTAGCCATCGCGGTCGACCAACACCGTGCCAGCGGTTCCCATGATCGTCGATCCACGATCGCGTCCGTAATACTTCATTCCCTGGCAGCTTTTGCCCTCCCACGAAATCATTGCGTCTTCGTACTCGAAGTTTGTTACCAGAGTGTCGTAGAACTGCCAATCGTCCTTGAAATGGTATCTGCCTCCCGATGAGGTAACGCGCCCGGGATAGTCGACCCCCAGCGCCCAGCGGCAGACATCGACCTCGTGGGTGCCGTTGTTGAGTGTTTCGCCAGTCCCATAAATTCTGAACCAGTGCCAGTTGTAGGGATGCACAGTGTCTTTGTAAGGACGGCGCGGTGCCGGGCCCTGCCACAGGTCCCAATCAAGCTGCGGAGGCACAGGCACTTCTTTGCCTATGCCGATCGACTTCCTGGTGTTGACGTACCACGCTTTTGCCAAATACGGCCTGCCGATAATGCCCTCGCGGATTTTGTCGACGATTTCAATGGTGTGTGGGGAAGAGCGCTGCTGTGTTCCCATCTGCACCAGCTTGCCGTACTTTTGCTGCGCCCGCACCAACGTCTCGCCCTCTGCCGGGTTGTGGCTGCATGGCTTCTCCACATAGACGTGCTTGCCCGCCTGTAAGCCGGCGATGGCCATCGGGGTGTGCCAATGGTCGGGAGTAGCGATCGTAATCGCGTCCACGTTTTTCATCTCGAGAACCTTGCGAAAGTCTTTTTCTCCGGCCGGCGCCTCGCCCATCTCCCGCTGCGCAGCGTCGGCGAACTTTCCGAGAATGTTGCTGTCCACATCGCAGACATGCGAAATGCGGGCGGTGCTCCTGTTCGCCTTCAGCGAGGACAGATGCGCATAGCCGCGCCCGTTCAGACCAATTACTGCAAAGTTGAGGCGGTCATTCGAACCCATGATCTGGGCATAGCTTCTTGCCGTAGTTCCCACGGCCAGTCCAGCCGCGCCCACCGCAAGTGCATCGAGAAATTCGCGTCGTGTAGCCATGATTTCTCCTTAAATCGATCGCAGCCGACAAGATGCTTCCGATCAGCAGGAAATCCCGGCTCCCGTCAGCGTCTTCTTAAGTCCATCCATGCTAATTCGCGTGGACGCCTCGGGCGTGCCTGCCCCCCGCCAGTGTGTCTCGAGACTCAGCCCGTAACGGAAGCCGTCACGCTTCAGTGCTTTAAGTTGTCCAACCCAATCCACGATGCCGCCGCCTACCGGAGCCCAATCGTATTTGTGATCGGGCTTGCTCACCACATCCTTGCAGTGGCAGTGTCCGATGCGGTCTTTGGGCAGCAACTCATATCCGCCTGGATATGGCGTACCTCCTATCGCTGCGGCATTTCCCGGATCCCAGTTCAACCTGAAATTCTGGTTCGGAATTGCCTTCAGCACCGCAGCCGACTCTTCCCCTGTGGCGGTGTTGCATGACATCTCGTTCTCGAGCAGCAGGATGATTTTTTCTCCGGCGCAACGCTCCGCGGCCTTCTGCAGTTTGGCGTTGATAGCCGCACGATAGGGCTTCTGATCATCCAGTCGCCAGTAGTCGAAACAGCGAATTCTGTCAGTGTCAAAAGACTTGCAAAGGGAGATGCAGCGCTCGAGCAATTTATCCTGTGCGCCAGCATCGAAATCCGCATGGAACTGGTCGCGCGTTTCGCTCTGCGATGAGCGCGGAGCCCCAGGCCAATCTGTCTTGAAAAGCGGACTCGCGATATCGGTGACTCGGAGTTTGTATTCATCGAGGATTTTCCGCGCATCTCCGACCTGCTTCGCATCGAGTGCGGTCACATTCTTGTTCCACATCGACCGCAGCTCGATCCAATGCAAACCGAAATCGCGGGACACAATCTGGCACGCCTTCTCAAAGTCCTGTGTGATCTCATCATTGATGACAGCCAGTCGGAACGGACATGTGGGTGTGTCCGCCCCCAACGAATTCATTCGCGAGAAGGCCGCGGATCTCTTGATCAGCGGCGGCATCATTGCCCCCAGCCCTGCCAGGCCCAAGCCCGCAAGCACTCTACGTCGTGTGTATCCCATCCACGAACCTCCGTTACCGCCAATGCGCTCTATCGTTCACTCTGCTGCACTGTCGGAACACGCTCCGCCTCCCTGCATAATTTACCGCGACAAGCCCACAGCCCTAATCCTGGATTCGGAATGAAGAAGACCTCTGCGCCGTCAACCCGGTTGAATCCGTGACGAAGCTCCTGCGGGTTGTAGCGCGTTAGCATGTTTTTCAAATTACCGTACTCAAAGCCAACCCCCTCGACTTCTTCTTGGCTGAGATGCCCCGGACACCACCTGATCGTGAAACGCCCCTCAGAGGACCCGTGAATGAGATGAGCAGCGGCACTCAAGTCGTCAGCGAGATCGGCATTGGCGCCGACCGCTTCGAGCGTCGCCGGAGTTCCGCGATAACCGTACTTGCGAATCAGCGCATCGATGGCGGCGTCTTCTCCAAATTTCTGTACGCCCGGAGCCAGGATGATCAGCTCTGCATTGTCGGCCAGGGCCATGCGCGTACGGTAGATCGCCTTGTTGCCCAACCATGTGCTGTGAAATTCGAGCGGATCGAGATAGACGACAGCCTTCTGGATAGGAGCAGCCAAGGTCTCGAAGTTCACTTTCAAGCTTAACGCAGCCGCTCGGTGGAAGCATTCAACGTCGTCGCCGACGAAAAGGCCGCGCACCGCCAGTCGGTCATCGGCGCGGCCAATAACGGTGAGGACGTAAACAAGGGGAAGATCGCGCAAGAAACGATCGGAAGCGTAATTGAGAACGTTGCGCACGGGATTCTCAGCGCGGCCCATGATGCGCTCCATCCCATAAACAGCGCCCAGATAATGGCTGCGGTTGATGCTCTCGCGGCCTCCAGTACCCACAAGAATATTCTTGTTGTAGTTGGCCATCCCAATAACTTCGTGGGGGACGACCTGCCCGATCGAGAGAATGAGATCGAAGCCGCCATGAGCAACAAGTCGGTTCACCTGTGCCGGCCAGGGATAGTTCAGCTTGCCTTCCGATTGTTCATGGATGAATTCCGCCGGAACCTCGCCGAGGAACTCGACATCCGTGCGCCAGTTGTGGACGCGGAAAAGTTCTTGCGGCATCGCTCCGAACATTCGCGCGATTTGTTGGGGCTGCATCGCAGCATGCGTACCCAGAGCAGGCAGAACCGCCTGGAGGTGGACGCCAAAATATTCCCACGCGTAGCGCGTCAAATCGCCCGCGCGGGAATGTACGCGGCTCTGGTCGGGCGGCACAATCAGTACGCGCTTGCGCTCCCCAAGCTTCGCAAGACTTTCCACAAGCAGAGCATGCAACTCCTGGGGAGATAGATCGGTTTCAACACCCCCCGTGTCGCAGTAAAGGCTCATGTGGCAGGTTCCACCTTCTTTAGTCTGGGAGCAAGCCAACACAAAATGACCAGAACCAGAGCCCCGAGGTAAGGGTTGGCGGCGTTACCGAACAGGCTCGCGTAGCTGCGGGCGCTTTCCGCCGGGCTGTCGAAAATCGTTCTGTCCGCCATGCCTTGCTTCTACAGTCGATACGCCTTTTTCACCAACCTATAAGCGAGATCCTGCGCTAGCTCCCACGCCTCGTCCTCATCCAGTCGATGCTCGGCGACTAGCTTCGCCAGGAAGGCGCAATCCATCCGCCGCGCCAAATCGTGGCGCGCCGGAATTGAAAGGAACGCTCGAGTGTCGTCGTTGAAACCCACCGTATTGTAAAAGCCTGCCGTCTCCGTCACTTGCTCGCGAAAACGCGTCATACCTTCGGGGCTGTCGTGAAACCACCACGGGGGCCCAAGCCGTAAGCATGGATAGTGCCCGGCCAGCGGGGCTAATTCCCGGCTGTAAGCAGACTCGTCCAGCGTGAAAAGTATGATCGTGAGATCGTGCTCGCTGCCGAACTGATCGAGCATAGGGCGAAGCGCGTCCACATAATTCGTCGGCATCGGAATATCCGCACCCACGTCGCGGCCGTATTGCTCGTAGAGCTTGCGATTGTGATTGCGCGCGCTGCCCGGATGTATCTGCATGACCAGCCCGTCTTCGAGGCTCATCCGCGCCATTTCCGTCAGCATCTGTGCGCGAAAGACTTCACACTGCTCGGCATCGGCGTTCTCTGCGATAACCCGGAGAAACAGCTCTGCCGCCTCCGCCGTGGAAAGACTTGCTGTTCGCGCATTGGGATGCCCGTGGTCGGTTGCCGTGCACCCGAGTTCCCGAAAGCGCGCGCGCGTGAGTCGGAGCGCGTTCAGGTAGCCCACCCATGTCGACGTATCTTCTCCGGTGCTCTCGCCAAGCTTCCCAATGTTTTCGGCGAATCCTTCAAACTCAGGATCGACTACTGGATCTGGCCGGAAGGTGGGCAATATCTGTGCGCTCCAGTTCGAATCCCGAATGGCCTTGTGATCGGCGAGCGAATCGAGTGGAGAATCAGTGGTCGCCAGGACCTCCAAATTGAAACGTTCGTACAGCGCTCGCGGCAGGAATTCCGAGTCGCGTAACTTTTCTGAGATCGTGTCGAAGTAGAGATCGGCCGTCTTTTGTGACAACCGCTGCTCAAGTCCGAAAAGTTCTTGGAAGGCGAAGTCCAGCCACATGCGGGTCGGCGTTCCGCGAAACAAATAATAGTTACTGGCGAAGATCTGCCAGACTCTTCGCGGATTCTTGAGTTCTGGTTGCCCAATCTCGAGATCTTCAAGCGAGAATCCCTGGCTGTAGAGCATTCGAAGAATGTAGTGGTCAGGTTGCACAAAAAGTCTTGCGGGATCTGGAAACGGATCGTTCCTGGCAAACCATGCCGCCTGCGTGTGCCCGTGCGGACTAACGATGGGAAGGGTTCGCACAGAATCGAAGAGTCTCCTGGCTATTTTTCGCGTCCCGGGATCGGCGGGAAACAGTCGATCTGGATGGATCAGCATAACTCCCAACTCAGGTTATTCGGTTCGCGTTGCGGACGGCGACCTAGCACCGGCGTGCGATTCGCCCACCAGCATACACGTCATCTTGTTACCAGATGTAAAGACAAAACCCCAGCCGGGTGAGGGACATCCGAGGGTGGTTGTCCCCACGGTGTCGGAGCTTTCTCGCCGCCACAGCCGGGAGCGTGACAAACAATCATTTACAATAGCCAATTCCACTGACACAGGAATCGTTCACCTATGCATCGATGGTCAGAGCTTTTTATTCCTACATTACGTGAGGCGCCGGCAGATGCAGAAGTTGCCAGCCACAAGTTTCTGGTGCGAGCTGGTTACATTCGGCAGCTGGCAGCGGGCATCTACTCGTATCTTTTTCTGGGCAATCGCTCATTCAATAAGATTATGGGCATTGTGCGGCAGGAGATGGACAAGATTGGGCAGGAATTTTTTCTGCCAGCGCTGCATCCGCGGGAAATTTGGGAGGCCAGCGGGCGCTGGACTCTGATGGGTGAGAATCTGTTTCGCCTGAAGGATCGCAGGGGTGCCGATCTCGCGCTGGGCATGACCGAGGAAGAAGTAATGACCGAGATCGCACGCAAGGAACTGCGCAGCTACAAGCAGTTGCCGCAGATCTGGTATCAGATCGCCCCGAAGTTTCGGGACGAGCCGCGGCCAAAGTCGGGACTGCTCAGGGTACGACAGTTCATGATGAAGGATGCATATTCGTTCGATATCGACGCGGCGGGGCTGGATGTTTCCTACAAAAAACATTACGACACTTACTGCCGCATCTTCGACCGCTGTGGATTGAAGTACATGGTGGTGGAGGCGGATTCGGGAGCGATGGGCGGGAAGGAATCGCACGAGTTCATGGTGCGCACTCCAGCCGGAGAAGATCAGATCGTGAGCTGCGAAGGTTGCAATTACGCTGCGAATATGGAGAAGGCTAGGTCGAAACTGGGGTCCGTCGTCGACCTGGCGGCAGAGGGTGATGGCGAACCGCTCGAAGTGCACACGCCTGGGCAAAAGACAATTGAAGACGTGGCTCAGTATCTGGGCGTGTCTCCGAAGAACAAAATCAAGACGCTGGCCCTGATGGCGGAAGAAAAGGATCAGAAGACCGGCAAGACTAAGTCGCGTGGAATTGTGGTGCTCATGCGCGGCGATCATCAGCTCAATGAAGCGAAGCTTAACCGAGCGGTAGCGGTTGCGACCCGGCCCATGGAGGAAGGCGAGATCAAAACCCTCTTTAAGTCGCCGGCGGGATATTTAGGGCCGGTGGGGATTGAGTGGGCGAAGGATTTGAAGAAAGATACGCACCTGCCGGTTCTCCTGTTGGACAAGGCTCTTGAAGGCCGGACTAATCTGATCGGTGGGGCGAATAAAGAGGACTACCACCTGAAAAATCTGACGCCGGGAATGCACTTTCATCCAACGGCGTATGTGGATCTGCGAGCGGTTACGGCGGGCGAGGCATGTCCGAATTGCGGGAGTACCCTGCGCATCGATTCGGCGGTAGAGATTGGGCATATCTTCAAGCTTGGCTACCGTTATACCGAGTCGATGGGTGCGCGGGTGCTCGATAAGAACGGCAAGGAAGTTACTCCAATCATGGGCTGTTACGGCATCGGGATCGAACGCATTTTGACGGCCGCGATTGAGCAGAGCAACGATGAAAATGGATTCTGGTTACCGCCCTCAATTGCGCCCTTCGAGATTGTGGTCACTCCCACGAACGTAAAAGATGAAAGTCTGTTGAGGGCTGCCAACGACATCGGATCCCGACTGGAAGATGCTGGCTTCGACGTGATTCTCGATGACCGGGATGAGCGACCGGGAGTTAAGTTCAAGGACGCTGATCTGGTAGGTATCCCCTTTAGAATCACTGTGGGGAAGAAAGTTACCGAAGGTACCGTGGAAGTAGTTCTACGCTCGACTCGCGAGGTGCGCGATGTTACGATTTCGTCAATCGTAGAGCATTTTCAAGGGGTGCTGCGAGCCAAGGCCTGAAAGTTGCCTTGGGTTAGCGGCGCAATTTCTCATTATGGGAATTATCAAAGCTTGTTTGGGGTTTCTTGCGATCGCGGCCGTCTTTGTGGGCCTTTTTCAGGTAGCTCCGCCCATGCTGGCCAATTACAGCTTTACGGACGACCTCAAGACCGTCTCGATGATGGACAGCGCCAATCTGCAAAAAACCGATGAAGATGTTCGCACCGATGTGCTTCGCAAGGCTAAGGAGCACGACCTCCCGATCGATGCGAAGCAAGTGACAGTCCAGCGCATCAACACCCCTGGTTTGTCTGCTGTCTATGTGGCGGCCGACTACTCGGTCACGGTTAGCCTCCCGGGCTATTCCTTCAACATGCACTTCAATCCAACCAGCGAAAATAAGGGTTTCTAGCTCTGGCCGACAGCCGTGGGCGATCTGACTCATTTCTAGGTTTACCGTTCTGCAATAAGTGATTGACAACCGCGGGAGGTTCCGTCCGCTTTCCATGCTTTGCAAGGCTTTCCGCTCGTGTGCGCTAGTGACATTCGTAACGTTGCCAACGCATTACCTTCTCCCTAAGATCACGAACAGTGAGAGTCTGCTGAAAAAGGCCGTGCAACTAACGGACACGCGCCAGTTCCAAAAAGTTCACCTATAAGTCCGGATTTAGGAATTTCCGAGCTGCGGTAGAGCGAGGCGGAGGCGGTTTTATGACGATGCGAGTTCGAGCCAATCTGACAATAATCCTGGCATTAGCCATCATGGGTCTGGCCAGTTGCGACCACTACAACTGCGCCAGTGGCCCCAATCTTGGAACCAGTTGCACGTCTTCAGGTCCGGTGACCCCTATCGGCGACGGCACCGCAACCAGCACCGCTAGCGCGTTTGCTTTTGTCGTGGATGAGGCGGGAACGATCGATGGCTACACGCTGAGCTCGACGGCGGATACTTTCGCGGCGACCTCGGGCTACACGGCGCCCACCGTCCCGACAAAGGACCCCGGCTACGGCATGGTAGTTGCGCAGAAACAGTTTCTGTACACGGCGTTTATTGGAACAGGTCAGATCTTTGGCTGGACCATTGGATCGAGTGGAGGCTTGACCCCTATCAGCGGCAGCCCTTTTAGCGCGCCTTATCTGATCGGAATCGGCGGCAACAACGGCAACCAGGATATGATCGTAAATCCGGCAGGCACCTTGCTGTTCGTGGATAACGACAGCGCCCAGGGCATCTTTGTCTATTCGATCGGGAGCACCGGGGCGTTGACCCAGGTAAGCGGCTCTCCGTTCCCGGTTGGATTTTTTCCCGGGAATCTCGCGACGGATGGACTAGGAAAATATTTGTACGCTACCACTCAATTAAACGGCTCCGAGATTGCCGCTTTTGCCATCGGCAGCACGGGAGCGCTTATCCCGGTCCCCGGTAGTCCATTTGCATATCCCATGTTGCAAGTTCAGGGCGATCCCACGGGCAACTACTTGATCGGCATCGAGGGTGGCTTTACCGGAGATACTCACCTGTATCTCTTCGGTATTACGCAGTCCGGTTCGAATGCCGGCGCAATCACCCAACTGGAGGCGGTCACGACCGCGTACGCACCCTTCGACATCGCGGTTCAGCCCAACAGCGGCGGCAATCTCGTCTACTCCTTCAGTAATGCGGCAACCGGATTCAATCCCATCGAAGGCTACCAACTGTCCAGCGGCACCCTCGTCGCAGTCACGGGCTCGCCCTTCAGCGGTCTTGCCGACGGCAATTGGGCTCAATTTGATCAAAGTGGGGCCTTCCTCTTTCCCTACAGTGCCCTAAATTCGTCCACCGGTGAATCGATTACACTCGGGGTCCTGGATGTAGGCTCTGGAGGTGTTCTAACCCAGCCGATCCCTCCCGCAACCCTCGCCACACCGGGTGCCTGGACCGTGACGGATGTGCCCTAGTTAATGCTGCTTCACCGCCACTAGTTGACGAAAAGAGACCCGCATAAACTGCGGGTTTCTTTTTGTATGGAGGCGCAGCGGTACAATACAGATACAACATCGCCAAAGTGGAAGTCTCTGAGAGACAGCAGGCACACGAACCGGAAAAGGAACGACCAGCGCTCCAACCCTTTTCGCGCGGCCCATCGTCTGACGAGCAGAGGTTTTTTTTCGGCGGACGTTAGAGTCTAAATAGTGGCTATCAAAATAAAGATCCCGCAAAACGGAGAGAAACGCGGCAAAGCAGGCTGGGGTCTCCCGCGCGATCCCGTGGTACGCGCCGCACTGATTGTCTTCCTGGTAGCGGCGGTTGGCCTGGGTGGGTCGTTCTGCTACTTCTACATCAAATATGACCGGATTATTGCACAACGCTTCCGGTCGCCGGTCTTCAGCAATTCCGCGAAAATCTACGCGCTTCCGCGCACGGTGCATAATGGCGGTAAGGCGGACGCCAAAGAAATTGCCGCGACCTTGCGGCGCGCCGGTTACTCCGATAAGGATGGCCAATCGGCGCTGGGAAGCTATCGGCTGGTGAGCGGTGGAATCGAGATCACGCCGGGACCTGAGTCTTATCACAGTCCGGAAGCTGCTCTCATCGCCGTCCGCAATGGAGAGGTCCAGCGCATCACCAGCCAGGGCAATGATCTCTCCGCCTACGAGTTGGAGCCCCAACTGGTGACGGCATTGTTCGATGCCGAGCAGCGGTCCAAACGCCAGGTCGTGAAGTACAACGACATCCCCAAAGTGATGGTCGACGCAGTGCTTGCGATTGAAGACCGGCGTTTCTTCGAGCACAGCGGCGTGAACTTCCTCCGCATGTTTGAAGCGGTTTGGATCGATCTGACACGGCAACGGCACGAGCAAGGCGGTTCGACGATTACCATGCAGCTTTCGCGCGGCTTCTTCTTGACCCCGGAAAAAACCGTGCGGCGCAAGCTGACAGAGATGCTTATTGCGGAGGAATTGGAACAGAAGTTCACCAAGCAGCAGATCTTCGAGTTTTACGGCAATTGGGTGAACCTGGGGCAGCGGGGCTCGTTCGCCATCAGCGGGTTTGGCGAAGCGTCGCGAACTTACTTCAACAAGGATTTGAAGGACATTACGCTGCCGGAGGCCGCGCTGCTGGCTGGAATCATACAAGGGCCCAGCCGGCTGTCCCCCTACCGCCATCCTGAGAGAGCGTTGGAACGCCGCAACCTGGTTCTGGATTCTATGGTCGACACTCACGCCATCACGCGCGAGCAAGCAGAAAAGGCGAAGGCAGCGCCCCTGAAACTTGCCCCCCCGAATGTGGAGGCCAGCGACGCGCCCTATTTCGTCGACATGGTGCGGGACACGTTGATTAACAAGTTCAGCGAACATGATTTAAACGATCAGTCCTATCGCATTTACACCACGCTCGATCCCGACCTGCAGAAGGCGGCTGCGCAAGCGGTCGAGGCAGGAATCAAGCTGGTGGACGAGCAAGTCACCAAGCTGCGGACCAAACGTAAGAAGGTCGGCAAGAAGGTGGAGACGCACGTGGCTCCCGGTCCGCAGGCTCAAGTCGCTCTAGTGGTGCTTGATCCGCACACCGGGGCGGTACTCGCCCTGGTGGGAGGACGGGACTATGGTTTCAGCCAGTTGAATCACGCGCTCTCGAAGCGTCCCACCGGCTCCATTTTCAAGCCATTTGTTTATGCCGCGGCCATGAACACGGCTCTTGATGGCTCCCAGACGGTCATTACGCCGGCCTCGACGGTAACCGATGCGCCTTCCAGTTTCGCTTATGGCGACCAAATTTATGAGCCACGCAACTACAAAGAGGAATATCACGGCGACGTGACGCTGCGATACGCCCTTGCCATGTCGCTGAACAACGCTACCGTGAAAGTGGCGGAGGAAGTGGGCTATGACAAAGTGGCGGAACTGGCGAAGTCGGCAGGAATTACTTCGGTAAAAGCGACCCCAGCCATGGCTCTTGGTTCCTACGACGCCACACCTCTGGATATGGGTGGGGCTTACACAGCATTCGCGAACAATGGGGAGCGGCTGTCGCCGGTGCTGGTTAATTCAGTGCGCAATGCCAAGGGCGATGTCGTGGCAAACTTCAAGACCGACCAACGCCAAGTGCTCGATCCGCGCATTGCCTACATCATGACGAACATGATGGAAGGTGTGATCAACAACGGGCTGGGTTATACGGCGGTCCGGTTGCGCGGATTTACCCAGCCTGCGGCAGGCAAGACTGGGAGTTCGCACGACGGTTGGTTCGCGGGATATACCTCCAACCTGCTGTGCATTGTTTGGGTGGGATACGACGACTATAGCGACTTGCGGTTGAGCGGCGCGCAAACAGCGGCGCCGATCTGGACGGAGTTCATGAAAAGGGCTGCCCTGCTGCCGCAGTACGTGGACATGAAGGGTTTCGCACAGCCTACCGGGGTAGTGGACGTGCAACTAGACAAGGCTACGAATCGGCTGGCGACTCCCACGTGTCCCGACGATTACGTGGCCGCCTTCGTGGCCGGCACCGAGCCTCGCGAGACTTGCGACCAGCAAAGTGGTGTCGCAGGATTGTTCTCCCGATTCTTTGGGGGTGGCCCAAAGGCGTTACCTCCAGTGCAGGGATCCAACGCGCAGGAGAACCCAGATCCAAACAACCCGGATCCAAACAACCAGGATCCCAAGAAAAAGAAGGGCTTTTTCGGCAAACTCGCCGGCATTTTCAAGGATGACAAATCCTCGGCTCCGGCGTCCAAACCAGCTGACAGCGGGGAGCCTCCGCCGCACTGACCTGAAAGGGCAGGACAATAAAAAACCTCGCCGACGGGCGAAAACTGTGGCAGAATGGCTTGGTTGGGAACTGGTCGCTTTGGGGGTATGTATGTCCTACCGGAAGGCCTGCCTGGTTGTTCTTCTGATTTCTTCCACCGCCGCACTGGCACAAATTTCACATTCAGAACAAGTACAAATCTCACCACCTCTGGTTCGCGCCATCGATCCGCCGGCAGCCGATGCAACCGCCGCGGATCTTGAGTTGCAAGGCGACCGTCTTCGCGGCGACAAGCTTTACCTGGACGCCCTCGACTATTATCACGCTGCGCTGAACAAGAAGGCTGGCGACGCGCGCTTGCTGAATAAGATCGGAATCACAGAACTGATGATGCAGCGCTACAAAGAAGCGCGCAAATCGTTCGAGCGCTCCATCCGGTCCGATCGCACGTTCGCCGACGCCTATAACAATCTGGGCGTTATTTTCTACGAAAGCCGGAAATACGGCGCGGCCGTCAAGCAGTATGAAAAGGCGATTCAAATCGACAACAGTGCAGCGTCGTTCTTCAGCAATATGGGGGCGGCGTATTTTTCGAAACGCTCTTTCGAGCAGGCGATAACGGCGTACCAGCACGCGCTTGAATTGGATCCAGACGTTTTCGAGCGCAGTTCACGAGGCGGAGTACAGGCACAATTGCCCAGTCCCGAAGACCGCGCACGATATGACTACACCGTGGCAAAGTTGTACGCCAAGATGGGTCTGTCGGAACAGTCGCTCGAATACTTGCGAAAGGCCATGGAAGCCGGCTACAAGGATCTGAAAAATGTGTATAAGGACGTAGAGTTTGCGCAGCTGCGAAAAAATCCTCGCTTTACCGAACTTATGGCCTCGAATATGCCGGTGATTTCAAACTAGCCTGGCGAGACGGACCCGGGGGTAACGCCGTGCAAGGGCGGGGTCCCCCATTGCAATAACGTCCAATATTTTTTCCCCTGAATGCCGTTCAGAAAACGCGCCGACTGCATTAACGTTACAAAGTTTTACAAAATTAGACGTAACTTCATCAAGTTCTGAGGTTTAATGATTAGAAATACTCCTGAAAACAACAGGGTGAGTAAGGAGAAACGGTACCCATCGGATGCTGACCCGAGCACGCCCCAAGCAAGCATCCGGTGGGTTTTTTTATGGCGTCAGCTTTTAGCCCAAGCCAAGACCGGCAAGTCTTTCGAAGAGTTCACTCGCCGATGTAATCCTTCAGCGCGCCTTTCCACTTGCTCTGAGCTTTAAGAATGAACTCGACCGCGTCGCGTAATGCTCCTTCGCCGCCGGCGTGAGCGGTGACGTAATGGGCTTCTCTCTTCACTTCGGCTCGGGCATTTTTCACGGCGATGGCTAGTCCGCCGGCGCGCATGGCGGGAAGATCGACAACATCGTCCCCGACGAAGGCGGCTTCTTCTGGCTTCAACCCTGCCTTTTGCACCAGCTCATTGAAACAGGTCCTCTTATCCTGCACGCCCTGACATACATATTCGAGTTTCAGGTCGCGTGCACGGAGTGTGACTGTTTCCGAAACGCGCTTGGTGATAAGTCCGGTCTTGATGCCGCCGAGCCGGGCTAGCGAAATCGAGGCACCGTCGTGGGCGTGGAAGCCCTTGAATTCGTTCATGCTCGACGTGCTCTGAGCCTTTTGCTGCATGACGTTTTGTGGCGAGTCGGCGGAATTGGGCAAGAAGAAAAGCTTGCCGTCGGTAAGAACGCCGTCTACGTCGAAAAGCAAGAGTTTGATTTTCTTGGCTCGTGCCTGAGCGGAGAGTTTGGGCATCGCGGGAATTCTAGCATTTTGCGCTGGGTACAATCCTTGAACATGGCAAGCGATCGGAAGCGAACAATTTACGAACCCGTAACTCCGGCTACAATACCTAAATGCTGTCCATTCCTTCTGCCCTGGCCTGGGCTCATCCTCTGGTGGCGGAGTGGTTTGTCCAAAGGTTTTCTACGCCTACCGAGCCACAAGAGCAGGGTTGGCCGCACATTCTTGCCGGGCGCACCACCCTGATTTCCGCGCCCACTGGTTCCGGAAAAACACTGGCGGCGTTCCTTGCGTGCATCGATCGACTGGTCCGCAAAGCATTGGCGGGCGAGCTAGCCGACCGCACGGAAGTGCTCTACGTTTCGCCGCTGAAGGCGCTCGGCAACGACATCCAGAAAAATCTCGAAGTGCCGCTTGGGGAAATCTTCACCATGGCCGGCGAGCAGGGTTTGCTCATGCCGGAGATTCGAACCGCCGTCCGCACCGGCGACACGCTGATGCACGAGCGGCGCGCCATGCTGAAGCGCCCGCCCCATATCCTTGTGACCACCCCGGAGTCGCTTTACATTTTGCTCACGGCAGATAAAAGCCGGGCGATTCTGCGCGACGTTGAGACCGTCATCGTCGACGAAATTCACGCGGTGGCTGATGACAAGCGTGGAGCGCACTTGACGCTGTCGCTGGAACGCTTGGAGGCGCTGACTTATAAGCGGCCGGTGCGCATCGGGCTGTCTGCCACGCAGAAGCCGATTGAGGAAGTCGCGCACTTTCTCACTGGCAATCGTACGGCTGGTGACGCGCGGCCCGATCCCGTCATCGTCAACATTGGCCACAAGCGGAAGCTCGATATGGCGGTCGAAGTTCCGTCGATGCCGCTGGGGCCGGTGGCTTCAAACGAGATGTGGGATGAGGTTTACAACCGGCTCGTGGTGCTGGTGGAGCAGCACCGCTCGACGCTGGTGTTTGTGAACACACGGCGCATGGCGGAACGCGTGGCGCATCATTTGGGCGAGCGGATTGGTGAACAGAACGTGGCGGCTCACCACGGCAGTCTCTCACGTAAGCTGCGTCTGGCGGCCGAGGAGAAATTAAAAAAAGGCCAGGTGCGGGTGCTGGTCGCGACCGCGTCACTTGAACTCGGAATTGATGTGGGCACCGTGGACTTGGTCGTGCAGATCAATTCGCCGCGGGCGATTGCCGTGACTCTGCAGCGGGTGGGGCGGTCAGGGCACTGGCGCGGCGCGCTGCCGAAAGGACGCCTGTTTGCGACCACACGTGACGATCTGCTGGAATGCGCGGCCCTGGTGCGCGCAATACGGCAGGGCGATTTGGACCGGCTGATGATTCCGGATTCTCCGCTCGACGTCATGGCGCAACAGATCGTGGCCGCGTGCTCCGCCGAAGAGTGGGGCGAGGACGAGATGTTTGCGCTGGTTCGGCGCGCGTACCCGTATCGCAATCTAACGCGCATCATGTTCGATTCGATTTTGGAAATGTTGGCCGAAGGCATTGCGTCTCGGCGCGGCCGTTATGGCGCCTACCTTCACCGGGATCGAGTGAACGGCAAGCTTCGCGCGCGCCGCGGAGCTCGACTGGCGGCCATTACCAGCGGTGGAGCCATCCCCGATAATTCACTCTACGCTGTGGTGGCGGAGCCCGATGGTCTTGTGGTGGGCACGGTGGATGAAGATTTCGCCGTGGAGAGCAATCGGGGCGACATCATGCTGCTGGGAAATACATCGTGGATGATTCGCCGCATCGAAACCAATGCTGGCCGCGTGCTGGTGCAGGATGCGCACGGCGCCCCGCCGAGCGTGCCTTTCTGGCGAGGTGAAGCTCCGGCGCGCACCCAGGAGCTTTCGGAGCATATTGGAAGCCTGCGACAAGAGGTCAGCGAGATGCTGCCGCATACTTCGCCGGTGGGTTTCTCGGCAACCCAAACGGATGTCGCAGCCGCAGTTTCGTGGCTGAAGGAAGAATGCGGACTCGATGATTCCGGCGCGGAGCAGGCGATTGAATACGTCCTGCAAGGCCGGGCGGTCTTAGGCGCGGTCCCCACCCAGACGACAGTAATTGCGGAGCGTTTCTTCGACGAAGGCGGCGGCATGCAGTTGGTGATCCATGCGCCTTTTGGGGGACGCATCAACAAAGCGTGGGGACTGGCTCTGCGCAAGCGCTTCTGCGTTGGCTTCAACTTTGAGTTGCAAGCTGCGGCCACAGACAACGGTTTGAACATCGCTCTGGCCGAGCAGCATAGCTTCCCGCTGGGGGATGTTTTCAACTTCCTGCAGGCCGCCACAGTTCAACCGATACTGGAACAGGCCGCACTCGATTCCCCGATCTTTGCTACGCGCTGGCGCTGGGACGCAAACCGGGCGCTGGCACTGCTTCGTTTTCAGAACGGGAAAAAAGTTCCGCCACAGATTCAGCGCATGCGCTCCGATGATCTGCTCGCCTCGGTTTTTCCCGATGCAGTCGCGTGTGCAGAAAACATTCCGGGCGACCGTCAGATTCCGGATCATCCGCTGGTCGCCGAAGTGATGAAAGATGTGCTCACCGAGGCGATGGATATTGATGGGCTAAAAGCTCTGCTCGCTGGACTTGGGGATGGTCGGATCCGTTGCATTGCGGTCGACACCCCGGTTCCGTCGCAGTTTTCGCACGAAATTCTGAACGCGAATCCGTATGCATATCTCGACGACGCGCCGCTCGAAGAGCGGCGGGCACGCGCGGTGCAAATGCGGCGGATGCTCCCGGAATCGGTGCTCGAGGAAGTGGGAGGGTTGGATCGAGCCGCAATTGCGCAGGTGCGCGAAGAGGCCTGGCCTGATGTGCGCGATGCCGATGAATTGCACGATGTGCTGCACACGCTGGTCGCGCTCCCGGAAGCTGGTTCCAACTTCGGTACCGGTCCGTGGAAGTTTTATTTTGAGCGATTGATCGCCCAGGGGCGTGCGGCATCGGCAGAATCCGGCAGCAGAGTTTATTGGGTGGCGGCCGAGCGCGCCCGGACTTTTTCGGTTTTATTTCCGGAGGCGCGATTTGTGCAGGAGTTGGCCGATGTAGCACCGGTGACTCCTACTCGCGACGATGCCTTGCTAGTGCTGGTTACAGGATGGATGACGCATCTGGGGCCGACCACTGCGTCGGAACTGGGAGAGGACTTAGGGATTCCTGCGTCCGAGATTTCGAATGCTCTTCTACGGATGGAAGCTGGCGGGGCTATTCTGCGGGGAAACTTCAGTGGCACTGCTCCCGAGCTGCGCTCGGCTGGACAGCCGGGAGAGGCTGTCCCCAAGCAAGCTGAGATCGAATGGTGTGAACGGCGGTTGCTGGCGCGCATTCACCGGCTTACAGTCGCGACGTTGCGCAAGCAGATCGAGCCCGTCACGGCGGCGCGATTCATGCAATGGCTGCTGCAGTGGCAGCATACGGCACCGGGGACGCAGGTTTCTGGTGAACGCGGAACCCTCGAAGTCTTGCGGCAGTTGCAAGGTTTTGAGATTCCGGCGAATGCGTGGGAGCGCCAGGTGCTGACCCGCCGCATTGTGGATTACGATCCCAAGTGGCTCGACCAGCTTTGCCTCACCGGGGCTGTCGGCTGGGGAAGGCTGTCGCCCCATCCGGCGACGCTGGATTACCCGAATGCGAGCCGGGGAAACGAAACGGCTACTGCTCCGCGGCAGCGGCGTGTGATTCCCACCAGCGTAGCGCCCATAACGTTCTTCGTCCGGGAGGACGCCGACTGGATGACGCCGCGGCATCTCGGCTCGCAACCAGGTGCGAATAGCGGTCTGAGCCACGGCGCGCAAGGGGTGCTCGACTTTCTTCGGATGCGTGGCGCTTCGTTCTTTGCAGATATCGTTCGAGGCACGGAAAAGCTGAAAGCGGAAATCGAAACGGCACTTTGGGAACTGGTCGCGGCGGG
>DATNLE010000286.1:0-1243 GCA_035603035.1 Candidatus Acidiferrales bacterium | reverse complement strand
TGCTTACCGGAGACTAAGCCCGCTCATTTTCCAAATCCTCAACTGGCGGCACAAACCCCATTCCTAGGGACGAAATGCCGCGCGGTTCTTCGATTGAGCCGGATCACGCAAGAGAATGGGACCCAGTCACATTGAAGGCCGCCGACGGGACTCGCTATGTGCGCCAGTGGAGCAGAGATCGCGATTGTTCTAAGGCATTAGTTCGAAGGCATGGGAGGTCTGGTAGTCTTACTTCGCGCTGTAACCGCGAACTGGAAGCGATGGTGGCGGGATGAATGATCTCTACAGACAGGCTGTTTCGCTGTCGTTCTTCGCGAAAGGCGCTGCTGCAACCGTCGGAGTCCTCATCATCCACGCCGCGTTTCGCGTGCTCGAAAAAACGCTCCCCCGGCGCTTTGGCCGGGCCGATGCGCGATATAAGATTCGCAAGCTGATCGTCTTTTCCGGATACTTCTCGATCCTCCTTTTCCTCGCCTTCCTTTTTCAAGATCGCCTGGGCCGCCTCAGCTTTGCCTTTGGTATCGCCGGCGCGGGTGTGGCAGTCGCCCTGCAGGACGTGGTGGCCAGCATTGCCGGCGCCTTCTCCATCGGTTTTTCAAAGCTGTATGTCGTGGGAGACAGAGTTCAGATCGGCGACACTCGAGGGGACGTGATCGACATCGGACTGCTGCGCACCACCTTGATGGAAACGGGGAACTGGGTCAGCCGGGACTTGTACAACGGCCGCATCGCTCGCATCCCCAACAGCACCGTCTTGCGCGGGTCCGTCTTTAACTACTCGCAAGGATTCCGGTTTGTTTGGGACGAGATTCACGTGCTGTTTAAAATCACCAGCGATTGCCAGCTTGCCAAAGCGATGCTTTTGCGGGCAGCCAACGAGGCGATTGGCGAGTACCTGGTCGAGGCGCAGAGCTCATGGAAAGTGATGAGTGACAATTATCAGAGCGCAAATCCTCCGTTGGAACCTACCCTCGCACTCGTCGTAAATGCCGGATCTCTGGAATTTACGGTCAGCTACGTGGTCGACTACACGAAACGAACCGCTATGAAAGATCAGTTGTTCACGAAAATCGTAGAGGAAGTCGCAAATAGCGATGGACGGCTCGAATGGGCATCGTCGGCAGTTATTCCCATGAGGCCGCCCGGCGATGCCGGACACGAATCGAAGGCGCTCCTCCCGTCATCTTCGACTCTTGGTGCGGGCCACGCGGCAGATTCCCATTAGCGCCAGCCCTCCCTTAGG
>DATNLE010000440.1:0-1282 GCA_035603035.1 Candidatus Acidiferrales bacterium | reverse complement strand
GGTTCCGGCGCATCGCTCGATGTGCGGGAAGGTAGCATGCTAGCAATGACATCGCTCCCAGGAGCGTGACGACGGAAGCAACGGTTACGGGATCGTTGGCTCCGATTCCGTACAAGAGCCGGGCGATGAAACGCGTCAGTCCCAACGCAAACGCCAGTCCCACCGCCATCCCAATGCCTGTGAGCCACAATCCCTGCAACAGCACGAGCCGCAGCACATCGACGCGCGAAGCGCCCAGAGCCATTCGTACTCCGATCTCGTGGGTCCGCATTTGAGTCCGATAGGCCACAACTCCGTAGATCCCGGTCACCGCAAGAACCAGCCCGATCAGCGCGAACATGCCCGCCAGGGCGCTCTGTACGACAGCGAAACTGCGCGCCATCTGGGTACTCTCTCGCATGGGACGCACATCGAAAACCGGCAGCCGTGTATCGATTTCGTGGATGGCGTTTTCCACCGCTGGCGCAAGGTCGACCGGATTTCCCTCGGTCTTCACCTGCACGATAGTCTCATACCCCACCTGGAAAAAGCTCATATACACGATGGGCTCCGGTGACTCATTCACGAATATATGTGTCGAATTTCTCGCGACGCCGACAACCGTGAAAAGGCCGCCCCATATCCTGAGTTTCTTTCCCAGCGGATCCTGTCCCGGCCAGTATCGCCTCGCCGCGGTCTGATCCACGATGAGTACCCGCGGGGCCTTTTCATCGTCATCCGGTGTAAACTCGCGTCCTTCCAGAATGGGTATATGAAGGGATTCGAAATACCGCGGGGCCACTTCGGCGTGGTACACCTGCAAAGATTCATGGGGGTGTGGCACATACCCTTCCGGATACGCATCGTCCCCCTTGTGGCCCAAGGTCATCGGAATCCAGTCCGTAAGAGACGCAACCTTCACGCCAGGCAATGCCGACACGCGATCAAGAATCTTGTGACGGATCACCTGTTCCTCGTCGTGGCTGTAGCCGGCAATATTCAGCCCCACGGACGCAGTGAGAATGTGGTCCTGTTCAAATCCGGGATTCGCGCCGGCGAGATTCCGCAGTGTTCGCAGAAATAGCCCGGAGCAGACCAGCAGAGGAAGTGAAAGCGCGATTTGCGCCACTACCAGCCCGCTGAGCAATTTCCGGTTGCGTGAGCCGCCGGAGATGCTTGCAGACTCTGCCTTCAGTACCTCAATGGCCGGCGCGTGGGCCGAACGCCAGGCGGGGAGCGCGCCGCACAGCATACCGGCCAACAGGGACGACACCGCAATCCCGATTACCACCTTATGGTCCAT
>DATNLE010000261.1:0-2627 GCA_035603035.1 Candidatus Acidiferrales bacterium | reverse complement strand
GCGCATGGAGAAGCGCCTTCCGAAAACGATCCTCTCCGCTGACGAAGTCGAGCGCGTTCTGGTGGTGCCCGACATCGTCACGCCGGTGGGCTTGCGTGACCGCGCCATGCTGGAAACGTTTTACTCAACCGGCATACGCCGTAAGGAACTCAGGCGACTCGAGCTGTACGACGTGGACCGGGAACGGGCCACGCTGACGATCCGCCAGGGCAAGGGCAAGAAGGACCGCATGATCCCAATCGGCGAGCGGGCGCTGGCGTGGGTGGAGAAATATCTGCGCGAATCCCGCCCGCAGTTAGCCGTGGGACCGGATGACGCCACGCTGTTTCTGACGCAATACGGAGAGCCGTTTCATCTCGACGCGCTGAGCAACCTGGCGCGCGACTACATCGCGCAGGCGAACCTGGGAAAATCCGGCTCCTGCCACACGTTTCGACACACGATGGCAACGTTGATGCTGGAAGGCGGAGCCGACATCCGCTACATCCAGCAGATGCTCGGACACGCCGATCTGTCCACGACGGAAATCTACACGCACGTGGCGATCCGTAAGCTGCAACAAATCCACGCGGCCACGCATCCCGGCGCAAAGCTGGGGCGCAAGCAATCGATAGTCACGAACGGTGACGACGATAAGAAAGCCGCACTGCTGGCCGTGCTCGAAGCCGAGGGCGGAGAAGAGGACTAAAAATAGGCTCCGCCGAATATCGCATCACACAGTATTTTTACCGAAGAAAGAAATCTGAAAAAGCTCTTGACAGGTTTTTTGAGACAGCCGAAAACTGGCCTCAAGAGGAGAGGCAACAATGAGTGGCGATATAATGCCTGCTATGGCGAAAGAGGCAATCCACATCTCGGAAGCGGAAGCGGTCAGTAACTTTGCTGACGTGCTGGCCCGCGTGCGCGCCGGAATCGAAGTGGTGATCGAGAGGGGCAAGCTGCCTGTGGCCGTGATCCATGCGCCAGCCCCGCCGCGCCGCACCATCTCCGAGTCCATCGCTCTGGCCGAGGCCCGCTCGAAAGAACTGGGCTATAAGCCGGTGATGGATGCCGAGTACGCCGCCGACATGGAAGAGATCATCCGCAACCGCAAGCCCCGCGACACGTCGGCATGGAAGTGACCGCTTGGGCTTGATCCTCGATACCAGCATCCTCATCGCAAGCGAACGCCGTGGCGAGGCCGTCGAAGACATCCTCCGTCAGGTACGGGCCACGCATGGCGAGATCGACGTGGCGCTCTCGGCGATCAGCGTTGTGGAACTGACGCACGGCATCTACCGGGCCAGAACCGAAGCCGACCGCGCACGGCGGCGCGTCTTCGCCGAGGGAGCCTTTCACGATCTGATCGTTCATCCAGTGACGCTGGAGATCGCGCAACTGGCCGGACGTATCGAGGGCGAACAGGCCGCCCAAGGCAATGTCATCGCCTTCGAGGACCTCGTGATCGGGGCCACGGCCCTCTATCTCGGCTTCGACGTGGCTACGCTCAACGTGCAGCACTTCCAGATGATCCCCGGCCTGTCAGTGGTCCGGCTCTAAGCTGATCGCATATACATAATCCGTATATCCCCGCGTACTGAAAAAATCTTTCCAAAATCGCAGAATCCTCTTGACAGGTTTTTTCCGTCCACTGGAAACTGGCCTGACGTACCTGGGCGTGCGTCTCCAAAGTCACTTCTGTGCGCCATGTTCTGCTGACTACAATCAGCAGTGATGGCCGCCACAGCCGAAGAACGAATCCCTGCTCTCACGACGAAGGCAGAGAATTTTTCTTTAGCTGTGCCTTTCGCTGCCTTCGCGTCGGAACACCGCATCGGGGCAAACGCGGTTAGGGATCAAAAAACGCATCAGGGGATTTTTTCGACAAATCGCGCACTTTATGTCAACGCGATGTGGGCTAAGTGCTCGGAAACGCATCAGGTTAGCGGGCAATGGTGGGCGAAAACCGTGTTGGGGATAGTAATAGACGCAAACGGTAATACCCTCTCCGACGCCCAAGGCCGCTCCTTCACCTGGGACTTCGAGAACCGGCTGACGCAGGCGGTCGTGCCCGGCACAAATGGCGGAACGACGACGTTCAAATACGATCCCTTCGGCAGACGCATCCAGAAGTCGGGCCCGCTTGGCACCACCAACTACCTCTATGACGGCGCGAATGTCAACGAGGAGCTGGACAATGCAGGAAACGTCCTCGCACGATATACGCAAGATGACGCAACCGACCAGCCACTCTCGATGCTCCGGGCCGGAACAACTTCCTACTACCAGCAGGATGGACTAGGGTCAGTTTCTTCTCTTAGCAATGCGGCGGGCGCACTGGTCAACACCTACGCTTACGATTCGTTCGGAAAATTGACTGCTTCCACCGGAACCCTCACTAATCCGTTCCAGTACACCGGCAGAGAGTTTGATTTTGAGACCGGAATTTACGAGTACAGGGCCCGTTATTACGATCCGAGCGCAGGGAGGTTCTCCAGCGAGGACCCGTCGGGCTTTGGGGGCGGTCTGAATTTCTACGAGTACGGGTATAACAACCCTACCGACTTCATAGACTCATTTGGCCTGCAATCAACCCAACCCGGTTGTCCGCTCTACGTTCCTTGCGGTCCGTCGGCGTACGGACCTCC
>DATNLE010000243.1:0-2122 GCA_035603035.1 Candidatus Acidiferrales bacterium | reverse complement strand
AGCTTTTTCATCCGGAAGTACAAGGTCGAGCGGTTCAATCCCAAGCGGGCTGCGGCACCGTTGGGTCCGGAGAGAACCCATCGGGTCTCCTTCAGTGTTTCCAGGATGTGACTGCGCTGGACCTCTTCCAGGGTTTGATGGCGGTCTGTGTCGTGACCGGGCGTGAGCCGAGATTTCAAGTCCCGGGGCGAAAGCCGCAGCACCGGACCGGGGCTTAAAATCACAGCGCGTTCAATGATGTTTTCCAGCTCCCGGATGTTGCCAGGCCATCGATACTCAATCAGAGCCTCCACTGTTTCCGATGGAATCGTGTCAATCGTCTTGTCCATTCGTTGTGTGGCTTCCTGCACAAAATGCTGCACCAACAGCGGAATATCTTCCGGACGTTCGCGCAGGGGCGGAACACGGATGGGAAAAACATTCACTCGATAGTAGAGGTCGCTGCGAAACTGTTTCTCCAGGATCATTCCTTCCAGGTCACGATGAGTCGCGGCCACAATGCGCACGTCAACTTTTTGTGTGCGCGTGCTTCCCAGGCGCTCAAATTCCCGCTCCTGCAGGACCCGAAGAAGCTTCGGCTGGAGTTCAAGAGGAATGTCGCCAATCTCATCGAGAAATAGTGAACCTTGATGGGCAAGCTCGAGCCGGCCGATCTTCTGTGCGATCGCGCCGGTGAACGAGCCCCGCTCATGCCCAAACAGTTCGCTTTCGAGCAGCCCGGTGGGGATGGCGGCACAATTGAGTTTTACAAATCGCCGATCGGTGCGAGGACTGTGACGGTGAATGGCGCGGGCGATGAGTTCCTTGCCCGTGCCGGTCTCGCCTAGCAACAGCACGGTCGAATCTCCGCCGGAGACGGTTTCGACCATCTGCAGCACGTGGCGAAGACCCGAACTTCTTCCAATGATCCCCGCGAAACCGGCCTCCGGGTCCACGGGTTGGTCGATTCGGTCGATATCAAGCGTGATCTCCATGTCGGTATCAGGCCTTAGGTTCTGGTATTGCAGAGGATAGGTGAGACTATTCAAGCCCATCGCCTTACTCCTCTGTTCGCAGTTTGTCCCTGCGAGCATTCATGGTTTTTTTTCCCCGCGGCCGTCCACTTTCTCGTTCAATCCATTTACGGACGTAAGGCGGACAATTCTCGAGCTTGATGCTGCCCGTTTCGCAATCAGCCAGAAACTTGATTGCATCGCGGTCCACGAGTGTTACGTCTTTCAAATCCAAGGCGATGTGGCTGTCGGCGTTTTCCAACTCAAGCAGCCTGCGCAATTCGTCAATATCCTCTGCCTCGATTCGACCGCTCAGGGTGAAAATGATCTTCCCATTCGCCTTTCTCTGAATCTTCAGCATACGAACTCCATTTGAAACTGCACGCTGATCTGTGTCCGGCTATCCGTCGGAGGCCTTTTCGTCCCGCAGGCACCTTTTCGATTCATCTCCGAAGATGTCATGAGAGAATCCTAAGTTCCCTACGGACATATTCTCAAGGTGGGGCTTTGGGAAGTCCTTCAGAAAACTGTGAAAAATGATGAAAAACTCTGAATGGCCCGATGAGCCAACCAGGCTAACCAGATTTCTATGAGCAACTTGTATCGTTTCGAACAGTTTGTGCTCGATCCAGCCAGGCGCACGCTGTCTTCCGCGGATTCACCCGTTTCTCTCACTCCCCGAGCTTTCGACGTGCTGTTCTTTCTGGTTCAAAACCCCAACCGTCTGGTTACTAAGGAGGAATTGCTGCAAGCCGTGTGGGGCGATACGTTCGTAGAAGAAGGGAATCTGACGCAATACATCTCGCATTTGCGCAAAGCGCTGGATGACAACGCGGAAGATAACCGCTTAATCGTCACCATTGCGCGAAAGGGATATCAGTTCGCGCCGCGCGTCACGGTCGTCGAGGCAACAGATATCGCCACGCCGCAGGCGGCTGCGGCCGAAACTTCAAAAACCGATGCGCGACCCGTGGGCGTGGAGTTTCCAACCGAAGCGAAAGCCGCGGAATCACGGCCATCTCTTCTCCGCTGGTGGAAATGGTTCGCGGCGGCCGCGCTGATAGCAGTCATCGCCGCGAGCTTCTGGTCCTATTGGAGGTACCGCCTCCGGCTGACGCTCTCCGCGACGG